>CP060228.1:0-600000 GCA_023898565.1 Candidatus Nomurabacteria bacterium | reverse complement strand
TTCTCGTTTTGGACGAGCCGCTGGCTGCGGTAGATTATGTTTCCCGTGGTGGCTTATACGAACTTATTAGACACCTGCAACAAGACCATCACATGACAGTCCTCTTGGTCTCGCATGACATTGAGAGCGTGTTGCCACTCAGTGATCGCGTTTTATGCCTCAACAAAACCCTACGCACTGACTGCCACCAAACGACCCTTTCCCCAATAGAAGAACCACCACAGGTCATTCATCATCACTGCTCGTCCAGCAACCCACCCAAGCCTCGTAATTCACTCCACTAACAACCATGGAACTACTCACATACACATTTGTACAATATGCATTCCTTGGCGGTATTGGTATGGCCATCTTAGCCGGTATCCTCGGTCCATTTGTCGTGCAAAGTAGACAATCAATCGCCTCAGATATGTTTGCTCATGTCGCTTTGGCGGGTATTGGGGGTGCACTACTCGTGGGAGTAAGTCCGTGGTGGGGAGCCCTTCCAACACTTATTTTAGTCAGCACGCTAATCTGGTGGTTGCTTGACTCAGACTCATACAGTCCCGACGCGCTTGCCATGTTTTTCTTAAGCGGTGGTCTGGCTCTTGCATTAGCCTTTGTGCACATTGCTAAAGATACAGCCTTTTCTTTTGAAAATTACCTGTTTGGAAGTATTCTAACACTCACGACGAGCGACCTCATAGCTATTCTTTGTGCTACCATATTTGTCGTTGGTGCTGTGTGGCACTTTTGGTACCCGCTCCTTGGCGCAACCCAAAGCCCGCGGTACGTTATCCCGTTTAAGCGCACTCCCCAACTCGTCTCGTTGCTATACTTTTGGATTTTAGCAATTGCTGTCTGGGTAGGAATCAAAACGATTGGAGGTCTGCTGATCGGCGCACTGCTCGTTATTCCAGTACTCAGCGCACGAAACTGGGTGACCTCATTTAAAGGATTGGTGTTCACATCAATCGGAGTCTCAGTAGTATCTGTGACAATTGGCCTTGCAACGGCGCTCTATGTTGACGTACCTACGAGCAGTCTTATTATTGCTGTATTAATTGCTGTCTTTATTCTTCAGTCAATTGTGTACACAAAGACTAGGTAGTTCGCGCTGTAACAGCACCAAAACGCATTACTGCGTAGGTAATAAGAAAAGCCATTATACCACTCAGTCCCGTTACCGGACCAAGTAGCCCATCAGGCTGACCTGCAAAGAAGAGTATTTGTGCACCAGCAGCATTTATGAAACCGTGCCCCATTGCACTCAACACGACAGACCCAGAACTGCGCCTCATCGCATTAAATACAAACGATACTACCGTTGTAAAAATAACCATAAGTATAACTCCTTCCAAACGATTGTCTGGATAATTGAGGCCAAGCAGCATAATCGCTGGAGCATGCCACAAGCCCCACAATACTCCAATTATCATATCTTGTTTAAAGTAGCTGAGCTCAGCAGTTTTTTGATATACATACCCTCTCCACGCATACTCTTCTAAAAAAGCAAAAGCACCACTAATCGTAGCGCCCAAAATAATTGCCATGAGCACGCTGCCAAACGCGGCTTGAACGAGCGACATCGTCTGGCTATAGCCAAAGCCAACCTGCGCATTCAACTGCTGAAATGCAACATCGCTCGTAACCAAAGTCCCGAATGCTGGTGAGACAAAGGACAGCAACATAATGCACATGATTTGTATACACAAAAAGAGTACGGCAAAAAATGCGTATGATTTTACTATTTTTACCCAACGGACAGTCGTAAACTGACTGAGAATATTTTTTGCGACCGAAACACCATCAATTTTTTCACATACAATTGCTGAAAAGAAAACTGATCCCATAACTAGCACTAACGCCTCGGCAGGTAATTCAAACGCATACATTGCAATCGTTACGGCCGTTGCAAAGAAAAACGAAATAGAAAAAAAGCGAATCAATTCTTTTGTAGCGGTGCCACTCATACGTACCTAAGCTTACCTGTAGTAATGCTAACTATTGTATACTGCATGCATGCAAACGCATACAGAACATCTGCGCAGTGGGATTGTTTGGATTGCTACAGGTGTATTTCTACTCATCTACGGTATTTTGGGATTGTTCCAGACAAATATTCCTGGCATTGCAGACTTGATTGCATTTATCGAATCAGCTAAAGGCGGTTGGTTGTTTTTGGCTGCGTTTCTCTCCATTTTTTTTGAAGGACTCTATATTATTGGTAGTTTTTTCCCGGGAACAACAGTAGTCTTAGTTATCGCAATCCTAGGACAAATTGCTGGCTGGGCTCACTTCATTGGAATAATAGCAGCGGTGTATATAGGCTGGATTGCAGCTGGCAGTGTGAATATTTTGGGTGCAAAAGCCGGATCATCAATGCTACACAAAAAAACACAGCACAGTGACCCGGAAACAAACGCCGGCCTTACTTGGTTCCCAGCCTTTCGAGCCAATCAAGAAGTCGCACAAGTAATCGCGGGATACTCAGCCAGACGCGTATTTATTTCAACGTTACGGATAAAAACAATCACTTGTGCAGGTTTGATCGTGTACGCACTCATCATTCCTTTTATTATCGACCTGGCAACTGTCAGCAACGAAGAAGGTTTTAGAACTATCAGCATACTAGCGTTTATCAATCTTTTGGTTGGCAGCTACAAAGTGCATAAGTACTACAAACTAAAAAAGCGGCCTAAGCCGCTTTTAAGCACCCTAGAGTGAGAGCAGTTCTTTTAGCTTTGGCTCATCAAAGCCAATAATTACGTCATCACCGATGCGGATTACTGGCACGCCCATTTGGCCAGTCATGTCGATCATTTCTTGACGCTTTTCTGCGTCACCGGCCACATCATGCTCAGTATATGTGACATTGTTTTCGGCAAAAAACTCTTTAGCAGCATGACAAAAGTGACATACTGGCGTGCTGTAGATTGTTACTGCTGGCTTATCCATAGTGAAAATTTAATTTAATACGTTCTTAAGTATACCAAAACCGTGACTTACCGCCAAAACTGGTACCAGTGCCGCACAGACGATTCTTCTGGAGTTGAAGTAGAAAGCGGCAACACCTCAGACCCGCTATCTTGCTCTTCGACAATAACCACCACCTGCTCACCAGGCAAAGCCACATCAAACTGTCGGCGCATTTCCGCTTCAATACCACGCTCGCTCGAAAGATACTTTACCTGTTTTTCGAGCTCTGTTTTACGTGCCTCAAGCGCTGCAGCTTGCAACTCCGCCTGTACTCGGCGATCACGCATTTCCATCGCGATATCAAATCGTACATACGCGCTCCAAGCGATCATGAACACCAATGCCAAAAGTACAGCTTGGGTGAAGGGTGAATTTATTACCGCCCGAAGTTTACGCTTTTGGTGAAAATCAAACATGAGAGTATTGTATCGTAATTTGATGACTTTGCCTCTTTACGGACTTCAGGTACAATAGTCGCCATGAGTATCTTATTTCATCGACGCACTAAGGCTGCTATAAAATGGATTTGGGGTGTCATTGCAGTGATTATTATCATCGGCATGATTCTCACCTACTCTGGCGGCGCTGGATTATTTTAAAACATAAAAGCGGGCGACCCTTCGGGTCGCCCGCTTTTATGTTTTAATCTCACCCAAATTAGTTGTCTCCCTTCATCATTTTCATAAAAACTTCTGGCGGAATATGCACCTTCCCACGCGCGAGCGCCTTTGCTTTCCCTTTTTTCTGCTTTTCACGCAACTTCATTTTTCGAGTGATATCTCCACCGTAGAGATGGCCAGTCACATCTTTGCGGAGTGCTGAAATCTTCTTGGTGGCAATAATCTTTCCCATCACTTTTGCTTGAATTTTTACCACAAATTGTTGCTTTGGTAGTGTCGTATATAATTTCTCAGTCACTGCCTTAGCGTCAGTCTCAGCTCGCACGATACCCACGACACGAGAAAAGGCAGGAACTTCTTCTTCGGCTACAAGCACATCAAGTTTGGTTACCGTCGCCGGACGAAGCTCAGCAATCTCATACGACAGTGATGCGTATCCGCTACTCGCATTCTTCAGCCGATCAAAGAAACCGCGCATGAGCTCACGTAGCGGCATTTCAATTGCGAGTAGCGTACGCCCGTCACTGAACAGCTCCGTATCAATCACACTTGCCTCATGTTCATACAAAAGTGTCATCACGTTGCCAATATAATCACCCGGAAGGATAATCTGACCAAGAATCCAAGGCTCTCGAACTGACACCTTTTCACCCCACTCTGGAAAACGGTTGGCAGCATAGATATTTTCAATCTTACCATCTGCCCACGTCACTTCATATGAAATCGATGGCGAGGTAATAATAATATCAATATTAAATTCTCGCTGGAGCCGTTCAGTAATTATCTCCATGTGCAGCATCCCCAGAAAACCGCAGCGAAAACCGCGGCCCAAGACACCGGAAGATTCTTCTTCGTATGAGAGCGAAGAATCTGAGAGCTGGAGTCTATCAAGTGCCTGGCGAAGCTGTGTGAATTCATCTTGGTTCTCTGGAAAAATTGAAGACCACACTACCGGGTGTGCTTGTTGATATCCTGAGAGCGCTGGCACAGCGGCCTTCTCTTTCATGAGAGTATCACCAACGCCGGCCACACCTGGCTCTTTAATACCAGTGACGATATAGCCAATCTCGCCCGCATTGAGACTATCCACCGGCACCTCTTCTGGTGTGACGATTCCCACCTCAAGCGCTGTAAAACTTCGCTTGCTCGCAGCAAACTTGAGCACATCGCCCTTCTTCACCTCGCCATCAAACACGCGCATATAGACAATAATCCCGCGATGATTTGAGTACGCAAAATCGAAAATAAGTCCTCGATAGTCATCGAGCTTGCTGGGTGCCGGCGGCGGAATCCGTAGACAAATAGCCTCAAGGAGCGCCGGCACCCCATCTCCCGTCTTACCTGACACCAAAAGAATATCGTCGCGCTCACACCCAAGTAGTCGCATCACTTCATCACCCACCTCTTCGGGATTGGAGTGAGGGACGTCAGTTTTAGTGAGCACAGGAATGATTGTGAGCCCTTGATCCTTTGCCATCTGAAGTGTTGTCAGTGTCTGAGCTTGCACACCCTGTGTACTATCTACCAAGAGAAGCACCCCTTCCACTGCCTTTAGCGCACGTGATACCTCGTAGGAAAAGTCGATATGCCCCGGCGTATCGATGAGGTTGAATTCATATTCGGTGCCCTCGTGCTGGTACCGCATCCGCACTGGCTGCATCTTGATGGTAATTCCACGCTCGCGCTCAAGATCCATAGAGTCAAGCACCTGTTCTTTCATTTTACGTGCCTCCACTGTGTTGGTTACTTCAAGCATACGGTCAGCCAAGGTAGATTTACCGTGGTCGATGTGCGCAATAATACTAAAATTTCGAATCTGCATAAAAGTGGCTCTACTCTACCGCACTTTTCAAAAAAGACTAGTCATGCAACGCTTCTTCTTGCGGTGCGATGATATCAGTCTTAAGAATCTTGGTCTGGAATGAGCGGTAAATCTCACGAAGCTCTGGAGCGCCAGTGGCAATATACGCCAAAATAACTGCAACAAGTCCCATAATTCCTGCGACACCACCTTGAATCAAAATCCCTAAAAACGTCTCTTGGTTTACCCCATCAACAATAAATGCCAGCGTAACATACGCCGCAATAGCACCAGAGAGTGCAGCAATCACTGATTCGGTCATGAGCCACCAGAGCGGTCGGTAGCTGATTCTGAACGTGCGTACTGAAACCAAAAGCAACACCACCAGCTGCACAAACTGCCCACCAATAAATGCTAATGCCAGGACCAAAACCTCAGCACCGTGTACATCCTTCAAACGAAGTGCTTCTGTGAGAAATGTCTGGACTCCTTCATGATTTGCGTACAGCGCCCGAAAACAATACGCCAACACAATTGATACTGCTGAGCTGCCAAGCGCAACCCACAACGGAAGCATCGTTTTACCTCCTGCATAAAATGCCCGAACCAAAAGAAGCAACACGGCTTGAGCTATAAGTGAGAGTACAAAAATGGCAAGCATTGCTGCGGTAAGTCTGGTGTCGCTCCAGTCAAATGCACCGCTCCCGAGCAGCACTCGAATAATCTGTGCTCGAAGCACCACAACGAGACCGATAATTGGCACTGACCAAAAAATAATATGTCTCAGTGCCGTGAGCAATTGCACATTAAATCCGTCATGATCTTTTTTTGCAAAAAGATTAGAAAGTGTTGGAAAGGCGGCTACCGAATAGCTCATACCAATAATCGCTAATGGTACTGACTGCAAATTAAACGCAAATTGAAATACCGATACAGACCCCGCTGCCATCAGTGACGCCATGCTAACCAGCACCAGAAGTACAATTTGATTGATTGAGAGTGTGAGCGCCCGCGGCACTGATACGACTAAGATTCGCCTGATAAGCGAGAAGTCAATATGTCTGACAAGAGCAAATGAATACGAGCTACGCACGACAAACGGCACCTGAATAAGCACATGTCCAAACGCACCCACCACTACACCGAGAGCCAATCCACCAAGACCATACAACGGATAAAACACCGCAATCCCAAGAATAATGCCTATATTGTACAGAAGCGGACTAAGTGCATACAAAATAAATCGATGATTCATCTGTGTTACAACACCACAAAGACTGGACAATCCCAGCAATAACGGCTGGAGCAACAAAACTTGCAACAACAGAACAAACGTATCGTACTCACCTGCAAAGCCGGGGAATAATCTTGGTACGTACCAAGGTGCACAAAATGCCAACGTTCCAGCAACAGTTACATACACATACAAAAAGAGTGTAAACACTTGGGAAAGCACCCCAGCACCTGCCTGATCACCGTCTTTCAGAGTTGCCTGATTAACGAATGGCAGCAACACATAAATGGACAAAACTGAAGCAAACAACACAAATAACAAATCTGGAATTCGAAATGCTGCATAGTACAAATCGAGCTCTGCTCCAGCACCAAAAGTATGTGCTAAGAGACGATCACGGACCACAGCAAGTATTTGAGAACCAAGCGCGAAAAGCGCAAGAATATATGCCGCCTGATGCAAACCACGCACCTCCTTATACACTAAATTAAATACCCGCGTAACCATGTTCTCTACTACTCAGTGTCTACAGATTCGGTTACATCAGTAGTAGCGTCTGATTCAGCAGAAGCAGATTCATCCGCACGAGCATCAGTTTCAATGGCAGTACTCATTGTATTCAGCGGCGTCAAAAGACCAGAGGCTATATCGGACGGAGTAAGCAGCTCGCCGTCTCCATCAGTTGCGACCACATCTGATAATGGTGGGGTAATCTCAGCTTCTGTCGGCGGAACATATGTACCACTTTCAACCTGCTCAATCAGACCAAGAAGCTCCTGATTCTCTCCATTGGTTTCCTTAATCACATACAGCTGACTGAGCGCTTCGTCTGTGCGATTGGAGTTGAGATACGCAAGGGCAAGTAAGTAACGCGCATTTGCGTATTGTGTATCAAGTGCGATGGCAGCACGGTACGCAGCAATTGCCTGATCAAGATCATTATTTGCGGCCAGCAACACACCAAGCTGGAAGTATCGCGTTGGATTCTGTGGTTCTAACGTAATAATTGATCGAGTTGTCTCGATGGCAGAAGCCACATCACCGGCGGCAATATCCAGCTGTGCAGCAAGATAGAGTGCTTCAGTATAATTTCGTTTTAATTTCAGAGAAGCATCAATTTCACTCTGCGCTTTCTCCACATCACCAATGCGTGCAGCGAGTTGTGCCGCCATCAAGTGATATCCAGGATTTGTTGGATCAAAATGCTGCGCATCTGCAAGTGAACTCTCTGCACGAGCTAAGGCTGGTCCGACTTTTAGACTCGCTAGATTTGCGTATACTGCCGCCAAGACTGCATGATTACGTGGGTTTGACTGATCAAGCTGCACCGCTCGCTCAGACTGATCAAGAGCTCGTTCAGCGACGGCCAGCAATGCTTGCTGTTCCTCTTCCTTAGAGAGATCACGTGTTTGCATCATTGCGTTCATTTCAGCTACGTACGCTTGTGCATTCGCCGCCAAAAATCGGTCGTCTTTATACAGGCCAATAGCCTTTGTGAGCAAATCATCAAAAGCATCGAGCGTAGTAGCTTCTGTGCTTGCTTCCACATACAACAGGTGCGCCTGATACTGATGCACCACGGAATAGAGAGTCGCTGCCGTTCCAACAATAGCCAAAATTGCTACTGTCATGAGCGCAAATCCGCGCGACTGATTGCTCGCTAGTGAAATAGTCCTTACGGACTTTGGCAGCAACGCTGCCGAAGCAGCAAACATCAACCCGGTAAAAAATGCAGCCAAGAGCAACATCGCAACGCCTGGCACATATACATACGCAAACCCCCACAAGAAACAGGCTGCAGTAAAAGAAAGTGACGCGACATAATACCAGTATGAATCACGCTGCTGGTGACGAAGCAGCATTCGATATCCGGCATATAAAAGTCCGAGGTGGAATAGCACAAACAACGCACCACCAAGCACTCCAGTAGTAGCAAAGATAGTAGCGACTAAACTGCCACCGGCGGTAAACTCAGTATCCCAAAAAAGGGTATTGTTGATTGCTGGATCCTTGTACAATCGCCAAGCATCAGCGAAACGATTAGGTCCAACACCAAGCATCGCATCTCCGTTATCATATACGGCCCTAGTGATATTAATTGTTGCCTCAAGTGATGGGCGAACCTCGACGTAGTTTACCTGCACCACTTCTCCAATCTTTGCACCAAGATAATCACCCGCAACCAAAAATGCCAAACTTACGCTTGCAGTTACCGCGGTTGCAACAATAACGCTTCGCGAGGCGTTAGACGGTGCATCGTTTTTAAATATTGTGTCCTTTGAAACTTGAAACACAAACATTAAAAGTGCAAAAAATCCAACAGCTAGCCATACCATAAAAAAATTGACAATTGCCAGCTGGACCAATGCCAGTCCTGTCACTCCCAAGAGAGCATACTGCGCCAATGGCTTCAGCGGGAGCTGTGCCAATGTAACCAACGCCATAATAATGGTGACTCCTGAAAACATCGCCAAGTCATTGAATCCACCAATTGGAGTCGCCGTAAGAGACGAGAATGCACCGAACGACATAAACTCAGCGCCAAATACACTGCGTAGTAACATGTACACCAGTAACACACTCGCACTAAGTGCATAGAGAATAATCGACTTTATGGTTAACAGCTTGGAAGACTGGAGTGACAGCGGGAGCAGCATAACCAACAGCGTGAGCAGCCAGAATCCGGCCGATTGTGGCTCAAAAAAACTACCACGAACTGCATCCTGAACATCACCGCTAATAGTGCTGGAAGCAAACGTAACAAGTACAAAGGTTCCGAATAACAAAAGCGAAAGCGGAGTAACTGTGCGCATTTTGTGTTGTCGCAACATCAACAAGCTCGCGAGCACCACCACCACACCAAGAGCAACAAATACGGTCATAACTTTGGTATACCCAGCCGACATAAAAAGCTTTGGCATGAACACGACTGGCAGTAATCCCAAAAGAGCTACCGTGATGTACTGTATGGCCGAAAGTATGTTTTTACCAGCAACATCAACTGAGGACCGAATTTCACCTGGCTCCTTTTCTTCTTCCTTGTGCTTCATCTTAGGAATAAAGACATTTTCTGACATAACAAATAAAACTATAGCTACCCGCTTACTAATTCTGTAAATTCTATCACATACAAAAAACACCCCGAGGGGTGTTTTTGTGCACGTAAGCCGGATTCTGTCGAACAAATGCTCGGATGGTCATATACCTAGGCTCTGTATTACTACAAAGCTCATGCGGCTCTCCTGTAAACAGGCACGGCCTTGCACGCAAGTAAGGATTTAGCCGTTTCACTCGCTTGGTTTCCCAAGCGACTATTCCCTAAGGAACCCCTGCACTTTCGATTCGGGCGTCTCTGCTCGCACCTCTCGGTCGGATGGCGGGCCACATTTTGAAAGCTTTCAAAATGTGGCCCGCCATCCGCCGCGACGGGTATTACCCGCTACCCTGCTCCACATCAAAGATGTGGGCGTGTCCGGACTTTCCTCCCCGTTCATTCAAACGAGGCGACCATCGTGCGTCAATATTATGCAATAATTACAAATTTATGCAAGCTACTCAACCAATCTGACTCGCTCGCCGAGCGCAATGTTGTGCTGCGCCACAAAACCGGCGTTTGTTTCAATAACATACCAGGCTGGTGTAGGTGAGGAAAATGACTCCGGATAGGTTTCTGGCGCAACGTTCTCTTCAATGTGCACAATATATCCATCTTGCGACATCCATAGAATATCAATTGAATACCGCATGTCCTTCATCCAAATTGACTGTTCACCACCCGCTCCAAACACAAATAGTTTTACTACATTTTCTGGTAAAAATGGTGTATCAGAAAGACCTTTAATCCGCTTCGGCAATGTGTCAGCCACTGATGCGAGCACTGTTGTCGAACCAATTTGTACGGGAATGGTGTTTGGATACAAAATACGCCAATCGTCCTTTGCAACCTCGTTCAAATCAACCTCCCTTTTTTCATATTCACCTCGCGCCACCGCGTCGCGCACTGATTGTTGCTCTTGCTTTACCGACACATATATCCATCCGGCGCCGCCAAGCAGGCAGCCGAGCAAAAGGAGCATCACAATCCGTTCGGCGATTTTCATAGATGCATAGAGTATAGCATCTTAGAGTAAGAAGGCCGTAGCTAAGCCGAGCAAAAACAAAAGACCTCCCACGTCAGTCGCAGTGGTAATAAAGATAGTAGAAGTAGCAGCTGGATCCTTTCCAAGATGCTTCATTAAAAGCGGTACGATTGAACCTGCAATTGCAGCAACTATATGAGCTCCAATCAGTGCCACACCAACCATTACTCCAAGCAATGGTTCACCATTCCACAAAGCTGACACCAGAGCCACCAAAGAACCGATAATGACTCCGTTAATGATGCCTGCCAAAAACTCTTTCCAAATAGCTGGCCCAGCGTTCTGAAGTGATATGGTCCCAAGCGTAAGACCACGAACCATAATGGCAAATGACTGCGTAGCAGCGTTACCACCCATACCAGCCACGATTGGAATATACACCGACAGAATAGTGAGCTCATTGAGCGTGTCCTGGAATGCAAGCACGACAGAACCAGCCAAGAAACAAGTAGCCAAATTGAGAATCAACCATCGATAGCGATTATTTACCTTACGCCATACCCCATCAAATGGACGCTCACTATTATCGACGCCAGCAAATTCATAAAGCGACTCAGCGGGTAAATTGCCAAAGAGTTGGCGCGCGGCCTCGGCATAAATGATACCCAGCACACTTGTGTCACGATCAAGCACAACTACCTTCTTGCTGTTTGTAGTCACGAGTATTTCCACCACCTCATGTACCTCTGCCTGGTACGTGATGGTCTGCACTGGCTGTGTATGCTTCTTGAGTAAACTCGTATTTCGCTCCTTCACAATTGCCGAAAGCGGGAGCTCCCCGATGAGCGCTCCTGTTTCATCGTGAATCAACACTTCTGGGTAACGCGCCGTTTCTTCGTAGTGATCGGAGACAATATCTGCTGCCTCCTTTATGGTAAGTGCACCATCCAGAAAAAGATAATTAAAATTAATCAGTGAAAGTGTTGCTTTTGGATGAAAACGTAGAAAATACTCTACTTTCTCCTTTACGTCGCCCTTAAGCCGCTGCACAATTTTTTCACGCAGCTTTTCGTTTGAGATACGCGTGAGCACCCGCTGCGCGTGCTGCATATCCATATGATCAAGCATGTCGACAATCTCATGAATACGCAGTTGCTTTAAGATAGTCTGTTGTACATACGGCGAAAGCTTCTCAAAGGCAGCGGCTCGCTCAGGAACGGTCAGTGCACGAATCGTTTTCATGCGATCATCTGGGTGATACGTCAATTCCTTTACATAGTCAATCTTTTCTTTCTTGGACATAATGACTTCAGTATACAACCTCACTATCTACTGATTTTTATGTGCTGTGAAAAGAAGCGGCCGGAAGCTTCGCTTCCGGCCGCTTCTTTTCACCACATCCTCGCAAGCGTTCGAAATGATTTATCACACTGAACATGCCGCAAGAAAGCAGGCATACATCTCGCCAACAAACACTGACGCAGTCGTCTCGTCTGAAAAAACGCTAGGTGACCTAGCGAAGCATTTATAGATGCCAGCAATTTCTGCACCTCGGCTTCGGTTAGCACATCATTCACTTGCAACACTTCATTCCACTGCATGATTGTCCGCTCCACGTTTGTCACGATCGGCCGACGTGGATACATCCGGCCACGAAACATCCGCGCTCCTAAAAAATCAATTCCCTGCTCATAGTGAGTCAGTTTAATCTTGCGCGGGTGCAGCGTAAGCGCTAATTTTTCAGAAAGAAAATATTGCACTTTGAGAATTATTTGCCTCAGCACTTCTTTATCTTGATGTACAAAAATCATATCATCGACATACCGACCACAGCGCACCCCTGGCACCAGTCGCATCGCAAAATGATCAAAGTCATTGAGATACACGTTTCCAAATAACTGTGAAGTGAGGTTACCGATCGGTAACCCGCAGCCAGGTGCCGCGTGGAATAGACTTTTCGATGATGGCAACTCGGTCCAATTACTCGTGTCCCCACACTGGATACACGCCTTGATGTGGTCGTGAAAGATTATTTTCTCCAAAAGCCACAACACTAGCTCTGTATCAAACGTTATTTCATCACGATATCGTTCGATGATGCGCGTCACTTTCTCGTACAAGATTGTGCGGTTGATTGACATAAAATACCCACTTATATCGAGCTGTAGTACGTAGCAGTCGCGCGTGTAATTGTGAGAAACAGAGCGAATAAAGTGGTCGGCGCGCTTAATACCATAACTCGTCCCCTTCCCCTTTCGACACGCATAGCTGTCGTTGGTAAACAGTCGTTCACAGAGCGGGTTGAGATAATTAAAAATGAGGTGATGTACGATACGGTCGCGGAAATCACCCGCAAATATTTCGCGCCGAACTGGCTTGGTCACAATAAAGCAGGTTGCAGGGGCAATTTTGTAACGCCGACACACAAGGTCTTCGTAAAGTTCAAACAGTCGCTCTTCGTAATTGAGTGAAAACTCCAGCGTACCTTTTGTTTTTCGCTTATGTCGCCGCGCGTCTTCGTAGGCCTTAAAAAGATCAGTAAGTAAGGGAGATGAGCTACTTAATATACGACTCAATGTTTTTACAATTTTAAAAAGTCATCAACTTCAATACTAGCCTGTTTCAATATTGCCCGCACGGTACCCTCCGCCATATCGCCAGTATGCCGAGGGATAGTAGTAAAAATATCCTGTGCTTCGTTGTACCAAATCTCATGACTTCCCTTAGCGCTCCGCCAAAATACAAAACCAAAAGAACGCAACTTTTTTGAAAGTGCACGATACGTAATACCAGAAAGCCGCCCCATACACTAGGCAGTAATAGTCATCGGATACAAGATACGCTCAGGTGATGTATGTTTTCCTTTCTGCGCCAAGAGAAGTTGTCGAGCAACATCTTCTGCAATCTCTATGGTCTTTTCAAAAGTTTTTGCTTGCACAACAAGCCCTTGCACATCTTTGCTCGTCGCTAGATAACACCCCTCTGGAAGGCGTTCGATATCAAGCATAATGTGAACTTGCTTTTTCATATTTTCAGTGTAGCAGAAATGAAAATCATTTCAAATTACCTTACTAAACACACAAAGCAAGCGCTATGCTTGCTTTGTATTACCGATGAATCCTTCACGCAGCGCACGGATAACCCGTTAGACTTGTCGTTCGCGTTCCGGTTCACTTGGGCAGTACCTGAGTTCACGTTGCGGTTCCAAGCACTGGCACCAGACTCCGAAGACGACCAGACGTTACCGTTCGTGCCGCGATTGTTGAACGACCCCGAGAAACCGTTGCCGGCGAGCTATCGTTAGGAAGCCATCACTTATCTTTCACCACTGACGGACTTATGATTGCCGCCAGCAGCAAGGGAGGGACACTCCGCAACCCTTGGCGACACCCACTTCGTGAGTGTTGCCAAGGAGGATGACTGGATTCATCATGCACTCCTGAGTGTGTCGTAACAGCACTCAGCTCTGGCTCACCTAGTATACCCTACCAGCTACCAGTGCCCGAGGACAGTCCTCGGGCGTAGGCCTTCAATACTACTTGGCCTGACTCTTTTTGAGCCAGCCGGTGAGTTGCCGACTCACTGATTCAATCTTCACATTGAGTGACACAAACTTCTCGAGCGGAAGCTGTCGCAGATCGCGGAGCAGACGCAAGAGCAAGCGAATCACTTCCACCCGCTCCCGAGCCGACTTGATATGCTCACCACGCTTTTCGATTGAACTATTTGCACGATAGATATCTATTACAAGCGCAATCATTTCAGTTTTGACACGTTCGCCAAGCGTGTACTTATATTCCCGATTGAATTCCTTGACGTATCGAAACAGCTCTTCAATGAGATCGTAGCTTTCCTTGTATACGGGCAAATTATTGGTAGTGGTCATACAAAGAGGGTGACTAAAGTTGGTATGTTAGTGACATAAGAAAATTGCGTGAAAAGAGGAAAAGAGTCCAAGAGATTAGTCCTTCACGCAGCGCACGGATAACCCGTTAGACTTGCCGTACGCGTACCGGACCACTTGGGCAGTACCTGAGAGCACGTAGCGGGACCAAGCAAAGGCACCAGACTCCGAAGACGACCAGACGTAACCGTACGTGCCGCGATTGCTGAACGACCCCGAGAAACCGAGGCCGGCGAGGTTGAAATTGAGGCCGGCGGTGCCATTTGGCTTGAGCTTCGTACCTTCGGTAGTACCGCGGTAGCCAGCAGTGGTGGTGTCATACGGGAAGTCGGTGGCGCAGGTGCTGGAGGTGCAGAGGGCTCTTTCTAGAGTAGTGAACTCATCGTGGGTGGGAATGTGCCAACCAGCCGGGCAGATGCCCTGCGCGCCTTGGGTCGAGCTGTACTGCATGGCTTCGTTCCATTGGTAGAGACCGCCATCGGGTTCGTTGGGGTTATTACTGGTGCAGTTGGCGTCAGAGTTTGAGTAGCACCATTTCTCAATAGTGGCGTTGTTGGTTTGAGCGGTGGAGGCACTAATGCGCGTACCTACCCGCATATTTTGCGCCAGCCAGCACTGGGTGCCTATTACGAGCGTGCTGTAGAGATTGCCGTCCGCGTCGGTCACGCTACCACAGGTGCGCAGGTACGCCGAGCCGCTGCTGTAAGTACGGTACACTTCAGCGGTGGACAGCGCGCGGTTGTATACTTTTACATCGTCTACCTTGCCGGCAAAGGGATTGTCGCCATCGCTTTCAGCACCAATGCGAAACGCGAGCGCCGTGGAGAGATCACCAATATTCCCAATTGTACCCGTCTTCACGGTAGTTTCGTAGGTGCCGTCAATGAACAGATTGGTGTTGTTGGCGTTATCATCATCCCATGTCACCATGAAATGATGCCAGTCGTTGTCGGTGAAGGTGCGAGTGGAAACTAAGCTATATTCATCGGTGCCGCTATTTTCTGACACTTCAAAGTAGAATTTATCGTCAGCATCGTCGATGTAGGCAATGTAGCCATCATCGGTGTTGGCGAGGCCATTACGCTTGGCGATGAGCGTGTCGTCGGTGGTATAACTCTCGCGACGAAACCAGCCCGAGAGCGTAAAGTCGGCGCTCGCGCCGAAGTCGAGCGCGGCGGTGTCGGCGACCGTCACAAAATCATCACTGCCATCAAGCGCAATACCCTGCCCAATCGCGCCGCCAGCCACCGCCGCGCCGCTCGTGAGCGTGCCCGTAGCGTAGCTGCTCGTGAGATCGTAGGCGGTGGTGCCGCTTATGTCTACGCCATCGAAGGTCCAGTGGCCAACCAGGCCATCATCGAGCGTGCTAGCTGCAGATACGATAGTGGTGGCGACTTTAACACCCTCGCCCATGGCGTAGAGCTGGGCGATTTCGTCTGGAGAGAGAATGCGGTTATACACACGAACATCGTCTATGCCGCCATTAAAGGTTACCGAAGTTCCAAGCCAGCCGCCAATATGTGCAGTATTTGCAGCATTTGAAACATAACTTCCTGACGGACCAAGCACTTCAGATACCATCACTGACTCGCCATTAATGTACATTACTGGATCATTAGTAGTAGAACTTCTGTCGTATGTTACTGCAACTTGCTGCCACACATCGTTTTGGGGTGAAACCTCCGAAATCCACCAACCATCCATAGTTGAAAAACTTGCACGCACCATCAACGAACCGCCCGACATTGACAACAACGGTGAGGAAAAGTCTTTAGTAAATAAGGTTCCAACACTCTGCGTACCGGTTGGTCTAATCCACATTACAACTGTTCTTTGTGTCAAATCATCCAAGGCAGCAGCAGAACCAACACTGACCGCCTGTCCTGAAATACCCTTATCAAACAAGACCGCCTGTCCCAAAGCGCCTGATGTTACATTGGCAGCAGCCAAATTAAGAGCATTGCCTTCGTTAGTGCTGACCACATCCTTAATCTCAGCAGTGGTCGCCGACCAATCCACATCCGGTCCATCAAAGGTCCAGTGACCGACTAAGCCATCATCGAGAGTGTTTGACACTAACGTATCAGTGGTACGAGCAAACTCAAAAGAAGCGTTGGCGGCAAAAAAAGAAAAGTAGACCAGAGCAGAGATGCCGAAGATTAAGAAGAGGAGTTTGGTTGGGGTAAGAGTTCGCACCATAATGTACATCCAAGTATACCAGATAGAAACAAACCAGCAGAAAGGCCGGCCCCGAAGGGGCCGGCCTTTCTGCTGGTTTTTCACTGATTATTCACCTGCTTCAGCGTCACCAGACATTTCTGCTCCGCCTTCAACAGAAATGTCAGCTTCCGCTTTGAGTTCAGCCAGATATTCATCAATTGCAGCTTGTTCCTTGCCAGACTGAATCTGCTGTTCTACTTGCGCCTGCACTTCTTCTAATGCCGGGAAATCAGCTGCTTCGGCACCACCAGCCTGCTCTTTTGCATTATCGTACAGCTCCTGCACTTCTTCTGCGGTCACCTCCACTGCAGCATCAGCAAAAACAGTTTCAAGCAGTGCCTGAATCATGAGTTCATCCTTGATATCATCCTGCATCTGACCCGCCTCAAGTTGCAGCTCTTGCATACGAGCAGTAAGTGCCTCGGCACCACCGATATCAGCAGTAATAGCTTCTATGCGAGCCGCCACATCTTCATCGGTTACTTCAATTCCCTTTTCGGCAGCTGCCTGACGGAGCAATGTTGTATTGATTAGTACTTCGAGTGCTTGCGCACGAACTTCAGCTTGCATCTCTGGGCTCGTGGTATCAATTCCTTGCGCCGCAGCTAGTTGTTCAAACTGATTGATGCTCACATCAAGATCAGCATTAGTGATGTCTTCACCGTTTACCGTTGCCACTACTTCAGCCGCTCGTTGCTTTTCAATCATTGAAGAAAAGATAGTGGTTGAAGAACGGCCCTCTTTTTCTAACACATACAAAACACCGAGTAATAGCACGGCTACCACGACCACCGCCGCGATGATTTTACCCATGCCAGATTTTGCTGCTGGCGCAGCTGAAGTAGCAGATTCGGTCGCTGCTACAGTTTCTGTAGTTTCGTTTTCGCTCATGTTTTCAATATTTAAATCTAAATTACCGCAGCCACACAGAGACTGAGTGAACAACGTCGTACCCAGAATAGTACACCAGGAAAAAGCCTATGACAAAGCCTCAGGGTGTTGGGATGACCAACTCGAGAGCACAATGGCCGTTGCTGCGGCAGCATTTAGTGATTCACACTGGGGATGAATCGGAATTGAAATGAGCTCATCGCACTCCTCTTTCGTCTTTTCCCGCAACCCCGACCCTTCATTACCGAGCACAAAGACTGTTGGTTTAGTAAATTTTTCAGTCGTAGTAGAAGTGGCACCATCGCCTTCGAGACCATACGTCCAAAAGCCGCTTTGCTTGAGGTCACGCAGTGCAGTATTTACATTTGGAATAGTCACGAGCGGAATCCGAAACGCCATACCAACCGATACCTTCACCACCGTGCCAGTAATTGGCGCTTGATTGTGTGGCGGGATCAGCACACCCTTTAGACCAAACGCAGCAGCGGAGCGAATCACTGCGCCAACATTATGTGGATCTTGCACCTCACCAAGCACCAAAAGCGCCGTACCTGGAGTTGCTTCCAAGGTAGACTTAAACGTCTTAAATGGAATGGTGAGCTTGCTCGGCAAAATGCCTGCCACAATCCCCTGATGCGCAGCTTTAGACGAGACGCCACGCGGCGGATTTTTTAGGTTGAGCACCCGAAGCGGTAGCTTATATTTGTCAGCCAACGCCAAAATTGACTCATCAGAAAAATCCGCCGCCGCATGAATCTCGGCAACTACATCTGGCCGCTCTCTAAGCACCTCGCGCACAGCATGCTTCCCAAAAATAAATTCCACTTCTGCTTTCATATATGTATCGCATCGTAGCAGAAGGCTCTGATAAAAGGAAGTGAGCAATGTGGCTGAAGAGGACATTGCGGAAGCCGTCTCCTAAACGGCTGAGCATAGGACTTGATCCGTGTCTGATGATGCCATATTGCTCGCTCCCTAAAATTCCAAGCAAAATGCTTCCACGCGAAATAGCTATGGTCGGCGCAACAACGAAAAAGCCAAAACTCGCAAGCTCAAACATTGGCTTTTTCTGTTTCGCCTTCCTAGCTAATCATCGCCTGTTCGCAATCCTTGAAATTTCAGCAAGCTCGGCAATTACTCGACTTTCGCCACGCTCTTCACAAACTTCACCAAGTCCTTCTGCATTTTTACCGCCAAAGACTTTTTCTTCGATTCAAACATAAGCTTCAGTGCATACTCAGTCACACTCGGCTTGACCATCCCCCACACCTCACCAAAATCCACGATGTACCCATCCGCTTTCTTAAGCTTCTTCGGCTGCAAGCTTTCGAGGTACACGCGGGTTTTTTCGAGCGCTACTTCTTTATTTTTTACCATCACCACCACATCCTCAGTTTGTTCATATTCTAGGTGTGGCGCCATCATTTCACTAAACGTCTTCCCTTCAGCTTTTACTAGCGCATACGCGTCGCACACCGCCAAAAGCGTGAGTGTCACTGAGTCGGTGAAGAAATAATCCTTGAAGTAAAAATGGCCTGAGTGCTCGGCGGCAAAAAGCACATCTTGCTTACGCATACTTTCCTTAATAAAGGCATGACCGACTTTCATCAGAACAGGCTTTCCGCCAGCGCGCTTAATCGCTTCTTCAAACGAGCGACTGGTGAGTCCGGTGTAGCCAATCTTTGCTCCTGGATTGGTTGCCAAATAGTACTCAGCGATTAGCGCACCGATAACCGCGCTATTGATATACTGGCCATTTTCATCTAAGAACGCAATGCGATCAGAGTCGCCATCAAAGGCCACACCGAAGTCATACTTTTTCTTAGCCAACTGTTCACGCAGTGGCTCCTGATGAGCCCGCAGCGTTGGGTCAGAACCGCGATTTGGAAACGCGCCATCAAGCTTTGGAAATAGCACATCAAACTTCGCCGGAAGTTTTTCCTGAAGAAGCGGCAAAAGCACCGACGACATACCATTGCCCGCATCGGTGGCAATCTTCATCCCTGCAAGCTTCTTGGCTTTGTAGCCCTTCAGCACAAACCGCTGGTAGCCCTTCAGCACATCCTTGGCGGTCACCTTACCCACCTTCTTCGCATCCACAAATTTCCCACGTTCAATGCGTTTGCGAATTTTGCCAAGCCCAGACTTTTCGGTGAGCGGAATCGCCTGCGCATGTACGAGCTTAAGTCCATTGTATTCCTTTGGACTGTGTGAGGCAGTAATCATCACTCCTGGGAGATTCATCGTCGCTGAGGCAAAGTACAGCGCTGGTGTGAACACCTGGCCAATATCTACGACCGCTGCGCCTGAGTCGGTTGCACCTTTGAGAAAGGCAGCATGAAGCTGCGGTGTCGAGAGGCGCATGTCACGCGCGACAAGCACTTTCGTATAGCCAAACTCTTCCACAAACGCTCGCGCTACAAAGTACACTAGCTCTTCATCAATTTCAGTCGGATAAATCGCTCGGATGTCAGCGTCTTTAAAGGCGCGCTTGTAGTCTGCCTGCAATTCAATACTCATATGCCTTGTAGTATAACGCAAAGCCAGTCGCACAAGCATCCTTGTACAAGCAAGATTAATTTGTTATGCTCTACAAACCACTGCTCCATTCGGAGACGAGTGGCCCGTTCCTACAAGGAGATTCAGATGAAGAAGAGCACGCACAGTCCGCCCGCTTTCGCCCCCCAAGCCGTCGAGAAGGACGACACGGCCGTCGCCAACGTGAACACCTGAACTCAACCCGGCAACCCCCGCTTCGGCGGGGGTCTTTTTTATCCCATGCATAAGTCCTGACTTTATTTTTCGCACGCTCCGATGTTTGCCGAGTTCAATCTGCACTCAGTCCCCACGGACGCTTAAAATAAAGCCAGGACTTCTGTGCCCAAAATACATTGACAAATAGCCAAAATGTATTATCATATAGATGCTTATGTAACTCGTGTGGGGCACATTAGCTACAGATGTCTGTCTAAGCGTAGCTGTCAGGTTTCTGAAAATATTATCTACCTGCACGCCCCGGAGATTAAGACACTCTCTCACTCCAACTTAACTACACAAAATTTAGATGCCAACGCAAACTTCGCGCCGTCCGTCAGGTCGACGCTCGTATTCTGGTTCAGGAAAATCTGACCGCCCCTTTAATAGTAATAACCGCCGCCCTGGCGGTGGTCGTCGTGGTGGCAGCGGCGGCGGACGCTTTTCAGATCGTCGCGGCGGAAGCCGTGGTCGTTCTGGTGGTGGCCGCAAGCAGCCAACCTTCGACCCATCTCAATTCATCAATACCAACCCGGTAGAAATGAAGGAAGAAGTATATGTGCCAAAGCACACTTTTGCTGACTTTGGACTCAATAAGAAAATCGTCGACAGCCTTACAGCACTCGGCCTCACTACCCCATCACCGATTCAAGACCAAGCGATTCCGGTCGCCCTCAAAGGCCTTGATGTAATTGGTCTGGCAGAAACCGGTACCGGTAAAACCGCTGCGTTTCTCCTCCCGCTCATTGAGCACTTGGCCAATCATAAGTCTGAACAAGCGCTGATTCTTACCCCTACTCGCGAGCTTGCGCTCCAAGTAGAGGCGGAATTTAAGAAGTTTGGTATTAGTCTCGGACTCTGGGCGACTACCTGTGTTGGCGGGACCAATATCAACCCACAGATTCGTGCCCTCCGTCGTCACAACCAATTCATCATTGGTACCCCGGGTCGTATTATCGACCTCATCGAACGCCGCGCACTTAAGATGGATAAAATCCGCAGCGTCGTTCTCGATGAAGCTGACCGCATGCTCGACATGGGATTCATCCATGACATGCGCAAGATTTTGAGCCATGTCACCGAAGACCGTCAGACACTCTTCTTCTCTGCTACGATGAATAAAGAAGCCGAAGCACTGGTAAACGACTTCATGCGTGACCCGATCACGATTTCGGTAAAGAAGAAGGATGTGACAAACAGCATCAAGCAGGATGTCGTACCATTTGAGCACGCGCATAAATTTGATACGCTCCTTGCACTTCTTGCAAAAGACGAACTTCAACGTGTGATTATCTTTGGTTCAATGAAGCACAGCGTGGAGAAGCTCTCAAAGGAGCTCACCGCCAACGGTGTCAAAGCTGAATCAATTCACGGCAACAAGAGCCATGGCCAGCGCCAGCAAGCACTCCGCACCTTCAAGAGCGGTAATGCACGTGTGCTTGTTGCTACCGATGTCGCCGCCCGCGGTATCCACGTCGACAATGTGACGCACGTGATCAACTACGACTTGCCAAACACCTTTGAAGACTACGTACACCGTATTGGTCGTACTGGTCGCGGCACCAAGCGTGGTGAAGCCCTTACCTTCGTGCCAAAGCACTAGACAAACAATTTCAAGCTTGTCATAATAATTAGACAACAGCACGCCCACCCGCGTGCTGTTGTCCTTTTAGAAAAGCGGGCGGGCCCATAGGGCCCGCCCGCTTTTCTAATCTAGATAACTCTCGAAATAAATCGCATGACACGTGTACCCACCCGGATTCTTTATTAAATAATCCTGGTGATATTCTTCTGCCGGCCAAAAACGCGTCAGTGGTTCAAGCGTTGTAACTACCGAGTCATCCCAGCGACCAGACTCATTCACCACCGCAATCATCTCTTCAGCCACTCGCTTCTCTTCTTCATTACTGTAGAAGATTGCCGAACGGTAGGAAGTTCCTTTATCGTTCCCTTGCTGATTGAGCGTAGTGGGATTATGAATCTGAAAAAAGAAATCCAGGATGTGACGATAATCCACTACCTCTGGGTCATACTCAATCTCTACCGCTTCCGCATGTCCTGGGTGCTGCTCATAGGTTGGATTTTCATTTTCTCCACCTGTGTATCCCGCTTCAGTACGCACTACACCCTTTAGGTCGCGAATCAAATCCTCGAGCCCCCAAAAACACCCACCTGCTACTACTGCTTTTTTCGTCATATTAATCCTTCAAGTGTTCTTCAAAATACTTTGTAATGAGTTCAATATCAGTTTCCTCAAGAATATGCTTCCGTGGATTATTTTTAAGCCAGGTAATTCCAGCACCAAACTCTTCTTGTGTAATACCAGCCTCACGCCCAGACTCATACAAGTCTGCCCGGAATAACTTCTCTACCTCTACTCGTTCATTCTCATCAAGCTTGCCATAGAGGCGACTCATAATTTCTTTAAATTCTACTTCCGTGACCCGTTTCGGGAGGTCGTTTCCAAATAATCCCATATCTTCCTATAGTACCAAACAAAAGCACCCCAAGGGGTGCTTTGTATTACTTCACTTCTACTATATTAGGTGGGGTATGACCGAGGAAAAATTCATTGATGTTGTAGCCAACGAGCTCTGACATCTTGCCTCGTGTTTCTTCACTAGCTGAGGCAATGTGTGGTGTCAGAACGACATTATCAAGACTCTTTAGTCCAGTAGCAAGCTTTGGTTCAAGCTCAAACACATCTAGCGCAGCGGCGCGGATGATCTTTTTCTTCAGGGCTGCTACAAGCGCCTTTTCATCAATCACCGGGCCGCGTGAAGTATTTACGAGATAGGCAGTCGGTTTCATGAGTGCGAGACGCTCGGCATTGATGAGGTGCTCAGTTTGCGGCAACAACGGCACATGGATAGACACGATATCAGACACTTTAAGAAGCTCCTCTAGGGATTCGTAATACTCGCACGCAACCTCCGCCTCGAGCGCTTCAGAACGAGCGATATCGTAGTACTTCACCTGCATTCCAAAGCCAGCTGCCATACGCCGCGCCACCCCAGAACCAATGCGACCCGCTCCGACAATACCGAGTGTTTTGCCAGCCAAGTCGCTACCGAGAAGCAGCTCTGGCGCCCAGCCCTTATACTTCCCTGCACGAGTAAAGCGATCGCCTTCCGGAATACGCTTCGTCACTGCCATAATAAAGGCAGCCGTGAATTCTGCGACGGTGTCAGTGAGCACACCAGGAGTATTAGTGACCACAATTCCAGCCTCCTGCAGACCTTTCACGTCAATATTATTAAAACCAACTGCGTAGTTAGCGACCACTTTCACCGTTGGTGCTCCTTTGAGAACATCCATAGTAATAGTGTCAGTCAGCAGACTGACTACGCCGTCGTATGGGCGCGCTGCGAGCGCTTTTTTAAGCTCCGCTTCAGTGAGCACGCCATCCTTCTCGCTCACCACCACCTCATGTCCTCCTTCGCGCATGTAGCGAAGTCCAATCTCAGGAATCCTACGAGTAACAAAGATCAATGCCATGGAACATTTCGATTACGAATATGCACCTATGATACCACGCTTGAAAAAGTTGCTAGTCTTGCACGACAACTTCTGTGCCTAAGTCTGCCCACTCGTATAATTTTTCTGCCTCTGCAGGCGAAAGATTCACACAACCGTGTGAATATGGTTTACCAAACTTATCATGCCAGTAGGCTCCATGAATTACCGCCCCCTGTTCAGTAAAATACAAATTCCATGGCACACCTGGCAAATCATATACTTGCTGGTCAACGAGCCAAGGAAGTGGACCTTGCATGTATCGACTAGGAGTCTTTTTAAAAACCGTGAAGACACCGCGGGGAGTCGGTGTTAATTCAAGTCCCGTTGAAATAGTCGTTTTCATAAACAACTCCTCTCCATCATACGCGTACAGTTTTTGCTCAGACCGATCAACAACAATGTGCTTCTTCGATATGCTCATCTGTTTGCTTATATCAATGGTCTTGTCACCTTCATCGTACAATACGCGCACAAAGTCAGCAGCAACATACCAATCACCCCGCAAACGTTCTGGGTAACGCAGCCACTCATCAAATACAATCTTGTACCACACACGCCCTTCACGCTCGACCTGTCCGCTCACTTTCAGCACCATGCCATTACGCAAACTGTGTGTCACTCCAAAATCCGTTCCTGGGCCAGATCGCACTGCCAAACAGTCTCCATCAAAATACGGACCACAACCATCAATCACTTCCACATACTGAAACCAACCTTCTTCGATTGGCACAATTGAAGTCTCGGTCGTCGTGCCGACCGGAGGCTCTAGAACCTCCCCTGCAGCGGAGGGCAGCGGTCGACGACCCTCACTGGTGCCATCTAAACGTACAATTTCACCATTTGTTTCAAAACTAACCAACGTCTGATTGGACTGGAAAAGACCAAATAACGCCAATACCACACAACCAGCCGACAATGTGACGATGATTTTATTGGCAGTTTTTTGGGAAATGGACATGTTCTACAAAAACGTACTTCTACTATACCAGGACACTGCTGTTTATAATATACTGAGCAAACCTGTGGAAAAAATGTGAATTACCGCTGCTATTACTTGTGGATATGAACACCGACTGATTGACGTATTGCTCTACCTGTCTTTTAATATTAGCAGAACTTCTCTGAGGAAGTCGGTATAAAGGAGACAACCATGAGTTCCCTACACCTGCCGGTCTCGGTCAGCCAAAAAAGTTACAATGCTTGGCAAATTCGACTTGCCAACAGCTGGCTGTTTCGATTTGTACATCTGATTGCCACACACCACACCAATCGTACCAAAGACGAGCAAATGACCTGGTGGACAACCAGCGGCCTCGCCAAATGGTTCAGCCGTGTTTTCACTACCAAATAAAACTGACACATTCTACAGACTTGCCTGTGCAAGTCTGTTTTATTAAAACAAGCGGCCACAAAGTGGCCGCTTGTTTTTACACCTTCTGAAACAGCAACCGAAGCCCATTAGCAACCACTAACAAAGTTCCTCCTTCATGCCCAATCACACCAAGCGGCAACGGCAATCCTACCGAAGCATTTACCACCACCATCAAAGCCATGATACCCACTGCAAAGTAGAGGTTTTGTTTGATGATACGATTTGCTTTCTTTGACAAAGCGTGAGTGTGTGCCAGCTTCTCAAGATCATCTGAAAGCAACGCCACGTCAGCCGCTTCAATCGCCACATCGCTACCACCCACTCCCATGGCGATACCAACGTGTGCAGTGGTAAGTGCAGCCGCATCATTAACCCCATCACCCACAAACGCCACTTGCTTCTCTTTAGCCAATTCTTCCACCAATCGCACTTTATCTTCCGGTAGAAGGCCGCCCTTCATCACCTCTTTTGACAGCCCGAGCCTTTCCGCCACAGAGTCTGCTACACGTTGTGTATCACCGGTCAGTACCACAAAATCTTCTATGCCATGACGCTTTAACTCTGCAAGCGCAACTTTCGCACTTTCACGGACCGCGTCAGCAATCGCAAAGGCGCCAATAATTTCCTTGTCTGTTCCCACGAGCACAGTAGTATTCCCCGCTTCTTCAAGCGAAGCTAACTTCTCTTCCGTCTTTTCGTCCATCTTCGCACCACGCATTTCTGCCAATGGACGGTTGCCAGCCCAGTATGACACGCCGTCTACCATTGCCACAATACCGCGTCCAGGAACCGCTTCAGTATTTGACGCATGCGGAATGCTGAGCTTATGTTCCTTGGCGTACACCACGACACTCTTTGCGAGCGGATGGTCTGAGTGTGCTTCAAGAGCAGCGCCAATTAGCACCACTTCCTCTTCAGTCTTACCTGCAAACGGAATCACTTCGGTTACCCTCATCTTTCCTTCAGTCAAGGTACCCGTCTTATCAAACGCAACTGTCTTGATTCCACCAAAACTCTCCAGCGCAGCGCCACCCTTAAAGAGAACACCCGCTCGCGCTGAGGCCGCGATTGCAGACAAGACCGCTGCCGGCACACTAATTACAATTGCACAAGGACTCGCAACCACGAGCATAGTTGCCGCGCGATAGAGCGCCTCGTCCATACCTAATCCAAAGAGGAGAAACAGACCAAATGCCGACACGCTACCAATCAGTACAAAAACGGTGTACTTTTCACCAAACCACTCACTAAAGCGCTCGCTTGGTGAACGTTTTTCTTGGGCTTCGGTAACCATTTCAATCATACGTGAAATAGTTGACTGTTCGGCGGTCTTGGTAACTTCAATAGTCAGTACTGCATTTTGATTGACCGTACCACCAAACACTTCATCGTCTGGCTGCTTATCAACTGGCACCGATTCACCCGTCACTGAAGACTGATCTACTGCACCAACTCCAGACACCACCACACCATCAATCGGCATACGTTCACCAGGACGCACCACTACCTTCTGCCCAATTGAAAGCTCTTCCACACGCACACGTGTAGTCGAACCGTCTTCATTCAGCACATTGGCTTCGTCCGGTCGCAGCTGCATAAGTGCAGCCACTGCGCGCTTAGTATTGCCCATCGCGTACCCTTCGAGAGTACCTGCTAAGCTAAAAAGAAAAAGTAAAATTGCGCCATCACGCGCCTCACCGACTCCAGCCGCCGCGAGTGCCGCCAGCACCATCAATAAATCAATGTCAATTGATTTATTGAACAACTCTTCAATTGCCCCTTTAGCAGCTGGTAAACCACCTGCTAAAAAAGCAATAACATACGCTCCACCCCACCACACCGTTGATGCGCCTGTGAGCTCAAAATACACTCCTGCCAGCAAACCAACTAGAGTCACTGTGGTTAAAATGACCCCTAGCCGTAATTCTTTTCGTTCTTCTTCGATTTCAGCGAAGACTTTTTCAGCTACTGTACTCATAACTTCATGATAACGCAAAATAAGGTGTAAAACAAAGGCCGGCGCGCTTTGCGCGCCGGCCTTTGTTTTACACCTATACCTACTGAAGACAACTCCGAGCCTTAAAGAGATCAGTCGCTGTCGGAGCTGCACCTGCCTTAATCTCCGCGACTCGCGACACTCCAAGCGCTGCCTCAAAGCAAGCTTCCTGCTCTGACGAAATGTTGCTTGGCACAGTGGCCGGATTAATACCAAAACTCTCCAGCGCAGCCTCCTGGCTTGGTGAGAGTGCCGGGTTTTTATCAACCACAGCACTTGAAGTGGCCACCAAATTAGTGGTGGCTTCAGCGGCAATTGGTGCTACCGATGCTCCGTCCGTAAAAAGCGGTTTAAGATTAAACGGGTCAACGACATAAAGGTACACCGAGAACAAAATCAGTACAAAGAAAATGACACCCAATGCCATAAAAAAGATTGAGAAAAGCTTTTTCATATGTACAGTATTACGATTGTCTACTTAAGATGCAAACCAACCACCTTGAAATTCACAAATAGATTCATCAGATAATTCCAGAAACCTGTCACTGCTGCAATCAATATCCTTGCAACGAGATACGAAACGCCAAGCTTCTCCACGACCACAAACATGCCGCCAACCACCAAACCCAGCCCCAAGAGAGCTATGCCAATAAAGTTGAAATACCCCTGTTTAAGGGTTCGCGTTGTTCCAGGAAAAACAAACGTTCGACTCACGACATAATTTATTGAAACGGCTACCAGAAACGCAACTCCAGCAGCTCGTAAATAATCAATCTGTAGGCAGTCAATCAGCAAGAACAACAAAGCAAGATCAAGCAAAAAGGTCGATCCGCCAACAAGAGAATATCGAAAAAAACGCCTAAACCGCAGACTCACTCGCCCATCATACCGCATTGAAGCAGTGCTTGAAATGATAAAAATGTGTGTCATAGTCTCAGAGCCTACATAGGCGTGTTCTTTTTACATTCTCTGAGGAATTACCATGACGATTATCAGCACTGAACCGAACGCTCCGAAAGTGGACTTTCTCTGGCTGGAACTCACCAATCGCTGCAACATGCAGTGTGCGCATTGCTGTGTTGATTCGGGACCCTACTCGGGCAACACCGACATCATGACCACGGCAGACTGGAAACGCATGTTGGACGAGTCATACAACCTCGGTTGCCGCCTGGTGCAATTCATCGGCGGCGAGCCGACGCTCAATCCTGACCTGCCGAAACTGATCGCCTACGCTGCCACCCGCGGCTATACTGAGATCCAGCTCTACACCAACCTCTACCATCTCAGCCGCGAAGTCGTCGATGCGATTGTTGCGCACAACGTGAACGTTAAGACGTCGGTCTACGGGCCTGACGCCAAAATTCACGACGCTGTCACCAAGCATCCGGGAAGCTTCAATCGTACGATCGGCAACATTCTCGGCCTTATTGGCAACCACGTGCCGGTGAAGGCCGCGGTGATTGAAATGGCAGAAAACGAAGGAGCCGCACTGACCACCATCGCCATGCTGGAAGACATGGGTGTGGAAGTGCACGGCTACGAAACCGCTCGCAAGGTCGGTCGCGCCAATGACGGTTCTGGTGACATGGGCGAACTCTGTGGTCACTGTGCTGGCGATACTGTCTTCGTCGGCGCCGACGGACGCATCTCTCCCTGCACGATGTCAACCAGCTGGTCGATTGGTTCGGTGAGCGACGGAAAATCCCTCACTACGGTCCTGGATTCACCGACAAGTGGCATCATTCGTCGCCAGATTGGCGAGGCTACTATCGGCAAGCAAGCAGTTTGCACGCCGAAAGTCTGCTCTCCGTACGATACCTGTTCACCCAAGCACGGCCCCGGCCCCTGCGCTCCGACTGGCTGCATTCCCTGTTTCCCGAAAGGGTAACTCCTCACTTCAACACCCCTTCGGGGGTGTTTTTATAAGAACACACGATATTCGTAAGTAAACCGACACTTTGTCGTCATCGCCTAATGTAGCCACAATTACTAGAACTAAAACAAAAACACCATGTACAACGATCACTTCACTTGTACGCGGCGGGAATGTTTCTATCGTTACTAGCATTTGTTTCGATTGCTGCACTGCCAGCACAAGCCGCGACTATTACTGACGAACAAATTACCGAACAAAAACGCACCGTTATGATTGAGCTAGTCAACGTGCTGAGGGAGGATGTAAAACTACTGCAATTAATCTACATCCAAAAACTTCAAGCACAGGTAGCGTATCTGCAAGCACTCGCTGATGAACAGTCTAAATAAAACCAACTAGTCTTCAATACTTAAGAATTCAATGGGACAAACTGCAATGATTCAGCAAACACCTCAAAATCATGATGAATTATCGAATCAAACTCGAGATACGCGCCAGTCAATACGTATATGAATTCTCCATTTGCGACCACGATGGTGTCAACGAGGTAGAGACCATCTACGGTATATCGTACTGCATGTACCCCTGCCACCGTCACGTCACGATTGACTGCGCCGGCTATAAGCTGGCTATTTGAAAATTCGGGGTGAGCGTCGACCCAAGTACTTGTCGTCTCGTGGTTACTATTTTTATACACAGTAATACCAATTGATGGCGGCCATTCACTTGCATCCAGTTGCCCTTGCATGAATTCATAGTCTGTCGCCAACATGAGCGTGTAGAGACGTTCAAAGTCTGGGTCAGTTTGCTCATTTTTTTCGAGCGTATGCAGAACATAACCGTTTGGTGCCGTGCGGTACTGAAAAGCCAGACCCAAATCAGGCGCCGAAACAGCGGCATATGTCTCCGGTTCAGAATCCGTAACCAATGTAGCATCGTCATGGGTACGCTGCCACGCCAACAAAACCACGGCCACAACAACCCCAACCACGAGCGTCTTTTTCATAGCTATACGTAACAGATTACTTATATATTATAACTCCAGCTGGCAGTGACTGCGTAATAATCTCTAAGTCATGTGTTGAATAATTCGTAGCACGGAGGTTAAGCTCTTTGAGGTTTTTCAAATTGCCGAGCTCGTACGGTAAACCAGTAATAGGATTCCCAGAGATGTTGAGATATTCAAGCTGGGAAAGCTGGCCAAGCTCCGCCGGCAAGCCAGTAAAGTTGTTGTTGCTTAAGTCCAACCGGCGGAGCTTAGTCAACCGATGTACTTCAGCCGGCAGCGCACCACTCAACTCGTTATTTGATAGGTCCAGCACCTCGGTATCGACTTGCTCAAATAACGATTGTGGCACCTGCTGCAACTCCTGACCATGCCAATCAATCACCACCATTCCTCCGGACACTGTCGGAGTTGTGGTAATTACCTCAGACTCCGGTTCTTCTGTTGTAGTGTCATCATGAGTGGTCTCAACATAAAAGAAGTACGCCGCCGCAAGCGCAACCAAGCCAATAGTGAGCTGTGTAATTCGCCAGTTCATATGAGTAAGTATACGCTTCTTGGTAAAAATGAATAGTAACAAAAAGCGCGCCGGCTTCGCCGGCGCGCTTTTTTATAACCTACAAACTCAAAGTAGATCGTAAGGATGCATCAGTCTTGGCTTCAACTTCGATAACATCTGTATCAACATCAGCCTTAACACCCGCATCAATCTCTACCTCAGTCACAGAAGAATCCTGCGAGTCATCTGCACCAGCTTCGGATGCAGCAGAAGCCTCTGTTTCATACCCAGCAGCATCAGACGACGCTGAAGCATCAAGTATAGTATCGATATTCACATCGGCATCGATGCGTACGCTTGCCTCTAGGCGCAACACACTCTCGAGGGCACTCACCACTTCTTGAGCGATACGAATAGCTGCCTGCGCTTCAATGTACGCCGTTTGATACGACTCAGACTCCAGCGCAACATGAGCACGTGCTTCCGCTGCTACTGCCATCGCTAGCTTTGCTTCAGCCTCAGCATACGCTGCGGTCGATACCTTCCCTGCTAGCGCTGCAAGTTTAGCCTGAGCCATCGCAACACGATCGCTCGCGGCAATCACTGTAGCAGCCACATCAGCGCGGACATCCGCCGACACATCTACCGTTGCCGTTGCCTGCGCTGTTGCAGCAGCATCGGCATACGAGCGAATATTTGTAATAAGCAGCGATCCGTCATTGCCAGCGACTTGCGCATTTAGACTCGTGAGCACGTCCGCCGCAGCACGCAACGACCCTTCAAGCGAAGCGCGCACGGTTGCTGATGACTCATACTCACCATCTGCTTCAGTCTCATTACTCTGCGCCGCAGCTTCCTCATAATGCTCCTCTAAACGCGCACTGAGGTCGGCCGACACTTCAGCAGTAAGCTCACCACGAGCAGCTAACGTTTCTGCTTCCTCCAGGCGCTCTTTAGCCAAGTTCACCTGTAGTTCAGCCTCAGCCTCGCTTGAAAATGCGAGAGCACTTTTAATCGTTTCATTCACTTCAGTTTTCACTGGATACAAGAGATCACCCGGCACTGCCCCTTCAGCAGCAAACGACGTTCCTCCGCCAGCGATCAACATAATTGCAAGAAATGCAGCAGTCATAGGTTTTGGGGTTTTAAATAGGGTAAATAATCTGGCACGAGCACCTACTGGCGACGATACCTGCTCTATAGAACGACTCTCCTCGCCAACTCTTACACCATGAAAGCGCGCGTACTCCAAAAGCTCAGCTTGCATGCGCGCCCGCGACGTCTCTGACAGCTTCATGCCCTTGAGCGTTTCGACGTATTCAGTTGTTTTAGTGTCTTTATTCATAGGTGTAATGTTTGTTGCAAGCGCTTCGTCGCTCGATTGAGCCGAACCGAAATCGTATTGGCCGTCTCGCCAAGCGCGACAGCAATATCTTTCGGATCAAGACCTTCGACATACCTCAAGAGCAACACTTCTTGATCGCGCTCTTCAAGCACGCCAATCGCATCCAGCACCTCTTGGTACGACGCCAGCAGCTCTGGACTGGCCTCAGTCGCCACTGGCATCGCACCAGATTCCATGTGTGCGTCCAGCGATTCACTCTTTTTCTTTTTGTACCAATCCTTGGCTAGATTATTCGCGATAGTGTATAAGAGCGAACGCGCATTCGTTATTTCCTTACCGTCACGCAAGTACTGCCAGTAGCGCGCAAAGACTTCTTGTGTCATGTCCTCCGCCAATTCAACCTGCGATACCTTCACCATACAAAAGCGAAAGATCGCATCGCCATACTCGGCAAACGATTCCACAAACTTTATCTCTAGTTGCTCCTGACTCATATAACGATTTGTATCACTTACTCTTACATGTATCAAATAACGACGCAAGGAAGAATCTTCACTGCCAAAGACATCACCTGTATCCTCACACCCAAACACACGATTGATTATTATTTAGTATGATACCCAGATGGAAAAAGCCGTTTTATATAAGGTGAAGCCCGGACAATGGAATACTTGGAAAGAGTGGTGCACAGAGATAAACACCACGTTACGTGAAGAGGCCATTCTCACACTCGAAGAAGAACAGGTGCTTCATGAGCTAGCTCTTGGTTTTAGTCTTGGAGATGATCAGTACGTAATTGGTTTTATGCAAGGCGAATGCCTTCCAGCCAACACAGCCCATGAGATAAACCAAAAGCATCGGAACATGCGAGAACAATGTCTTGAGAAGATTGACTACGCCGAGACGTTGTACAATATTCAGCGATAACAACCTCGAAAGGATGAGGGGTAAATGCTACCGGACTAGGACTCGAACCTAGATAGCCAGGACCAAAACCTGGAGTCCTACCATTAGACGATCCGGTATTATTTTTCTGTACGTCACTTCGACCGATACTGTCAGCTTTGGCGCTTTTCATCTGATTTTCTTTTGGAGAAAGAAAATCAGATGTACTCAGAAGTTATTGTCGCTTCGCTCTGTAACTTCTGGCAACCATTAGACGATCCGGTATTATTTTGCGACTACATTGATGTGTCGGCGCGAAACCTTCGGTTTCGCGCCGACACAGAGTAGCATAATTTCCCTATTGGTTAAAGCGGTCTTTGTCGCGCACAGCCACCTTATCAAGGCTGCGCTTTAGCGCTGCATCCAAATCAATATCGTGTGTATTCGCAAAGCACGCAAGTGTATACAAAATATCGCCCACCTCCTCTTCAAACTCCTGTTGCCGTTCGTCACTCTTCTTTTGCTTCGGGCCATATTCGTGATTGATAAGCCGTGCCAGCTCACCCACCTCCTCCGCCAGACGAGCCAGGATCTCGTGAGGCTTCCAATATTCCCAGCCTTGCTCTTTAAACCACACATCAATAGCTTGTTGTTGTTTATTCATAGACAATTACATATCACTTTCGTATGCCGCTTTGATAAAAGCGGTAAAGAGCGGATGTGGCGCCAACGGCCGAGCGGTAAGTTCGGGATGAAACTGCACTCCCACAAAGAAGGGATGCTCTGCGACTCCAAGCTCGGCAATTTCCATCAAGCGACCGTCTGGCGAGGTGCCCGAGAAGCGCAGGCCCTTTTCTTGCAGAGTTGCCACGTAGGCTGGATTTACTTCATACCGATGGCGATGCCGCTCTACAGTTTCCTTTGCTTTGTACGCCTTGGCAGCAAGCGAACCGGCCACCAAGCTAGCTGGATACTGCCCCAAGCGCATAGTACCACCCATTTCTTTGTTGGCGATTTTCTCTCGCTGCTCATTCATGACACCAATTACTAAGTCTTTTGCCCTCGGGTTAATTTCCTCCGTACTCGCATCCTTGAGCTTAAGCACATTCTTCGCGTACTCTAAGACCATCAGCTGCATGCCGTAGCAAATACCAAAGTACGGAATCCGATTCTTCCGGACATACTCGATTACATTAAGCTTGCCTTCAATACCAGTCGTTCCGAAACCACCAGGCACCAACACACCGTCGTATTTTTTAAGTTCTTTCAACTTCTTTTTGTCAGTGAAGTCCTGCGCCGAAAGATATGAAATCTCCGGCTTGAGATTGAGTTTGTATGAAGAATACTTAATCGCTTCAAGCACTGAGAGATACACATCAGATAATACAAAATCACCGGAGTTAAAGTACTTCCCAACCACCGCAATTTTGACTGGCTCAGTCACGCTGTGTGAGCGCTTCACGAACTGCTTCCACGCTTTGAGGTCGGCTGGCTTTTTGGCTTTAAGTCCGAGCGTAGCAAGGAGGCGTTCGGAGAGTTTATCCTCTTCATAATTGAGCGGAATGTCATAAATACTTGGCACATCAGGTGCAGAGATGACATTCTCCACTTTCACATTACAAAACCGTGCAATTTTCTCTTTACGTTTCTGGTCCACTCCCATCGGACTTCGACACACGATCACATCGGCAAACACGCCTGCACTATTGAGTGCACGTACCGCCGTCTGGGTCGGTTTGGTCTTCATTTCGCCAATACTCCCTGGCACCGGCAGATAGCTCACCATCACCACTGCGACATTCTCTGGCTCTTCCATTTTCATCATACGAATAGCTTCTAGGAAGAGAACGTTTTGGTACTCGCCAACCGTACCACCCACTTCAATCTGCACCACGTCGGCGGCCGCTTCTGTAGCAGCTGCTTTAATGCGACGAATGACTTCCAATGGAATGTCCGGTACCACTTCTACATTGCGGCCACCGTATTCGAGATTTCGCTCCTTTTCGATCACTGACTTATACACGCTGCCAGTGGTCATGTAATTGATGCTCGGCAAATCAGTATTTAGAAATCGTTCGTAGTTACCCATGTCTTGATCGGTCTCCAAGCCATCCTTGAGCACAAACACTTCACCGTGCTCGGTTGGATTCATAGTGCCAGCATCGACATTGATATACGGATCAATTTTCATTGCTGTCACCTTGAGCCCGCGCGCTTGAAGGACCGTTGCAATCGAAGACGAAGCCACTCCCTTGCCTACACCACTCATCACACCGCCCACCACGAAGATGTATTTCACAGCCGGCTGTTTGACAGTCGTTCGTTGTTTTTTAGTAGACATAAATAAAAGTAGGAATTAGGTTCGCAAGTAGCGAGCCACTGCTAAGATACTTGAAATAAGTCCAAGCACGATACCAATGCCGACCAATACCCCAAAGATTTCACCGAAGTTTAAAATGTAGTACTGATAGAGATCGACTCCAAAAAATTCTGCCGTCGCTGGACCAAGCCAGATGAGCATTGGATAGAAGAATGCTAACGCCAATACACCAGAAATGAATCCATACATAATGCCCTGCAACATAAATGGTCCACGGATGTACATGTTGCCAGCGCCCACCAAACGCATAATGGCTATTTCTTCGCGAGATGTGTAAATCGCCAAGCGGATAGTATTAAACGTAATGAGGATAGCGGCAATCAACAGAATACCCATCACTACCAGACTAGCCCGCTCAGTCGCCCCAATGATGGTTGTTAGACGATCAATTGAATCGCGATTGCGGTTGTAGTTCACCTCATCAATCACCGGCGTTTGAGGCTGTTCGAGCTCGCGCTGCTCGTCCAGAAAACGCGCAATACTCTCATACTGTGAAGTCTGCTTGGCCTGGACCGCAATGTTGGCACCGAGCGGGTTCTCATTGAGTTCTTCAAGTGCCTGCATCGCCACGGTGTCGTCTTTATTTTCGAGACGATACTTAGCCAATGCATCTTCGCGTGAAGTGTAGGTTACGCCTGATACATCCGGCAAGGCTTCCACTGCTTGCATAATGCGGTCAATCTCTTCCTGCGGAGCATCGGGAACAAAATAAACATTGATATCAACCTTTGATTGCAAGGTCATCAGTGATGTCTGCAACAGCTGATTGAGGAACATAGTTGCTCCAATCACAAACAACCCAATAGTAAGCACGAAGATAGACGCAAGCGATACATACGCATTGCGCCAAAACCCAACAAATCCTGCTTTTACTACTCTACGAAACGCGGTGACCATAAAAAACTATAAAACATACTTACCACTAGTATCATCTCGAACGATGCGACCACCATCCATCGTAATCACGCGTCGCTCGATCTCATCAATTACGCCTTTGTTGTGCGTAGTCATGATGACCGTGGTACCCAAATCATTAATCTTGCGCAAAATCTGCACTACTTCATAGGTTGCAATTGGATCAAGATTTCCGGTTGGCTCATCGGCAATGATAATGTCTGGCTGATTTACAATCGCACGAGCGATTGCGACGCGCTGCTTTTCTCCTCCGGAAAGTTCATTTGGGAAATTCCACGCCTTATCATCGAGATCGACCAGCGCAAGTGCATGAGGGACATTTTCAGCAATCTCGGCATCGGTGCGGCCATTGGCTTCCATAGCAAACGCCACGTTTTCAAACGCGGTCTTATGCGGCAAAAGCTTAAAGTCTTGGAAAATAGTGCCAATCTTACGACGATAGTTTGGCAGCTTGGTCTTTGGAATACGATGCACATCAAGCGACTCAAAAAAGACCTGGCCATGTGATGGGCGATCTTCGGCAATGATCATCTTGAGGAGGGTGGTCTTTCCAGCGCCTGAATGTCCTACGATTGAGACAAACTCTTTTGGTGCGACCTGGAAGGTGACTTCCTGAAGAGCGGCGCTGCGGCCATCGTTATACACCTTTGAAACATTATCAAAGTAGATCATAAATACATGTACTTACTGCTACCTTCGCTCGTTCGGCCATATACATACTTCAGAATTTCTGAAGTATGTATATGACGCTCACTCACTCGGTAGTAAATCATACGAGACAGTATACCATGTCACACAGGACCTCAAAACGTTCTAATTAGACTGGGCCGAAGCCTCAATAAACGGCTCTATATCACCCCCTAAGACCGCGTCAACATTGCGTACTTCGGTGTTGGTGCGATGATCTTTTACAAGCTGATATGGATGCAGCACATACGAACGAATCTGACTGCCCCACTCAATCTTAAGCGTCTTTTCGACCGCAAGACCTTGTAGCTCCCGACGACGCTGCTCCTCTTCAAACGCAAAAATTTTTCCAGCCAACAGCGCCATTCCTTTTTCACGATTTTGCTGCTGTGACCGTTCCGAAGAAATGTGTACTGAAATGTTCGTTGGCTTATGCACAATACGCACCGCTGTCTCACGCTTATTTACATTTTGCCCACCAGCCCCACCAGAGCGCGCAAACGAAATATCCAAGTCCTCATCTTTGAGCTGAACTGCCGACGTATCTTCCAGGCGCGGTGACACTTCCACCAACACAAATGACGTCTGTCGCTTGCCGTTAGCATTAAACGGCGAGATACGTACCAAGCGATGGACACCCGATTCGTGCTGCAGTGCCCCATACGCCCCCTTCCCTTGTACCTCAAGTGTAATATTGCGATAGCCGTTGTGATCATTGGCATTACTGTCTATCACCACCATTCCCCAACCTTTTCCTTCCGCATAGCGCTGGTACATCTCGACCAGCATGCGCGCAAAATCTTCCGCATCGTCACCACCGGCGCCGGCCACAATCGTAAAGACAGCATCACTACGATCATACTTTCCTTTTCCTTCCGCAGTATCCTTGAGTTCTTGCAGCTCCTTAATCATTACTTGCGCTTTCTGTGGGTCACTCCAAAAATCAGGCAGTAGCATGGCTGTTTCAATTTCGGCAATCCGTTTTTGTGCGTCTATCTTTCCGTCTGACATGTTGGTGAGTATAGCAAGAAATAGGGAAACCGGCGCGGACCGAAGGGCCGCGCCGGTGTTGAAACATTGACATAACTAGGTACCTGCTGTATTTTCAGCCGAGCAAACACTGGAGGTACTGACAATGAAACTGACCTTTGCCCCTCGTTCTCGTAACCGCTACGCCTGCAATCAAACCGGGCACGTGATGAGCAAAAACGCTCTTCCTGGCTACCGCAATGCGTTTCTTGGTGGCGGTGATCTGGCTGCAGCTGGCTATCTCTCCAATCGACACAAACGACCCTCTATTAGGAGCAGCAAACCAAAAGCACGACACGGCAGCAAGTACCGAAACAAGCACATGTAAAAAGGCCCGCAAGGGCCTTTTCCTTTGGAGCCAATGCCCAGGATTGAACTGGGGACCTCATCCTTACCATGGATGCGCTCTACCAACTGAGCTACATTGGCGTAATCATCATTAATGACCGACAGCATAACAAATCAATGATCATTACGCCAGCTTTTGAGCCATCTCGGAGGATCGCACCACGAGAGTATTTCCGTTTTTATATTCCCTCCGGTCAATAAAAACTAGGTCAACTCCGGACCTTAGCGTTACGGATGCTACGCTCTACCAACTGAGCTAAGATGGCACGAAAAATATTCTAGAGGAATTCATCGCATCACACAACTGGGAATACTAATCAAAGAAAGCGTTGCAAAATTTCTCCAAAACCGCTATACTCTTGCCACCTCAAATATTTGCGCTGGTAGCTCAACTGGTTAGAGCACCCGCCTGTCACGCGGGAGGTTGCGGGTTCGAGTCCCGTCTGGCGCGCAAAATAAAAACATCTGCAAAATGCAGATGTTTTTATTTCTTTGCAATGACCAGATCTCGTACTGCCACCACAAACCACACCACATTCAAAACAAAGAATGGCACACTCGCAAGCAGATAGGCATATACAATGAGAAGCAATGCCCCGACAGCATTCACACTATCATATCGCCTGCTCTCAATAGACCATTTCCCCAGCTGACTCATGGTAAACGCTAGCAAAATTAACGCTGCGCCGGAAATACCAACAATTTCTATCATACATGCAGTATACCAGCCGGACAGACTACTTCTCTAGAAACCGATACACGACGAGCGGCACCCAAATGAGAAAACTGGCAAAGCCAATGATAAAGAAGGTTGGTATCAAAAAACTAATCTGTGACTCACCGGCTCCAAAGAACCAGATATTGGTAAGTGCGGTTGTTGCGCACAGCAGCATTGCAGCCCAAAAAATACGTAAGGAAATTTTTTCTATCATACTCCTTGTAACTATATGTTTAGAGGAAAAGGTACAGCGGCCGGAAACTTCGTTTCCGGCCGCTGTACCTTTTGTGTCGACGGGAGGATTTGAATCTTACAGATTCGGTACAGGTTGTCGCTATTTTGTTCGCTCGCTCCAAAATAGCTGGCAACCTTTTCAAATCCTCACAAGCTGTCTCCCAGACAGCTTTCCGTCAACACAAAACCGCCCCCAGGGCGGTTATTTGTGTCGACGGGAGGATTTGAACCTCCGACCCCAGCTTTATGAGTGCTGTGCTCTAACCAACTGAGCTACGCCGACATGTGCCACTAGATTACTAGTGGCGCTAGAGTACACTATTTTTTCGTTAGGTTCAACAGGCTTTTGCCCGACGGTCTTGAATGAGCGAACCAAGAATACGTTCAGCTTTGTCAATATCTTCGGGGTACCCAATCGGTATCCAAAGGTTTTGTTCCACCACTGCTATTGGGTAGTCCTTCGCATACTCTTCAATCACGTCTGTGAGATAGAATTCTCCCTTTCGCTCTACCTTGAGCTCATACCCAAAAATGTGTTCGTCGAGCACCATCACTCCGGTCGAGGCCAAGTTTGACGGTGGATGATCTGGTTTTTCAATCATCTGTGCCAATGTGCCATCAGGATGACGAACCACGATCCCAAAGCGCTCTGGCGTGTCAGTCGTAAGGGTGAGCATGGAGCGCGTAAAAGAAGTCGCTCGAGCAATATCCTGCGCACCATGAAGATCGTCAGCAAACATAAAAAGGAAACGACCCTTGATTAAATCCTTGCAAAGCCACAGTGCGTGGCCGGTGCCTTTTTGTTCAGCTTGGTGCACATACGTTACTTTGCGACCATGGAATTCTTCGCCACAGTGCTCTTTAATCTGTTCTTCTAGGTAACCCGTCACCAAGATAAGCTCATCAACCGCGCTCGGTAGTGCTTCAACAATATGATCCAGCAGCGTCTTTCCTGCCACTTTTACTAGAGGCTTAGGTGTATTTTCAGTAAGTGGTCGAAGTCGCGTGCCTTTTCCGGCCGCCAAGATTACACATTGCATACGGCGGTAGTATAACAGATACCCCACTTTTTTTGGAAATAAGCATAGTATGCACAACTCAATTGCTATACTGTTGATATGAAATTCATATTCACTCCTCATACGTACCTCAATCGCAGCCTTCGCATACTGTTGGCCACCAATGCTCTCATTCTCATGTCCGCCGCCATGCTGGGACCAATTCAAGCGCTCTTTGTTACGGAAATTGGCGGCGATCTCCTGGATGCTAGCTTTGCTGCTGCCACCTTTGCAGTAGTGGCTGGCATCACCACTCTACTCATCGGACGATGGACTGACCGCGTAAAAGAAAATGAGCTAATTATCGTAGCCGGCTATACACTCATCGGCATCGCTTTTTTTCTTTTCCTAACCGTAGAAACGGTAGCCGACCTATTATTTGTGCAAATACTTCTAGGTCTTGGAGAGGCGATTTACTCTCCAGCCTTTGACGCTGTCTATACTCGCCACCTTACCGATGGCAAAACCGGCAGTGGTTGGGGCGCCTGGGAAGCTATGAACTATTTCATGATTACCGCTGGAGCTACCGTGGGAGGTTTTATCGCGTCACGATATGGCTTTGACCCGCTCTTTATCATTATGGGTACCCTTTCAATTAGTGCTGCGGCTTATATCTACTTTTTACCAAGACGGGTGCTCTAAAGAGGAATCACAAAGGCCGCGAGCTTCGCTCGCGGCCTTTGTGATTCTTGTTGCGGGGCCCGGAATCGAACCGGGGTCTGGAGGTTATGAGCCTCCCGAGGTACCTCTCCTCTACCCCGCTATGTAGGTGGGATACACCATACCCCATTTAGCTAAACTTGGCAACCTAGCTTACCCCAAGCTCATTGAAAACTCGTTGATAGCGACCAATCGTTTCCTGTGCGATTTTCTTAGTGAGCACAAAATCTGCCCCGTCATGCGCGATCCGATTACGAATCTTGTGTGCCTCCCAGGCATCTTGCAGTGTATTCATGTTGGAAGCTGCGCTCTTTAAACGTTCTCCCAGCGTAGCGCCAGGGTAACCCTTTTGCTTAAGCGTGTCATCCATGACAATGTCTGCCTCAATAATAGCTAGTTTCCAATCGTTTGGATTGTCGCTTTCAATGTGCGTAAAGATGTCTTGCAGTCGACTACTCTTTGCCACACCGCGATACTGCTCATCCCAGAGCCGCTCTGCATCGCGAAGTGCCTGCGTTTGCAAATCAACATACAGATTTTTCTTCACTGACGCGTACACGTACAAAACCAATAAGATAATCGAGACTATGTACGCCAAAATCGTATACACTGACCAAAGCGTATCAAGAAACGCCAAAACACCACCCAACGAAAATAAGCCTGCTAATTCTGGTACATTCAAGCCGCCAAACGCGTTATCAATTCCAACACTAGGAATAGTCGGGCCGCTAGTGGCTGTTGGTCCTGGGATAATGTTTGGTTCCATGTCGAGCTATTTTTGCTCGTCGTAGATCATTTTTCCTATCGTAAAAAGACGAGCGTCACCACCGTGTGGTCCTATATATTGTATACCAACCGGCAACTGCTTTCCGCCGTCTTCCACGGTTCCCATTGGGAACGTCAGTGTCGGCACACCAGTAAGATTTACCGGCACCGTGAAAATATCCTGACGATACATCGCCAACGGGTCTTCCTTCTCGCCAATCTTAAATGCTGGAGTTGGTGCAGTTGGGGTAAGAATCACATCTACTCGTTTGAAAGTTTCAGCGAGTTCAGCGCGCATCTTCTTGCGCACAAGCTCAGCCTTTCCGTAGTACGCGTCATAGTAGCCAGAAGACAACACGTGGGTACCAAGTAAGATACGTCGCTTCACTTCCTTGCCAAATCCTTCCGCGCGAGTCTTTTCGTACACATCAAGAAGATTGTCACCATCAACCGACATACCGTAGCGAATACCATCAAAGCGTGCGAGATTAGAAGACACTTCAGCTGGCATTACAATATAGTATGCAGCCAAACCTTGCTCAAAGAGTGGCAACTCGATGTCTATCACTTCATGTCCAGCCGCTTTAAGTGCAGCTACATGAGCATCAAAGGCCGCGAGCACACCCTCATCAACACCATCCGCCAAGAAATGACGTGGCACACCAAACGTATACTTTTCTTTTGACTTAAGTACTGGGTAAGTATCTGGCGCAATTGTGGTCGCGTCCATCGGGTCGAGCCCAGCCATCACATTGTGAATTTGCTCGGCGTCAGCCACGGAAGTAGCAAGGGGACCCGCTTGATCGAGCGAGGAACCCATCGCAATGAGACCATAACGCGACACCGCGCCGTACGTCGGCTTAAAGCCGACCAAACCACAGTAGCTCGCTGGCTGACGAATTGAACCGCCGGTATCAGTACCAATCGCTACCGGCACAGCTCCCATTGCCACCGCCGCAGCTGAGCCGCCAGAAGAACCACCTGGCACACGGGTCGTGTCTACCGGATTCTTGGTTAGACCAAAGGCAGAGTTTTCGGTTGAGCCGCCCATTGCAAATTCATCCATATTGGTAGCCCCTACCACAATCGCTCCAGCAGCTAAGAGACGTTCTACAATTGTTGCGTCATACACTGCAGTGTAATTTTCGAGCATCTTAGAAGCTGCGGTCGCCTTCTTACCCTTCATCAAAATATTGTTCTTCAGCGCAATTGGTACACCAAGAAGCTCCGGTGTATCAGCCCCCTTTTCTTTGTATGTAGCTGCTGCTGCTTCGGCTGCCTTAAGCGCGTCTTCTTCATACACCTCAAGAAACGCATGGATTTCGCCATCCTTTTCTTTAATCACCGCCAAAGTATCCTTGACCACAGCAACCGGAGAAAGTTCGCCAGAAATATATTTGGCTCGTAGTTCAGAAATTGTCATATTAGTTTTCAGTATCAAGAATTTTCTTAACCGACATAAAGCGACCTTCTGAGTGCGGCATTTCAGCAATAATATCTGCCGTGTATTGATCAGGCTCGTTGGTCACCTCGTCTTTGCGGAAAATATTATGACGTACGCCCACCACAGGCGCTGCGTCAGCGTCGTCGGCAGCGATTGAACTCACTGCGCCAACATACGCCATAATAGAGTTTAATTCCCCTTCAAAATTAGTAATTTCTGCATCAGAAAGCCTAATGCGGGCAAGGTTTGCCAGGTGGACAATATCATCACGTTTCATGAGGCTAGCATAGCATTTGTGCGATAAATGTAAAAACAAATCCTTCCTTAGTAGCACTTAGCTTCTGTTGACCTACATCTGGTCGATCTATGACAACAACTTTTGAAACTCAGCCTCGGTCAACATTGGCACTCCAAGCTTCTTGGCTTCTATCGCCTTACTTCCCGCTTCGCTCCCCACCACCACATAGTTGGTCTTCTTGGAGACACTAGAAGAAATTTTGCCGCCCTGCTTACGAATAAGCTCCTTGGCTTCGTCACGAGTAAACTGTTCGAGCGTACCAGTAAGTACAAAAGTCTGCCCGGCAAATTTTTGTCCACTACTCGCCAGCTCTGGGTTGATGATTTCTAGATGCGGAATAAGCTCAGTGAGTGTTTGCTGATTAAGTGGATTTTGAAACCACGACACCAACGACTCCGCCACGGTGTCGCCCACACCGTAAATCGCCGCTACTTCTTCCATTGTTGCTGCCTGAATAGCCGCTAGTGACCCAAAGGCTTCGGCAATATCTCGCGCCGTCTCTTCACCAACGTTATCAATCGACAACCCAACGAGCAACCGATACAACGGGACTCGCTTAGCGTTCGCCACTGCCTGTATCACATTTTGGGCTGCTTTATCCTTAAAGCCCGGTAAATCGCGTAAGTCTCCCTCAGTCAAAGTAAACAAGTCTGCGTAGGTCGACATGAGTCCGTATTCTAAAAAGAGATCAATGAGCTTGGGGCCAACTCCATCAACATTCAATGCTCCCTTAGACACAAAATAATACAGTCGATGACGGTGCAGAGCGCCTGAGTCGGTCGAGACGCAACGGTAGGCTGCTTCACCAGGAATTCGTTCAATTGAGCCATCACCGCCGCACTCGGGTACGCGCTTCGGAAACCGATACGGCTTCGTTCTGTCAGGCCGAAGCGACACAATGACCGAAAGTATCTCTGGGATGATATCGCCCGCCTTCCGCAGCACCACGGTATCGCCCACCCGCACGTCGAGCCGGGCGATGTTATCTTCATTATGTAACGTCGCGCGCGAGACCGTTGAACCATCGATTAGTACTGGTCGCAAGTGCGCGACTGGCGTCACCACTCCTGTTCGCCCTACCTGGAGCGCAATGTCTTCAACAACCGTTGTCGCTTCGACGGCCGGAAACTTATATGCCATCCCAAAACGCGGCGCTTTCGCGGTGTAGCCCAAAAGTCGCTGCAAGAGTACGCTATTCACCTTAAGCACCACGCCGTCGACGCCGTAGGGCAGTGCGTCACGCTTAGGCAACCATTGTTCATAGTACGCTTGTGCCGCCGCAATATCTTTGCACAACGCTACCCTATCACTCGTTGGCAGACCAAGTTGCTTGAGAAGTGCAAGCTCATCCCATTGGGTGTCTGGTAATGTAAGTGCTGTTTCTTTTGGATCAAATAAATCCACATCGTATACAGTGAGTGAGAGATTGCGCGTAGCCGAAACAGAGGCATCAAGCTGGCGCAATGAACCAGCAGCAGCGTTTCGTGGGTTTGCAAACAACGGCTCAGCAGCCGCGGCGCGCGCTGTATTTATGCGCTCAAACTCTCGTTCCGAAAGCCAAACCTCTCCGACACAAATGAGATCAACGGGCGCTCTGAGTGTGTGCGGCAAAGTCTTGATGGTACGCGCAGTGTGCGTTACGTTTTCTCCGATTACACCATCACCGCGCGTTGACGCGCGCACCAACTCACCTTTTTCGTACTCAATCACCAACTTCAGCCCATCAATTTTATGTTCCGCCACATAGGAGAGCGACTCCGGCGCTTGATCAGCTTCGCTGATCAAGCGCCGGAGTCTAGTATCCCATTCACGCAACTCCTCTTCGGTAAACACATTGTCAAATGACCACTGCCGAACTCGGTGCGTCACTTTTGCAAATGCTTCGCTCGCTGCGCCGCCAACGAAATCGGCAGCGCTTACGCTCCCTTCTACTCTAAGCTCCAAGGCCTTAAGTTCTACCAAAAGCGCATCATACGCTTCATCACTGATTTCTGGGGCATCCTCTTCATGATATCGCTTTCGATGATACGCCACAGTCTCCCGCAGCTGCTGCAGTCGTTTTCGGTCAGTCTGTTTTGCCATACGCTAGAATTGTAGCAGCACTTCGCGTTCTACGATACCGTACGTACTTCCTGCATTTACCGCCGCACAGTTTTTGTTGTAGCCTTTTACCGAAATCACTGTACAACGCGCACCAGGCTCACATTCTTTAGTCGCAAGAGGATACCCAGGCATATCTTCAGACACATCTTCAATTACTAAATTTCCCACACTCGTTATGCTTGTTGAAGCCACGAGCGTGGTCACTTTAGTACAACGATCAGCTGGCGTACCCCAGGAGATGTCGTATTCATAGATAAAAGCCTCTCCCGTTCCACTGTCGATATACATACCCGGATTAGGATCAATACTTGGCACCGAGCCGTCTGTATTATTTGACACTGTACCACTGAAGCAAGCCGGGGTAATCCCGCTTCCTACCTCCATATCACCTGCGTTTACTTGTCGCACATACCGAGCACATTCCATACCTGCGTTGGCTGCATGGAATGACACTTCCGAATCTTTTGCATTACTTGAAAGACGCACTTGTTTAATTGACAAATCTAGAATAGACAACCCGACAGACAACACTACACCAACCACTACCAGAGTGATGAGTAGTGCAAACCCTTGCTCGGATATTTTTCTGTGTACGTTATGGTGTTTCATATACATTAAACAAGTGAGTCTCTACTTTAACTGACTGAAGTTGCCGGAACGATCCAGATCGCCATGTCACCTCAGACACCACACGAACATCATCGTCGGCCGAAGCACCAACTGGTACTTTAGTAAATCTGATAGTTCGTGTGTAATCGGTCTGTTCATTACCTGACACAGCATATGTATATCGAGCACGGCCACCGGCTGCATCAAAATACACTTTGCATCCCAAACTTGCGCAGCTCTTTGGTGCAGCAAGCGCCCCGACCGCACTACCATCAACCAGCTCTAGTCCGCAGCCAGCAGTTTGATAGCATAAGCCATACTGACCCGCCGCTGTTTCGTCCAAAAAATCTCCCCAGGGAGTTGGGTTTGCAACCGGATCATCAAAAAAGTCTAATAAAAACTGATCACGCGCGCGCTGCGCCAACTCTGCTCCTTCCTGAGCCAAGAAAAATGCCACCACCTGTTCGCTCGAAAAACTCGTACTGCGCGCAGTCGACATACTGATGGTCATTGGACCAATCATAACTACCAGTAAAATACTAATTGCCACCAGCGTTTCTACCAGTGAGAATCCATCCTGCTCGTGATGTGAATGATGATACGTCATATATCCAAAGTTCGCTGCGTTATAGTGGTCTGAATCTTATACGGTTTGGCTGCCGGATCATTAACCTCTTTTGCCTCAAGGTAAATAGTAACTATCGCTTGGTTGTCATCAGTGCTACCACCATTTTGCGGAGCTGAACCGGTCACAAAAAACTCTGCGTTCTCAATGAAAATGCCACTTGAAACGATTGATTGTGCCAAGCCACTGCCGACTCGGCGATAAATCTTCCCTTCAGTTTCATCAAAGAAGTATAAAATCCGCTCTGCTGCACCAGTAATACTGTCACCAGATTCTTTGAAAGCAATTCCTTGTAGGCGCAAGCCACCAGTATTGCCAGTAGCACAATCCTGAGTCCGATCAGCTAACGTATCAAGGTCGGTGGCTGATGGCGGTGCGTTTACCCCGTCTTTAAAAATTTTATCTGAGCCTGAGTTGTAGTTGGTTTGTGCATCACAAAAATAGTGGGTGCCGGTACGAATTTCACGCGTCATACTATCAAGCGCAAACGAGAGATTAGTCATGACGCTTTGCTCAGCCTGCAGCTGTCGATTGGTCGCGATGAGCGTCAAAAGCGCCCCCACCGCCACCGTTACCACAATAGAAAACAACGCCAATGAGACAATCATTTCAACTAACGAGAATCCATTTTGGGGCGTATTATTTTTCATAAGCTTATTGTACGGCAATCTGCCCCGTTGAGGTTATTTCAATCGTGCGCATATCACCCGGACCAGAGCCAACCGACCCACGTCTGGCAACATCAATTTCAACTGTTGCTCCTGATACAGGGCTGTTAGCAGCATCATAAATGACTGCGTCAAAATTTGGTCGCACAAACACAACAGAGACTTCGTCGGGGATGTCAGTAGTACTGCCATCAATAATTCTAATTTCTCTAATCTCAAACCGCTCATCAAGCCTACTGCGGCCTCCAAAATCTTCACTTGAACCACTATAGAAACCATCATTATCACTGCCGCTGGTAGCGTCTCGGTATATCTGATATTCACCGTCCCAAACTGATGTTGAGTTGAAATATAAGCCGTATTCGTTACGAAAATCTCCAGCGCCGCCGCTCGCGCTGACCGCACTAAGCTGCACTTCACGAGCCGCGAGAGCAATCTCGTACGCTTGATTACGAAGCAGTACCGCACCATTAAACGCGTCTTGTCGACTTAAAATAATTGAGAGCACAATTACCATCACGCTAATCGCCACCATCAGTTCGACCAAACCAAAACCCGCGTGGCCAAACTGCGCCGACTGACTTTTTTTACATAAAACTAAAGAGCGCCAAGACATTGAAATGTGTAAATAGAATAACAACTGTGCTGGCCACGAGAAAGGGAGCAAATGGGACCGCGCTTTTCATTGTAAGGGCTTTACCTAGTACATGTAAACCGGCTTTTCCCCTACTGAATCTAGCGGCGCCTAAGAGCAGCAGACTCACACCAGCACCAATCCAAAATGACAGCACCACAAACGAAAACACATGAGCTGGACCAACCAGCAGGCCGAGCGGGAAAGCCAACTTAACATCACCAAAGCCGAGCCACTGCCCTTTTGAAACCACCCAGAGCAATAGAAAGAAAGCCGTTCCGCCAAGTGCGGAAAGTGTGTACATAAAGACATTCTCAAGCATAAAGACCCCTTGCCACCAGCGATAGCCATAGAGAAGGACCGTGGCAATGGTGAGATATATCGTTAATCGATCAGGGATAATAAAGTGATACAAGTCATACACTGTAATCACTACCAATACGGAAAAAATGTACCACCACACCAGCAGCTGCAACACATCGATAGTTATTGATATCGAAAGTGCAAATAGGAGTCCAGTCAAAAGCTCTACCAGAAAGTATCGCACCGGAATCCGGCAGCCGCACGTGCGACAGCGACCGCGCAAGCCAAGGTATGACACCAGCGGGAAGAGCTCGTACCACGTAAGCTTTCTGGCGCACGACAAACAGTGCGAATGCCCTGACAGTGACTTACCGGTATGAAACCGGTAGATGTACACGTTGAGAAAACTACCGATGATTACCCCAAACCCAAAGGCCACTACACCAAGTAGAGCTGGGGAGAAAAAACTGACATCAAGCAGCATGAAGTAAGTATAACAGACAAGAGGCGCCCGCTTCGCGGGCGCCTTTTGTCTGTCGACAATCAAACTATCCACCAAAGACTCACCGCCCTTACGGGCAGCAGTTTGAGGAATGGTTCGCTATCGGCGGATAGTTTGGTTTTGTGCAACCTACGGAGGACACACCACATCACCCACCCCGAGCTACGCACCAATCTCTTTGCGCACTCCGGTACTATCAATACACCAGTAGCCTGTGTCTATGGCTACCGAAGCCGCGTACGCACTCGGCGAGCTGTTGCACATCACGGTACTAGAGGCCAAACTTTCAATAGAAGCAATCAAGCCAACAATCGTGGAGGAGGTAGCAAAGCCGTTAGAGCCACAAACCGTATCGTAGGTGAAGCTCGCATTGTTTTCTATGCCAGCTCGCTTCGCGAGTGCATCCATTTCAGTCTGGATTTTTGCAGTGACAGCACTCTCGCGTGCATCGTTGAGTGAAGCTAAAATCATCGCTGCCAAAATACCAATAATGGCAATGACTGTAAGTAGCTCAATAATAGTGAATCCTTTGGTCAGTATTTTCATTAAAAATATTATACATAACATTTAGTCCCGGACACCTCTGTTACAAACAAAAAAACACCCTGAAGGTGTTTTTTTGTTTGTACAGCACTCCAATTACTATGAAGTACAATCAACTTCGTTTGCATTTGGGAACGCTGGGGTAGTAGTTCCAACGAAACCAGTAGAATCAATACACCAATGTTGATCAGCGCCACCTGGAGCAGGAATATTTAACGGAGCGCTAATAGCATATCCCGCATCGTTACTATGACAAGTAACAGTATCAGCTGCACCGCCTGTAGCAATGGCAAACACATTTGCATTGTTTGTTTCAGCGCGATTGTCGGCTGCTGCCTGCATCAGAGTATCAATCTGATTACCTGCAGTACAAACAGAAGCGTATGAATAGCCACTCTGGTTGTAAATCAACTCAGCCTGTGAACGAGCGTTACCAATCGACTGTTTGATTGAAGCGTCTTGGCCACCATCACGTGCATCATTAAGTGATGCGAGCACTACGGCTGCCAAGATACCGATAATTGCGATCACGACGAGGAGTTCGATAAGGGTGAAACCTCGTTGTAGTGTCTTTTTCATAAATCTATTATGAGTTATTCATTAATTCCCCTTTTCAGATATCAGCTGCGTATCTGAAAAAGGTTTGCCCACGTTGTACGCGGCTGTCTTTATTATACGACTTAGTGACGTATAGAAATAAAAAGGTGGGGAAAACAAAAGGCGCGGCCCGAAGGGCCGCGCCTTTTGTTTTGTAACTAAAACGCACTCGTCATATTGTAGATTGGCATCAAAACCGACGCGAGAAGTACACCCACCCCAAGACCAAGCATCACAATCATCGCTGGCTCAATAAGACCGATGAGTGTGTCAACAGCATTGTTTACCTCACGTCGATAAAAGTGTGAAAGCGTCGTTAAGATAGAACCCAAACTACCTGTCTCCTCACCCACTTTCGACATCTGTGCCAACACCCCAGGAATTTCCGGGAACTCAGCAATCGCATCAGCAAACGAACGTCCGCCTTTTACTTCAGTGAGTGAAGACTCGATAATCTCTCGGTACACAGTGTTATCTACCACATCGGCCGTCACCTCAAGTGCCTGCACAATTGAGATACCACTACCAAGCATCGTCGACATGTTGTCACACAAACGCGTCAGAAGCAGCTTCCGCTGCAGATCACCCAGATACGGCACTGACAAAATAAACTCATCAATCGTACGCTCACCAACATCAGTTTTAGAGAAACGCCACAACCCTACTCCAGCCGCTGCAATAGCAATTAAAATTAAAGCGATGTTGTTAACCAGAAAATCAGAAATGCCGATCACAATCTTGGTGTAGATTGGCAGCTCCTGTCCAGAATCTGTCAAAATTTTCGCAATATTTGGAATCACCAACGTAAGCATTAAGCCCATCACCGCAAAGAAAATCGCCACCACAAACGCCGGATACACCAGCGCATTGCGCGCCTTTGAGATAACTTCATACTGGCGATCAAGGTAGTCAGCCAAGTAATCAAATGATTTTTCAAGCGAACCAGACTCTTCTCCAGACCGCACTAAGTTGACATAAAAAGACGAGAATACTTCTGGGTGTGCTGAAAGTGCTCGAGAAATTGAACTACCAGCCTGGAGATCTTCCACAATACGATTCATAATCAGCTGCAATTGTGGATTCTCTACCTCAGCAGACAGCAGTCTAAAAATACGGAGTGGCGATACCTGCGCTTGAAAGAGCGTCGCAATCTGCCGCGACATAATCACAATCTCTTTATTTGAAACTGATTGGAAAAACGAGAATTCAATATTGAGCAAGCTCCCCAAACCGCCAGCGCTTGCCGCCTCATCTATTGACACCAGTGTGTAGCCACGCTTCTGCACAGCTGAAATTGCCGCGTCGATAGTCGGCGCCTCGACGGTCCCCTCGCGTTGCACATTGGCACCATCAACTGCTTTGTAGTTAAATAGCATACGAAAATAGTAATTAGATTAAACGCTCTAAGCCTTTCGGATTTACTGAATACGTAAAGGCATTCTCAACCGTAATGTCACCATTTTGCACTAAGCGTGCAAGTGAGCGATTCATGTCAATCATCCCCTGCTCAAGACCTGTCTCGATCACCGATGGAATTTCATGGATGCGATTTTCACGAATCAAGTTGCTCACGGCAGTATTGTTGATCAGAAGCTCGTAGGCCGGCACCAAGCCACCAGCAATATGCGGAATGAGTCGCTGCGAGAAAATCGCAATCAGTGACCCCGCGAGCTGCACACGAATCTGATCTTGCTGACCAGCTGGAAATGAGTCAACGATACGGTTGATCGTTTGAGCAGCATCGTTGGTATGCAGCGTCGAATAGACCAGGTGGCCTGTTTCCGCTGCAGTTACTGCCGCAGAAATAGTTTCAGTATTACGCATCTCACCAACCAAGATAACATCCACATCTTGACGCAGCGCTGCACTAAGTGCTTTTTCAAAACTACCGGTATCAATACCAATCTCACGCTGATCAATCAGTGACTTTTCTTCCTGGTACACATACTCAATCGGGTCTTCAATGGTTACTATGTGTTCGGCGCGGCCTTTGTTAATCCGATTTACCATCGCTGCTAGCGTAGTCGATTTACCTTGACCAACCGGCCCTACACACAAGAAAAATCCCTGCGAGCGCTGTGTAAAACTTTCAAGAATGGGCGGCAAATTAAGCTCATCAAAGTCGCGAATAACATTAGGAATGAGACGAAGCGCGACTCCCATATGCCCACGTTGGTAGAAGGCATTGCCACGAAAACGAACGCCTTCAGTATTTTCGTATGAAAAGTCAATTTCATTAAATTCAAGGTACCGCTTGTATTGATCTTCACGCATCAATACTTTTGCAAACGCGTTTACATCTGCGTCGGTCAGAATTGGCTTCTTAAGTAGCGGAATGAGTGTGCCCGACACACGAATCAGCGGATGAGAGCCAACGGAAAGATGCAGGTCAGATGCCTGTTCTTGCAAAATGAGTTCAATGAGTGCACTTAGTTCTCGTTTGTAGTCTACAGCCATAACAATTTACTTAAAAAGTACCTCCGCTTTTTTCACCACATCACTTGGTACCACCTCCGCTTTGATAATGTATCCGTCAGCCCCCGCTACTTCCGCCTCCTTAATATCCTCAGGCTGCCCCTGGTTTGATAACACGACGCATTTTGCCTTAAAGTCTGGAAAGTCTCGTTTGATATTTTCAATCAACTCAACGCCAGACATGCCTGGCATGACCATGTCTAAAATGACCATATCAAAATCGGGATGTTGTCGGATTTTCGAAAGACCGGCAGCGCCACTGTCGGCCACTTCGACTTCGTACCCACTGTCAGCAAATTTCTTTGCGTACATATCACGCAAAAAAGCGTCATCATCTACTAGAAGCAGCTTCATCATCACTCATTATAGCTTCTGACACCTCAATGTCTGTCAGGTTATCGACAGTGTCATAGGTTTCGTACACAGCGTCAGATGGTTCATCAATCTCAATGTCCATGCCGATTTTGGTACTGAAGACATTCATTTCTTCGTAGGGAATCTCATGATTGAGCGCTTTGATGATGGCATCTTCTTGCAGCGTAACAAAACCATTCTTACGCGCAGTTTGGAAGAATTCCTCTTCTGAAGCATTGCGTAAAATGAGCTCTTGCATCTCTTCGTTGATTTCGAGCACCTCAGTAATGGCCGTACGCCCACGATAGCCGGTGGCACAACTTGCTGTAGACTCAGGGTGTAACATGGTTTGCTTTTCGGGAATGCGACTGCGGAATTTGGTTGGCAACGTTTTAAATGCTTTTTCAATTCGTCCCTTCGTACCCGCGTCTATAGACTCTTCTCGACCAGTGCCATTACACAGTGTACGTGCAAGCCTTTGCGCGATGGCCATTTTGAGCGTTGGTGCGATCAAGTACGGATCAACCCCCATATCAATAAGACGCGGCACCACACCTATAGCGTTGTTGGTGTGAATGGTTGAAAGCACCAGGTGACCCGTAAGCGCAGCCTGAATGGCCAGCTGCGCCGTTTCTTTATCACGAATCTCACCCACCATAATAATGTCTGGGTCTTGACGCAGTGCAGCACGCAAACCTTTAGCGAAGGTGTAGCCAATTTCTGGCCGCACCTGTGACTGACTCACACCGTCCATGTTGTATTCCACCGGATCTTCCAGTGACATGACGTTTTTTGATAGTGTGTCGAGCTCCTGAATCATGCCGCGCAAGGTCGTTGACTTACCAGAACCTGTTGGACCAGAAATAAGAATAATACCGTACGGCTCCTGCACAATTCGTTTGATAATTTCGCGATTGGCTTCAGAAATACCACTCTCCGCCAAAGAGCGGACTCCTTTGCTTGTGTCGAGAATACGCATCACCACTTTCTCGCCGTGGTTGGTTGGTAAGACTGAAACGCGAAAATCAATCTTGCGGTCATCAAAGGTGGCTGAGAAACGACCGTCCTGTGGTTTGCGACGTTCATCAAGCCGCATGGACGACAAGATTTTTACTCGTGCCACCACTGCCATATGTACGTTTTTCGGCAAAGTGAGGCTTTTTGCCAAATCACCATCAACACGAAAACGAACACCTACCTCCTTTTGGCTTGGCTCAATATGAATATCGGACGCACTTCCGTCTACCGCGTAGCGCAAAATAGTGGCCACAATTTTGGTCACAGGAGCATCTTCTTCGATGTGTTCGAAAGACTGCTTACTTTGTTCGCCTGACTCTTCAAGACTAGCGGCAATTTCTTTATCAAGCTCACTCTCTAAAGTTTCGAGTGCATCTCCAACGTCGCCTTCTAGGTTCGAGTAAAAAGACAACACACGTGTGATGTCTTCATCAAGCATGTACACCAAGCGATATGGCAAATTGTTCTTGGTACTAATGAAGTTGAGCGCTTCGCGCATCTGCAGATTGTCTGGGTCATTGACTCCTACCACCAACACTTCATCCTCAACCATGAGCGGCACCACACGATAGTGTTCAGCTGAAGAATCAGATACGTAATCAAGCACCTGCTGTGTCACCGAAAAACCTTCTGGTATCACAAACGCCGGCACCTGATAAAACTCAGCCAAAGCATTCCGCACAAACGCCCGATCGAGACCGAGTTCAATAAGTACCGTGTCGTACGGCCTACCTGTTTCACCAATTATGCGTTCAGCTTGAGCTATCAACTCCGCATCCACCGCACCCTGATCTTTGAGTGTTTGTAGTGGATCCATACGCTTAGAAATCAATAGCAGCCGGATTAATTACAGTAGTATCAGCAAAAGGATTTGGTCGACCAATCGGACGGTCCTGTACTTGTGTACTGAAGCTTTTATACGACAGCAGGCGTGGATCATCAAAAAACTCCACTTTCAAATCAATCGCTTTTAACGTATCACCATAGCTAATATATTCTTGTGCATCACGGAGCATAGCCTGCACATCTTGCGTGTTGTTGCCACCAAACGAAACATCTGCATTCTCTTGCTGCATATACAGATAAAATCCAGCAAAGGCAACCGTAATCAAGCCAAGCACTATCACTAAATTTGTAGCAGTCTTTCCCATACTAAATATCTAGCCCATTATCGAATGAATAAGTTACTAGTGTTATATTTGCTCCTAAAAAACCACCGTCCACTCGTGCTACATCGGCAGTCTGTACTTCGAGCGGGTAATTATTCTGCTCTAGCAGACGGAAGAGCTCCTTGATTTGAGCGTACGTTCCTTCGACTTGTAGTGTGAACGAATGCGGAGCTGGCTTGTTTTCGTCTGCTGATTTTGATGTGGACTGGCGCTTGTTATTCTGTCTCTCTTCACCATCAAAAGTAACGTCTTTGTATAAAACCCCAGCCTGAATGGTAGCCAAAAGCAAATCGCGCGAAACTTTGAGTGGATCTAGTGTTTCTGGCAGATATGTCTGTAGACGCTTTTTGTCTACCTCAGAAACGCTATCGACCTGATCAGTAAGTTCAGTAAGACGTGAATTCACCAATAAAACTTCATCGCGCTTTTGCTGGTAAAGTGCGATATCATCTTGAATTGCAGCGATGGTGGTAAACTGGGGTTTAACATAGGTGAACACAATCGCAACTGAAACGATCACCATCCCAATCTGCATAAATAGCCCTTTAGGAATCATATCTCTGTTTCATTAGCATTTCCTTGTAAGATGTCACCCACCTCAACTCCCGCTGGCTCGCTTTCAATTTTTGTTTGCTCTACAGTTGGTGGCGCTGGTGTAAAACTCGACTGCACGGCGCCTGGGACATACGGCACCGCACTGAGCGGCACTCCGAGCTCAGCAGTAAAACTCAAACGCTCACTGCGCGGGTTGCTACCGCCTCCATTTGAAGAATTATCTGATTCATCAGATTTCGCCGAAGCCGCCTGCACATCGCGCACAACAACTGAGGAGACAATTGCGTTGTTTTCAAAAACTTTTCTTTGGAAAATAGTTGAGTCAAATGAATCAGTCTTAACACTGGCCGTAAGTAAGTAGGCCATGTCATTTTCCCTCTCAAAGCCAAGCGTTTCGAGTCGTACCGTATCAATAGTTGCCGCTTCAATTGCTGAAAAGATGGAAGATACCGAGACGCTCATGTCGAGCCGACCATACGCTTGATCCAAATAACGATCAAACTGCTGCAACGCTTCCATATCGGCGCGACTAAACGATGTTATGTCGCTATGTAATTGCGAGATAACAGCATCACGTTCAGACTTAAGATAATTCTCATACAAAAAGACACCCCCAGTCGCAAGTAAAGTAGCAAAAAGCACGACGTAACTAATAATCGTGAAGACATACACCTGCCGAGAGACAGACTTACGCTTGGAACCAAGCGCGGAACCACGCTTAGGAATGAACGAATTATTGGAAGAAGAACCTGGCATACCTTTAATTATACGTACAAATAGAAGAAAAAGAGTTCAGAGCTGTGGAAACACTACTCAAATGATCGCAGCGCAGCGCCAACCGCAACAGTAAACGATGGACCAATCTCTTTCATAGTATCTTCCATAAAGGCTGGATACGCGACACGCGCAAATGGATTTGACAGGATTACCTCTCGACTAAGCGCGTCCTTGAGGTGAGCATCAATACCAGGGAAAAGTGCTCCCCCGCCAGAAAGATAGACGGTACTAATTTTTACACCAGTACGTTGCTCATACTCGCGCAACACCTGATTGAACTCCCGGAAAGCCCGATCGTAACTACTGTTATGTGCGCGCTTCATGTCGGTAAAATTACTCGCTTGTTTGTCGGCTATGTATTTTAACTCCTCGGCGGTTTCAAAATTGATGTTAAGTGTTTCTGAGATTTTTTTGGTAGCTATAGCCCCACCAGCGCGAATACGGTACATGCGCATTAGCAACCCTTTGCGCGTGATGTACAACTTGGCAGAGGTGGCACCAATATCAATGATTGCAAAATCGGACTCATCCGAACTATACAAACTGCGGATTGAACTAAAGCACTCAATCTCTGTTGGTGGGTTTTGAATTCCGACGAACTGCATGAGCACTTTAAAACGCTCAAGGGCAGAATTTTGAATTGCAGCAATTAAAACATTGCGGCGATCTGTCTCATGATTCTCGGCCTCTTTCTTGGTCACTTCAACTTCAGCCCAATCAAGTGTCACTTCACTAAGAGACGCGGGAATGACTTTGCGTGCTTCGACACGAACCATAGAACTTAAATCTGCGTCTGCGTCTGCGTCAATACTGACATTGGTTACAAAACTTGAAGACAATGGCATGGCAAAAACTGCGTTGCGAGCCTTAACGGCAGACTCGCGAATGACGTCAACCAAAGCCTCTTGCTCTTGCTTTGCGTCAAGCGTGACTGAATCCCCAAGTTGTTTTCCAGCATATGGACCAAGTTGTACTTCACCGTATGTTACGAGCGTTACCACTCCCTTGCGCTCCTCAAGCTCAACCACCTTCATTGACGCAGACCCGACATCAATACCTACAACACTGCTCCCAGAACCATCTTTGGACTGAAGCGATGAAAGAATGTTGGTAATAAAGCTCATATAGTATGTATGGATATTCTATCACGCCGAGTACGCTATACTGCTAGATTATGGAACAGTTACTCACAGCTCTGCTTGATTTACTCTTCCCTCCAAGTCAGGCAGAGCTGCTGGTTCGCAATGCTAGTCCTGAGAGCATTCTCGCCGAATACAGACCGTCGCCATTTCTTCACACAATATGTCTCTGCCACTACCACACCCCACTCATTCGAGCGGCCATCACACAGAATAAGTTTCATCACGATAAGAATGCAGCGGCGCATTTGGGCGCACTGCTGTACGCGTGGCACAAGATTCAACCAGCAGACACTGTGTACCTACCCATCCCACTCAGTCGACAGCGAGAACGCGCCCGCGGCTACAATCAAGTCACTGAGATACTAAAAGCGGCCCAGCTACAGTCTGTCACCTATTCTTCTGTACTTAGGCGCACATCACACACCAGCGCCCAATCGACTCTCGACCGCAACGCGCGCTTGAAAAATGTGCATAACGCGTTTGCAGTGCAGACAAGGGAACTCGCCGCGCTGCAAACAAAGAATATTGTCGTTATTGATGACGTGGCAACCACAGGCGCCACACTCCTCGCCGCCAAGCAGGCACTTCTGCCACATGTACCTACCCAAACCAAACTAACCCTGCTTGCATTGGCGCATTAAGCACTGCTTGTAGGCGTGTTTTTATTAAAAAGACCCGATGTTGCGCTGCAACATCGGGTCTTACAATCATCAATCGGAGAAAGGAAACACCACCACTCGATTCCGACCGCTCTGTTTGGCGGCATAAAGTGCAGCGTCCGCTCGGGACAACAACTGGTCAAGCGGCACCTGACAAGCTACCGAGCACAGACCAATGCTAATCGTGATACCCAGCAAATCCTTAATTCCGAAATCAACGTTGGCAATAGCCGTACGGATTTTTTCTGCCACTCGCAAAGCGTCAGTTGCATCGTCGGGCAACAAGACCACAAACTCTTCACCGCCAAAGCGACAGATGAGATCGCTGTCCCGCAACAGCTTACGCAATTGCACCGCAAGTGTGCGCAACACTACATCGCCGGCAGGATGCCCGTAGGTGTCATTAATCTGCTTGAAATGGTCGATATCGATGTAGATTGCAGTCAACGCTGGAATATGCGCCTGCCGCTCGCGATAACGTGCCTGATTTGTCGACGGAGTTGGTAACAACTTCATGAGATACTCCGCCCGCGCTGAGAACAGCCGACGATTACCTAGGCCAGTCAACTGATCCGTGTTAGCGAGCTGAAGTAACACTTCATTTTCTGCCCGCAGCAACACGCACTCACGACGACACATGAGATACGCGCCAGCCAAAATCACTGACACGACACCAAGACCAATCGCAGCGCTTTGCCACACCTCAATTGGCAAGTTCATTATTTCCTCCTAAAAAGAACGTTTTATTGTGAATATTATGTATGTAAATAAGCTTTTTGTCAATGAATCAGGCATGTCTGGTACATCAAAAAGCGGCCATAGGCCGCTTTTGTTTGCTCTCGTGAGCCTGGAACTAAGCCAGTAACTGCTTAGCCGCCTCCCGCTTGGAGACTTTCTTCCCCTTTGTCCGCTGGTGATGCACGAAGCCATTGAGTGTCGCCTGCTGGTGACCCTGCCGACTTTTTTCACGTGCCAGACGCTTCGCTGCAGCTCTCAGCCGACGATTGACACGCGCCTGCTTAACGACCGAAGTCTTTTTTTGTTGACCAGAAGCTTGTTTCTTGCTGGAAGATTTGCGTGTAGACACAAAGAACTCCTTTTTCAGTCATCGACCGATAGTGGCCATCTTGTACCTTACAAAAAATTAATTAATTCGTAAAGGATAGCTAGCCATTAGTCATCCTCAAACTCATCTTCTCTTTCACGCTCATTACGCTCATGTTCGTCGTCATGCTCCTCTCCCTCTTCATCATCCTCAATATCTTCTGCTTCTCCATCATCGTCCCAAACCACATGTTCGTCATTACTGTTGGTCTTTAGATCAATCCGCGTATCTACCAGTGGAACAACCTGATCTTCACGCTCTGCTTCTTGATGAGTAGTAACATTCTCCACGCGTGGCGGTTGCCCACCTGGAGCAAAAGCATCTTTGGGAGGCGGCGGCAGGCCATCACTGACATGTCGTACTCCAAACGCGATTAGATCGTCTCCTTGGAAGTTACCGAACACCATCACCTCATCGCCAATTTCAATAGACTTGTTTGGCGGAAGCTTAGTACGAGACGACAGTTCAACCTCCACCACTCCAGCTCGTTCGGTCACTACTTTAATTTCCGTTTTATCAATCGCCTCTACTGTACCAACCACCATACTACCCGGACGTTCCTTCGTGAGGCCACGATACAGCGGCGCTAGACCGGGAATTTCGTGACGTTCCACAAACGCATTAATGCGCTTATGTACGGTGGTGTACTGAATAAGCGACGACACCGCAATAACAAACAGCACCACTCCGATGAGCGAATAAACCAATGGCTTGCGGTAACTGAATGAATAGTGTGCGACCAAAAAATATAAGATGAGCAAAAAGATACCGACCAATGAAATTAGCATCCACGGCGAGGCAATTACAAAAAAGAATATTCCAGGCAAGCCGAAGCCTGGCGCGAACCAGATACCTGTTTCGTGTAACACGAACAGCACAAAACTCAATAAGTACACAGCAATAAGTGCCACAATAAGCACACTCACCCCAAACAGCACTGCTTTAAGCACAAACTGCCAGCGTGGCACCATATGAACTTCACCGGCCCTGATCTTCTTTATGATGTTGTCTTTAATATCATTCATACGTTATGCAGCATTACTTATAATCTTCTTTAGTTGTGCTCTTGCTCTTGTCATGCGCACTCCCACGGTATTTACCGGCACCTGTAACACGTCACTTATCTCTTGATACGATAGATCTTCGAAGTAATGCAACACAATTACTTCACGATACTTGGGTGCCAGTGTCGCGAGATACTTTTCAAGCTCAGCGCGGACTTCACCATCAAGTGCATCCTGGTCCGCAGTTTCTGGCGCAGCAATGAGCGGCAAAATTGCATCAGCATCAAAGAGGCCAAATCCGTAGCGACTTTTTCGTCTGAGCTCATTCACAAACGCGTTGTGTGCAATGCGATATATCCACGGCGAAAAACGCAGTTCAGTATTAAACGATTGAATATGCTCGTAGGCCTTTATAAAAACGTCTTGCACCAAGTCTTCAATATCCTCTTCGCGAGAGAGAAACTTGCGAGCGTATCGTTTTAATTTTGCTTCATAGCGCGAAACAAGCTCACCAAAAGCGGAAACCTTACCATTTTGTACAGCTTCGGCAATTGCTTCATCACTCAATATTTCATTCATACGCTCTTTGTATATTACACTGAAAACCGATTCGTATTACAAAAAGCGCGGCCCTTCGGGCCGCGCTTTTTCTGGTATAGGTTTTGAGCAAATCCTTCGTGACTCACTCTGACTGACTGCCGACCTAGCTCTCTTGGTCAGGACCGCCACAGGAGCATTTCCGTTTTTATAGTCGAGCGAAGCTCTCCTTAAAAACTAGGTTCATCAAAGTTTCCTTCGCCGCGGTCGCCACGATGACCACCTTTCATGCCGCGTTCTGGGCGTTCAATCCCAAGTTCTGACATGATGGCTGCTGCTGCTTCATCATCCCCTGCTTCACGCAAATCATGAGCTTCTTTGAATTTCTCAAAGTCAGCTTCTGATGTGATTGCGTCAGCAAATGGAGAATCGGCGATTGCCTCTGTAAAAGCGTCATAGTCTCCAGCTTCAAGTGCCGCCTCGACTGCTTCGTGATGAGCTTTTCGCTCCTCATGCATCGCATCGCGGATTTCGTGCATCTTGTCTTCATCAAGTCCAGCATTCTCAAGCACTTGGCGGGCTTCTTCATCGGCCGCCTGTCTAATTTCGTGTGCTTCTTCGAGCGCTGATACCTGATCATCGGTGAGGTCGATATCAAGGTTATGTAACCAATCTGGATTACTATAGGCACTCACCGCAGTTGCAGTCACCAAAAAGGCTGCTGCTGGAATCACTATCTGTTTTATCATTCGGTTTTCTATTTCAACTACGTAATAAGGTTGCCTTTGCAAAGTGCGAAGCAGGACTCTTGCCTGCTCACTTATTACTACACGAGAAAGCACTGTTTCTTACACTACCCCTTGGTGAATGTTTCTACCGCCTTAATGATGGCGCGCATCTTCTTGCCGCGCGGAGTTAGTTTGTATTCCACTCGCGGTGGCGCTTCGGCGTACTCATGACGTACAACCAGCTCTTCATCCTCTGCTTTGTGAAGTTTCTGCGTAAGCGTTCGACGACTAATGCCATGGAGTGATTCCGCCAATTCATTGAAACGCTTTGGTCCGTCGAGAAGTGAGCGGACTATAAGTAATAACCAAAAATCTCCAACGATTTTGGCCGTATTGCTAACGGGGCACTCGCTACAAATCTGTGGCTTTTTCTTCATGACGACATACTACCACCTTTTACACATTTTTAAAGGTTTACTTTGTATACTTTCATTGCTACACTCTAATGGTTTATTTTGTAAATTATTAAAATCATTATGCACATTATTGATGCGCTCAAGTGGCGCTACGCCACCCAGAAGTTTGATACCAACAAAGACATTCCAGAAGAGACACTTACCGAGATTCTCACCGCAGGCAATCTTGCGGCTACTGCCTACGGTCTCCAGCCGTTTGAAATGATGGTGGTGAAAGACCGAGTCATAAAAGAAAGACTCATCCCCGCCAGCTACGGACAGGAGCACGCAGGATACAACAGTGCTCTTATTGTGTTTGCAACTCGTACCGATATAGATGAAGCGTTTATTGGTGAATACGTCGACCGTCTTGCTGACGCTCGTCAGCTCCCAGCTGATGTAGCAGAAGGTATTAAAAACACCATGAATGGCGATTTGGGTAATCGCACTCCAGAAAACCGTGCCCACTGGGCAGCCAATCAAGCTTTTATTGCACTTGGTACCGTGATGGCCGCTGCGTCTGAGGCGGAGGTAGACAACCATGCCATGCTCGGCTTCGATCCAGACCAATATGATGAGATTCTTGGCCTGAAGGAATACAACCTTCACGCCACGGTAATCCTCGCACTTGGCTACCGTGCACCCGATGACGCTTGGCAACACTATCCGAAAGTGCGCAAAGATTTGGAGGATATTGTAAAAAAAATCTAGCGGTGTAACACTTAATAAAATCAGCCGGCGCGGACTTCGTCCGCGCCGGCTGATTTTATTGCCACCGCCACCTCAAATTGACAACACCCTTTTCGCGAGTAGACTATCTGGCGGATTTATAGTTTTTTGTCACACTACTTTTTCTACAAGGAGAAGCACCATGTCGTAACGCATCCTCAATACCATTGCTGAAGTCATGGCAGTAGCCGCAGCCAAGCTGCAAAAGAATGGCTCAAAACAGTCAGTTTGCTACCTGCCGGGCAACACCGCCGTCATCACTGACGTCGAGCGCTGGATTTTCGACAATGCTCAACAAATCAAGGGCACACAAGTCTTTCAACTTCTCTCGCTCGGCAAGGCAAACGACTGGGCTAAAGCAGTTGCTGGTGGCGTAACACCAGTCACCGCTTTTATCGGCCCGGGCGTCCGCGCTCTGGTGAACGCTGGACTCGCCAAGAATATCCGCTGCAACCTCTCGCAGGTACATCGACTGTATGACGGTGCCTGGCGACCCGATGTCGCCTTTGCACATGTATCTCTGCCGGACGAAGCGGGGCGAGTTACTCTCGGTCTCAACGCTGGACTCGACGACGCAGCTGTCAAAGCTGCTCGATTCAAGATTGCCGTCGTCAATGCGCAAATGCCGCGCTGGCATATCGGGCAGTACTTTGATCCCGAAACAAACCAGCACTACGAGAGCGGCTGCCCAATGTATCTACGTGACTTTGATGTTGTTGTTCACATTGACCAACCCCTTCTCGAACATACCATGATACCCAAAGCTGAGGCAGCTTTGTCAGCTCAGAAAATTGCTGAACATATCATGGGAGAGCTCGAAAAAGACATTCTTCCAAACGGTACGCTTCCCCACATACTGCAGCTTGGCATTGGTGCAATTCCAAATGCCATTGCCGCTCAGTTGGCGGCACAAAATCGGTGCATCGAAGGCGTGTGGTCAGAGATGTTCTCTGACGGAGTTTTGGACCTGTACCGAAAAGGACTCATCAAACGCGCTGGCGGCACCAATCTGCGCGACCATGCTGTTGTCGGCTTTGTGCTTGGCAGTCGAGATCTCTACGACACCATGCACGAAAATCCGCACTTCCTGGTCTTGCCACAGCAATTCGTCAATGATCCTGGACTCATCAAACAGAACCGGCACATGGTCAGTGTAAACACCACACTGGCAGTCAGTCTGGCTGGTGAAGTAGCAGCTGCCACCCGGCAGCGACACTACTACTCAGACGTCGGCGGACAGAACGACTTTGCGCTTGGTGCTACCTGGGCCGAAGGCGGTCTGTCATTCATTGCACTGCCGAGCACTGCAAAAAGTGGCGACGCGGTGATCAGCAAGATTGTGCCAACTCTCCCTGAAGGAGCGCATCACACCATCAGTGCCGATTTGCCGGTCGTCATCGTTACGGAGTATGGCCTGGCCGATCTGCGCATGGTCGATGATCGAACTCGGGTGTCGCGAATGTTGCAGATTGTGCACCCTGATTTGCGCACGCAAATTGCCAAACACGTCAGAACGCTGCCGGCTATGCAAGGAGTTGATTCCATCACTCCCCGCTTGGTCACGCTGCGCAACGACAGCGAAGCAATCGTGCGTCCAGCCACCCACGAAGATATCGAGCTCATCCGGGAGTACATTCCGCATCTTTCTAAAGGAGATCGTGAAACGCGATACTTTTCGTGTATGCCTGTCGAAACCCTGACAGCCTCAAGTCGGCTGATTAAGTTGTACGACAGCACCTTGGATTACAACCATCACGGCGTATTCGTCATGGAGCAAGGAGGTTACATCATCGGCATCGCTCACGCCTTCCAGACCAGTGAGGGCTCATACGAAGTGTCATTCTCGCGCCACAGCGAACTGCAAGGCCTGGGCATCGGTACGCACCTCATGGAAGCCCTGGTGGACTGGGCACGCGCTAAGGGTGTGAAGGAACTGCACGCGATTACCTTTGCCAGCAAAAACCCACGCATGCGCTCACTCTTTGACCGCTACAATTTCGTATCGGAAACAGACCCCGATGATTACACCACAGTGATCTATCGGGGTGCCGTGCCCGAAATTCGTTCGCAGCCTAACCTGTAAGGAGAAGTAGCATCAGTGCCTGGACGCTTACGTCCAGGCACTTTTTATTTGGGCACTGGCAATGAAAAAGCCCGGAAAGCTTCGCTTTCCGGGCGGTTTCGTTACTCTCTGCCCTACTCTTCACCATACCTTCCCTACAAACCTTTCACTAAAGCAATCCGCTCATGTAACATTTGTTCAAAGCTAGCATCACCAGTTTGAGACCACTGCCACGCGGCCCAAATTGCATCATTGGTTCGAATTGCTTTCTCACTAGCATTCATACTAAAAATTAAAGAATCCGTACTTCTATTGAGATACTTCGCACATCTTTCAACAAAATATTCCAACTGCCTTGAATCAAAACCGCTGTGAATTTTAATATATGCCAGATCATTAAAGTCAGAAATTACCGTATGTTCAAAATCGTAAAAGTACATTTCGTCGCCTGGGCCAATAATCAGACTTGACTGCACATCGCCCCAGGAAAATCCCAGCTCAGCAGTTACACTTTGATTTTCAAAATATTCCAAATTTTCGTTTAAAGAGCCTTCTAGCCAAGCCGCAGACTCTCCCGAAAACCCATACCGCTTAGCTTCAGCTAAGCGCTCAAACCCATATTTTTGCAGGAGAGAGATTGGGTCTTCTTGCTTATATTTTCTTAGATTGTTTTTTGTACAAAAGACATAGAAGTCTGGCACGCTAAGATGAAACAGACTGGCCAACTGCCTAGCAAATTGATCGACTTGCTCATTGGTAAAATCTTTTAACAGAGTAAGCTTTCCGGGCAGAAAACTCTCAATGAGATAGTTGTCTCTCGAATCAAAATACAGTGCCTTGGGACAAAATACTACACCACACTCATTGTAGTACTTTAAAAATATGTATTCACGCTCTAGCGAATCACGGAATTGCGGTTCATCACTCTTCTTAAGACGAAGCACGTACTGTAAATCACCCTCTTGTATCAGATAGTTTTCATTCCCAAAGCCTCCAGCCAAAAATGATACCTTCGGATCTTTCACTAATGACGACCGAATTGCAAATTCAGCAATCATTTCCTGTTTATTCATTACCGCAGTATAACAAACCATCCATCGTCTGTTGTTAGGTATTTAGTGCACGTTAGTTTTAACGAAATATCGCCGAGCCAGCGTCGTCCTTCAGTTCAAAAACGAGCTCTCCTCTTGATGTAAAAAAATATGATTGAGTTTTTGATAACATTTCTGCAAATTCCTGCTCTTGCGATTCTGCACAAAACATTCTGGTCATCGCCATTGGACCAAACGTAATTTCATTCTCATGGAGTTCGTAGGTACCATGCATAGAATTACAATCAGTTGTAGCTGAAATTGTCCCCTCTTCTGTAAAAGCAAGAGTAAACGCTTCTGCTTGGTTTGGAGTAAACTCAGTATCATTGTTGTACTGAGTTTTAACCCATGTCCATATCTGCATATTAAGCGTCATCACATTTGGATCAGCATCTCCTTCGAAATCTTGTACAACCTCACCAAAAGTCATTGAGTCTATATCTAGTTTCAACCAAACACTTTTACCAACAGACGGTTGTTCAGACATCGGCCGGCCGTCTTCTCTGTCGGCATAATTAACCACTATCACATTCTTATGATTTATGTTTCTGCTTACTTCAGTGGACTGCGGCGCTATTCGATCCCCCAAAAAGTATCCACGAGATCCGACCCACCCGTCTTTAGTATTGAGCGCCGCAACAACGTAGAAAAATGTTCCCGTACCACCTGTTTCTTGAGTGAGTAAAAATACAGCATCTGTACGACCATCGTTGTTGAGATCAGTTTGTACTTCGTTACCAAAATACCGCGTGATGATTTTAGTTGTCGAATCAGGTGCTACTTCTGCTTCAGATACACCATCAACCAGAGTCACCGTTTCACCATCTAGCGTGTAGGCGGCGTTCTTCGGGCCAGCAACATCAATTGACGACCCTGAAAACGGGTGCGGACAAACAACAGCACAACTATTTGCAATACATACCGAGTCGTATGGACAATTCGACTGTATTGCATAGGCTGCTGGAGTTTCGCAATCGTTATCAGATTGACAACTTTGACCTAACACTTCAACCACTTCAAAAGCATCAGTTGTTTCAATCTGATTACCATCAACATCATACCCAGGCAAAGAAGCTAAGTAGTTAAACTTATACATACCTGCCAGAGCAATGAATAACACTACAACGGCACAGGCCACTGACATTATTAAAAGAATCTTTTTCATAGTGTAATTATAACGCAAAACCAGCACGAGACATCTGTCTCGTGTTGGTCTCGAGCAAGAACCGTATGGTACCGAGCCCTGCTTGACCGATTAACTACTTTTCAGTTTCAGGTTCGATAGTGTCTCGAGCGCTTTCGCTTTTTCTTTTCCAATCAATCATCAAACCCATGGCCATCATGACCACAAAAGTTCCAACTGACCAATACAGCCATTCATTCAAAACGAATTCCCAACTATTAATTGAAACATGTAGCCAAGCACCGAGTAGCAACGCATTAATAGCGTGACCTGTAATTGCTATACAGACTCTAAGTTTCGGATTGTGATTTTCAAACTTTAGAACTATTTTTCTCCAACAGTGGTATGTGACTGCCACTAAAAATGCAGTGATTCCAAATTGTACAGTTTCAATGAAATCAAAAATTACTTCCCGATATAGTGAATAGGCATATATCCACATATTACTAATGAAATATGCAATTGTTAGTCCAATTACAATTGATATTGTTTCATCAAAATTAAAACTATCCTTATCCTTCGTACTATCAATTTCGTAGAGTCTTGATAACTTATGCAAGTTTACAAATAGTAACCCTGTTGAAATTGTTACTATCAGTAGCCAAATTAGTTGAATCTTTTTCAATGCCTCTGCAGCCTCCTCAATCTCAGGAATTGGTATCGAAAGAAAAAGTGCTCCCACACCAATAAGTATTCCAACTAACTGGAGTTGATGTTTGTTTTGTTCCCAAAATTTCTTCAACATAAGCACTTCGTGCCAGCTCTAAACGGCGGGCCACTCGGGTTAAGTACCCCACGCTGTAGACCCCATAAGGGTATTTTAGCGACTGGTCGTCAGATTTTCTGATGTCTACGGGTCGGGGTCTCCAAATGCCAAACAATGCCAATTATAGAGCACTTTCGCTTTTCACATTAGAATACTGAAAAATGCTATCATCTCTTTATGAATAGCTTGTTAAATAAGGAGAAACTACTGTTCGACACTCTATACAGTAAGGTTTTAGATCGGAGTTTCGTGATTGCTTTTCAGGACTATATTGGCTTTTTAGCTGAACATGGCACAGACCTACTTCTCCACTTAGGTACCGATATCATTGCACGCAAGCAAAGGCTGGAAACCTTAGAAAAACAACGGGATGAGCTACTGAAAGAAATCATCAAAATTCAAAGTAAGTTCAACAAGATTGCAGACAAACTAGATGTTAAGGAAGATCCTGTAATTGCATCGAGCATAGAAGATCTTGATAGTTTACTAGATGGCTCTACCACAGTCATTGGCGGTAATCGTTTTGATACGATGCAAAGTGAGATCTTTGATTTTGTAAGAAGGCTGATCGAACTAGAATATTATGATGAGGCTAATGAATTTCTTGATCAAAAGATAGAATCGACAAACCAACTAAGCGATAAGAAAATTACCGTAACGAAAAATATAAAAGCGTACCTGGGAGCTGAGGAAGTCTTCATGCGTCAAGATATCAGTGACTATGCTGGAGCACTCACTCGTTTAACAGAGGGGTATCAAGAAATGATCTATTTCAGCAATAACAGTATCAGTTTCGATGCAACGACGAAAAATTTTATGGGTAAATTACTTGAGAATAGTCGGCATAAGGAATACGCAAAACTCATGTCAGGCGATATTCGATCTAGTGATTACTTTGGTCGTCGACGATTCCATAGTGATTTGGAGCGCATTCACAACTCAATCATTATGAATAATGACGAGGATGACACCAAAGAGACTGTTGCGAACAGTATCTTTTATCTTAAGGATGGCAACATTTATCATCACAGCAAATCAGAAAAACTCACATACAAACTACGAGGCGAAGGTGACCCAATGTACATCAAACTGTTTAAAAACATTCTCAAGTACATGCCAGCAAATCAAGAGAAGATATCAATTAAAAAGTTCAAAGAGCTACTACCGCCTGACGAACGATCATCTGACAAGTATCGATCTAATGTCGGCAAGAGTGCTAAGTCATTTCATAACTTCTTAAAGGATAATGGGGTCGATAATCTGCGACCCGACACTAGAGAGATGGTGCTCGAAGCCACTGACGACTACATCACTTTTAGAAATAACCTGTAGCTGAGCAAACCAGCGTAAACAAGTCTGTGGATTAACAAAAAACGTCTTGGTAACACAAGGCGTTTTTTGCGTTTGCTCGGATTTGCTCGACCTATTTTAAAGCTCTGATTCCTTCGATAATCATACATAACACACGAACAGTGTGCCTAAGCAACATTATGTATGAAGTCAAAAAAGATAACGTGGTCATCCACGAAGCGTAAGGTGCAAGACCTCACGCCCAATGGATACAATCCACGCAAGATGGAGGGAGAAGAACGACACAATCTCCAAAAATCAATCGAGGAGTTTGGTGCAGTTGTACCAGTCGTACTAAACATCGGCTCACGAGCAGATGTGCTGATCGGGGGTGAACAGCGAGTAAAGATATACGCTGACCTTGGATACAAGGAAGTCGAGTGTATGATTCCCTCTCGGGAACTCACGCTCGAAGAAGAGCGAGAGTTAAACCTTCGCTTGAACCATAACACTGGTTCGTGGGATGAAGAATTGCTAAAAGCATTTGATCTCGACGTCTTACTTGATGTTGGATTTGCTGATGAAGAATTACAAGGTTTCTTCGATGATGTCGAACTCGCTGAAGATGACTATGATGTTGAAAAAGCGATTGAAGAAATGGATGAGCCACGAGCCAAGCTTGGAGAGATTTGGCAGTTAGGTGATCATCGCCTCTTGGTCGGAGATTCTACCAATGAAAAGCTGGTTACCAAACTCATGGGTGAAGCAAAAGCGCACCTCATTTATCTAGACCCGCCCTATAATATCGGTCTCTCATATGACAAAGGTATCGGTAGTGGCAAGAATTATGGAGGCAAGTACTCAGCTAAAGATGACTCGAAGACTGATGCTGAATACCAAAAGTTTCTTGCAAACAGTATTGCTACCTCACACAAGATAGCTCTACCCAAATCCCACTATTTCTTCTGGTGTGATGCTAAATACATTGGTGATATTCAGTCACTGTATAAGGAACACAAGATCACTTTTAAGCGGTTATGCTCGTGGGTGAAGAATAATCAAAACCCAACTCCGCAGACTGCCTTTAACCGAGTACATGAACCGTGTGTATACGGTACAAGTGGAAAGCCGTACCTAAATCAAAATCTCAAAAACACCAACGAGATTCTTAATCAAAAAATAACCAGCGGCAACCAACTTCATGACGAGCTACTCGACATGATCGACCTCTGGATTGTGAAGCGGGACAACGTGCAAGAGTATTTGCACCCGACTCAGAAGCCGGTTGGCTTAAGTGAAAAACCACTCAAGCGTTGTACCGCTCCTGGTCACGTAGTGTTCTCTGGTTTTGGCGGCAGTGGCAGTGATCTTATCGCTTGCGAACAATTGCATCGCAAGTGGTATGGCGTCGAACTTGATCCCGTGTTTGCCAGTGCCATCATCGATCGCTGGGAGAAATTTACCAAACAAACAGCCAAGCGCGTATGAAAAAGGTACAACACGGAGACATCTACCTGGTCGGCACACATCTGATTGGTTGTGGTGATAGTTGTAATGCTTCCTTTGTATCTGAAGTACTGCAGGGACAGAAAGTACAAGCGATTGTGACTGATCCGCCGTATGGTGTGGCGTACGTTCAGAATAAAGAAGGAGTAGCTGAGCTTGGTGTATCTAACGCTAAAGATATCAAAGGTGACCATCTGCAAAGTGAGTACGAATACGCTCGCTTTACCGAGTCATGGCTTGGTGCTATCAAGCCCCATCTTGATACATACAACACCTTCCATGTCTTTAACTGCGACACGATGTTTTTGTCACTACGCACTGGCATATACACGGCTGAGTTTCATTTCAGTCAGATGTTGGTATGGCTGAAGAACCAGCCAGTCATGGGTCGCATGGACTATCTACCCCAGCAAGAACTCATCGCCTACGGCTGGTACGGCAAGCATAAGAAGCCAGCCTCACAAATGCGAAGTGCGCTCTACCACCCACGACCACAAAAATCGAAACTCCACCCAACCCAAAAACCAATTGGGCTACTTCGTAAACTAATTCGGAATGTGACGAAGATTGATGACGTGGTATTTGATGGGTTCTTGGGTAGCGGGAGTACTGCTCTGGCTTGTGAACAGTTGGGTCGACGGTGTGTTGGAATTGAACAAGATGCTGAATATGTACAGATTGCACTCAAGCGACTTGAGAAACTGACTGGTCAGAAACGAAAATTGGTAACGAATTATGAGCACACCCCACGATGAACAACCGAAGAAAAGTGATGGTGTGTACCGTAAGCAGGACTTCGCCACCTACGTAACGTGGAAATCGTTACCGACCTTTCTGCGTGGTCAGCCTGAAGCCGTGATACGCAAGATGGGTATCGAAGACGAAGTTGTCATTGATCTACTTCGCCTTAAGACCCAGAAAGATTTTGCGGCGCAGTATGACATCAAAGACCTCGGTACGCTCACCGACTGGAACAAAATTATCGAGGAAGAGGGCTTGGTAGAACACACCTGTGCTTGGGCTAGGAAACTCACTCCAAATGTCGTGTTGGCTTTATATAAGAACGTCACCAAGCACGGAAAGTCCAAAGAAGTGAAGACGTGGTTTGAGCTAATTGAGAATTATTAAAATATGAACGACATAAAGAAATCACTCACGCTAGAAGAAGTTAATGAAATCCTCTCGGAGGCTTTGCTTCAGGTGGCCGCTCGCAAAATTTCACCCAAGCGAGCGCAGATCATTTCTCGACTTGCACTGGCTCTATCGAAGAACATTTCCAATCTCGAACTGAAACAGCGTATTGACGTATTGGAGCAACTCTTAAGCGAACGAAGATAACTATGAAAGACATCACTAAAATGCTACGCAAAGGAAACCTAGCGCCGAAAGAGCGAGTGCTTTTAGTGATCCGCAATGATGCTCATTTCCAAAAGACTGGCAAAGAGCTGATTAGTGAAGCAGATATGGTGGCACTGACCATAAACTGGAAACCACAAGACTATCGTGAAGCGGAAAAATACAATCAATACATCAATCTCTGGGAGATGTTCCAGCGACTGGAGTTTGATATGCAAACTAATTACCTCACCACTATGCTGGCATTATCTCGCCTAGAACATACGGCGACTTTATTTGATCTTAAAAAGAACGACGAGCGACAATGGAAGTATTATCTTGATCGGATTATTCCCGATGATCAGCGAGAAGAACTGCATCAGTTTTTCTTACAATACTCTGGGTATGAATATGACCGACTAGCACATCTCATAGCTCTACACTCATTACCAAAAGACATTCGGTCAGACATCTTACTCCTTGATTCAATTGCTGATACTGACCATAGCTACCTCCTAGCTGAAGAACAACTAGCTCGAATAGTACACGGCAAAAAATCTCTAACTGATGAAGACGTACACACATTGACCAAGATCATTATCGAAAAGATTCCGTGGGGACACGAGCTGTCGTTGCATGATACGAAAATTAGTATTAAGCAAGTGTTGTTTAACACCCACTTTGCTGGTTACTCAATGCTTGAGTTCGGCAAACGACTAGCATCAAGAGACAACATAACCTACGAAGATGAGGATGATCTACGCACCAAGCTTGGTGTGCTGAGTGATCTTCGATACAAGCTGGAGCAGGTAGTGCGTGATACGGTGCGTGACGGCTTATTCTTTAGTGAGTACATACCACTGTGTCATTGTACTGGACATACAACATATGAAGGTGAGACGAAACTACCACATAACGAACTGATGCAGTTGTGGATCAAGGCGAAAGACAAAAGTGAACGAAAACTAAAGACGCTGATCAAAAACGGAAAGATACAGACCGAACAATGTCCGACTCGGTTCTTTGAAGTGAGTCTCAACAAGTCGTACATCTCAGGCAAAAGTTTAGTGAAGTCCAAGTCACAGTCAGCGTTTGTGACTGAGTATGAAAAGCAGGTTGATGACCTGATACTTTTCGCTTTTCCTAACTACCTACTCCATCAGTCTCATGTCTATGAGAACTATCAATACCTCCTTGCTTTCAAGGAAGTGGCAGAGCGGATGTCAGAGATGATTGGGGTTGATGTGACATACAAAATCAACGCTCAATTAGCTGAAATAGATAAATCGGTAGAGCTACTCAACTTCAGCTTTCGTCATCTTGATGACCATATCAATCAGATGGTGTATGACAACAGGGATAAATATCCCTTGCAGATATTCTTGCCTGATCCTGGTATCGAACTGCATAATTTAGAACCAAAACAGTTTAAAAGTTTAGAGCGGTTTGAAGAAGAAGCAAGCAAACTGACTGAGTGGAAGACGACTGCTTCAGATTGACTTTTACCTAAATCCGTGTTATCATAGATTACTTGTTCTTTTACACATTCAAGGTTTAATGAGACGAACATTTTGTATGTCATGACTGATATGCAAAATGTTCGTCTCATTACCGAGCGATCCATGACCAGGTGTTCTGGTATTTCTAGTGAAGAAGGAGTGGTATCCGATGACCAAATCGACATCCACAGAACTCACGCTTTCCAAAATTTTCAGAAAATTTGGTTTGCTGACTGGCACTCTCGAAAACGAAGGGGTCACCCTCGCCGACTGGCAAAAGCCGATCGACAACACAACCGCTCGTCGCAATCTGGCCGCCTACCTCAAAATGGGTTGTCCGAAAGTGAACAACAACGGCGAAACCATCAACCCAACCCTGCCCGATGGCGAAGAACTCGCCCGCCTCATTCTCGGTGACGACTACCTGTCTCCCGAAGATGTGGCCAAGGCATACGGCTGGAGCTACAGCGACGAGCAACTGGCAAATTTCGCCAATACGTTGCCCGATTTCGAAGAGCTGATGTGGCTCCGCTCCAGTGGCTACATGCTCGTGGCGACAGCACCGACCGACATGAACCTCTTGCAGGTTCGTGATCTCGACAACCAGCTGTTCTACTCCAAGTCGGAGGGTTGGTATGCCGAGAGCCAACACACGTTCTCTCGTGAGGACGTGGTCAAGGCAGGCGTGTGGCTCGCAATCCGTAAGGAGCCGTATCCTGATTCCCGCAACAAAACGTGGGCTGATCAGGAAAAGCTCCTAGCCGAAAACGAGCGTGTTCCGAACACTCCCGAAGTCAGCTACGCCGTTACTGCCTACTACAAGGTGCGTGGCGTCTACCTGCTTCGTGGCGTTTACGTCAGGACATCCTCGGTTGACGCAGACGGCGACCGCGTCTTCGTTGGCTACTTCGCGTCCGCTGGTCTGCACGTCGGCGACTACTGGGATGACCTCCGTCGCTCCGGCTTGGGTGTGTCGTCGGCTCGGGAATAAGAACCTTGATTACTTGAAGGCTTGACCTTCTTGAATCTTTGATCTTGTTGCGAAGCAGCTCGATGCAAATTTTGCCCCCGGCTTTCATGCTGGGGGCATTTTCTTGTATACTGTAAGTACTTGTTAGTGTAGGTGCGACTATTGGTTTCATCTCACAAGTGCTTTGTTTGAAGTCTATACCAGAGTACATGCACCTACTGGGTGCATGTAGAGTGTATATCACACAGAGATAATTCCTTGTCTGTTTCTATAGAGATCGAGTATCTCAATACTCGTGCTCTTACATAAAATACAAAGACAAGAAGTGCTATGTTTCCAACATAGATGACTCTCAAGTCTTGGTGATACGGACGGAAACAGACAAAGTTCGCAGACGGCAACCGCGTCAACGTTGGCAACTTCGACTCCGATGGTCTGAACGTCAACAACTACTGGGATGACAACCGTAACTCCAACTTGGGTGTGTCGTCAGCTCGGCAATTATCATCTTCGATAACCTGCTCTCTTTATGATGAGCAGGTTATTGTTTGACCTGCTTAGAGGGTATGGGATTCGAACTTTGGCAATGAAAATACGGCTCAAAATAAAGGCGTACGGGTCTTGCCGATACTAAAAATTCGGTGCGGAGACGAAAGGATTCGAACCTTCGAGGGCTTTTAGACCCTGCCTCGTTAGCAGTGAGGTGCTTTCGACCACTCAGCCACGTCTCCGTATTTGTATTGTTCTTCTAAGCTCTTTCTTTACCTGTAGAGCATTGGACTATTAAACACTAATTCGTAATAGTCGTCTTGCGACTCCTTTACTCATTGAGCACTCAGCCACGTCTCCGTTTTTACTCTTTTTACACTTCTATTGTTCTCTACGTAAGTAATCAGAAATGCTTTCGACCACTGTTCTTCGTTCAAAATTATGTAATTTTGTGCCTGCTAGGATACCACATCTTGGGGGTGAGGCAAAGAAAAGCGGCGCCCATGAAATGGGCGCCGCAGCGAAGTGAGACCGCACGAAGTTACTCGTGGCGACACCCCGGAGGCTGTATGTCAGAGGCAAATTGCACCCAGCCGAGCTTGTGAAGCAGCCAGATACTCATGGCACCGATATCAATCTCCGTCATTTTTTTACCCAGATTCCAATCTCGCGGCGCATCGTGATGATTGCTATGCCACGCCTCACCAAGGGTAAGAATGGCGAAGAATGGCACGTGGAACAGGTTACCGTAATTGCGCGAGAGACTTCCGGCCTTGGTCTTGGCGCCAAAGCGATGACCAAAGGAATTGACCGACCAGATGCTGTGTGAGAGCACCAGAAGTCGCGCAAACCCAATCACCAAGAAGCCGCCAAGCACATCACCACAGAGCAGCCCAAGAAATAGCGGCAACCCAAACACCATCGATACCACCAACACTTTATGGTGCCGGGCCTCCCAATCGACTACTCGACGCCTGAGATCACTGCCGTACGTCGCTAGCTTGTACACTTCTTCAATACGCAATGAGTCATGCTTCAAAATCCATCCCATATGCGCATGCCAGAAGCCATCTACCGGCGAGTGTGGATCTTTCCCCGACACATCGGAATTGCCATGATGCTGCAAATGCCTGGCTGCCCAGTCGCGCAACGTACCCTGTCCGGTAGAAGCAAAGAGTATCGCCAGTGCGTACGCAAGGTACGTACGCGGCACAAATGCCTGATGTGTGAAGTAGCGATGTGCCCCTACCGTGACACCAAGACCGCCGAGCACATACCACACCACCGCGAGCGTAATAATCGAACCGCTTGCGTACGCAAATGCATACCACAAGCCCCACAAACCCAGCGTGTGTAATACCACTACATCAACCACCGATGCCCAGGAAATATTTCTGGTGTGCATGGTTTTCTCCCTCAAAAAAACAAACCCCTGTCAGCATACAGGAAAGCGGGTGGGCGTAAAGCGCAAAAGGCGCGGCGAGCTTCGCTCGCCGCGCCTTTTGCGCTTTTTTACTTCTCTTTCTTAATTGCACTCGCCACTGTCTTAACCAGCCCTGGGGTCATCACTGGCGGAATCACCATTTCAGCCGTTGGCTTCTTAATCAGTCCAGCAATCTTCTTGGCAGCAGCCATTTTCATTTCGTCAGTAATACCAGTCACACCTTTATCGAGCGCACCACGGAACACCCCTGGGAATGCGAGCGAGTTATTGATTTGATTAGGATAATCTGAGCGACCAGTCGCCACCACCGCTGCCCCAGCCCGCTTGGCATCTTCGGGCATAATTTCTGGAATCGGATTGGCGAGTGCAAACACAATCGGCTGGTGTGACATAGCTTCAATGTGTGCCTTTGCAATCGTCCCCGGCCCCGACACTCCCACAATCACATCAGCCCCATCTACCACCTGCATCACATCGCCACTAAGCTTACTTTGATTCGTTACCTTCGCGAGATCTTTTTTGTACCCTTCAAGTCCTGGGCGACCTTCGTAAATCGCCCCTTTCGAATCAACCACAATTACCTCACCTACTCCCGCCTGAGACAAAAGAAGCGAAATTGCCCGGCCGGCCGCACCAGCACCAACCACCACCACCTTCAGCGCATCAAACTTTTTCTCTACCACCTTCGCTGCATTGATAAGGCCGGCCAATACCACAATCGCTGTCCCGTGTTGGTCATCATGCATCACTGGAATCTGAAGTTCCGCCTTAAGCCTTGTTTCAATTTCAAAACACTTCGGCGCCGCAATATCTTCGAGATTAATCCCTCCAAACCCAGGCGCAATCGCTTTTACAATTCGAATAATTTCTTCTGGTTCTTGCGTATCGAGCACAATCGGTACTGCATCAATATTAGCCATTGCTTTAAAAATTGCCGCCTTCCCTTCCATCACCGGCAGCGCAGGAATCGCACCAAGATTACCAAGACCCAAGACCGCCGAACCATCACTCACCACCGCGACGGTGTTACGCTTCATGGTATAGTCACGTGCCTCTTGCGGCTTCTTAGCCAGATGCGAAGATACCGCCCCTACCCCAGGGGAATACATCGTACTCCAATCAGTTTTGGTCTTTAGCGGACCTTTAGTCACTACTTCAATCTTTCCCTTCAACTTTTTATGTAAGGCGAGTGCGAGTTTGTTGTAGTCTGGTTTTTTGGTAGGCATGTGTAAGTTTACTTTGTGAATTATTAAAACTGAAGCGTAATGAGTAGTATACGCCACTCAATTAAAGCAGCAAATTATTGAAACAAAAAAACAGCAAGGACGAATCCTTGCTGTTGAAACAGCGGCTAGAGCCGCTGGACGGTCAGACTTTGCGGCGACGCGCCGTCACACCGAGCAGGCCGAGGCCAGTCAGCATGAGCGCCAGCGAACCGGGTTCCGGCACCGAAGAAACGGGCGGCAAGTCGATGTTGCCTTGATAGATCGAGCCGACCGGATAACCACCTTCCGGCAAGACGCTCGGATCAAGCACCCAAAGACCGACTGCGTGGAGCTCCGACGGACGAAGCGTGCCACCGATGGTGAACACGTAGGTCTCACCCCCGGGGAGCAAGCCCGGCGCACCATACTCGATCGGATAACCGAGGTATGTACCACCGAAGTCGAGGCCTGTGGTGTAAGCCACGAAAAGGTCCATGCCTTCCGGTGCCGAGATGGTGACGTCAAGCTCTCCGCACGTTGCCGGCGACGGAATCGCTCCTTCCAGACAAAAATTCCGAACCCCGAAGGAGAACTTGTAGTCTTCCTGCGTGAGATTTGCCACGAAGTTATAGCTAGTCCCTTGAACGTAATCAAAGGTGTCGCCATTGTGCACTTCCAGAACCGGAAGCGCATGCGCCATGTTGATGAACGAGAGTCCGGCCAGGAGGGCCAGCATTTGCTTCATGAGCTTCATTGGATATCCTCCGTAAAGTTGCCCACAAAAAAAGACAGCCGACTGGCCATCCACATCCGACTAAGATAGTAACACAAAAGTCAAAATAAATCAATACCTTGTGATGGTCTGGTGCGTTTTGGTGCGGTACAATTGGTTTTTATGCGTATCTCTGACCCACTACAGACCCACGTTCGAATAGACATCAATCACCAAAAAGCCCTCAAGCGGGTTGGCATTGCAACTGTCGGTGACCTGCTCTATTACCTACCCGCGAGATACGAAAATATTTCAGACGTGCAGTCAGTCGGCGGACTCGAGAAAGGTCAAGACGCCGTTGTCTTTGGGCAACTCTCAGGCCTTAAGACCCGCAAAGCTTGGAAGAGCCGTAAGCCAATCGCGGAGGGTTATGTAGAGGACAGCTCGGCCAAAATGAAAATTATGTGGTTCAACCAGCCATACATTGCCAAAATGTATCAAGATGGCATGTTTGTGAAGCTAGCCGGCAAAGTTGCGGGGAGTGCTGGCAAGCTGTATCTCAGCAACCCGGAGGTTGAGCCGCTCGACTCACTCCCGATCGACCGCCACGACAGCATCTTTGCCGGCACTACCGAGCAAGACGACACCCTCTACCCTATCTACCGAGAGACGAAGGGTCTCACCAGTCGCTGGCTGTATCACACCGCTCTAAAGCTTTTTGAAAAAGGCGCGCTCGACACTATTCTCGACCCAATTCCAAGCGCCATCCTCAAGAAGTACAATCTCCCTGAACTCAAGACCGCCCTCGTCTGGGTACACTCCCCCAAGAAAGCCGAACACGCCGAAAGCGCCCGGAAGCGTTTTGCATTTGAAGAGGTATTTTATATTCAGGTACAGAAAGCCGAGGAGCGGGCGGCAGTGAGCGCCGCGCAGACCTATACCATCAAGACCTCTCGTCCGCACCTTGAAGCCTTTACCTCACGCTTCCCGTTTGCACTCACTGCCGCCCAAAGTGATGCCATCGACACAGTGCTGCAAGACTTTGTCGGCAATCACGCGATGAGCCGCCTCCTTGAAGGTGATGTAGGTTCAGGCAAAACTGCTGTAGCTGCCACGACCGCCTACGCCGTCGCCACTTCGCGCCCACCAGAAGGCATGGATAAAAAAATCGAATACGGCAATCTCCAAGTGGCGTACATGGCTCCTACCGAAATCCTCGCCAAGCAACACTTTGAGAGTTTTATCGAATACTTCAAACACCTGCCAATTCAAATCGGCCTCATTACTGGTTCTGGCTGCATGAAGTTCCCTTCAAAGAGCGACCCTACTAAGCCGACCAAAATCAGCAAAGCACAGCTCCTGAAGTGGGTACACAATGGCGAAATACCAATTCTCATTGGTACGCACGCGCTGATTTATAAAAGCGTCGAGTTTAAACACCTCGCGTACGTCATCATCGACGAGCAACACCGCTTCGGCACCAATCAGCGCAAGAAGCTCGCCAAGAAAGACGCACGTCTACCACACCTCCTCTCGATGACGGCCACCCCGATTCCCCGCACCCTCGCCCTCACTATTTACGGCGATCTAGATATTTCGCTCCTCGACCAAATGCCGGCCGGCCGCAAGCCAGTTATTACAACTATCGTCGGCCCAGGGCAAAGCACCGAAATGTACGACCACATCGAAAGCGAGCTGGCGGCCGGCCGGCAAGCCTACGTCATCTGCCCCCGCATCGACGAACCAGATCCCGACGAAGAGCGCGCTATCAATATGAAAAGCGTTATTGCAGAAGCAAAACGCCTGAAGAAAGACGTGTTTAAAAACTGGCGCATCAAACCGCTCCACGGCAAGATGACCCCGGCTGAAAAAGATGCGGTCATGAAAGACTTCTCAGAACATAAGATAGATATCTTGGTAGCAACAAGCGTAGTGGAAGTGGGTGTCAATGTACCAAACGCCACCAACATTATCATTGAAGGTGCTGAGCGTTTTGGCTTGGCGCAACTTCACCAGCTCCGTGGCCGTGTGGTGCGCGGTACGCACCAGCCATACTGTTTTGCGGTGACCGACTCAAAAAGCGACAAGACCCGCGACCGACTCAAAGCGCTCGCGACCGCCAAAAACGGCTTTGAGCTTGCCGAGCACGACCTGCAGTTCCGTGGCTCGGGCGAACTCTATGGCGGTAAGCAAAGCGGCCTCTCCGACCTCGGCATGGAAGCAATTCGCAACCTCAAGCTCGTAGAAGCGGCCCGCAAAGAAGCGCAGCACCTTGTGGAGACACATGCCGACATCGCTAAGAATTTCCCTCTGATACATGAAAAATTAAGCAGGTTACAAGACTCACTACACCTCGAATAGTTCCGCTCATTACCCCAAGAGTACTTCCATTTTTATAGTCGAGTAAACTCTCCTTAAAAATTGGTCGCGCAAGAAAAAGTCGCGCGCTTAGGCGAAGTGCTCCATATGGAATAATTAAAAGACGGCGCGTACGCGCCGTCTTGTCTTATTCATGATCTTCATAGATCAACTCGTCAAACCCTTCCTGTTTTGCACTGGCCGTAACGTCTGACTCATCTTCCATCACACAGATAAACCCTCCGTATGAATTAAATAACGCATACCAACCGAGCACGTGTGTACCAAAGACAGAACCATCGAGCTCATACGTGATTTGTCTGATATAACCAGAATTAGGCAGCGGCCAGAATAAATGACCTTGTGATGCTACCCACGCTTTTGCTGCGGCCAACTGGGCACTGGTGTACTGAGGAAGATACTTATTCATGATCACACCCTCCACAAAATCTGCCTCCATCAAAGCAAAATTATACCAGTGACGCAACAGTTGCAGGTGAAAATGTTAAAAAAAAGCCGCGCTATTGCGCGGCAGTCCTGAGGCGGTAAACCTCACTTGGTAGCATCTCATGCTCACAGTATGAGCAAGGCGCCCCTAAGATATGGATCACCTCCTTTCACATGAGTTTGGTGTTGAACTGGGCACAGCTGCAGCCACCTTTTTGCGTACTCATGGGAATCCCCTTAATGTTTAGGACAGGATCGTCCGCTTATTAGTAAACAAAAAACTTGAGCAAAAGTAAAGCCTTGCTTGTTTGTTTGACTACCCAGATTGCGCTATAGTGTGGGACACCAACCCGCCTATAGCTCAGTTGGTACAAAGTCAAACGTAGAAAAAAATCCTGTCCGCCTATAGCTCAGTTGGTAGAGCGCAGAGCTTATACCTCTGTGGTCCTTGGTTCGAGTCCAAGTGGGCGGACAGGGTTTTTTTCGTATCAATACACTTGGTTCGCACCACAAGAGTATTTCCGTTATTACAGTCGTTCCACTCCTTAATAACTAGGTCAGTCCAAGTGGGCGGACAAACAATGCTACAATGGAGAAAGCATGATTCGATTCCTCCACACCAAATCTACATACACTGTGATAGCTATCGCTGTGATTATTTTTGTAGCGTACATGATTCACAGTGTAAGCACACGTACAGACAGCACCCTTATTACCACAACGGTGGAAACAGGCTCCGTACGCCAGCTCGTATCTATCTCTGGTGTCACCTCCGCCAAGCAATCCGCTGAGCTTGCGTTTCCTGCCGGCGGTATTGTCACTAACGTTCTCGTCGAGACCGGCAGTATCGTAACAGCCGGCGATGTGCTCGTAACCCTTGATGCACGCACGCTTTACGCTGATCGCCAAAACGCTCTCGCTGCACTTGATCGTGCACGAGCTGATTTGGCCGAACTGCTTGAAGGCCCAACTGGCTCAGCAAGAGAAGTGACCTCTGAAACAGTAGCTTCCAAGGAAGCAGCGCTTGCAACCACCAAAGAAACCGAGGCGCAGAAAGTAAGCAATGCGTACCATGCACTGCTATCGGCTGATTTATCTGCGTACTCAGATGACCCAAACGAAGACGCGCTGCCCCCGACGGTACGCGGCACCTACGTCTGTGATACAGAAGGTGTATATACATTAGAGGTGTTCAATTCAAAAGCTGACTCCGGTTTTTCTTACCGTCTCTCTGGCTTAGAAACGGGCACATATATCGCATCTGTTGAACAGCCAATCGCACTCGGTACTTGCGGTCTCCGTATTCAATTTAATGCATCATCCTTCTACAATAACTCAGTCTGGCACATTGATATTCCCAATAAAAAATCAGCGCAATACACAACGTACCGCAACGCGCACAGTCTAGCGATTACTCAGGCAAACAGTGCAATTGAACTGGCGACACAAGCAGTTGCGCTAGTTAAGGCTGACGCAAACAACCAAAATGCACCGGCGCGCAGCGAGGCGGTCATCCGCGCTGAAGCAGCGGTAACACAAGCCGAAGCACAACTTGCACGCATCGACGCTTCTATTTCCGACCGCTCGCTGCGCGCACCATTTAACGGCGTGATCACAGAAATTGACATTCTCAAGGGAGAGACCGTCTCTACGCTACCAATCGTAACACTCCTTGGCGATAATGCGTTTGAAGTAACCGCCCGAGTGCCAGAAATTGACATTAGTAAGATTGTAGCTAGTCAAACTGCCGAGATGCGTTTCGATGCCCAACCCGCAACCATCGTAACCGGCACCGTCACTTTCATTTCTCCCCAGGCCACTGAAATAGATGGCGTTGCATACTATGAAGCAAAAATTCAGTTTGCAGACCTGCCGTCATGGATGCGCAGCGGCCTCAACGCCGACATTGAAATTATCACCGCGCAGTCAAGCGATGTGCTTCGTATTCCTAAACGCTTCTTAAACCAAACAGCTACTGGCTATGAAGTGCTCGTCAAGCGCGGCAATACCACCGCTTCTACCACTATCGAGGTTCTTTTAGAAGGCAATGATGGCTTTGTGGCAATTACTGGCCTAACTGCAGGAGATACGCTCCTCGCTCCATAGCTTATGCAGCTCTTTCGCATCGGTGCACTACTTGCTTGGCGACAAATCCAGCGAGCCAACAAATGGACAACGCTGCTTATTATCTTCGTGATGATGCTCACCTTTCTCAATCTGATCGCTGTCTCAGGTGTGCTTGTAGGACTCATCACTGGTGCTGAACGTGCCGTACGCGCTGAGTCACTTGGCGATATTATTCTCAAAGAACCAGAGGGTGAAGATCATATTTTAGAAACACCGACCGTTTTGCGCGAGCTCGCCAGCTACCCTGAAATTGAGTCATATTCGGTGCGTTACCAAGCTGGAGCCACCTTAGAGGCAAACTACAAGGAGCGCCGAGACTTAAGCGCCGAGCGAGATATTGCCAATGTAACCGTCACTGGCATCGACCCACTCCTTGAAGACAATATGTCACACCTCAGTCAAAATGTCGTACGCGGTGAGTATCTCAACCCTAACGAAGAGGGATATATACTTGTAGGCTATTACTACCTGCAGGAATCGTCAGATAAATTTGGTGACATTTTTGACACACTCAATATAGCCAATCCAGGAGAAACCGTTCGTCTGACCGTCGGTGATGTATCGAAAGAATTTATCGTCAAAGGCATCATTGAATCAAAGGTGGACGAAGTATCACTCAACACCTACATTCCCGAGCGAGAGTTTCGCCGCCTTTTTGGGCGCGTTGACCAAAATGCCGATATTATTGTAGTCCGAGCCCGACCAGAGTTTACCGACACACAAGTAAAGGACGCGCTTGTTACAGGTGGATTAAGCAACTACGCCAAAATTCAAACTTTTGATGAAGGAAAACCGAAGTTCATTACCGACATTAAAAACACCATGAATCTCCTCGGCACCTTTATCGGCTCCATTGGCATTGTGGTGGCTTCAATCACCATCTTTATCATCATCTTTATCAATGCACTCTCCCGTCGCCAGCAAATCGGGATTCTCAAAGGCATTGGCATTGAGCGTCGCGCTATTGAAATCGCCTACGTTCTGCAAGCAGCCTTTTACGCCATTCTCGGCTCAGGTCTTGGTGCCCTGCTCACCTACGGCTTCTTGATTGGATACTTTGAGCGCAACCCAATCAAATTTCCGTTTAGTGACGGCGTGCTGGTCGCTCCTCCCGATGAAACATTCTTACGTTTTACGGTACTGTTTATTGTGACCCTGTTTGCCGGACTCTTACCAGCCTGGATGATTGTTCGTCAGAACACCCTTAATTCTATTTTAGGTCGCAAATAATATGAAACCTATTATTCAAGCAAATAACATTCACCGATCATTTGGCAGCGGCGACCTTACCACACATGTTTTAAAAGGTATTGATGTTACCGTGCATGAGGGAGAATTTGTTGCCATTATGGGCAAATCAGGCGCTGGTAAGTCGACGTTGATGTACCAGCTTTCTGTATTAGATGAGCCAACCGAAGGAAGCGTTTTGATTAACGGCACTAACGTACTACAACTTGACGAACGCGGAAAAACTTCATTTCGACTCAACACTCTTGGTTATATTTTTCAAAATTACGCGCTGGTACCAGATCTCACCGCTGAAGAGAACGTTATGCTTCCTGTACTTATGCGCGGCACCGCTTGGCAAGAAGCAAGGCAAATTGCGCGCGCGGTAATCGATAGCGTGGGACTCACCGGCAAATACACCAACCTCCCAGCTGAGCTCTCCGGTGGCGAACAACAACGTGTTTCAATCGCACGAGCAGTAGCTGGTAAACCAAAGATTTTATTTGCTGATGAACCTACCGCAAACCTCGACAGTGTCTCTGGTCAACAAGTAATTGATCTCATTACCGCTCTAAACCGCGACCACAACCAAACCATCGTCATGGTTACACATGAGCGTGAGTATGCCATGAACTGCCACCGCATCATTCACATGGAAGACGGCCAGGTGACCACTGAGGAACAGCTGCAGTAAATAAAACAGCGGGCCCTTCGGGCCCGCTGTTTTATGTATTTATTTGCCTACTCTTTTGTCTCTGGCAATATCTCTAGACCCCGACTCGGATCACCAATCTTCTCTTCTTCTTTATACATCTCAGCATACGCATCCTTAATCGGTACATTGTATTGCTTCAAAAGCGCCTCGTATTCTTCACGCTCAAGCGTTTCTACTTCAACAAGCTTCTTAGATATTTCATCGAGCGCGGTACGATACTTTGTAAGAATTTCACGTGCAGTATTTTTTCCTTCTTCGATGATACGTGTCACTTCTTCATCAATCGTCTTGGCTACCTGCGCACCGTAGGCACGGTCTTCTGACATACCGCCGCCAATGAGGCGACCACCCATACCATCGTAGGCTACCGGACCAAGCTTCTCACTCATGCCGTACTTCGCTACCATATCACGCGCCATCGCAGCGACTACCTGCAAATCGTTTGACGGACCGGTTGAAAGATCATCAAAGACCATTTCTTCCGTCACATATCCACCGAGCGTCATTGCGATATCATCAAGAAATTCCTTGCGGGTATGCATGCGACGATCCTGGTCTGGAAGCTTAAGTGTATAGCCTGCGGCTCGTCCGCGAGAAATAATAGAGATTTTTTGCACCGGATCCGCGTACGGCAAAACAGATGCGACCAGCGCATGTCCAACTTCATGATACGCCGTCACCAATTTCTCGTACTTCGAAAGCACATGTGTTTTGCGTTCCGGACCAAGCATCACCTTCTCGATTGAACGGATGATATCAAATTGTCCCACTTGCTTGCGCTTTTCTCGCGCAGCAAGAATCGCTGCTTCATTCATGAGTGAATAGAGATCAGCACCCGAGAAGCCAGGAGTACGTTGTGCAATAATTTCTAGATTCACATCTTCCTGCAGCGGCTTCTTGCGGGCATGTACCGCAAGAATTGCTTCGCGGTCTTTGCGGTCTGGTAGATCAATCGTTACGCGACGATCGAACCGTCCAGGACGAAGTAGCGCAGGATCGAGCACATCCGGGCGATTGGTGGCTGCCATCACAATCACCTTGGCATTTGGCTCAAAGCCATCCATTTCAACCAAGATTTGATTGAGCGTTTGTTCACGTTCGTCGTTTCCACCACCTACCCCCGTACCACGCACGCGGCCGACCGCGTCGATTTCGTCTACGAAAATAATTGCTGGAGCAGCTTTCTTTGCCATCTGGAAAAGGTCGCGTACTCGTGACGCACCTACGCCCACAAACATTTCCACGAACTCTGAACCAGAAATTGAGAAGAAGGGCACACCTGCTTCCCCGGCTACTGCACGCGCCAAGAGCGTCTTACCTGTTCCCGGAGAACCCATCATCATCACTCCCTTTGGAATCTCCGCACCAATATCGAGAAACTTTTTTGGATTACGGAGAAAATCAACAATTTCTTCGAGTTCCTGCTTGGCCTCTTTAGCCCCAGCCACATCTTTGAAGGTAACTTTTTGATTTTGATCGTTTGGATCAATCATGCGCGCTTTCGAAGAACCAAAACTCATCGCCTGCATACCCGCCCCCTTTACACTGCGTGTGAAAAACCAAATAATCACACCAAGTAAAATGAGCGGAAACATGAATGGCGCAAACTGGCCAAACCAATACAAGAAGCCTGTCTCACGCTGCACGTCAATAGAAATGTTCGCCAACTCATCAGAAGTAACCCCGAGATTGGTGAGTGATTCAGAAATAGACGCGTCGACTTCACGCTTGGCAATACCGTGTGTTTTGGTCTCATCGACGTATGTCACTTCAAGCTCAGTGCCGCGCACCACAATCTCCTTCACCTCCCCAGCCCTCACCTGCTCTACCACGTCAGTGATAGTCAGCTGATCTGGTTCCGTCGCTTTATTTTCTGTTAAATACGAAAACAAGGCGGTAATAAAGATAAGTAGCAACAATGTCGACAGCATGTTGTTCCAAAAGTTTCCCGGACCAACCGGTAACTTTTTGCCCCCTTGTCGCAACCGTGCCGGACTTTTCGGGTCATCAGCTTTAGGAATCGGACGCGGCTCGTTGCGACTTGAATCAGGCTTCACTACACCATTTTTTTGTGACTCTTCTGGTGTTTGCAGCTCTTTTTCTTTGTTATTCTCAGTATTTTCAGGCTTATTCATATGTGCAGGTTATTATACAGAAATAGACTGCAAACGCTACGCAAAAAATAAATCACGCCACAGAAAGCAGTGGCTTGAATACAAATGATGCCATGCTAGAGTAGCAAGACAAATTCTATGACCACATATATTCAAAACCGCAAAGCCCGCTTCGACTTCGACATTTTAGAAACTGTCGAAGCGGGCTTAGTGCTCTTCGGTTTTGAAGCCAAATCTATCCGCACTGGCAAGGTAAAACTCGAAGGCTCGTATGTGATTATTCGTGGCGATGAAGCTTTTCTCGTGGGAGCAACTATCAGCCCTTACCAAGCACCCAATACTCCCAAAAGCTACGAAACCGACCGGCCACGCAAACTGCTCCTATCGAGGAAACAGATTGCCGAACTCAAGCGCCAGTCCGAAACGGACCGTTTGACAATAGTGCCTATTAAATTGTATAATAATAACAGGCATATCAAGCTCGAAATTGGCGTGGCTCGTGGTAAAAAGAAACACGATAAGCGCGAGAGCTTGAAGGAGCGAGACAGCAAACGCGATATCGCCCGCACTTTGAAAAATCAGTATTAGCTACAAAGCAGTGAGCAATGGTGCTCACACATTTTGGGAGGACTCATCATGAGTGTCTATATTGGAGACATTGGTGGTCCGATGGAACGAATCGACCACGAAGAGACGAGTCAGGACTACACTGATAGCGTGGAATCAGTACCGGAGATTCCGTCTGAAAACCTGCAGGAAGTGCCACAAGAGCGACCCGCTTCCCTTCCGGTCGACACTTTGGTCGACCCCGATTACGTTCCAGAACCGCCGGCCAAACAGCCTACGATTCACTGATCTTTGCCGGACGACGAAGTCGTCCGGCCCACTGCTTTGTAGCTAAGCAAAATTTGTACATTCTTCCCTGAGTGCTCACGATCACGGCGGGAATTTTCCTCCGGAAAATTCCCGCCCGCGATCACTCAGGGGATGCTAGGCATCGACGGTTAGTCGTGTCGGTTGTGTGCAGTGTCGAAAATGATTCTAATTCGTAAAGACGGATCACTCTGTACGTGCAAACAAAGCAGTACCAAGTCCTTACGCTCGCGCGTTCGGATTCACACCCGCTTTTGCGTAAATAAACGCTCGCCGGTGCGATGCTCGGAAGTCAAACGTCTCATACGACTGCCCGGGTAGAATAGCCATGAGGCTCGATATTCCTACGCCGTTCACGTAGGCACGTCTAAATTGTATGAACTCGAGGTGATAGTGTTTGGTTAATCTTCTAGCTATCACCCTTAAACTAAAAGGTTAACTACGCACTGTAGACTCGCAATCGCGCCCTAATTCGGACGGGGGTTCAACTCCCCCCATCTCCACCAAATCTGAAGCAAAACGAGCCTTATATTATAAGGCTCGTTTTGCTTTATTTTGGAGAGATGTTTGGAAATTAGAACCTCTATTTACAAAACACCACTTTCATTATATTGTTCGACCAGCAACTGGCCATTTGGCCTACTTGTTCCCGCCATTTTGGCATCACAACAGGAGACGATGACATGTCCAACCAACAAGACTTGTGGGATTACGCTACGGCTGTTTTCTCACTCCCTTCCCTGCGTATCCAGGCCGTCAGCAAGACCCTCGGCTCTGCCAATATCGACGCGATTTCGTCTTCTGCTTCCGACCAGGTTGCTGAAGCGGTCGAATATCTCGGCAAGGTTCAGAAATCCATCGACAAGCTCGGCAAGAAGAAAACGAAGTCAGGCCTGCTGACCGAAGAAGTTCGGGCTGAAGGCGCTCGGAGCGGACTCATCCAACGGAACATGACGGCGCTCATCGGTTTGCTTGACCAACTCCGTGCAGACGCGACCGAAATCAAGTTCGTTCTGCCGCAATTCCGCGGCGTCAAGCACTTCGAAATCGGCGACGAAATCATGATTTACGTCGGCGGAGCGACGGACGACCGCAAGGCCGTCGAATACGACTGGATTTCGGCGAAGATGCTGTGTCCTGGCTGGGATTGGGTGATGCACTGCCATTCAAATGCGCCGTGGACACACGGCGGCAGCAACGGCGGTCATTACTTCCGCACGACCGACCAGAACACCCTCTTCAAGCGTTCGGACTTCTACGGACTGCGCCGCATGCTTGCACAGCACGAGGACGAGGCCTTCGCCAACCTGCTTCCTGCCGAACTGGCAGAGCAAATCCGTGAAGGTGTTGTCGAGCCGCTGACCGAGGAAGAACTGGCCGCGAACCAGGTCGCGTACATCAAGCGTGCCACGGAAGTCGTCGACTTCTACGCGCAACACGTTCCCATAATCGCTGAACGCTACGGCATTGCTGCCTGACACCGCCTGACCAAGGTGAGACCGAGAACCGCTCGGCTCACAAGGTCGGGCGGTTTTCTTTTATCTCACCACAAATCCACCACCTTCAAAAAATTCGGACACTCCATTTCAATCAAAGAGGTTTTAACTTGGTGCAAAGTATTCCACATAACAAAATAAAACCACCATACGGTGGTTTTATTTTGAGTCTCAAGTACAGATTGCAAAATAATACCTTGAAACTGAGCGAAACGAAAAAACAAACTCGGGATTTAAAGACTTCATAAATCTAAAATACTTTGTATTATGTAATTCACAATAATAGTTAAATTAACTTGTATGGAAATAACACGTACCCACACATTTTCTGGAGCGCTGGTCGCACTCCTCACCCTTACTCTTTTTGCTGGCACTGCATTCGCTGGTTCTGAGGAATTTGAGAACGAAGCCAATGACATGATTAAGGACGTTAAGGAACTGCGAGCAGACCTTATCAGCCTCATGGAATATGCCGATGAAGAAGGTTTTTATATTGGCTACGCAGAAGATTCACTTGATGATGCTGATGATTTTCTAGAGGATGCAGAAAAACAAGATGCAGATGAAGATTGGGATGAGGCACTTGAGTTTGCAGAACAGGCCTACGAACTACTCGAAGAGGCCTACGATGACCTTGACGATGAAGTGAAACAAGACGCTAAGGCAGCAATCAAGCACGCGGAACTATTGGTAGACCTCGCCGATGATGTGCTTGACGACACCGACCGTGACAACTTGCACTACGACGAAGCAGCTGAACTATACGATCAGGCTGCCGATCTTTTTGATGATGCTGAAGACGCCTATGACGATAAAGACTACGCTGAAGCAGAAAATCTCGCGGATGACGCAGCTGAACTAGCCGAAGAAGTCTTTGACGAATTGAAACTTGATATTGAGGATTACCTAGAAGACGAAAGTGAAGCAGAAGAAATGGAGGAAGAGCATGACGACGAAGACGAGTCTGAAGAAGATGAAGAGGAGCATGAATCAACAAAGGATGATTCGTCTACTGACGACAAAACTCGGGCAGTTATGCTTAAACAAATTGAGCAGCTCCAGCAACTGATTGCAGTCTTACTGCAACTCCTCGCTGCACAGAACGCTCGGTAAACTGAGCAATGTAAAAGCCCCCTAGGGGGCTTTTGTGTAGGTGAGATGTTCTAGAAAGTACTGCTATGCAGCCCGTTGCCAACGTTCAGTGTAGCTGGTCAGGCCGAAATGCCTCAGAAATTCTGCATCCGCCGACGAATTCATGCCGAACTTGCAAGACACTGCCGACGGACCAATCTTGCCAGCATCGAAGTCTTTTTCCCAGCGCACCAGCGCGGGCGACAAATCGAGACCGAATTGCTCACGCAGAAACTGAATGGTGTAGTGCACCGCCCCCTCGTCAATCAGGGCCTGCGCTTCTTCAGCTGCAACCGGCGTATGATGCACGAAAAAACCAACTTCAAACTGGCAGAATTGCATGTACGAGCGAGTGCAAAGCACCGCCGCATGAAATGCTTCGTCGACCGGACCGAGCAACATGACGTACGTATGTTCTTGATGCGGATTGACGGCATGACCGGCCATCCACTGCAGCCAAGCATCAAATGCTTCGTCAACTTGAGCGGCGGACAACTCCGGATGCTCACGCTGCATGAGTGCCACAGCAGCTGAGTGATCGAACTCACGCATGGCTTGGTAGTACTGCGTTGCTGTCTTCATTGAGACTCTCCTTCTTTGAATTTTGATAAGAACAAGTGGGACATGGTGTCGCCGTTTACAAATATATAGCTAAATCACCTTTTGTCTATGTGACGAATGGGTTTATATTGACATTTTAAAAAAATATTTTATTATTTCAATGGGTATTGTTACGTAAACGCCACAAGGAGCAGCAATGTCTGTCGTTCACATCAGGGTGTACCGAACCGAACACGGTAGAAACAATGTGTCTTATAAGATCGAATGGTCTGACCTGGAAGGATCGATTACGTCTGTCACGGGAATTGAAGCGGCAGCAAGCCGCTGCAAGCAGTACATTCAACGGTCACACGCACACAACACCTTCAAGGTCATCTTCGAGCCGGACTGCCACATGCTTGTCTTCGATGGCAAGCTGCGCAGCTGCAAACAACTGACTGCCGCCGAAGCGGACCGCTTCACCAAAGCGATGTTTGGCCACTAAACGTATCAGGCTGCACAGTACACGCCCGCCATTTATGGCGGGCTTTCATTTTTTAAAGCCCGGCAGTCTTTGACTGCCGGGCTTTTTAAAACAACGACGACTGCGCTTCTCTACCACATAGACGAGGCGTTTTTGCGCAAGCTGGTGGACGGATAATGACCGTTCCGAGTGCCGAGTGATAAAACGTAATACATCCGCACCCGGCATTGAATACCTGATTCTCCATCGGCACCACCTCAAACTCCTCCCTGGTCACGGCGTCCCAGTCCACCGTAATTACAAATAAATCTGTCGCCGCTGTGTTCACCGCACTGATTTGACCGCACCGATTCTGAGCGCCTTTTTTATGCGCCAGCTCACAACCGATAAGCGAATAACGATCGACATCGTCCCACGACATCATTTCCGGCTTCATGCGTACCTCCAGTTATAGCCTTTGCAGCAAAGTCCTCTGTCTTGACGGAAGACTTGTACGTTACACGGGAACATCTTCTGGAATTAAAAGTGGTTTATCCAGAAAAATGCGGTTATCCTCAGGAATACAATTCACAAATTTCAGCAAAGTTACTGACAGGCAATAATCGTGAGCGCTGCTACACAGCATATCGCCTGAGCTCACTCTGTGGACGATGCGAATGCTTACCTGAGCATTTGTGCAATCCAATTGAGCAGTCGACTCATCTTCGTACGCAAGACCAAACTCAGTCGAGCCATATTGCGTGATGCGATTGAGGTGAAAAAGCGGACTCAACCGCTCACCCACGACGATTCCACCAATAAACGCAGACGAAATCAGAAAGAACAGAAACGGAAATATCCAGTCTCGTGGCAACCACAGGGACTTGCGTATAGTCATTGCAACCTCCTGATTGACAACGTAAAGCTGTATAAATATTTACCTTAAAAAATAAACCTGTCAATACCTGCGGACAAGACTCCTCTGTAATCACAGCGGGGTTGGTATACTTTTTCTAATGCTTTCCTTGGTGCAACAACAAGCCATACATCAACTGCTACAACGGAATCGACGTCAGAAAAACGGGAACCAATACACCACCCCGAGCCCAGACTCTTACCCGTATCAGTGGCTCTGGGATTCTTGCTTTCATGCAATTATACTCACCCATCTTGAGCCGGCTGCTGCTGAAGCGGAACTATCATCACTAATTACCAAACAGTGGGATGACGGGATGATTCCACACATATTGTACTGGGAATCAAACCTTGACGTGATGCGAATCAACTGGGGAGTACAAGAAACCAGCAGTCATACACAGCCACCGCTTATAGCGTACGCCGCTTGGCGTGTCTACCAGACATCTAAAAATCGCGATTGGCTGGAACAGCTTTACCCGCACCTGCTCCGATTTCACCATTATCTGATTAATCGACAACAACCAGGGCGCTCCTTACTTGGAATTATCAATCCTGACGAATCTGGTGAAGACAACTCACCGCGCTTTGATGAGGCTCTGAACCTTCCTTCGCAGCATGACGTCGCAGTGCACCGAGAAAAACGTGTTGCGTTATTTGATGTTCATCGAGAATGTAGATTTGACGCCGTAGGCTGCACCGCCACGTCCTTCTGGGTAGAGGATGTGCCGTTCAATGTCTTTATGATACTTAACACTGAAGCATTGGAACATATCGCCACCGAACTAAATGATCGGCCAATTGCCAAACAACTAGCAGTCAATCGTCATCAAATCGCTACTGCTATGCGCGAACATATGTTTGACGGTACCGTGTATCGTAGTTTGTATGGAGCGAAAGAACAGAAGGTAACTACCGTTGATTCTTGGTCACACTTTGCACCACTTCTGACCGGCCAATATACTAAAGCTGAGGCAAAACGAATCGTTGAAACCCACTATCTCTCACCTGGCTTTTCGACTCCATTTCGACTCCCTACAGTAAGCAGCACAGACCCAACATACAACCCTGCAGAACCAGCTTGGGGTCAACCATGGCAACATCCAGACTGGCGCGGCTCAATCTGGATGGCGAGTAACTGGTGCGTATACCACGGACTTAAGCGAAACGGCTTTACTGATTTGGCGAATGAACTAAAGCAGCAGAGTAAAAAACTTATTACACAGAGCGGCTTTCGGGAAAACTACCACCCAGAAACAGGCATTGGACAAGGAGCTCAAGAATTTACCTGGGGCGGCTTGATTATCGATATGAACTAAATTAGACCACATAAGTTTCCCCCATATTGACTAGAGCGCATAACAGTTACCTAATCAGGACACAAAAACAGTCTTTATTTTCAACAGAAAATTACTCAGTTTCTTTTTTATGCAAAATATATGTTGACATTTGTCAACATATATGATAGGGTCGCTTCAGCTCTGAGGTGACATTTGTTATTGTCATTCTTGGAAAGGCGGAACCTCCCCTTTTCTCGCGGTGGGAGGTTCTCCCATCAATCGAGTACAAAAATTTTCACCGAAGGGGTGACCGCATGAAAATGCTCCACAACCATGGCAACATCGAAGTCTGGCTTACCAGCCTCGGTGACGAGGAGGGTGAGCATTTCATTCACCAGTACATCACAATCAGAGACGACCACTATGTGCACAAGCACAAGTGGGAACCCAAAGGAGGCTTCGACCAATACGACGCGCACAGCGTGTTTGTCATTTTGGTCGAAGGTGGCGTTGTTGTCGCCGGCTGCCGCATCATCATCGAAGACGAGCTGATTGAAGTGCCCGTCAAAGAAGTGCTACGGGAAAACGGTCTGCCGACCAATCAAATCCCAGCTGGCGCAATCGAGATTAGTCGGTTCGGTATCCGGGTTGATCGCCTGGAGCTGCCGACGTGGCTTGGGCCGCTTCGCCGTTTCAAGACGGTCAGACGCGCCATGCGTGTGATTCCGTTCCTGCTGAAGCGGCGTCGCATTAACCGCTACCTCAATGTACTCACCGACGCGATTCACATCTACGCTGATGAGCACAACTACCAGGAAGCCTACGCAGTTCTTCGCGAGCTGCTGGCAAATCATCTGGAGAAAATTGGGGTGCAGTTCGAAGCACTGCCGTACAGCATCACGGTAAAGCATGGTAAAGACCAGTTCAAAACGGTCAAAATTACCGGCCGAGCCCAGGCGCAGGAATATACTGCACCTGAACTTGAAGTCCTTCGGAGGGTTGCATAATGCAGTTCTCCATATTTAAAAGCGCGTGTCCTGTGACACGCGCTTTCTTTATATTTCACATAACTGTCGCAGACTAATCGAATGTCGCAGAAGCAACTAACTGAAGATACATGTCTCTAATTGTGTCTGTATCATTGATGTACTGACCCGCAAACATGTAGATATTGCCTTGATATGACACTAAATATACCTGTTGTTTATACAGCGCTCCTTCAGCAGTGTAGCGAATCGCCTTAATTCCATCCATCTCAACCGTCTCAATGTCTGATGTCTTGAGCGCGTACGATGAATATCGACTGTATGTCTCTGCCCACAATTTTAACTTACCAAGTCTATCAAGTCCGTCAGCGCTTTCCATATCGGGCATCGTGAACACAAACACGCTCACTGCTGGCGGAGTTTCAGCATCGTCACCTTGCTGGTACATCAGATAACTCTGCGTATCCATAATGAGATAAATCTTCTGCAACCCATCGACACTCCCTTCTGGAAGCGGCGGCTCAATCATTGAAAAGCCCGCTTCACCACTTGGAAATGTGAATCCAAAACCAAGCGTTTCATTAGTAATAGTAGCCGGAACAACCGTAGCAACAGTACGGTTATCAAGCTGTGGTTTTACTACTTGCTTGTACAGAAAAAAACCGACAAGAGCCAGTACAATAATCAGCAAAAGAATAAATTGTTTTTTCATATTAGTTTTGACGTATTGTCTCACATTTTCTTACCAAAAACAGTAGTGAATGACAGCTGCTACCCGGGCGCGACCACAGCCAAAAACCCAAAAACCTTAAAAATGAGTTACACTAATACGTATGGAAAAGAAAAAGATACTTGTCATTGAAGACTCTCCGTACCTAGCAGAATCATTATTCGATATGCTAAGCATCAAAGGCTACGAGGCAGTGTTAGCGCCAACTGGACGAGAGGGGGTCGCTATGGCAATTGAGCAAAAACCAGACCTCATTCTGCTCGACATTCGTCTACCTGATATTGATGGTTACGAAGTATATCGACGCATCCGCGAAACCGACTGGGGTGCGAAAGCAAAAATCATGGTGCTTACCGCTTCTGAATCGGTAGATAACATTTCAAAAAATATTGATTTACCTTTGGAGGATGTTTTGTTTAAACCAAACTGGAGCGTCATGGATTTACTCGCCCGAATCGAAGAGCGCCTCTCATAGAGAGGCGCTCTTTTACTAGGCTCGACTACTTCTTCCCTTACTTTTTTGTTTCAGCCGAGAGCTCTAGCGGCAAAGTAACTTCAAACGTAGTGCCAATATTTTCAGTAGTAGTAAAGGTAACCTGACCCTTTAGTACCGCAACTGCTTCACGAACAATGTACAGCCCCAGTCCTGTCCCATCCGGCACGTTGCGAACCGCGTTGGATGCACGGAATAATTTACTGAAAATCTCTTCTTGGTCTTCTGCCGGAATTCCCATACCATTGTCAGCCACAGTAATCACCAGACTGTCATCCTTGCGTCCAAATCCTAAATGGATAGTTCCCTCCTCACGGGTGTATTTGGTTGCGTTTGAATATAAGTTGGTGACGATCATCCGGATAAGATTTTGATCAGTAACTACTGCGTCAACGGTCTCATCGTAAAACTTTTTCACGATGAGTTTTTTCTGATCAACTTTAACAGCCAATTCTGATATGATGTCATCAAACAGTTCTGACAAAGACACCGTGGTGTATTCCGCCTTAAAAGTACCTAATTCAAAGCGCGAAACACGAAGGAAGTCGTCAACCAGTCGAGACATACGCATGATACTGATAAGCAATCGATCAATGTACTTATGCTGACGCTCTGTGAGCGCATTTGAGTCGTCCATAAGAAGCAGCTCCGCGCTCCACTTCATGCCAGCAATTGGTGTGCGCAATTGGTGTGAGGCCAACGAAACAAATTCTGATTTTGCATCCTCAGCTTTTTTTTGTTTGGTGATATCAACCAGCGTCATGAGGCCAACCCGTTCGCCACTAACATTGGTAAAACCAAAAAGTGACAAAAGTGACCAAACCTCGCGGTGATCGGGACGCCTCACTCGAACCATTTCATCGCTCACCGCGATACCATTGCGGTATTTTTCAACCAGTAAATCGAGATGTTCGGGCTCAGTACTTTGCAAACGACTAAAAATATTAATACCCTTTACCTTAAGCTGCGCCACTCCCAGCATGCGTACCGCAGAAATATTGGCAGATTTAATGTTCCCCTCAAAATCGATGATAAGATACGGAACTGGACTATTTTTATATAACTGTACATAGAGTTCTTCGGACGTAGCCGCCATATCGAGCGCAACACTTTTTTTAAGCTCTTCCGAGGTTACACTATTCTGAGTCACGTCATAGATATTTTTTGCCACGAAAACACAACACAAGAAAGACATCAGAAACAATAATCCCCCAAGATCTATATTGGTGAAATCATAGTAAAGCGTCAGTAACACCACTGAACCAAAAAGCAGGACAAATATAAGAATTGCCTGAAAGAGTGGCTTACGATTTTTTTGATACCAAGACATAAAATTATCAATCGCTCAGAAGCTTACTAGTATACTATCATCCAAACCAAGAAGATTTAGGATTTACACAACCCCAAGCAGAATTTGCTCAGCCACCTGAGCCATCTCTCCCATTTCATCAGTTCGCATTACCACCACCTTCACGGTGCTGTTGCGGACACTAATCACTCCTTCCTTACTCACTAAGAGATCGTTGCGATCTTTGCTCATCTGAACACCTAGATGCGAAAGTCCTTGTAAAATAAGCGCACGAAGCTCAGAGCTGCGCACGGCCGCAGTGGCCGTGAGCACTATCGCATCAAGGCCGCCAAGCGCGACCGTCTGAGCTGCAATCATTTTTTGCATATTATAGGCAAACACGTTAAGTGCCTGTGCCGCCACGGCATCATTCTTTGAGCGACGATCGAGCAAGCGTCGGATATCAGACTCGCCAGCCATACCAGCAAAGCCACCATTGGTATTGATATACATCTCAGCTTCGCTCGGCCGCCAGTGCTTTGCTCGCATCAATTCCAAGAGCGCTGCTGTATCTACATCTCCCGCCCGACTCCCCATCGGAAGTCCAGTGGCAGGGGCAAAGCCCATAGAGGTCTCAACACTCTTGCCATTTTTCACCGCCGTTACACTCGTACCGCTACCAATATGACAAACCACCAGTCGCTCAGGATCAAGACCAATAAGCGCATGAATACGACGCACCACAGAAGCAACTGACAGTCCATGATACCCAAAGCGATGAATATCAAACTCATTGGCATCTTCTCGAAGAATACTGTATTCACGTGCTACCAGTGGAATCTCGCTATGAAACGCACTATCAGATGCAGCAATCAAGCGCGCCTGCTTAAAATGCTTTTGCGCACTTTCGATTTCACGCAGAATGTGTGGTACGTGTAGTGGTGCTACCGTGACTTTCTTTTTGAGCTCAGCAACATACGCGTCATCAATCACCGCATGTCGCTGGAAAAAAGTTCCCGGCGCCACAACTCGTACCACAACGTTATCAAGACGTCTCCCCCGCCCTTCACGAAACAGATAGCTGTTCACTGCATCTTCTACTCGTGCAAACGCTTCAGTAAAATCATCTTTTGAAACCGCTTCACAAATCTGCTGTGTCCCCGACACCTGTGAACACATTTCAAAGCCAGAATTAGTATCTTCAAACCGAAGCTCCAACACCACTTGCCCGCGCTCGTACAGCGCATATTTTCTAGATGAGCTACCCGGATTAACAACTAACGTTGTTGCCATACCCAGTTTGTAATTTCTTCTAGATCTTCTCCGTGTTCAATTACGTAGGCACGATGTTCAGCCAACTTCTCTTGGAAACTTGAGATGAGCTTTTGTGCTTCAGTCTCAGTAATCACATTTTGCTCGGCAGCTTTTGCAAAGGCTTCCATCGCTAGGTGGTAACGATCGACGCGGTTTCGCACCATCATGTCAAATGGTGTAGTAGTTGAGCCGCTTTCTTCGTACCCATGCACAATGAAACGATCTGGGTTCTGAGCGTAATCAAAGAGCACCTGTTTCATCGTCTGTGGGTAACCGTGGAAATTAACCAAGACTGGCTGCTCTTCGGTGAAATAGTGTTTGAAGTCATGACGAAGTACGCGACAACTTGAGTTGCCAATACCAAGCGCTGACAGTGAAGAAATATTTACAAAGCGCATGCGCATCGCCGGCACCATCTGACGGACCAAACTAATAGCTGCAAGCGCCTCGAGTGTTGGGTAGTCCCCTGCCGCCGCAAAGACCATGTGTGGATCTTCATCACTGGCAAAATCCCAAATTGCCACACCGTCTTCCATGTCACGCTTGGCTTCATCAATGGTACGCCAGACTGGGAGCGGTCGTTTTTCACACACCAGCACATTAATCTCCTTAGTTGACTTCATCATGCGCTCAAATGCCACTAGTGCTGAGTTGGCGTCGGCTGGAAAGTACACATTGGTGTAGCATCCCTGTCGCTGCAAGACCCCATCGATAAAGCCAGGGTTTTGGTGTGAGAAGCCGTTATGCTCTTGACGCCACGCACCTGAGGTAAGGATGTAGTTGAGTGACGGGAAGGCTTCACGCCATTTCACATCACGGGCAATTTTGAGAAACTTTGAATATTGATCGGTCATACTCGCCACAATCTGCACGAAGGCTTCATATGACACAAACACGCCATGACGACCCGTGAGCACATAACCCTGTAAAAGCCCCTGGAGTGAGTGCTCAGACAGCATCTCAAGCACGCGACCATCCCACGCCATATCACGATCCCATTCCTTATGTGGCCACACAAAGGCACGTTTAGTCACTTCAAAAACAGCACTTAGCTTATTCGAGTAGGTCTCATCTGGCGACATGAGACGAAGATTACGATTGTCAGCGTTGAGCTTCATAGCATCACGCAAGTACGACCCAATCTTTTCCATACCGCTTTCGGTACCACAAATTGGTTCGTCAAGATTACAAATCTGCTCTTTGTCGTAGTCTTCTACCTTCGGCAAAACGAGCGGCTTGTAGACTGGGTCACCGCCACGAGCATGTGGCGTATCACCCATACGACGACCTTCGCGCGGAATCAGGCTCATGATGTCATCATCGAACTTCTCGCCATCCCATAGCTCATGGAATCGATACGAACGAAGCCAGTCTTCGAGCTGCTTGCGCTGCCCTTCGTCAGTCTTTGCCTGGTCAGCAATCACTTGATGTGAGAGACAGTTGTCTTCAATTTTATTTTCACCAATATAATCGATACTGCCCCAGCCCTTTGGTGTACGCAAAACAATCATTGGAAAACGAGGATTCTCATGCAGCGTCCCCTCACGCGCGCAGTGCTGCGTAAAACGAATCGCTTCAATCGCCTCGTCCATCACCTCCATCATGCGACCATGTACGTCTTCTTCAACATACGCATCCACAAAGTGTGGTTCATACCCGTAACCCCAGAAGAGCGCCTTGAGCTCTTCATCGCTCATGCGTCCGTAAAATGTTGGGCCAGAAATCTTGTAGCCATTGAGGTGCAAGATTGGCAACACCGCGCCATTCTTGCCCGGGTCGATTAATTTATTTAAATGCCACGCCGTGGCCGTTGGACCAGTCTCAGCTTCACCGTCACCAACGAGACACGCCACGACCAAATCTGGATTATCGAGAATGGCACCGTATGAGGTAGAGAGTGAGTAGCCAAGCTCCCCACCTTCAAGGATAACGCCCGGCGCCTCTGGGTTGCTGTGACTTGGGTAGCCATATGGCCACGAGAACATGCGCGCCATGTGCGCAATGCCCGCTGAGTTGTGCGTGATGTCTTTGAAATACTTCGATAACGTCCCCTCGAGGAAGAGATTGGCCTGTACCGCCGGGAAGCCGTGCCCCGGACCAAGCACGAACATCATCTCGACATCGTGCGCAATTATCGCCCGATTGAGATGAGCGTAGGTAAAGTTGATACCTGGACAGGTACCCCAGTGCCCCAAGAGTCGCGGCTTAATATGCTCAGACTGAAGTGGCTCGGCTAATAATGCATTATCTTTTAAATAAATTTGCGCAGCTGACAAATAATTGGCAGCGCGAACGAACTTTTCAAGAACATCACTCATTGCCCACATTCTAGCAGCTTTTACGATTTGAGTTTTCCACTCCTGTGCAAAGATGACTCTGGTATACTACCCGCGACATGAAAAAAACTGGCAGCAAAAAATTTCGCGTTGGTAGGAGCAGTGCTGGACTCGGACTCTTTGCAACCGAAGCGTATGAAAAAGGCGAACTCGTGATTGAGTACACCGGGGAAATTATCACTGACGAGGAAGCGCAGCGACGCGGTGGCAAGTATCTCTTTGAACTTAACGATGCGCGGACCATTGATGGTAAAGGTCGCGAAAATACCGCCCGCTACCTAAACCACAGCTGCAAACCAAACTGCGAAGCCGAGCTCTCAGACGACGAGAAGCAAGTATTTATTCATACCAAACGCAAAATTGCGCCTGGCGAAGAATTAACCTACCACTACGGCAAAGACTACTTCAAGCAAATCATTAAGCCGATGGGCTGCCGTTGCGAGAAATGCAGCGCAGATAATAAAAAATAGCGCTACTGCGCTATTTCCTCCTCGAGCGGCGCGTCCTCCGGACGCGCCGCTGCTGTGTCAGCACTAGGCGCATCTGATTCATCTGCAGCAACCTCTTCCTCTTCTTCAATGACAGCATCTGTTGAGCTGGCGGTTGCATCCGTACTTGACGCAGTTACGTCGGTGGAACTGGCAGTTGTACTAGCAACCTCTTCTGGTGGTTCCGGCGCGGCACCTCCGGTGCCGCGCCCCTTCAGTCCGCCATCAACCTTGCGCTCATTAGTATTTTGCACCGGCACTTCAATAGTAGTCGTAAGAACATCTTGCTCTGTTGCCTGATTATTACGGATACGCTCATTACGTGCTTCGATAGTTTTTAATACATCGATTTCTCCTTCATCCGTAAACCCGACTGCAGCCGACGCACCTACCCCAATTGCTACTAACACGCCGATGATAATCAACCGCGTTTGCCTTCTTCGTTCAAGCGCCTTTTCATCGCTGATGCCAGTTGGAGCTTTTCGCGACACTGACCCAGCGTCTTCACTGACTGGAGGAACGCTTCTTTCTTCTTCAACCACTTCTGGCTTTGTAATGGCCCGTGCACGAGTCACTCGGCGATTGGTGCTACGCGCAACTCCTCGACGTGCGGTTACGCGCGACGCAGCCGCTCGTCTCCTTGAGGTACGATCTTCTGAGTTATCTAGTTCATCCGCTGAACGAGGCATAATCTCAGAAATTGTACCATCCACCAACCAGAACACATAGTAAAAAAAGCATTTGATGTAGACAGACAGAAAAAAACTAGAGGCGAACCTCTAGTCTTCAAAGAGTCTTTCTTGACCCAGATATTTTGCATTTTTATTAGATTTTGGCTGGGATAGCGCTTTCCATCTTCCCACCCTGTGGTAGTCAGACGTACCTCTACCTCCTTCACACAATCCGCCACCAAGCGCACCATCCTTCCAAAGCGGACACGCGTGATCAATCTTTCCCGTCCGCTTCTCGGCTACCCACGAAGCACAGTGACGACAGAGTCGATTTCCCAAAAACCACTGGGCGTGAGAAAACTCCAGCACCGACACCCCCAGCTCAGCCAGCAAAGGAATGAGTCTGGTGCGGATTATCTCGGCAATCACATGTGCTGCATCAACCGATCCTTTGGTGGCATCAATGGTTATCACACCGCTTTGGATGAGCTGTCGTTGTACATGTCGATCGGCCGGGTAGGCACCCGGAAACATCTCTGCATGCACACCAAACTCATAGAAGTAAAGCGCCAACAGCGAAAGCAATTTTTGTCCGTACCCCGGAAGCATTTTTGATTTACCACGTGTTATCCGCTTGTAAATCTCATCTATACTTCCGCCCAACTCCGTAAAAATACGTCGCGGATCTCCTTGAATAACCGGTCCGTACAAATCTTGCACGAACCCTTTAAACCGTTTTGCACGATCACCAGGAAACGAAAAGCCGATTTGTCTAAACAAAGCTTGGAGCTCTTTGATAGAAAGCGTACGTACTCGCTTGTCAAACAAGTGATCCACCTTGGCCCCTTTGAACAAATCGCCTCGGCCAAATTTCGCCCAAGCTGCTCCATGCACCTGATAACTTTCGCTCATCGAGTCGAAAAAATTGACAATCGTGAGCCACATGATATGTGATTCGCCACCCAATTCTATGCCAACAGGCACAAACCGCCGTTGCACACTGGCAGCTGGCATATCGTGATGCACACCGACATATAGTCCGGCCGGCAAGCGATACGCCCTGATTGTCGCGTCAATAAATTTTCGACACTGTTCTTCATGAAAGTGTACTCCCATGGCAAACCTCCTCAATCAAATTTCTTCTGCCAAGCAGCATATCAGAAGTGCTAATAAATGCTAGCGGAAGCGCGGCACCCAAAGGGTGCCGCGCTTGTGTCATACTATCTACATGAATAAAGCAGTCTTCACCATACTCACCGTAGCAGTTGCGCTTACTGCCTGGCTCCTCTGGCCAACGCCAGCGCCTCTCCCCCCAACGGCCGGCAGCACCGTAGTGGTCTTTGGCGACAGTCTTGCTGCCGGAATGGGATCATCAGCAGGCAAGGACATCACCAGTCGATTAGCAACATCGATTGAACCAGAAGTAATCAATCTCGGTGTTTCTGGTGACACCACATCTGATGGTCTTGCACGTATTGATACTGTCATTGCCGCCGATCCGAAAGTAGTGATTATCTTGCTCGGCGGCAATGACGCAATTCAACGAGTTCCTGTTGGAGACACCTTTGCCAATCTAGAAATAATTATCCAGACCATCCAAAGCACTGGCGCAGCTGTCGTCCTCGTTGGCGAGCCAGGTGGCCTCTACAGCAATCAATACGAGAAAGAATATGAACGCTTGGCTCGTACATACCGCACGTATTACGTACCCAATATTCTTTCTGGACTAATCGGCCGCGCCGAATATATGAGCGACCTCATTCATCCCAACGATGCTGGGTACAAAATTGCAGCTGACCGGATACTGCTCGAAGTTGAAGCGGCTCTATAAAGACACCCCGGCGTGCCGGGGTGTTAGGTTCAGTGTATCTGTCTCAGTCCCTGATCGTTCTCAGGGAAATCTTCAGGCGAGAGCGAACTCTTTGCTGCCTCAGCAGCAATCTGTTCATCGGTCACAGGCTGTGGCACTCCAATTTGTCTATTAACCACCGCAACAACCTGTTGCAGAACAGACTCGTGCTTTTCCAGCTCTTCACCAACCTGAACAAGTTTTATGTCAGATGCGACATCCATCGGACTGTACGGAAACCCAACGCGCGCAAAGTTTTCGATTTGATCCCAGAGATAGTCAAAAATGATTACATCAATAACTTCTTGTTCAAACAAGCTTTTGATAAGCTCGCGCGCATGTTTGACACAAGAAACGCACACCTGTTGCTCTTCTCCGGCAGCAATTATGTTGAAATTGAGCAAACGCTCATCTTCCGTATGGACCGAAAAATATGGAGCTATCACCAAGAGTTCCATCATCTTCTCCTTGTGCTATACCAATAGCAGTAAAACGCACAAGCCAGATTAATGCAAGCCACAGCATACATTACAATTGCGAGACATATCAGCGGACTACACCGGCACGTGACTTGATAGTGCCGTACACCAATGTACCCAAAAACATTCCTATCACGGCAAATATGAGTGGCCAATTGCCTGTCCCAAGCGACGCTAGTGATGTCGCCGGACAAATTCCCGATACGCCCCAACCTACGCCAAAAATAATCGCACCGATTATTGCTCGCTTAGTCACCGGGAAACCATCATGCCCATCAAACGACTCACCAAATATTGGCTTCTTCATGAGCCGTGTCACCCCCTGAAAAACAATGAGCGACACCATAAGCGCCGTGCCGATTACTAAAATCAACCCAAGGTCATCTAGATTCAAGAATGACACCACCACTTCTGGGCGTGTTGCGCCAGCCAAAGCTAAGCCAAAACCAAACAACACCCCGCCGATATACATAGTTATTTTAATCATAGAACTAAGGCAGTTATATGCGCTACGATAATTGCAACCGTCAGAAATGTGAGCGTAGCGACCAGTGATACTCTTTCGAGCGCAGCCAAACCACAGATGCCATGCCCCGACGTGCAACCACCAGACATGCGTGCCCCTATTCCCACCAACACCCCGCCGAGCAACAGCCGCCACCACGCAAACTCAGTAACCACAATTGGGCCAGTCAGCGCCACATAGAAAAAACCACCAGATACCAACCCAGCCGTCAAAAACCAACGCCAACTACGAGTACTCTTGTACCAGTCGGTCTGAAAAAAAGAACCACTACAACAATATGACCATGTAGCGGTAAAGAAAGTAGACACGCCCGCTACTGTACCGGTAAAAATATAGGGCACCGCAATGCCAAGGCCAACCAAGAGTCCCCCCAGCACGTACTGTGCTACTCCAAGTGGAAATAATACTTCAAACATATTATGTATTATACCGCTCCGACTTCGGGCAAATCTGGATAGAGCACAGATTTTAGCCTTGCATTGCGTCACTTCTGTGATACATTTTGATGAATCGCCGACCGCGAATATTTTTTAATACTCGCCGTCCTCGTTTAATAAATAAGACAAAAACAATTTGCGACCAAAACAGCAGTTTTCAGGAAAAGATACTCGAACGAGAATTAACCAGGCTATTCGTGCGGCCGAATTACGAGTCATCGGACCAGAAGGCGAAAACCTTGGTACTCTCTCCCTCGCAAATGCTCTCAAAGAAGCTGAGAAGCGAAAGCTTGATCTGATTGAGATTTCTCCCAATGCCAAACCACCGGTAGCAAAAATTACCGACTTCGGGCAGTATCGCTATGACACCAAGCGCAAAGCGAGCAAGGCCAAAGCTAAGGCACATGTAACCGAAACCAAGAGTGTCCAGGTAAAAATTGGCACCGGCGAACACGACCAGCAGCTTAAAGCAAAACGCGCCGCTGAATGGCTTGAAGAGGGTCATCGCGTAAAAGTTGATCTCTTCCTTTGGGGTCGTTACAAGTACATGGAAGCAGCCTTTCTAAAGGAACGTCTTGAACGCTTCCTGAAGATTATTCCGGCAGAGTACAAGATTGCGGATGAGATTAAGAAAAGTCCAAAAGGCTTCACCACCACTATCGAACGAGACGGTAAAGCAAAAAAAGCATCAGATCGACCAAAAATTCTCGAAGAAGAAAAGAAAGTGCCCGAAAAGAAAAAAGCCAAGCCTGAAGCAGAAGAAAAGAAGTCAAAGAAAAAGTCACTCGACGACTTACTCGAAATGGGAATGGTGTAGCCAATCCTCACAAAACCGGCCGAACGCTTCGCGTTCGGCCGGTTTACATAATTTGAGTCAAAAGAAAAACCAGGTCCAAAGACCTGGCTTGTTGAAAGAAAAGAGGTTACGGCTGCAGCTTTTTCCGCAAAGAAAAGCCAAGCAGACCGAGTCCGGAGAGCATCATGTAGGCACTGTTCGGCTCCGACACCACGCTGACCAATTCGCCCGGCACCGGAATCTTGCCCCAGACCACACCGTCTTCATATGGAACATCGACGATGTCGCCAAATCGCGCGTTGTAGGCGGCTGACCCTTGCTCACCAAGAAACAGCACATCACCCCACACTGGCGCTGCGGATGATGTCATAACGACGAGTCCGTATGACGCACCCGCGAAATGAAACAAGTCGCCCGGCTCAAAATCGAACTGGACACCAGAAACAGTAGCGCCTCCAAAGGGTTCGCTACTGACCCATTCCCCCACAGAACCATAAAGGCCGAATAGCACTTCGGCATGGTCAACGACCGGGGTTGCGTACCCACCCGCAAAGCCGAGCGTGACGGAAGAGATATCTTCCGACCGCAGACTGAACGAATACTCATAAACCCAGGTACCGTTGATTTCTGCTGCGGCATACTGAATGAAGTTGCCGCGGCCATTCCACGACGCGCCTTCGCTCAGCAAGCTACCGGCCGGTTTCGTGTTGAGCACACCATGCACCGGGAGTGCTTGTGCTACGCCGAGAAAAGAAAACCACAGAAACAATACTGCCAAGATGCTTCGTACCATGCTGGTACCTCCTTTCATGAAAAGAACATTCCACACGTCAGCTAAACGTGCGGTGCACATAATGTCACAAAATAGTAGTTTTGTACAGCCTTACAGAAACGGCGTATCTGCTGGACTTTTATCTTCAAGTACGGTATATTTTGCCCACTTTGCCGCACTTCCCAGCGGCCGAAGCCCGATCAAAAAATTCGAATTTTATGAAAACAAACAAGTCATTCACGAAGCGTATCAAAGTGACTAAGAACGGTAAGCTCATTGCGCGCAAGCCAGGACAGAACCACTTCAACGCTCGTCAAACCGGACAGCAGCGAATCGCGCGCAAGCGTACTCAGCTTCTCACTATGAGCAAGCGAATCACTCGCCGCTTCCTGCCAAAGACTGGCGCTTAAATTGCAAGCAATTAACGAACAACTATGGCACGTGTAAAAGGAGGCCTCATGGCCCAAAAGCGTCGACGCAACATCCTCGACGAAGTAAAGGGATACCGTCTACAGCGCTCAAAGAAGAAGCGCGTCGCACGTGAAGCGATCTATCACGCTCAGCTTCATGCATTTGCGCACCGCAAGGACAAGAAGAACGACTTCCGTCGTCTCTGGACCGTCCGCATCAACGCTGCACTCATGGCTCATGGCCTCAAGTACAGCCGATTCATCAAGATGCTCAAGGACAAGAAGATTGAGCTAGACCGCAAGGTGCTCGCTACTATCGCTCTTCAGAACCCTGAAGCCTTCAACCGAATCGTTGGTGAAGTTACAAAATAAGTAACTCAAAAAAATCCCCCGCTTGGGGGATTTTTTTGAGGCTTATTACTAAACCAGTCATGGAAAACAAAAGCCGCGGCCCTTCGGGCCGCGGCTTTTGTTTTCAGCTCACCAACATCATTTAAACCACTTGACGTAAAATACAATCACGCGTAGTGTACGGAAAGTAACAACTGCACAAATGGAGTTTTTATGATACTAATTGGGTGCATTTTTATCTCCATCTCGTTCGTTCTATGGTACACACTAACCAAAGCAAAAAAATGCCTATTGCCCGGGCAGAATCAAGCCACGATACCCTACCGTATCAGCAGCCAGACGGTCATCCCTTTGCCACTCTGGACCATTATGGTTCGAAATAGCCTCGTTGGCGCAATCTTCGGATACGCAATCTGGTACGTCTGGCTGAAATTCATCAGTTGAATTCAACCCACGTCCGCGGACTACTCCGCGGACGTTTTTATTTGACCAATCTACACATCCTGCTACTATTACCGTAATGATTTCATACAACACACAAGCTTGGTGGGTTACCCGCTCGTAGAGCGAGTTTTGTGTTGTACTCCACTTTCTAACGTAGAACATAAAACCCGCTCTCTGAGCGGGTTTTTGTGTATCTCTAGGAGAAGAAAATGTTCATTTATAATTGGGGCTTTGCTCACCCAAAGAAACCGTGGCAAGCACCGCCGCCAGACAAAGGCAACGAGCCAGTGCCAAGTCCAAAACAAAAAGCCTGCCTGCGGGCTTTTTTAAAACTTAAACTCCTTGTTCTGACTCCAAGACTTTTTTCATAGCTGCAACCACATCAAAATCATAGATATTGCCGTAATCGCCCGCGAGAATCTTGCTATACTGATCTTCCACCACAACCTCTACAGAACTCGATGGGAGTTTTACCATATAGTTACCAGACGGACTTTTCACCTGATGAGCATCGGCATAGGCTCGAAATGCCACAGCAATCTTTTCGAGCGTATCAGCATATTTCAACATTTCTTGATATTCAGCGTATGTTTCTGCAGTAGTTTCCGGGCCGCTCTCCACCATAGAATTGGATGCCTCCGGCACGTCAGGCTGGACAGCTGCAGCTTCAACAGTACCCATAGTCGAAGGATCGGCAAAAAAGTCCCCGAACGAATCAACCTCCAGACCGTTTGATATTGCTTCCGAAATAACGTTCTCGGCTGCAGCACCAATCCGATGCCATTCATTCATTACCTCATCTGGCGTATCGTACCCCCAACTCCAACCTCCTCTTTTTAAATCTATGTACTCTACATTCGCCGCCAAAAAAGCGTTCCCTTCTGCTTTAATAGCATCAATTCCATCTAGTATTCTTTCTTGCTTCTGCGCCAAACTTTCTCCCCCCTCCGCTCTGCCAACATTTTCTAGACTCATAGTATTTCTGTAGTTAGTTATCTATAGAGTAATTATACCGCAAATCTTTAAAAATCAATTTCCACCTCCTCATTCTCATCTGGTGCGACAGCATTCACGCCAAGATAATCGCGCAAGCGCTGCGTCAAGAAGAGCGATGAGCGCTCCTCCCCCATCGTCACAAAAACCTGCTTCGGTTGGTATTCCTGCGTACCACTGTAAACCAAGTCGATAAGCTGGTTGCGGTCGGCGTGGCCAGAGTAGCCGCGAATGGTAGCAATCTGCGCTTTTACCCGCACCTGCATGCCATCAATCCACACTTGCTTGGCACCATCTTGGAGCAGCCGGCCAATACTACCGACCGATTGGTATCCCACAAGCAAAAGAGTGGTGTTGGCATCACCCAAAAACTGCTTCTCGTGCTGCCGAATCCGCCCTCCATGACTCATCCCCGAACCAGCAATGATAATCTTTGGCCCACCGGCGCGCGCAATCATGCTCGACTCCTTCATGGTCTCAGTAAACGACAGCCCTTCAAAGGAAAAGATGTCGTCGCCATCTTTAATCTGTCGCTGTACATCCTGACTCATGTACTCAGTGCTGTGCTGGTAGATGTCGGTCACTTTAATAGCCAGCGGCGAATCAAGATAGGTCTTAATGGACGGCACCTCGCCAGACTCAATGAGGTTATTAATTTCAAACAAAATCCCCTGCGTACGCTCAAGCGAAAACGCCGGAATAATGAGTGTGCCGTGCTTCTTGATGGTTTCTAAAATATGATACTTCAAAATAGCCGTACGCTCCTCTACTTCCTCATGCACCCGGTCGCCATACACGCTCTCCATTATCATATAGTCATACTTCTCCGGCACTTCTGGCGCCCCTAGAAGCGGCTGTGGGATATTCCCGACATCGCCCGTGAAGACAATTTTCTTGCCGTGGCGCGTGAGCTGTACCATACCCGAACCAAGAATATGTCCCGCGTCGGTGAAGACGGCAGTGATGTCGTCTTCCAGAGCAATCTGCTCGTTATATCCCACGGTCTGCCAGAGCGACAGCGCCACATCGATATCTTGCTGCGCGTAGAGTGGCTGGCGACCATCACGCTCCGCTTCGTAATTCATGATGTGCAGCGCATCATCAAACATAATGCGAGCGAGGTCTTTGGTCGGTGTGGTCGAGTAAATTTGCCCCTTAAAACCATCGCGGACGAGCTTTGGAATTCGGCCGATATGGTCGGCGTGGGCATGCGTCACAAAGAGTACATCCACGTGAGATGGATCGTAAGCAAACGGACGTTCATTTATTTCGGCGGCAAACTTATCGCCCTGCACTAAGCCACAGTCCACCAACAGTGCCACCTTGCCTGTATCGAGCATAAAATTGGCTCCGGTCACCGAACCAACCCCGCCGTAAAAACCCAATGTCGAACTCATAGTTTCCTCATTGTATACGTTTTCAAAAGAAAATGACTTAGTAATCCCCCACTAAAGCCAATCATCACATCCTGCAACGTGTCCATAAAATGTGTGGCCGGATTATAGAGCCCGACGCCAAACTCAAACACTTCCCACACTCCAGTAATGACAGCAAGAACGAGAATCATGACAATCCATGTCGGCCTAAACGGCCACCAAGAGTAGCGTGCCAGTGCATGTACGCCAAGCCCGATGAGGAGCCCTCCCCAAAAATGCATCATAATATCAAACCACCAAAAGAACCAGTAGAGCGAAGCCAGCACTGCCACATAATGCACCGCTGCAAAGAGGGCGCCGGCAAAGAGAAACAAAATCATCAGACCAGAAGGCATGAAGTAATAGTAGCAAGAATTGCCCGGCGCCCAAAGGGCGCCGGGCAAGAAAAAACACCCTGGAGGGGGTGTCTTTTCAATGGAACCAACCGTATGCTCCTGATGATTTCCATCAGGTGGGCACCTTCTCTGACCGGACTATTCGAAATCTCTTGCGAGTTCTCGGCACCAATCGTGACTTCAGGTAGCCCTATACATATGTAATCAGAACATACGTAAATGGTTCCAGTTGCTAGTATAGCACAAACGGCCGGCCCCGCACTACAAGAGTACTTCCGTTTTTATAGTCGAAACAAGTTCTCCTTAAAAATTAGGTCGAGGGGCCGGCCGTTTATTAGTTATAGTGCGAAATTATTCGTTTGTTCCGTCAAGGTTCACATCATAGAGAATACGCTCCTGGGCAGTGGTGTATTCAAGTACTTCGTTTTCAGCAAACCAAATTTTGATTTCGCGTTCGGCTTCCTCTGGTGATTCTGACTGATGCACCAAGTTGCGTACCGCACGGTTTTCATAGGTAGCATGTGCGAATGAGTCGAGCGTGTAGTCACCGCGGATAGTACCAACATCTGAAGTAGTCGGCTCAGTGGTACCGACAATCTTGGTCACCACTGAAGTAGCCTGATTGCCTTCAAGCACCATTGCTACTACCGGGCTCGCCTGCATATAGTGCACGATTGTACGGATAATATCCTTTCCATATTCAATCGCTTCCTTTTCAACAGGGCGACCCTGCGCTTCAAGATCAGCCACAATTCCCTTCCCTTTCTTTTCGTACCACGCGTCGTCTTTGTTGTAGTGCTCAAGGAGCTGTGCCTCAGTAGCCCAGATCATCTTCATACCAGCAATCTTAAGGCCAGTTTGTTCAAATCGCTTGATAATTTCACCAACGAGACTGCGCTGTACTGCGTCGGTCTTGAGGAGAACGAGTGATCGTTCTTGGTGTGGTTTCTTTGACATAATGTTACAAAATTATGCGCAGAGTATAGCAAAAAGGCCGCAAAAGCTAAAGCTTTTGCGGCCTTTTTCACAACCTGCTACCATCCTCCCACCAAGACATGCGCCAGCACAAACACTATCGCTAGCATTGGAAACAACGCCACCATCGGCAACCAATACTGCCTTTTATCCACTGGCTTATCATGCGGCAAGATACGTTCCAAAATAAGATACGGCGCCGCAATTGCTCCACCATACAGCACGAATACATACGGAGCCGCAACTAACACAAACGGATTGAGTGTGAATAGCAAAAGCGGAATAAAAAAGAATTGTTCAGTCAGCACCCCATAGCTACCACCAAGCAAAAAGAGCTTTTTAGGGGTGTACGAATATCTGGTAAATAAGTATGTCCAAAATACCGAATATGGCACCCAATACAAAAGACTAATCAGGATATCGAGTCCAGGATTGGGATGGAATAATGTCCCTCCGCCGAACTCATTGGTGCCGTACCCTTTTAAAATCGCTGCCACTTCAAACAACAGCGAAAAAGCCAATACTGTACAAAATATCTTAGCCTTCAAAAGCCGCGCAGAGCGAAATTGTAGTTTTGCACCATACAGAAATAAGACTGCAAACAATACCGGCATAACCATAACAGTTTCTCCCAGCAGCAAAAGCCCTGCCGATAGTAGAAGTAGTACAAAAACTATATTTCGCATCCTCGCAGATGATCGCACACTTTTAGTATAACAGCTTACGCACAGACAGCTTTGATATTGCCAAACTGTGAGACCCATAGCTCCTCGACATGCCAACCTGCCTCCTGTAAAAGTTCTCTTAGTTCGGACTCACTGTAGATACAGATGGGCTCAGTAATTGAAAACAGGTCCTGACCTTCTGATGACAATTTGCCAAAACGCTCCACAATCGAACAGTCACACTTCGGACAATATCTCGCAATTGCACTTCCGTTACCCGTTACAGAAATATACAGTCGACCAGAGACGATCCGACGCAAGTCAACCAAAAACTGCCGGGCTACTTCATACGGCACGTAGTGCAGTACCCGTTGCACTACCGCAGCACCGAAGCTCGCTGACAAAAAATGCTCGCCAACCTGTTCGAGCGACAGCTGATTGAAATCAAGCGCTTCCGACTTAAGCTCGTATTCGACACAGGTCTTTGCAAACCGCTCGCTCACATCAATCACATCAATCCCAATTACTCTCGCTCCAGCGCGAGCCATGCGAAGCGACTGTCCACCGAGGCCACACCCAACATCAAGCACCGCAATCCCTGGCTGCGCCGCAATCTCTGCTAACACTTTTCGGTCAAGATCGTCTGCACGAAAAATCGCGACATCCACCCCATGGCCAGCGATGCTTTTATAGTCTTTTTTGTTGCTCATACTAATACAGAAACCGACATCAGGGATGTCGGTTTACACATTACTTTGTCAGGATTAGCGGGCCGTTTTCAGTAATTGCGACCGTATGCTCAAAGTGCGCACTCCAGCTCCCGTCTTCAGTATAGACGCTATAGCCATCACCTTCATCATCAAAATATACGTCAGGCTTTCCAATATTTACAATTGGCTCAATGGCGTACACGTGCCCCACCTCAATCTTTGGCCCGGTTCCCTTCGTACCAAAATTAGGAATCGTTGGCTCCTCATGCACCGCGTAGCCAACCCCATGCCCACAGAGAACTTCTACCACTGAAAAACCACGCGACTCGACAAACTGCTCAATTGCGGCACTGATATCACCGATATGTCCACCCGGCTGAGCAGCCTTGATACCGTGCGCTAATGCTTCTTGAGTGACGGCCAGCAACCTCTTTGCTTCATCACTAATGTTTCCTACCGGCACCGTAATGCCTGAATCGACAATCATACCCTTATGCGAGATTGACATGTCGATATTGACCGTGTCACCTTCCTTAAGCACTACTTCCTCAGATGGAATACCATGCTGCACACAGTCATTAACAGAGATGCACACAGCAGCTGGATACGGATAATCCGCAAACGTTGGGTGATAGCCAAGTAAAATCGGCTCCACACCATACTCTTCTGTAAGCTCCATCGCTTTATCATCAAGCGAGAGCGTTGTGACACCTGGCACTGCCTCCTTAGCAATCTCCTTCAGTATTTTTGCAAGAATGGCACCAGCCTCCTTTAAAATTTCAATTTCTTCCGGTGTTTTTTTTGTAATCATATATTTACGCAATGTTTAAAGCTTGCAAAATCTGATCGTGCACACCATCAATAGAATCAGTTCCGTCGATATCATGCACATAAGTATTGATTCGTGCACGGTAGTGATCTAAGACCGGCAATGTTTCTTCGCGGTACCAACGCAAACGCTCTTCGATTGATTCTTCCGTGTCATCAGCTCGCGCCCGTTCGTACATACGCGTACGTACCACTTCCTCGGGTGTATTGAGGTTGATAACGTGCACTTCATTGCGTTCAAAAAATTGCAACGCGTTCTCAAGCACCAACGCCTGATGTACGTTGCGTGGAAAACCGTCGATGAGTAAATGACTCTTATCATCAAGCTGATCAAGCATCGCCTGACCCCAAAGAATGTGCGTTAAGAAATCTGGCTGCAATACACCTTTGTCTAACGTTTCACTAATCTTACGCTCAGCATATGTTTCATGCTTGGCAGCTAATGCACGGAAACGACGTCCGGTCTGAATATCAACCACTCGCCTAGCTGGATCCTTTTCAATCATCACTGCTCGCAAACGCTCAATTTGAGTTCCCTTACCACTCCCTTGTGGACCAACAAAAATAACTGTCTTTGGATTCATATGAATAGGTTAATTTTTACACTTCAAATAGGCCGCTTCAATTACTTGATCAAACTCTGCATACGCAAGTTCAATATTATGACTATTATCAATCACCACGTCCGCAATCGGCTTGGCTTGTTGTTCAATTAAAAATCGTTCATGTCGAGCAGCTAGTTCCGCCCCATCCATCGGAGCGCGCGCTTCCGCGCGCGCCCGAAGCACTTCCCAGCCGCCTGCTTCAATATAGACAATGGTCATGTGTTCACGCGGCAATAAATCAAGGAGCTGCTCGACACCCTGTAGCTCAATCTCGACAATCACCACATCATTATGGGCGAGGCGAGGCAAAATTTCACTTTTGAGGGTGCCATATTTATTGCCAGCAAAGACAGCCCACTCAAGAAAATCACCAGCTTCAACCTTCTGATCAAAGATTTCTGGAGTTACAAAATGATAATGCTTTCCATCCACCTCTCCAGGACGCATTGCTCGCGACGTACACGAGACGGTTTGCTGCAAATCGGGAAACTGTTCGTGCGCATGAGTAATCAGCGTGCCCTTGCCACTTCCCATTGGTGCCATAACAACCACAACGTGGCCGCGAATATCTTCACTTACAAGCTGCATGAACCATGAGAGTAGCAACTTTTCGGAAGGGATGCAACAAATATGCTATGCTACAGCCACATGAGAAAAAAACACATTATTACTATTTCCGGCAAGCCAGGCAGCGGCAAATCTTCTACTGCAGATAAAGTAGCTGAGCTTTTAGGATACACTCGCCACTCGTCTGGTGACATGGTACGACGCGTACTCGCCAAGCACCATATGACACTTGAAGAATACAATAAAAAAGCATCTGAGGACCACGATCTTGACGCCGAGGTTGATGAGCAGCTCCGGGCACTACGCGATAAAAAAGACATTGTGATTGATTCACGACTTGGCTTCTACTGGTTGCCGGAGTCATTTAAGGTCTATCTTGATCTTGATCTTGAGATTGCAACTGCTCGTATCTTTAAGGACACCGTTAGCAATAGTATGCGTAGCGCCGTTGGCACCAGCTCTTCTTCACTGTCCGACGTTTCTCGTCAAGTTCGAGACCGCATGCTCACTGAACAATCTCGTTTTCGACAGCTCTACGGTGTTGATCCCTATGACAAAAGTCACTTCGATCTTGTCATTGATACTTCTCGCCAGAATCCCCAGTCTGTTGCTATCGCCGTCTTCGACGCTTATCGAGACTGGCTCGACACTGAAGTTTGGGAACAGCGCCATAATCAGGTACCCCTTGGCTACTCATTTAAGAATCAATATTGATATTAATAAAAGCAGCTGGCCCCTTCGGGGCCAGCTGCTTTTATTCTAAATCTCAGCGAATACTAGTACTCGCGCATCGAGATCTGTGCGTCGAGTCGACGAATCAAATCAAGCACTACCGATACTACGATGAGCACCGCGGTACCACCGATTGCCAAACCTTGTTGGTTGGTAGCAATCTGAATAAGTACTGGAAGTACAGCAATCACACCAAGGAAGAGTGCGCCAACGAGCGTTAGACGAGTTACCAAGTTACCGAGATACTCTGCCGTCTGGCCACCCGGGCGAATACCTGGGATGAAGCCGCCACTGCGCTGCAGATTCTTCGACACCGCATCGGGGTCAAAGGTTACAGCGGTATAGAAGTACGTGAAGAGGAATACCAACACAAAGTATGTTGCACCGTATGCCACTTGATTATTCAAGAAATCAGTCACGACTGCGTTCGCCGTATCTACCCACGTAAACTGGAAGGCTGACAGAATGTTTAGCACCATCTGTGGGAAGAGAATGATGGAGAGCGCGAAGATGATTGGAATCACTCCAGCCTGATTAAGACGCATCGGCAAGTATGACTGACTGCTACCGTAGGTAGCACCGCCACGACTTTGCTTGGCGTACGTAATTGGTACGGGACGTTCCGCTTCGGTCATCACCACTACCGCGAATATAATACCGAGCGCTACAATCAAGAATCCAACATACAGCGGTAGCTGAGAAGGATCATACGAGAAGAGCAGCTGGCTTGCTGTAGCCGGAAGGCTGGCGACGATACCTGAGAAAATCAAGATCGACACACCGTTCCCGATACCGTATTCAGTAACCAATTCACCAATCCACATGAGGAGTACTGATCCCGCTACCACTAAGATAACGTTCACAATAAACTCAAAAGTTGAGAGACTCTCTAGAATAACTCCTTGAGACTTCAAGAGCGTAAGGAAACCAAACGCCTGCAGAATTGCGAGTGGCAGTGTCAGCATGCGGCTGTACTGTGTAAACTTCGCGCGGCCTGCTTCTCCCTCTTCAGTATAGAGACTCTTCAGCTTTGGTGACATGACCGTCAAAAGCTGCATGATAATCGATGCGGTAATGAATGGCCCTACACCAAGCATCACAATCGAAAGATTTGAGAGTCCGCCACCCGAGAAGATGTTGAGGAGTCCAAGGAATTGATTGTTATCGAAGAACTGAGTCAATACTGCATGGTCAACACCCGGAATCGGAATAGCTGCCAGAGCACGAAAGATAACGAGCGCACCCAAGACAAATAAAACACGCTTGCGGATTGCTGGTTCAGTAAAGATGACGTGTAGCTTGTGAAGTAATGTTTGCATAAGCCGAATAGTACCGCTTATTTCACGCTTCCGCCAGCTGCCTCAATCTTTGCTTTTGCTGACTGCGAGACCTGACAATCTTCGACGACTAGTTTCTTCTTAAGCTCTCCGTTTCCAAGAATCTTCACCTTCGGTGCGCGCTTAGCAGTAGCTGAGAGTACTCCAGCAGCAACGAGTGCCTTTGGCGTTACTGTTGCTCCTGCTTCGAAAGCTGTTTCAAGCGCTGCTACGTTTACCACCACTGGCAGTTCCTTTTCAGCATTGACCGTACGCGCACGGTTTACACCATGTCCACGAAGCTTAGGAAGCTTCTTGATGATGTCGCGCATTTCTGGACGAGTACTGTTACCAGCACGAGCCTTCTGACCCTTATGCCCCTTTCCAGAGGTCTTACCTCGCTTACCACCACGTCCGATACGCTTAGCGGTCTTCTTTGGTGCAAGCGGCTTTAGTTCATGAAGCTGCATAGACTAGCGAGTTTTAAGCTGCTTAAGCGCTTCGACTGCAGCGCGAGCATTGTTAAGTTTGTTCTTGCTGCGTGAGAAAATCTTCGCAGTAACATCCTTTACACCACCAAGTTCAAGCACGGTACGTACTGATGAACCAGCCACGAGTCCGCGACCTGGAGCCGGCATAATCATCACTTCACTAGATGACACCTTTACATGTACATCGTGTGGAATGCGACTATCTTTATCCATTGGAATGGTAATCATGTTCTTCTTTGCGTCACGCACTGCCTTTTCAATCGCGAGCTGGGTGTCACCGGCCTTGCCGATACCAACACCAACCTTACCCTTCTTATCTCCAATTACCATTGATACAGAGAATGAGAAACGACGACCGCCGGCCATCACACGAGTAACGCGACGAATGCTGATGATTTTCTGATCGTATTCTGGACGAACACGTTCTGGACGACCACCACGACGTGGGCGACGACCCTGGCCACCACGGCGATCATTTCGATCTCCACCACGACGGCGACGAGGACCACGCTGTCCTGCTTCGCCAGCTGGTGCATCGGTTGCAGCCTGTGGGGCTGCTGCTGGAGCTTGCGCTGCAGCGTCTGACTTCACGTCAGTTGTAGCTTCCTGCTGTTTTTCTTCACTCATTTTTAAGTGTTTATGTAAGTAATAATGCGGCTTTTCATATTAGAGAGTCCCGCGTTCTGAGAAACAGTCCCCCGGACTATTCCTCAGAATTAAATTCGCGCGACGGCACTTTTGAAAAACGAGTTTTCAAAAGTTATCCGGCGCTCATTTAGAACTTAAGTCCTCCTTCTCGAGCGCCGTCAGCCACTGCTGCGACGATTCCCTGGTATCGGAAACCACCGCGGTCAAAGACTGCTTCGGTAATCTTAAGATCAGCTGCTTTCTTAGCTACTGCGGCACCGACAGCCTTACCAGACTCAAGACGAGTTCCTTTCTCTTTACGAGAATCAGCTGAGGCAAGTGTCTTTCCGGACTCATCATCGATGAGTTGTGCATACACTGCAGTATTGCTCTTAAATACAGCGAGACGTGGACGTACAGCTGTACCTGACACTTTGTGTCGGAGACGATTATGTCGCTTAGCGCGAGCAACCGTCTTCTGTGATGATTTGTTTGTCATATCTATGAGTTACAAATTAAGCATTAGACGGCCTTCTTGCCCTGCTTGCGGATAATAAATTCTCCCTGGTACCGAATACCCTTACCCTTGTATGGTTCAGGCTTCTTCACCTTGCGCACATTAGCGGCAAACTGACCGAGTGCATCCTTATCAAACCCAGCAAGGGTGATAACGTTCTTCTGCACTTCAGCGGTGATACCAGCTGGCACCTCAAGTGGTACTGGGTGTGAGAAGCCCATGTTTAGCACGAGCTCATTCCCCTTTACCTCGGCGCGGTATCCAACTCCTTCAATTTCGAGCACCTTAGTGAACCCTTCGGTTACACCAGTGATCATATTGCGAAGATGTGCAGCGTAGGTTCCCCAAAGGGCTGGTGCTGCATCAGTCTTACCTGGAGTCAAAGTAACAGTAGAACCATCGATAGCAATGTCTACATCATCCTTACGGATTTCGCGTGAAAGTTCTCCTTTAGGACCTTTCACCTTCAGTACACCTTCCTCAAATGTGACAGTCACACCGGCAGGAATAGTTACTGGCTGCTTTCCTAGACGACTCATATTACCAAATCATGAAAAGCTGCTCACCACCCACCTTCTTCTCCTTCGCTTCCTCATTGGTGAGGATACCTGCTGGAGTAGAGAGAATCATGTGCCCCTTTCCAAACTTAACCGGATGCAAATCCGCAACTCCTGCGTAGAGACGTCGACCTGGCTTTGAAACACGCTTCACACCGCTGATACGATGTGCTCCCTGTTCGTAGCGAAGTGTCACTTCGAGAGTTTTTTCTTGTACCTGCTTGCCCTTTTCAGACACTGATTCAATGTAACCAGCCTGTACGAGCTTATCGAGAACTGCCTTGCGAAGCTTTGAGTGCGGAACTGAAACCGTTCCCTTCTTTACTGCGCCAGCGTTCTTAAGGCGAACAATCAAATCGCCAATAGTATCGCCTACCATGATGATTTTCTTACGCCTGGTATATGTCCTTCGTGTGCGAATTCGCGGAAACAAATTCGGCACATATCGAAGTCACGCATGTATCCGTGCTTTCGGCCACACTGCTTGCAGCGTCGGACGACACGCGATTTGAACTTTGGAGTACGCTCAGAGCGTACAATAAGTGATGTTCGTGCCACTGTATTTTTGTTATATAAAACAAGCAAACTGACTGAAGTGTACGCTTAACATAGCGACACCATGCAGTAGATTAGATTGTTTTTTGGAGCAGTATCGCAAAGATGCTGCGACTTACTCCCGAATAAATCCGGCTCGGTTTGGCGGGAAATAATTTCTGAAGAAATTATTTCCCGCCCCCTGACCTTAAACGCCCGACCACTCATATATTGAGAACTTGTAGTCGTTCGTCTTGCGCGCAAGAATACCAGAAAATGCAGAAAAAGCAATGGTTTATTGCAAACAAACGGCGCCCACTTCGTGGGCGCCGGTTTGTTTTTATATAGTTTCCTTGTGGAACTATTTTGCTTCCTCTTCCTTTTTCAGTGGCATACCTACGTGACGCAAGAGTGCCTCTGCTTCCTTCTTGTCCTTAGCAGTCGTCACAAGTGTGATTGACATACCGAAGACATCACGAATATCTTCATCAGCAGTTTCTGGGAAGATAGTGTGCTCCTTGATACCAAGCGTGTAGTTCCCCATTTCATCGATAGATGAAGTCTTAAGACCGCGGAAGTCGCGAGTCTGTGGCAATGCGATGTGAATAAGCTTATTGAGGAAGTCATTCATACGCTTACCACGAAGCGTTACCTGGTATCCAATAATTTCACCTTCACGCAACTTAAATGAAGCGATTGACTGACGAGCTGCGCGTGGCGCTGCCTTCTGTCCAGTGATTTCTGCGAGACGATCCTGGATAAGACGAATCTTAGCCTTGTCATCAATCCGTCCCGTACCGACTGACACCACAATCTTTTCGATAGTTGGTGCTTCATGTACGTTCTGGTATCCGAATTCACCCTTGAGTGCATCGAATACATTCTTTAGTTGAGTCTGTACTGTTTCCATACTCTATTACTTAGATTTTCTTTCCTGAAGGACGTGCAACACGAACCTTCTTGCGCTTGTCGCCTTCACCTTCTACGGTGTAGCCGGCACGCACTGCCTTTTCTCCTTCAAGGAGTGACACGTTTGATACGTGCATTGGCATGCTCTTTTCAATAATCTGACCTTGTGAACGGGTGCGACGGTTCTTCTGGTGACGCTTTACTACGTTTACTCCTTCAATTACTACCTGTTCGGTATCACGAAGCGTTGTAAGTACGGTACCAGTCTTCCCCTTGTCCTTCCCGGCAATCACCTTTACGGTATCTCCTTTTCGAATTTTCATACGAATGTTTTCCGTTAGCGACTACACTACCTCTGGGGCAAGTGAGACGATTTTCTGATAACCTGCATCACCGAGTTCACGTGGGATTGGACCAAAAACGCGGTTGGCTTTTGGTTCCTTCTTTTCCTTGTCGACAAGCACTACAGCGTTGTCGTCAAAGCTCACGTATGAACCGTCCTTACGGCGGAATGGCTTGCGCTGACGCACCACCACTCCGTATACAACGTCCTTCTTCTTTACTGGCTTGCGTGGCTCTGCAGTTTGTACTGCGAGCACTACCATTTCTCCAAGCTCAGCATATCGCTTCTTAGATCCACCAAGTACCTTGAAGACTCGGCCGATCTTACCACCTGAGTTGTCGGTGATTTTTACGATTGTCTGTGGCTGAATCATACTACTTGCTGGTTACGAGCTTAAAGGTTTTACGCTTTGAGATCGGGCGGGTTTCGATAATTTCGACCTTGTCGCCTACCTTGGCGGTGTTCCCTGCGTCGTGTACCAAGTACTTCTTGGTGCGGCGCATGAACTTCTTGTATTTTGGATGCTTCACGTATCGCTCTACCGCAACGGTGCAGGTGTCGGTCATCTTAGATGCGACCACTGTACCACGGAGCACGCGACCGTTACTGGTTTGTTCGGTACTCATAACTATTTCGTTTGTGGGTTACGGCGGCGAGCTGAGAGCTCAGTGAGCGTGCGAGCAATTTCGGTTTTTGCACCGCGGATCACACCAGCCTTGCGGCTAAACTGATCCTTGAATCGCTCTTCGCGAATAGCCTGACGAGCCTTCGTTACCATGTCGGTAAGTTCAGCATCTGACTTCTTGCGAATATCTTCCATTTTTGTCATAGACATTTTTATTTACACACGATACAAAGTGTCTCTACACCTTTGTATCTTCACGACGCACGAGTTTTCCTTGTAATGGGAGCTTAGCGCAAGCCTTACGAAAGGCCTCGCGAGCCACGTCTTCAGTAGCACCAGTCACCTCAAAGAGGATACGACCTGGCTTTACTTCAAATACGAAGTGGTCCGGATCTCCTTTACCTTTACCCATCGGCACTTCTGCAGCCTTCTTGGTAATTGGTCGATCTGGGAAAATACGAATCCAAACGCGCCCCGTCTTACCGACAGTTCGACTAATCACACGACGAGCCGCTTCAATCTGATTTGATTTCACGCGTGATGCTGAAGTCGCCTGCAGACCATAGTCACCATGAGACACCGTGATACCACGAGTGTCAGGTCGGTTACGGCGCTCTTCGCTGATGCGATTAGTCTGCCACTTTCGGTGTTTTACTTTCTTTGGAAATAACATATGCGTTATCGAGTTCGATTAGGGCGCGCTTCTGTCTCCTGCTTTCCAGCCTTTCGGTCTGTGAAAACATCGCCGCGGTAAATCCATACCTTGATACCGATTACACCGTATGGAAGGTTTGCTTCTACACGAGCGAAATCAATGTCTGCGCGGAGGGTCTGAAGTGGAATATTCCCCTTCTTGAGCTCTTCCTTGCGTGCCATATCTGCACCGCCGAGTCGACCAGAAAGGATGATACGAACACCCTTTACATCGCGGTTAGCCATTACTTTTTCAATCGTCTGCTTCATCACACGACGAAACGTAAGACGCTTTTCAAGTCCTTCTGAAATCATCTGACCCACAATGCGAGCCGATGACTCTGGTGAACGAACTTCTTCAACATCAATCTTAAGTTCAGGCTTGTCGGTCATCTTCTGCTTGCGCAAGAAGAGATCGATTTCCTTTCGAAGCTGATTGATACCATCACCACTGCGACCGATGATAAGACCTGGTCGAGCAGTTTTGATAATAATGCGAATATCCTTTTCGCTACGTTCAATCTCAACGCTGTCGACTGACATGCCCTTGAGACGCTTCTTGAGCATCTTGCGGAGCGCTGCGTCAACACGGAGGTACTCTCGGAATTTTTCCGGACTAGTGGTGAACCATCGGCTCTTCCAGTCGCGGTTTACACCGATGCGCTGAACGTATGGATGTGCTACGTGTGTCATATCCTTATTTCTTCTCGCCGAGTTCGACTGAGATGTGACTGTTACGCTTGTTAATACGTGATGCAGAACCACGAGCTCGTGGCATAAAGCGCTTCATGGTCGGTGCTTTGTTTACCTGCACTGACTTGATGAAAAGATTTTCTTCCTTTGCACCAGCCTGCTTTGCGTTCGCAATTGCTGACGCAATTACCTTTGCAAATGGACCAGCTGCGCGCTTGTCTACGAAGTTGAGGGCTGTGAGGGCATCAGCGGCCTTCTTGCCGCGCACGAGGTCGGCAATAAGACGAACCTTACGTGGTGACTGACGATAGTTTTTGAGAATTGCTTTCATATATATCGTACTGATTAACCGTTAGCCTTAGCAGCCTTAGCAGCTGCAATTTCAGCCTCCTTCTTCTTCTGATCAAGTTCCTTCTGCATCTTACCTCCGTGGCGCCAGAACTTCTTCGTTGGTGAGAATTCACCAAACTTGTGGCCCACCATTTCTTCTGCAACGAGGACCTCGATGTGGTCGCGCCCGTTGTGTACACCAAAGGTAAACCCAACCATCTCAGGCGAGATTACTGAACCACGAGCCCAGGTCTTGATGACACCGGCTTCAGTTGGCTTTTTCCCAGCGATCTTCTTGAGAAGTCGTTCGTCTACGTTTGGCCCTTTATACAATGATCTAGACATATGTCCTACAAACTAGCCAGTCTGGCGAACTGCTTTGTCGGAGTGGCCGGGCGCTCGTCACGGTACATGTGTACCGCTCCTCGCGCCCACCTCACTCCTCCGCGCATTTCATCCAGCCTAACCAGTTTTCTTTGAATTTAGACCCCGAATGTGATGATTCAAAAAAACCACCTCATTCAGTTTTATTTTGTTGTGAATAAATACCGCTTGTAGGTAGTGCATACGCACCGTCAGTGGCGGCTTGTGAGATTCCCGAGCAGTCCAGTAACGGCCAGACTGCTCTTGTGGTCACCTACTTCGTTCTTTCTTTCGTGCCTAGCCTGCCAGGGTTAGGACTTGAGGTTGGAACGGCATGAGAATACCGGAAATATTGAGGAAAGTCAATATCAAAGAGAGGAAGTGTCAAAAGTAGTATTCAGGTATTGCGAGATTTTGTTACTGAAAACAGGGAAAGGGCTATCTCGAAAGATAGCCCCTCTGATGCCATTGTAAAATGGCATTTACTTTTTCCACCAGATTGCCCAAGCGGTTGCAGCCCCATACATCATATAGGCGACCCTGTGGATTATGTTCTGGAGTGAACTGTACTCATCGAAGTTTACACCAATGCCGCTGTCGATGATCAGGGTCAGTGCACCACCTCCGACGATGATGAGCAGGATGAGAAGCAAACGAGTCATTGGTATTCTCCGTAGATTTGAAAAAATGAAGGACTTCTGTTTATTTTAAAATATCACAAAATATGAAAATGTCAATAATAACGTAATAACGTGAATGTGGGAATGGTGCCCGGCTCGCGAAGCGAGCCGGGCATTTGCAATTATCTTGATATACCAGTACCCTGCAAACAGTTTTTTGTACAACACACAAGGAGGAGCATCATGAAACAAAGTTTGAAGCAACGCATAGAAACCATTGTTTCAGAACTGGTAAGCGACCTGTCATTCCTTGAAACTGCAGCTTCAACACCAGGCTGGGCACATGGATCGGCGAGGTTTTTAAACCTCTGTATACAAGCAGGTTTTATCTCAAGAGCAAAACTACTTGACATGATCGACAAGCAAATCAAGGTTGTTGGCAAAGCTAATATAAGAATAAACCCTTGTCCTGACCACATCCTCTCACCAGCAGCCTTGGCCTATGCCATTAAGCACAACGCGCTTTCTGAACAAGAACTTCAGAGTATCCAATACAATGGTGATACTGAGGCAGAATTCGTCGCTCTCTACGACGAACCAAATTTCTGCGGGCAGATTTTAGACCAGCTCTTGTCGCTTAATCCTGATGATTACTCGATTCTCGGGAAAACTGGTCGTGAGCAAAATTTGCCTTGTGAAGGATGTTAAAACTCTGGCCGGAAGCGCTTTGCGCTTCCGGCTTTTTCTTTTTTGACTTTGTCTGTTAGGCTACATACACATGGCAAAAGCGCGTGGCCGCGAACATTCAACACTCACTGAAACCGCCGATTTGGTCGTGCGCGAACTTGAACGTATTACCGGTATTAAAATGATTGCGCCAGGCGAAATCCGCACCAATAGCCGTAGTGCCAAGGGGAGATTTGTGACGTGTGTCTATACTACCGCCGGCTTTGAGCTTATTATCAGCGGACAGAGCACGCAGAAGGTCGCGGTACACACCAGTCTCAACCCGCGTCAGATTTTTGCTGAGCTTAAAGCCAGCAAAAAATTGCGCGAGTTTGTCTTTAAAGAGAGAGAACGAAAACCTGGTACCTAAAATTAAATACAAAAGGGCGCCCGCTTCGCGGGCGCCCTTTTGTATTCTACCTCTTACAGCTCATCGAGCGCATCTTCAATTGCATCAAGCGCCTCATCAACCAAGTCCATTACTTCATCGTAATCTTCGTCGTCAAACGCATCTTCAGCGTCATTAAGCAGATCCTTAGCTTCATCCAGATAATCCCAGGCGTCATCGACGTCATCATCATCTTCAGCGTCGCGGATTTCGTCACGCGCATCCTTGTATTCATCCCAGGCGTCATCAATTGCCTCTTCTGCGTCTGCTTCGTCATCTACTCCGCCAATCGCATCAAGTGCCTCTTCAATCAAATCTTTAGCGTCCTTAGCATACTCAACAGCGTCAGCGTAATCCTCGTCGTCAATCGCAATATCAGCCTTCTTTAGTTTTCGCTCTGCATCATCAAAGTAGCCCCATGCATCGTCAACATCTTCTCCGTCATCCTCTGCTTCATCAATTTCATCTTCTGCTTCAGCGAGGTCATCCCACACGTCTTCAACATAACTCTCAGCATCTTTATCTGATATGAGATCAATCTCGTCCTCTGCATCTTCTAGCAGCTCCTCCGCATCAAGGGCATCACTGATTGCCTGACGATACACACGATTATCAAAGGCATCTTGCGCATCATCGAGCAAGTCTCGCGCATCATCGAGCAAGTCTTCAGCGTCACCCGTATCGGCACCATCATCTTCCGCTTCTTCAAAAAGATCTAGGACGTCGTCGTACAAATCTTCTACATCATCAAGCGTATCTTCTGCCTTACTCGCATCAGATTCCCCACCAGCATCTTCAAAAGAGTCTGTTGCATCAGCGAGCGCATCAAGTGCGGATTCCTCCGCGCTTGCATAATCCTCATCAAAATACTGTTGTAAAGCATCAAAAAGTGTTTCAATCGCATCTCGCACATCAGCATCTATATCAGTCGCTTCGTCAGGGTCGTCCTCACGCAAATCGTCAAGCTCTTCAAACGCATCGATAATCATGCTCATCGCATCACTGATTCCTTTCTCAGAATCTTTTTGAGTCTGACTCTTAGCGTATGTTGATACCCCTGCGACTTGCGGAGCTGGAGGGGTGACTGAAGTTGGAGTAACTACGGTCGCCACTGCCAGCTGCTCGGCTTTCTGCTCCTTAAGCACTGCAACCAAGTCAATGAGATACGCAGCCTGAGACTTTGGACCAAAGACCCCGCTCGCTGGACTAACCCCTTTGGCTTCCTGCCACTTCTTTACGGCTGCTTCAGTCAACAAACCGTATTTATTGGTTTCGTTTCCTTTGGAGCCAGGACCCTCTTCCGCAACAGTAAATCCACGCTCATTGAGGTACTCCTGAAGACAACGCACGCTCTCATCAATCACTCCCATGTCGAGCGTTTGTCCAAATGAACACTGGCCAGTTTGTGCCGACGCACCAAACGGCACAGCGATAAGTGCAAGTGCTATGGCGATTGCCCCAAGACTAAACTGTTGAATTTTTAAAGACACATTCATACACTCAATAATTAACGATTATTGCTACTATTGTAACATCATTAAACGCACAGTAAAAAACTGCCTACAGGCAGTTTTTTACTGTGCGAATTTAGGTTGCTTAGCTACCCCAACAATCAAACAAATTATAGCTATTCGAGCTATTATCAATAGTCATCACATAGTGGCTTGAAAAGCCGCTTGGGCACGAACATGCATTGCTGAATCTATTTTTCAAATAACAGCCGCCTCCTGTGTACAAGACATATGTTCCCGCATAAGCGCCGGGAGCAACTGTGCTACCTGAAATGTCACTCCAATCAGTGATGCAGTTCGTATCGCTTCCGTCGTTATTAATACATACTTTTGGGGCTGACACCCGATTATCCTGTCCTCCTGCATTAGAGACGTTAACTGACCCCGTCAAACCAAGGCCACCTCCGCGCGTTTGATATGTCGCCAATGAACCGGCTGTAATTGGCGGTAAAACGTTTGCATTCGGAGGAGCATCTGTTGGCGCAGTCCATGCAACCAAATATTGCACTGAAGTACTCATGAGGACCCCCACCAATAATCCAAGAAATGCGTATGAAAAGTGTTTTTTGGTCATAGATTTTAATTATTTTTTTCTAATAGTTGTAGCTGCGTTTCAATTTCTACTGAGTCAACCTCAGGTGGAGACTGTTGTGCTCGCAACTCATCGTCTTTCTCCAAATAGATGTCATCTGAGATTTTTTCTACACTGGCATTATTTTTTTCGAGGATTTCTAGCTGCTTTTGCACTAAATCTGCCTCAGACTCAGCGGGTGTACTGACAGCAGGCATGATTAGCTGAGTTGATTTGTACCGAGCAAACAAAGACACCAGTAAAATAATTAGTAACAAAGAGAGGACTACGCCTACATAAACTAACGTGTGTTGAGTTGGTTTAACTTCTTCTGGCTGGTGCGTTTCTTCCATAGAAATTTATTACGTACGATACTATTATACATGATGCTACAGGGTGGCACACAATAACCTTAGTAAAACACACAGGAATCAACCAGAAACGGTAGCAACCTAGCAGTATCGTTAAATAAATCCAGCCGAAGCTGGATTTTTATTCTTTACTTCCCGCGTCACAGGTTACTAAGTAAACTGTTTCGCTTTGCTCACAATCTACTAAGTACCTGCTACTCCACCTCAGCCATTTATCGCGCTAGGAAGGCACTCGAAATATGCCTGCGGTCGAGCAAGAAGCACGCGGCTGCCGCAGGGCAGCTGCTAAACATGAAAAAACTCGGCAGTTGCCGAGTTTTTTCATGTTTACTTCCCGCTCCGCATGAGCTTTCCAGGCTTGCGGCGAGATACGATAAGCTTGTTTGAGTACTTCTTTGGTGAACGAGTCTTCTGACCCTTTCCAGTAGGACGACCCTGCTTGGTTCGTGCGCGACGATGTCCTCGCGGAGCGCGTCCTTCACCACCTCCATGTGGGTGGTCCACCGCGTTACGAGCGCTACCACGGTTCTTCGGACGAAGCCCCATGTGTCGCGCGCGACCGGCCTTACCAATCGATACCAAACGGTACTCTTCGTTTGATACTGAACCAACTGATGCCCAGGCAGAGTTTAGTACTTTGCGGATTTCAGATGATGGCATCTTAAGCGTGGTGTGCTTGCTGTCCTGCGCTACCACTTCGATAGCGTTACCAGCTGAGCGGCCGAGCTTTGCGCCTGCTCCTGGGTTGATTTCTACGTTATACACGAAGGTACCAACAGGGATAGCTGCAAGCGGGAGACGGTTTCCTGTCTTTACCTTAGCGGTTTCTGAAACGATAATTTCAGAACCAACTTCGAGATCCTGCGGCGCAAGGATGTACCGGCGTTCACCGTCTGCGTAACACACAAGTGCGATAAATCCTGAACGGAATGGATCGTACTCGATTGTTTCTACCTTGGCTGGAATATTCTTCTTATTGAACTTGAAGTCAATTTCACGATACGTGCGCTTGTTTCCACCACCACGGTAGTGATTGGTGATACGACCAGCGCTGTTACGTCCACCCGTACTTTTCTTACCCTTGGTAAGAGACTTTAGTGGATTGCTCTTGGTCGTTGAGAGCTTCAATTTATACTCAATCACGGAACCATCGCGGCGTCCGGCTGAGGTTGGTTTATATTTCTTCATAACTGTTTAGTTAGAAACTAGTGAATCTATGATTCTTATCTTCCTAACGGATAATAGTTTGGATTACACTAGGTTAATAGTGTCACCCTTCTTGAGATACACGTACGCCTTCTTGAGACCTGCTACGTGCTTCATGCGGTTGCGGCTTCCCTGAAGACGCGATGCCGGCTTTTTGTTGACGATGTTTACCTTCACCGGCGTCACGTTGTAGAGCGCTTTGATTGCATCACGCACCTGGAACTTAGTTGCATCACGCTTCACATTGAAGGTGTACACATTCTGTTCTCCCATGTGCACTGACTTCTCAGTCAGGCGAGGGGCAATGATGATCGCGTCGAGGTTGTAGTCAGTCGCGAGCGCTTTTGGAGCAACTACGGCTGGCTTATTCTCAACCACGCTCTCGTCCTTGGTTTCTTTCTTCTTTCCAAAGAGAGCCATATACTACTTTGACTTAGGAGTGGTAGCGACACGCTTTTCGAGAATCTCGACTGAGCTATTTGCATCGGCTACAACTACATACTTGTAAGTAAGGAGATCAACTGGGTTAACATCCTTAGTTTGAACTACTTCGATATTACCGAAGTTGCGGAAACTCTTTTCAGTCGCAAGATTGCGTTCTGCAAGGAGTACTACTGCTGCATTCTTTCGCTTGCGCGCCATCGCTTCATTTCCTGAACCGTTAGCAATCGCTGCAAATACAGACTTCGCATCCTTAGTTTTTGGAGCTTCCATTGCGAGTGAATCAACGAAGATTACTTCAGCATCTGCGAGCTTCTTTGAAAGAACGCTTGCCAGTGCCTTAGCACGCACCTTTTTATTGATTTTTACGCTGTAATCCTTCTCACTTCGTGGACCAAAGGTGACACCTCCGCCTGTCCAGATTGGAGAACGACGTGAACCGTGACGTGCACGACCAGTACCCTTCTGCTTCCATGGCTTCTTACCACCACCGCGTACTTCACTGCGGTCCTTGGTGTGAGCGTTACCTTCGCGGGCATTTGCCTGCATACCGATAACTACTTCGTGTACGAGATCTGGGTTCCAGGTAGCTCCGAACACTGCTTCTGGAAGGGTTACCTTGCCAGTTTCTTTTCCGTCTTTAGAAAATACTTTTGCATCCATATGTTTGTTGTTACTTAGGCGCCGTAGACCTCTACTAATGTTCCCTTTCGACCTGGCACAGCTCCTGACACCACGAGGATGTTTTCGGCTGCGTTTACCTGAAGGACCTTAAGACCCTTCACGGTTACTGTATCGCTACCCATACGGCCAGCCATACGTGTTCCCTTTAGAACGCGGTTCTTACCGGTTGCACCGATAGATCCTGGTTCACGTTCTGAGTGCTTTTGACCATGTGAACGACGACCACCGGCAAAGCCGTGGCGCTTCACTACACCCTGGAATCCCTTACCTTTTGAGATAGCAGATACAGAGATGTCATCACCTGGAGTGAACATAGTCACATCAATCGCAGCACCCTTTTCGATACCATCGATTACAGTCTCTTCCCCAGTACGAGGACGAAACTCTCGAGCGATCGCTACTGAAGCACCGAAGTGTCCCTTCATAGCCTTATTGGTACGATGCTCCTTCTGCTCACCTGAAGCAAGCTGAACTGCTGCATACCCATCCTTTTCTACAGTCTTCACCTGCGCAATCACAGCTGGTGAAACCTTTAGAACAGTTGCCGCACGACACACCCCTTCGGCATCGAAGACCTGTGTCATTCCGGTCTTTTCTCCAACAATGAATTTCATTGATTGTATGGATTAGTTAATAAACGCTTTCTGACCCATACGACAAACCGCGCGAATTTTTTGGCGCGAGCACAGCTCGCACTAAAAAATTCGCGCGGTTTGTGCCCATTGGTCCGCAGAAACACTGCGTACATAGGTCTTCAAAAGCTGGGGCTAGTATACTGATTTATTCAAAAAAAGCAACAAAAAAGCCGACCAATGTGGCCGACTTTGTGTTATTTAATAAACAAGAGTTTTCTACGGATGGTTAGGCAACCATCGGTGCAATATAGAGGTACGTAAGCGTACCGAGCATTGCGAGACTGAGACACTGGACCATCCAGCTATTCTCCGACTGAAATGACATCTTGTTATCTTCTAGATTTTGCATACAACGTAATGTATTAATGCTAAAGAACTACTTGAAAGAACTATTTCTAAGTTCGCCAGGTTTGTGTAAATCAAACCTGATGAAACAACAGAACGGGCGAGTCCTTGCGGACTCGCCCTCCTGTTATGCATCTATTATCTCCTTATCAAGAAAATGTGCAAGTACCACACTGGGGATAAATGTGGATAACTTTTAATTATTCACTGCTCTGCTCCAAAAGAAAAACCACCCGAAGGTGGTTTTTCTTTTTGGCAACAGAGTGCCTGAGTTGAGGTAGCGACATAAGAAAAAGCCACAATACGTGGCTTTTTCTTATGTTTGGCAACAGCGCCAAATCAGTGAGGAAGTGACTTGTATTAGTTACTTCTGTGATGAGTCTTCTCCGGCCCGTCCTAGGAACGGGACGGCCTCCGAAGAACCAAAATCATAGTCGGCTTTGCCTCCTTGATTTTGGCTACATCATCTTTACGTCGATGTTCACTCCTGATGGAAGTGAGAGGTTCGTGAGAGCCTCAACGACTTTAGGACTCGGATTGAGAATGTCGATCACACGCTTGTGTGTTCGCATCTCAAATTGTTCTCGCGCGTCCTTGTGCACGAAAGTTGAACGATTTACCGTGTACTTTTTGATTTCAGTTGGAAGCGGAATTGGTCCGACCACCTGAGCATCAAAGCGCATTGCGGTATCAATGATTTGCTTCACTGATGTATCGAGAATCTTGTGCTCGTACGCACGCACTCGAATGCGAAGCTTATTGATCGCGCCAGTTGATGTAGTGTCTGTAGCCATGATGTGTACGTTTAATTAAGCGTTATTACGCAATAATCTTAGTTACCACACCAGCACCTACAGTCTTACCACCTTCACGGATAGCAAAGTTCTGCTGCTCTTCAAGCGCTACTGCAGATACAAGCTTTACCTTGAATGTTGCAGTGTCTCCTGGCATTACCATTTCGGTACCTTCTGCGAGTGTTACGTCACCAGTTACGTCTGTTGTACGTACGTAGAACTGTGGCTTGTATCCTGAGAAGAATGGTGTGTGACGACCACCTTCATCCTTTGAAAGTACGTATACTTCAGCCTCGAACTCAGTGTGTGGGGTTACAGAACCCTTCGCAGCGAGTACCTGACCTCGGTGTACGTCCTCCTTCTTAGTACCACGGAGAAGAATACCAGCGTTGTCACCAGCCTGAGCACGGTCGAGCTGCTTGTTGAACATTTCAACACCAGTCACTGTAGTGACGGTAGTATCCTTGATACCAACAATCTCTACTTCTTCACCCACCTTAACTGCACCACGCTCTACACGACCAGTTACTACTGTACCGCGACCTTCAATTGAGAAGATGTCTTCGATTGGCATCAGGAATGGCTTGTCGAGATCACGTTCTGGTGTTGGGAAGTAGTCGTCCATTGCGTTAGCAAGGTCGAGCACCTTCTTGCCCCACTCAGATGTTGCATCCTCAAGTGCCTTGAGCCCTGAACCATGGATGATCGGTGCATTTTCACCATCGTATCCATTGGCAGTGAGAAGTTCACGAAGTTCTTCTTCAACGAGCATAAGCATTTCTTCATCATCCACCATGTCGCACTTGTTGAGGAACACGATGATCTTTGGTACACCCACCTGCTTTGCAAGAAGTACGTGCTCACGTGTCTGTGGCATCGCACCGTCTGTAGCAGCTACTACAAGTACTGCGCCGTCCATCTGAGCAGCACCAGTAATCATGTTCTTGATGTAGTCCGCGTGACCTGGCGCATCGATGTGCGCATAGTGTCGCTTTGGAGTCTCATACTCAGAGTGTGAGAGAGAAATAGTAATACCGCGAGCCTTTTCTTCTGGGGCCTTATCGATATCTTCAACTGCCTTTACGTTTGCTCCGTACCCTTCTCCTTCATGAGCCTTGAGTACAGTAAGAATAGCAGCCGTCAAAGTAGTCTTACCGTGGTCTACGTGACCAATAGTACCTACGTTGATGTGCGGCTTTGAACGATCAAAATCTGCCATATTAAAGTAGATTAGTTTTAATGATAATTAAAAATTACTCGTACGCACACTGCGTATAAAAAAAGCCTATAGTAAAAATACTGTAGGCTCTTTCGCAGCGCATAATTCCCGTGTGCAAACAAGACGGCGCGAGAACGCCGCGTCTCGTTTACCAACGAGCACGTGTGAAAGAGCAATTATTCTATACCGTCACACAATGGTGACAGTGCGGCTATGGTACCAGAGATATCTGGTTTTGCAAGCACTCACGGCCGGGCTCTTTGGAGGAGGCTCCAATTTTATTAGTGCACCCCACCAACAGAACGCAACCGCTCGCGCAGCTGCTCTACCACCACTTCAACCTGAGCTGGATCACCGCCTTCTTCAAGATATTCCGTGACAACGGTGCGTAGCACATCCCCGTTACCTGGAGTTTGGATCCATTTCATGACAGATTCCTCGTTACCGTCAAAAAGTGCCGCCAGCACCGGACCTTGCAGTTCAATAATGGCTTGATTTGAGACTTCCTCAAGCACCACCTCATCACCTTGAGATGATTGCGGTACCGATTCTGGGTATGTTGGCATATGTATATAAAGTACCGCAGATAGTTCAGAGCAGCAACTACACTACATGCGCAGTTGATGCCCAGCTAGCTTCCCTACCCCTCACTCTCCATACTCAGCAACAGCTTCGTCAACACTTCCACTAATGCCAAAAGAGTTTGTATGAGGTCCTTGACTACGCCTTTGTCGGTAGTGGCGATGTCTATGGTATTGAGTGTCTTAGGCAGAGCTTTGACTTGCTCAAGCGACTCTGCAAGCGTAGCTGGTGGAGTGTATGCAGCTAGAGTACTGGTAGTGGTTTCGTCGGAGAGGAAACGATCTTCCATTACTTCAGCGTGCGTTTCGTTGCCATACTGGCGTGCACGGTCACGTTGGGTGGCAGCACTGGTGCTATAGGTAACACAGTGGAGCTCCGCAGTTACACTAAGGTTATCGGTGAGGACATCCTGGCGGGGATTATCTGTATTACCATCGCTCCATTGGATGAAGGTACAGTTTTTCTTGGGGGTAATGGTGACGGCTGTGGTGGTGGCACCGTAGTCTAGTGGTGATTGGATACTAGTGCCTTCGAGGATAGCGTCGGCGGATGGGTAATATTCGGCTTTATATTGTTCGGTGATAGTCCAGTTGTATGTGTCTCGGAGAGTGGCGAGGGCGGTGGCTCCGGTCTCGGTGTATGTTTTGAGGCCGAGGTGGAATAGTATGTTTGGTTGGACTGGTTGAGCGGCCCAGGATGTGAGGGTGGCGTCTAGGTTTTGGGTGGAGAGGGCGGCGTCTAGGAACATTTCAGACATATTTGTATTACCACTAATATCCCAGGTGGAAAGGTCTTGATCGAATACAACATTATCTCTGAACATCCACAGCATGTTTGTTGAGCTGGAGGTGTCCCAGTTGTTTAAGGGCTGGTTGAAGTCTGATGCAAAAAACATTTCACTAAAATTCTGCACTTTTGAAACATCCCAATTATTCAATGGCTGGTTGAAGTCTGAGTTTCGGAACATTAGATGCATACCAGTCACGCTGGAAGTGTCCCACATGCTTATGTCTTGGTTAAATTTGTTAGGGGGATTATTCCACGGTGACATCTCAGCCCCACCGTAGAACATTCTATTCATGACAGTAACATTTGAAACATCCCAATTATTCAAAGGCTGGTTGAAATCCCACGTTCTCTCAAACATCCAGGCCATATTCGTCACATTCGAAACATCCCAATTATTTAAAGGCTGATTGAAAATTGAAGCTGAGAGGAATAATGAGTACATGTTCGTCACATTCGAAACATTCCAGTGCTCTATAGGCTGGTTAAAAGAAGCTGCACTCTGGAACATACTACTCATATCCGTCACCCCACTCAAATCCGGTGCATCGGTAGCGGGCACTGTTAGGTTGGTGCAACCAAAAAATGATTGTGCCATACTAGTCCAAGCAATATCTCCCCACTGCTCTACGGTCAGAATCTTATCTTTGTCTCCGGTGTTGTTAAAGAAAATCCTCGGAAAGGTACCACTAGCTTGCACCTCATATATACCTGGTTCAGGGAAGGTCAGGGTGTATGAGCTGGTGGTAATGAGGGTGGTCGTACCGTTTTGGGTTGAGCTAGCGGTATTCTCCCAATAGATTTCATAGTTGTATCCAGCGCCAGTGCCTGGGATAGTGATTTGGTTATTAGCACTTGTACCAGAGTTCTCAGTGTTCCAGGTGGTAATGAAGTTGGTCGGAGCGTCGGGGGTGACGGCGGCATGGGTGGTGGTGAAGAAACCAAACACGAAACACAAGTAAACACACTTAAGAATAATACGTATCATATTTATAAGATTAGCAAATTTATACTGAGGGGAGTAAGGGAGGATGGGTATAAAAAAGGCGCGCCCTTCGGGCGCGGCTTTTATCATTACAACTAACAATTAAGCTTCGTCTGAAATTCCTCGGGCCTTCTTGATATCGGCCGCTACGTTTGGTGGTACTACTTCGTAGTGGTCGAATTCCATAGTCATTGAAGCGCGACCCTGGGTCATTGAACGAAGGGTGTTGGTGTACCCGAACATTTCTGAAAGTGGTACTTTCGCATGCACGATTGTCTTTCCACCCATTTCTTCTGTTCCTTCTACCTGACCACGCTTTGAAGAGATGTTTCCATTGATGTCTCCCATGTACTCTTCTGGTGTACGCACCTCTACCTTCATGATTGGTTCGAGGATAACTGCATTTGCTTTCTTCGCTGCATCCTTGAAGGCGTTGATACCGGCAAGCTTGAAGGCAATTTCTGATGAGTCAACATCGTGGTAGCTACCATCGAAGAGTTCTACGGACACATCTTCCATCTTGTAGCCAGCAACGAAACCACGACTCATTGCTTCCTTTGCTCCCTTCATCACCGCTGGGATGTATTCACCTGGAATCACACCTCCCTTGATGTTGTTGATGAATTCGAAGTGGTCTTCACGAGTGATGTTCTTAGCCACTTTTTCTACTTCACCGTCAGCGCCAACTGCAAGTGGCTGAAGTGGCTTGATACGGATCTTAACGTGTCCGTACTGACCACGACCGCCAGACTGCTTGATGTACTTGTGCTCTGCTTCCGCTTCACCCTGAATGGTTTCGCGGTAGGCCACCTGTGGTGCGCCAATGTTAGCCTCAACACCGAACTCTCGCTTCATACGATCAACGATAATTTCGAGGTGGAGTTCACCCATACCTGCAATAATGGTTTCGAGGGTTTCTTCGTCAGTCGACACCTTGAAAGTTGGGTCTTCATCAGCGAGACGCTTAAGTGCGACACCCATCTTCTCCTGGTCATTCTTAGTCTTTGGTTCTACGCGCACTGCTACCACTGGTTCTGGGAAGGTGATCTGCTCAAGAATGATTGGCTTGTCTACATCACAGAGTGTGTGTGATGTCTTCACTTCCTTAAGACCTACCATCGCAGCAATTTCTCCGGCGTACACTTCTTCTACTTCAGTACGCTTGTCAGCCATAAGTCGCACAATACGACCAACACGCTCTTTGTTGCCGGTTGATGAGTTCACGATGTATGAACCCGCCTTCACCACACCTGAGTACACGCGGAAAAACGCGAGCTGTCCAACGAACTTATCGTCCTGAAGCTTAAACGCAAGCGCAGCAAACGGCTCTTCATCAGACGGATGACGCTCAATCACTGTTTCTTCATCCTTTGGATCAACGCCATGCACTGGAGGCAAATCAAGCGGTGATGGGAGGTAGTCTACCACCGCGTCGAGTACGAGCTGCACACCAATATTACGAAGTGCTGTACCAGCAAGCACTGGGAAAATTTCACACGCAATCACGGCTTTGCGGAGCGTTGTCTTGAGCTGCTCTACGGTTGGCTCTTCGCCACCGAGGTACGCTTCCATAAGCGCGTCGTCATGCGCCACAATCGCTTCAATCATTTCACCGCGCCACTTCTGCGCTGCTTCGAGCATGTCTGCCGGCACTTCTTCTTCAGTCACCTGCATGCCCATTTCCCCACCAAAGCGATACGCCTTCATCTGAATAAGGTCGACTACACCAGACATGGTATCTTCAGCACCAATCGGAAGCTGGATACGCACTGCCTTTGGTGAAAGACGTTCGTGGATTGACTTAATTGAAGCATCATAGTCTGCACCAAGCTTGTCCATTTTATTAACGAAACAAAGACGTGGCACATTAGCTTCATCAGCATATCCCCAGTTAGTTTCAGTCTGTGGTTCCACACCAGCAGCACCATCAAATACCACTACGGCTCCGTCAAGTACACGCATTGAGCGCTTTACCTCAGCCGTGAAGTCGATGTGACCAGGAGTGTCGATGATGTTAAACGTGAACATCTTTGACTTATCCTTTCGGTCTTCTTCCATGGTCTTAGACCAGTTACAAGAAATCGCCGCTGCAGTAATGGTAATACCGCGTTCGCGTTCCTGCTCCATCCAGTCAGTAACGGTTGCACCATCGTGCACCTCACCGATCTTGTGACTCATACCTGTGTAGAAAAGTACACGCTCAGACGTCGTTGTCTTTCCGGCGTCTACGTGCGCTACGATACCGAAGTTACGTAGTTTTTCGAGTGGAAATTCTCGTGCCATAAAATAATAATCTTACTTATATATGTAATAATTTACCTCCCTAGTGCAATTAGCAATAGAAAAAATCGGCCCAGAGGCCAGACCGCGATACTATACTGCATTAAAGTTGAAACGGCAATGCCTACAGAAAGGGCCGCCAGCTTCGCTGGCGGCCCTAAATATCAACCCAACCTAAGCAATTGCATCTGTACACGCAACGTACTTATCAGCTCTGCTCGCTCTAAATCAGGCACTTCACGAAGTTTAAGCAATTGCAGCAGCTCAAGAAACTTCGTGGCTGCACCGTCACCTTTAAGCATCACAGCAGTACCTGCTTTCTGCGGATTTACGAACCACACTTTATCGTATGCGCGCACCTTCACTGCTGTCCATGGAAAACTCCTAACCGGAATGCTGTCAAAGTCATAAGACATCACACGACACGCACTTTTTATAAAGTCAATAATCGCATTCCGGTATCGGCCACACGTAGCTGCATGCAAAACCCCACACTCCAGCAACATCTGATCAAGTAGGTTTATTTCGAACAAAGCTGCAAGCGGCCAATCACGAATCTTTTCGAAAATCGATGCATCGGTAGACATGGTGATTTCTCCAAAAAACTGTTTGCTTTCACCAACATAGTACAGAGGCACTAATAGTCAAGCTGCTATTGAAAGCAATCTGATACGAATTCGTATAAAACTAAAACTTATTCAATTAAAATCATCTATGAGCCCTCGTTTGAAAGAAGTATTCAAAATTAGCAGTCTCCCCGTGATGATTGCCTCCCTTTGCTGCCTATCTCCGGTCATTTTAGTATTACTTGGTCTTTCCACAGTTAGCTTTGCTTCATCTCTAGCAGACACACTATATGGTGATTACAAATGGGTGTTTCGGGGAATTGGCCTGCTCGCCCTTCTTGGTTCACTGTGGTTTTACCTCAGCCGTAAAAAAGGTATCTGTACGATTGACGAGGCAGTGAAGCGACGTAATGAAATCATCAACTACATCGCGCTCACCCTTATCGCCGGCGTTCTCGGGTACCTATTTTTTCTCTACGTTGTAGTGCACTACATCGGTGTCTGGCTCTCGCTTTGGCAGTAGCATAAAACGGGGCCGCGCTTCGCGCGGCCCCGTTTTATGCCTATGCTCCCTTATTTCTTCTTCGGAGCAACCTTCTTAGGCTTCTTTACCTCCTTCTTTTTGTCCATTCCTTTTGCCATGTTGAATGCATTAGCTATTAATGCATGATGACCTGTAGTGTGGGGAGATTATTATCTCTCCTTGGCCCGCGGGCGCTCATGTCACATCTATTATACTGCCCTGCTCATTTTCGTGAAGCGGATACTCACAGTCACTGACGCACTTTAAACGAAACGGCAATTACATCATCCGCAAATAACGCCTCTTCTTTACGCACCTTAGCTTTAATTGGCAAAAGGTATGTTCCGGAACGTGTATCAGGGAAGATGGAAGTTTCCCAGGCGGTCTTGCCAACAGTCACCGCAACAGGCAATGAACCAAAACCTCGCGCGTACTTACCAAAACCCTCTTTGATTTCGGTGCTCATTTTTTTAGGCACCGTCACAAAATACCAGTTGGCAAACTCGCCAGGATACATCCACAGCCTGACTTGCAGGGTATATATCTTACTGGTCATATGTACAAATTACATTATACTAAAAGAGATATGTTTGGCATTCAAACCACCCGCCTCCTCATTGCCAGTGTTATTCTTGGCCTGCTTACCCTAAGTCTTAGCAACACAGATAATACATCAACAACGGCAAATATCACCGTGATTACCCCCGACCACACTCATGCGGTTCATGAGTATTTCGAAGTAGTTTTACTTGTTGAGGCGAAAGAACCCGTTAATGTATTTAAAGGGATTCTTGAATACGACCCAAAAAATCTTAAAATCGTCACCATTGATTACAACACCTCCGTGGCTGACTTGTGGGCAGAGCTACCTTGGTACGGCAATGGCAATGGCACCCTTACGTTTATCGGCGGAACCACCAGATCAGGCGGATTCGTTGGAAATGAACAACTTATTACCGTCACTTTTGAAGCCATTCAGCCAGGAGAGACATCTCTACACATGAGTGACATACGGATTTTACGTCACGACGGACTCGGCTCTGACGCAACTGTACCTGACCCAATCGACAGCATATTCACTATTGAGCCAGAAAAGTTAGATTCTGGAACCGTTGCTAAAGCAGACTCAGTCAAAGGACCACGTGTTACCGTTCTTGCCCCAGCCAACAGCATCGACCTAAACGCTGACGGCAAACAATCAATCGCTGACGTCAGTATTTTCATGGCCCATTTAGCCACACAAAATCTCCGATCAGATTTTAACCATGACGGAGTGGTGAACTTAGTTGACCTAAGCATTCTCAATCAGTAATTACTTACAGGCTCCCGCTGTGTAGGAAATAATATGAGTGTTGGCACATGCTTCACAGCTATTGCTGAGTGTAAGATGCTACACTTACACGTATGGAACCAATAGACACTTCCACTCCAACCGAAAAAACCACGAGTGGTTTAATTGAAATTCTTGAGAAGCTGGAAACGCAAATTAAGCGTCAAAATTCATTACGCTACGCTTTTGTACGCGGTATGATTTACGGACTTGGCACCGTCATCGGCGCAACGGTATTAGTTGCACTGTTTGGTGGTGTTATCGTGGCAATAGTGAATACTTTCGCAGACCAACCAATTACCGCCTCATCATTTGAACAAGTACTGAGCGACTAGTCCAACAGCAAGGCTTCCTTTTCAGCTTTAGTCATCTTCTTTATTGTCGCTTCACGCTTGAGTGCCGCGCTTCGTGACTCACAGACTTCAGTATGAACCAAGAAAACCGGGCGGCGGGCGCGCGTGTAGCGGGCGTCCAGCCCCAGCCATATAACTTACGCTTAAACCAGTACCCCTTCGGATTATCCTTTAGGTACGCAATGTATTCACCCCACAAGTTCATATGTACACAGTATGAACCTCAAGCACGCGACTGTAAAGCGCACTGTGCAGTTGTACGAAAACCGGCGAATTCCCAAAGGGAATTCGCCGGTTTTCTAATCTCATCTCACTTCTTCGGTTTCAACTTACTCAAATCCAACACCTGATCGATGTGAATCTTTTCGACAAAGTCTGGCACGTGAGACACCAGAATCATTGCACCTTTGTAATCATGAAGCGCTTCAGCAATCACTGGAATATGGCGGAAGTTGATATGGTTGGTTGGCTCGTCGAGAATGAGGAGCCCTGGCTCTTCCATCTTGAGTTTGGCAAATGCCACCAAGCCCTTCTGTCCTTCTGAGAGATCTCCCACCTTGCTGCGCATCACATCGCCAAAAAGAAGGAAGCCAGCGGCTATGCTACGCATTTCTTCTTCGAGCTTTTTCTTCATCGAAGCCATGAGCGTCTCAAAGACCGTCTTATCAAAATCGAGGTTTGAGAAGTCTTGTCGGTAGTAGCCAATCTTTACCCCCGGAGCAATATGCTCACCAGTGGCGTGACCACCAGCCAAGCTTTCAAGGAGCGTTGTCTTGCCGATACCGTTTGGACCAACAATCTGCAAGTGTTCACCGCGCTTCAAGATAATGTCGCACTCGGCTTGCTTAGGTTCATGATTTTTAATCACGGTGACTTCAGTAAGCTTGAGTACTTCAAGTGGAATATCAGCGTGTGGATCAATCGTAAACGGACGAATCGCCTTATCTTCACGACGCACATCTACTTTATTTTCTTCTGCCTCTTCAATCTCTGCGCGCATCTTCTTGGCAACTAAGCGCATCTTTCCTCCCTTAGCGGCGAAGTAGTTGATCTTGTCTTTGTCCGCCTGAATCTGCTTGGCCATCTGCGCATTCTGGCGCTTTTCCTTTTCTACCCGCGCCGCAATCTCACGTACTACCGCATGGTAGTTGCCGTTGTATTGTTCCACCTGACGATTCTGGGTGTTGAGATAAAGAACGCCTTGGGTAAATGAGTTCAAGAAATCAGCATCGTGAGAAATGACAATCACGGTTTTGTTGTATTCCTTAAGGAACGTAGTGAGATGCTCGATACCTGCTACATCGAGATTGTTGGTTGGCTCGTCGAGCAGGAGAACGTCAGGATTTTGAATGAGCGCCGACGCCAAAAGCAGACGCGCCTGCTGTCCGCCAGAGAAGCTCCCAACAATGCGGTCCTTAAATGTCTCCTTTGCTTTTTCAGTCGGAGTAAGATTTACAATCTCCAGAACCGCATCAATGCGCGGGTCGATATCGTACACCTTTTCCGTAAAACACTTCTCGAAAAACGCACGAACGGTGAGCTCGAGTTCACTGCGGGGAATAATCTGACGAGAAATCGCAATCGTTGTACGCGGCTGCAAATTAATATCTCCCTCGTCTGGCTGGAGCTTGCCGGAAATCATACCGAAAATGGTTGATTTTCCAGCTCCATTTTGCCCCATGAGCGTGAGCTTGGCGCCACGGCGCACCACAAAATTAGCCGCTTTAAGAATCGGCTTGGTCGCATCGTGCTCAAACGACACATCCTTAAAAACTATAAGTCCATCATTTCTTGACATGGCCTATACCATACACGACTCCAAGCCATGAAACAATATAAAAGCGCCCGCGAAGCGGGCGCTTTTACCTACATCATCATTTGAGCAAACGCCGCCAAAATCGCAATTCCCAAAAACACGTAGATGGCAATATTTAGAAATTTCATACTAAAAGTATATCACCCTCTACCGGTAGACAGTTGGGGTCACGGGACTATAATAATAGTATTAGTGGTCTAATTTTGCTCATTATTATGCAAGACACCAAAAAACCACGAACCCTGAATGCCACTGATAATTGGCTCCTTAGCCACGCCAGCGCCCTTGTCTCATACGCCGCCAGCGATGAAGCCTTCGCAGAATCTCTTGCGACTCATGTGCGTGAGCGAAACTGGCGACACACCGAAATTGACATTACCCCGCGAACATCTATCTACCTCTGGCCGAAAGATCGAACGGCAGCAGTGCAGAATGCTCACTGGCTACTTACTGAGCTTGATCGACGACCAGATGCTATCTACACCAAAGGAATGCTTGCCACCTACGCGTTGGAGTTTGAGTCACCCCAAGATGTGGTACTTGGTATTGTTGGTATTGCTATCATTGGTCCCACTCTTGGATTAATTCAAAAGAAGAAAAAGCAAAAATCTCACCTATCTATCGTTATCGACGACACCTGGCTGAAAACTCATTCACAAAGACAACTTGTATCCCTTTCTCTTGAGCTTGCACATTCTGTGATTGCCGATGAACTTCGCCTTGCTGCTGGTGACGCCTACCGCTTGCACCCCGATACTGCTGCCTGGTGCCTGGAAGAACCACTCACCAAGCTCTACAGCAGCAGCAAGGCAAATCTGAAGAGAATCAAGTCCGAAGCGACCGTAGAAGCGCTACCGCACCAACTAAAAGGCGGTGCAGCGATTGCTTTTTCCCCGGCCGTGGATGACGATTTTTTGACTCAATTTAAAATTAAAGCGTTGGAATAAAACACAGCAGGCGCGCGAGCCTTCGGCTCGCGCGCCTGTTGTGTTTACTTCTCATCCAATTCCTTCACTTTCTGTAGCGCGACTACATACATACTTTCGGACCAACCCAATGGTGTGTTGTGATTATAGGTAGTGGTATTTGAATAGTAGAGCTCTGGCACAGTACCTTCTGGCGTAACCGCGCCCTTTGCGCGACGAAGCCAGTAGTATGCTTTTTCTTTTTCTCCGCGCTCGGCATAAATAATCGCGAGCCACGAGAGACCAAAACACCATTCAGCCTCTTCACTCCACCCGTCAATATTGTTGTTGTAGTAACGGTCTGTTTTGTAGCGAATCACTCCCTTATCACGCACCAGGTGATACTCAACATTCTTGAGAATTTCCACCGTCTCCGCTTCAGTGGTGACATTAAACGGATATATGAGTGTCAGAAGGGCAAGGTCGCAAAACTTCGTCACTGACTCTCGCGGTAGCAGTGCGCGCAGGGCCTGCTCACCACGTTCAATCGCAAGCGCTGGTACTGTAAGCCACTCAATTTCGCTCGCCTTCTTAAGAGCAGCAATACATGATCCAATCGATGATGCGTGCACTTCCATATTTTCTTCCCAAATACCGTTATCATCATCCTGCCAATACTCAAGATTCACCAAGTAATCGATAATCTTCTGCACCATCTCTCGCTCATCATCAGACTCAATCACCGATGCGCCGAGTTGTTCGAGTGTAATAAGCAAATTCAACACCTCACCGACAGCATCATTCTGGCTATTCCCCCACTCCTCCCAGTATTCTTCAAACGTCTCTGGATGGAAGCGGGCATGAATGTACTGCCACGCGTAATGCGGTTTATTCTCGATTGCCCAATTAATCTTGTCCTTATGCTTCACAAAGAGTTGCAGGAGGGCCTTGGCCGCCTTTTGCACTACGGTGATTTCTCCTGTCTCAAGAAAGCCCATAGTCATGAAGTAGATATCACGAAGCCAGGCTTTATCGTAGCCAGTATCGACGTCAAAAGCTGAGGCAGTAAACACACCCGACGGCTTCTGCAAGCTGCGAACCACATCGAGATGTTGTTTTATTTCGCTATCAAAATCAAAGGTCATAAGGAACAAAGGAGCTAAAAATGATGCGCTACTCAGCAATACCGGTTACGCCCATCATTTTTGCTTTACGTTTCATTTTATAGAGACTCCACTTTTCAAACTGCCTCTGGCTCATGTCTTCACGAAGTGCTTTATCTAGCAATGACGAAGCAGCCATAACCACAAACCGCTTGCTATTATCCACTTCAGGATTCACCTCAGGATTTAAATCATTGGCCAGCAACTGCTCTAGCTTAGCAACCAGTTCATACTCGGCGGGCACAGTTTCGTCAAGCTTGGTGCTATCGAGCAATGTCTGCAGCTCTGCGGCGGCCTTCTCCCACTCTGCTTCGCGGTCAAAACCCTCCTTACCAGCCGCTACCTCAAACTCATCAGCTCCGTCGAGTTTTGCATTATTGGTTGGAAATGATTCGTTCATAAAGCTTGCTTAGAAAATAATTCTAATTGTAACATGATACTATGCTCGATATGAAAAACTCCTTTCTGCAACTCCTCGTCGGTCTCAGTGTATTGCTGCTGGCTGCAGTACTACTGAAACAGCAGATTATCACCACGATTTTTTGGTATAAAGTAGCAGGTGAAGTGCAAGACACAGCAGCCATAGCAATTACACCGCAAGAAGCTGTCCGCACACTCCATAGCGACACCGACGCCTCGTACGAACAGTACTACTTCTACGACCTCACCGTGCCGCTCATTTTTTCAAGCGGAAGAATTAAAGAAGACTCCAGCACCGTATTGGCGATGGTAGACACCTCCACCACTAAAGCGTACTCCTTGTGGCGAGGAGCCAAACTGGCGCACGAGTTTCAGATTGACCAACGTCGCACCAACACTGAAGTACATATTGTCTGCGGCACACGCATGACGCAGACATTTCACTGTGATGACAATTATTTGTTTCTCAGCAACACGCTCTTGGTCACTGCTGAGGATGCCGGACTTTTCTCAAGCCAAGAAACAAAAATACGCACTGCAATGTACCTGCTTATGAAGCATGAGTACGTTGACGCCGAAACTTCGCGGATTGTTTCTCTTGAACTCAATGATACGTTTATTGGGTACCTACTCTACGCTGGCAGTACAGCCACAGCACTCATCTTCGAGAAAAATAATCACCAACAACCGTTTCAATTTGTATTTAGCAACATGACCACGGAAGAGATTGAGACTGTCTTAGCAAACACCAACTACACACCACGCAGCACCGCAGAATAGTTGCTTTTTCTCGCCAGCGCAGTACTATAATTGCTGGTTTATCTGTACAAGGAGCACATCATGTCGTCCATTGTCGCCAAACTCACTGATGCCGGCATTGATCTTACTGGCGTCAAGCACACCACAGGGGCACGAAGCGAAGAATTCTGTGTCCCCGGTCATCCGAACCAGAGTAACCAACATGCTTTTGCTGCTCTGCCGGGCATTGCCAAGATGCTGGAATACCTCGGGTACGAACTCCGCATCGGTGAATGCAAAGTCGGTGGCGGGAACAAAGTCATTGATCGCGTGATCGTTGACTACAGCTAATCAAACATGGCCCGCGCTTCGCGCGGGCCATTTCTTTTCTCCAACTTCTACCAGAATGACATGCCACACACGGTACATGGAAATTAACGAAACGAACCGCTTGCATAAATTCTCATTTTCGCTATATTTGGAATTAGGAGTTCTTGGAACGGCGTACGCGGCTGCTACTGGCGCCAAGAGGGATGAAAAACCCGGACACACAGCTAAGGTAACAATACGACCTTCGTAGCCTGCAGTTTGGCTTCGAAGCAATCATCTGTGCACACACCTGTCGTAGTTGTCGGTGAAGATGAACCGAAGCTTGTGGCTAGCTCTTCTTGCTTGCAGTTTAAGCAAATGAATACCTCGGGTTGTCCCCCGAAGGTACTATCTGAGGGTCATCTGATTTTTGGATGGAACCAGGAAGAGTGATGCGGTAAGAGAATTCCTACCCAACCCCAACCCGAATGCAAAACATCGCATTCGGGTTTTTCTTTTGTCAGAAAGTGTCTGACAAATCACCATGCCAGCGACTAAATTTGTATCCAACAACACTTCCGTGGCACACTACACACATGTCGGACAAGCTTAGTAAACACTACGATCATTTATACAAAAGCCACCACACTGGTTTTGCTGGAACCAATCCGTTACCATTCGTGCGTCGCGTACCCGAGCTAATCACTGAAGGTGCCGTGCTTGATATCGGCAGTGGCCCAGGCAGAAACGCTCTATTTCTCGCCCGCCATGGATTTGCAGTTACGGTCGTCGACATCTCAACCGTTGGTCTACAGAGAGCAATCACTGACGCGGCAGCAGATAACCTGCCGATTACTGCCATCGTCGGAGACATCACAAAACTTGGCCTCAAGGATGACTACGATGTGATTATTATGACGTACGTTCTCCACCTTATTGATACCACCGCTGCCACAAATCTCATCACAGACATCCAAGCACACACCAAACCAAACGGGCTGGTACTCATTACCACTTTTACTAAAGAGGGCGACTTCTACCGCAATGACCCAACTGCCAGCACATTTTATCCGGACTCAAACGAGCTACGTACCATGTTCCCTGCCGAAGACTGGCAATTGCTTGAATATACTGAGAAGGAGACTGCCGCACTCAAAAGGCGTGAAGACGGCACACCGCTGCTAAATACCACTGCGTTCTTGCTGGCCAGGAAAATATAGTGAAGCAATAGGCCGGCAGTCTTCGACTGCCGGCCTATTGCTTCACTTTGCTCGTCACTTTTTACCGCTCACAAATCTCCTTGAGCTTCATAAGCGCTCGCGGCCACATATCATTAAACATTGCTTCGTAATCGGGCATGCTCTGCATCTCAATTTTCACCGTCGTCACACCATCAGCTTCGGTAAAGGTGTAGTTTTCGTACGATGGCGCCCACTCAGTCGCACCTTCATACTCCGTCTCACCTTTCACAATCATTCCCAAGTGTCGAATCGAAATGTACTCATGCAGGCGATTCTCGGCAATTTCGGAAGTCATTCCATTCCCTGCTGGATCGACAAACCGAATCTCGCTTCCCCCTTCCCAGCTCCCTTCGTAGGTTGAACCAGGCGTAAATTCCGTGGTCCACATCTCATACGTATCCTTCTCCAACATCGTTCGCCACACCTTTTCTACCGGCACATTGATATCGATGTTGTATATAAGTGTTTTCATTTCCATATGAGTGCATCTTAGCATCCACCCCCTTTTCTTGATAGAGTAGAGTCATATGAGCAGCAAGCAAAGCAATCAGAAAAAGCCCCGCATCTACACCATGAGCTTTGCTGGCGTATATCCAGCCTACGTCGCTAAAGCTGAGCGAAAAGGTCGCACCAAGGCCGAAGTGGATAAAATCATCTGCTGGCTAACCGGCCATACCAAAGCCTCACTCGGGAAACTCCTCAAAATCGACACCGACATTGAGACCTTTTTCAAAACCGCCCCAAAACTAAATCCCAAGCGCAAGCTCATCACTGGCGTTGTTTGCGGTGTCCGTGTCGAAGACGTCCCCGAGAAGACCATGCGCGAAATCCGCTATTTAGACAAGCTGATTGATGAACTGGCGAAGGGTAAGGAGATGGGAAAGATTTTGAGGGAGTAACATTTGATTTGTGTGTAAAATCAAATAATCTATTGACGCGTATGTATAATTAGCATAGGGTATTAAAAAATCCTTTGCTCTGTCCTCGGCACTTTGGCTTAGTACTAGTTGGTAACTAGACAAGTTAATTGTTGCGCACCCGAGTACAGAGCAAAGGATTTTTTATTTATGCTTATTACTCAAATCAAATAGCAAGACATTGCCGATTCCCTCTAGCTTTGTCTTCTCTACAATATACTTACCGATATAGTTTGATGAAACAACACCTTCGTTCATCAATCCATACTTATTTGCAAAAGACGCACCATTAACAAACGCTCCACCATATTTCGGAGTTTTTAGTGCTAACGAACCTTCTTCTTTCTCAGTAAGCGGCTTTATAGCTACTACTTTTTGCAACTTATCATAGTAAAACTTTACAGCAGGATACTTCTTATCATCTATCTCATAAATAGAAGCTGTAGCAGTTGAAAGATAGAATCTTCCAGTGCTGTTTATAGTTACAAATGGAGTAGCTCTACCTGAAGGTGCCTTGAATTCTTCAAATTGTAATGAATCTTTTTTCATCTCTTGTATTTTATTACCAAACAAAAAATTTGCAACAAACCGCTCACAGTACGAATTATGATTGAAATTGTGTCAATATATACATGTGTTTATATACATATTGTTAATCTTGTAATTAATTGTTAATTACAAACAAATTCATGAAAATTGAATCTAAACACAAGAAAAAAAGACCCTCTCGGGTCTTTTTTTCTAAAAGTTTCAAAATCTGATGAATGGCGAGGAGTTAGGCAAAAGTCTTCTGAATGGGGCTTGTGCCCAGTGAAGAAAATTTTTGCCGTAACGACACTGCCAGTCGCTGATTTTGGAAGTTTTTACCAAGCGAAGTGCAGCATACCCGCAAGGGGCATCACCGCATTTGCAACTGGAATTTCTTTCGCTATGCTCAGAAATTACCAGGCAAAATGCGCGAACGCACGGTTGGCCTCAGCCATCTTGTGCGTATCCTCCTTCTTCTTTACTGCCTCACCTTCTTCCTTAGCAGCAAGGAGTAGTTCCTTCGCGAGAGCCTTGTGCATTGGTACTCCCTTCTGCTTGCGGGCTCCCGCAATGATCCAGCGGAGGGCCAGAGCCAAACGGCGTTCTGGGCGAACCTCACGCGGTACCTGGTAGTTTGCTCCACCAACGCGGCGTGAGCGAACTTCCATGAGTGGACCAGCGTTCCTGAGTGCGGTGTTGAAGACCTCTACTGGGTCGCCGCCTTCTTTGTCATTCTTGATGATTTCAAACGCTCCGTACACGATCTTGCGAGCAGTTTCTTTCTGTCCGCGAAGCATCACGTAGTTGATGAGGCGTTCGATATCAACCTGACCGTACACAATGTCCGGAGACACTGTAGGTCGTTTTTTGATTGGTCGTCGCATTGTTAATTGTCTTAAGATGCGAATGAGAAAGTATGAAAACAATCATCTTTTCATTCTTCGCATAATGGTCTTTCCTTGCGGATTACCACTCTATAATCTGTAGCGAATATAAACTATTTGTAATTTGAGAACTTCGCTCGTTCTCAGAACTTCTTGCCATCCCTCCAAAAGTGAAAGAATTTGTTTCCTGACGCGGCGCGAGCGGAAAATTTTCTGAATGGGGCTTGTGCCCAGTGAAGAAAATTTTCCGCGATGCAACAATGTCAGGGAACAAATTATTCGCCTTTTGGCTTCTTGGCTCCGTAACGTGAGCGACCCATGCGGCGTTCTGCTACTCCAGTTGCGTCGTACTTACCACGCACAATAGTGTAGTTTACACCGATGTCCTTCACACGACCTCCGCGGACAAGTACCACTGAGTGTTCCTGCAGTGAGTGCTTGATACCTGGGATGTATGCAGTAATTTCCTGACCGTTTGAGAGACGAACACGAGCAATCTTTCGAATCGCTGAGTTCGGCTTACGTGGGGTCTTGGTTGTTACACGAGTACATACACCGCGCTTGAACGGAGAGAAGTAGCTGTTTGGCTGGTTCTTGATCTTGTTGAATCCAGACTCCAAAGCCGCACGCTTACTCTTTCGTGCTTTGTCGGTTCGCTTTTTACGGGTTAATTGTTGAATTGTTGCCATAAATGAGCTCCGATACAATACTATAAATAAAGATTATTGCAACAATGTCTTGCTTTAAAAAACCGCCCGAGCAAGCTCGGGCGGGAGGCTGACCCTAGCATGCCGGGAAGGGAGCTCTCACAATGAGAATCGGGTCAGACCGTAACAATAGCAGAAAATACAAAATAAAAAAGCCGCTTCCAGGAACTGGAAGCGGCGAACATGCAACGAAGGAGAGGAACATCGACCAAGGATGAAAAACACCGGACCATAATCATATCTATCGTAACATAAAAATAAAACCGCCCAAGAGGCGGTTGGAGAAGAACGTGGTGTCCAGGCGGCGGAGGTCGCATTTTTGGTGCAACGAGCCACTCGGGGTGGCTAGCCATTCGCGAATTTTGGCGGGACGAACAGCTCTTGAGGGGTGCCGCCTGGACCCTGGTATAGTATCGCACTTACCGTAAATAGCAAGCAGCAAAAAACCGCCTTCAGGCGGTTTTTTGCTGCTTGCTATTTAGCCGACCAGCAGTGTAGTCAAAAAGTAGGTGAGATTATAAATAGGTACCGACAACACAAAGACAAAAAGGAAAATCACGAGCAAAAATGCAAGACCAGCATTTTGCTCCATGCTTCGACGAAAACTGTCATATTTCATTGCCAGTCCAAATGGCAAAAGTCGGCCGAGGATTTTTGAACCATCAAGCGGCGGCACTGGTACCAAGTTAAACATGGCCAGAAATATATTGAGGAAGATGATTGAGATTGACAAACTAACGAACGTATCACTGAGCGCCAGCACATCTGCACTACGCACCAAAAGTGCAAACACGATAGCAATCACAATGTTTGCAAGTGGACCAGCAGCTGCCACCATAGCCTCACCCCACTTTTGGTTGGTGAAATTGTATGGATTATAGGGCACTGGTTTGGCAGCTCCAAATAAAATTGGTGCGTGCGTTGCAATCAAAATACCAGGCAAAATCACTGACATAAGCGGATCGAGATGTACAAGTGGATTGGCGCTCAAACGACCAGAGAGACGAGCGGTTGGGTCACCAAGCCAATTAGCAGCATAGCCATGGGCCATTTCATGAATAATGACCGAAATAATAAGTGCGACAATGAGCGCGATTTGTTCTAATCCCATCGTATGTTTATAACAAATTACTAAGCACCATTACAACGGCGGCGAGTACCCAGAAAGCAAAACCAATCATGAACGCTCCAGCTAGATAATGTCCAACGACCGCAAGCGAGCGTTTGTAAAATTCATCTGAAACAAGCCAACCGTTGTAATGAGAGACAATTTTCGTTGACGTCGTAGTATGAAAAGCTTCCTTCGGCTCAGAGCTGTTCTGTTCTTGGTTTTGTTCGTTATCCATAGTTACTCCATACTACCCATGAACCCTTGCATTATCAAGCATACATGGTAGTATGGCGCCACTAAATACTTTATTTATGGCAAAGCAATGCGACATCACCGGCAAGAAGACCCAAATCGGAGGCCGCTATAGTAACCGCACCCGTGCGACGCAGTTCAACCCTGGTGGCAAAATCAGCCGTCAGCCAAACCTGCAGAAGCGACGTATCTATGTCCCTGAAATCGACAAGACCGTCACGGTGAAGGTTTCAACCGCTGCCCTTCGCACTATCGCGAAAAACGGCGCGTATGCGACACTCAAGAAAGCTGGTCTTATCTAGCACACATAAAAATTGGCCGGTCCCTTTGGGACCGGCCAATTTTTATTCTACCCACACGCGGGCACCATCTGAATAAAACGTAATCGTACCATCCTCAGCCGTACTGAGTATCTGCGCGCCGGCTTCGCCGGCGCGCAGCAACACCTCCTCATGTGGGTGGCCATAGCGATTATCTTTTCCTGCCGATACCACTGCGTACTGCGGCGATACCGTTTCCAAAAACAACCCAGACGATGACGTGTCTGATCCGTGATGCCCAAGTTTTAACACTTCACTCTCTAGAGTTTCACCATATTTCTCAACCAAATACTCCTCAATCCCCTGCGACGCATCGCCGGTCAATATAAATTCCGTGTCACCATACATAACCTGCACCACCACTGACGCAGTGTTGGTTTCCCAGTTTGTACTATCTCCCCGCGGCGAAAGTACCCGCACCGTCGTTGATGCACCAAGTAGTATTTCTTGACCAGCTTGCGCAGTGATGATACGGGCACCTTCGGCCACGGCGGCGGCCTGAAAGGCCGCCGCCGTGGCCGTATCGTACAAGGAGGCAGTTTCAATAATTAATCCCACGCGATATTGCCTAAGCACATCAATCAAACCAGCGACGTGATCAGTATCAGGGTGCGTAGCAATTATCATGTCAATTGACCGATCAAATACAGAACGTTTCTTCGCGAGCTCACGCACAACAGCCATATCTGGACCCCCATCCACCAAGAGCTCATACCCATCCGGCGACGTAATCAATACCGCATCACCCTGGCCAACATCCAAAAATGCAACCTGGAGATACTGCTGGTGTACCGGCCGACCGACCGCAACCATCGGCACCCAAGCAGTGACAACAATCGCAGCAAGCACCAGCAAAACGAAAGTTCTGATTCTGAGCATCGTATTAGATAGCATACGCATCATGATACAATGCGCCTAAGTATAATTAAGTAACTTTCTTCACCACATGAAATACGAGCCACTAACATTCACAATCCCAAAACTTGATGGTATCTCCGAGGACACCATCAATAATCACCTTGGTCTCTACCAAGGCTACGTAAAACATGTGAATTTGATTCAAGACAAGATTGCTGCCTACAGCAATGATCCCGAGAATAACGCCTTTGCTATTGCAGAAATGCAGCGTCGCCTCGGATTTGAGTTTGGTGGCATGCGCAACCACGAGTACTACTTTGCGCAATTCGAAGAAGGAGCCAAGCCGCTACCAGAAGGTTCACTCAAGCACAAACTTGAAGAGCAATGGGGATCCGTCGACAACTGGCTAGCACGTTTCAAAGAAATTGCAAAAACACGTGGTGTTGGCTGGACGATGTTGTACCACGACCCACATACCGATCAGCTCGTGCAAACCTGGGTAGACGAACAACACATGGGCCAACTGGCGGATCTCGATATTATCCTTGCACTTGATATGTGGGAACATTCATACATGCGCGACTACGTCTCAGGAGACAAAGGCAAGTACATCGACGCTTTCTTTAAAAACCTCAATTGGGAAGTCATCTCTGGCAGACTCGTTTAAGTAAAACCGCCTCAATTTGAGGCGGTTTTTAATGTGGTTTGCACCGATCCATTAATAAGCATTACCAGCAGCGCGTCATCACATAACTCACGCTCCTCACGATGCGGATAGTGCTCTCTGAAAGCAGCATCTATTTCAGTGGCGGTGAAGCGTCTCGATGCGATACCCTTTTCAAGCAATTGCTGTAACTTACAGTCACCAGCCTGCAATGCTTGTGTCACGGCAGCAAATTCATCCTCTGCGACAACAAGACTCATATACAACGGCCCTTCATTCAGAGGGACGTCGGAGAAAATAAAGAGCTTCATTGGAATTACTCCTTAAAAACACTCTTTGCACTATACGGACTACTGGTAATCCGTCAATTTTTACGAAAGAACACTGACTGCTCAATGTTTGGCACATCTGGTAAAGACACAACGTGATTAGGTTGCATCAAACGCCAATATCCAAATATTGCCATAACATAGATTGCTATAACTACCCGACCAGAAAATTCTGGCACCAGCAGCGTTGCGAAAGGCAAGGCAGCAAACCAATGCGCCACGACTAAAATGTATTGCAGCGACCAGGTAGCAACATACCCAAACACAACCCCCACATGCACAGACAACGAGCCTAAGACTCCCGTCAAAAATGTAAGCAACATCGCAAGGGGCACCATCGGCAGAACTAACACATTTACTAAAACACTTATCACTGAAACCTCACCAATGTGATACATCAGTAAGGGTAAAACAGCAATTTGTGTTGCGATAGTTGAAAACAAAAAATCTTTAATACCGAGCATGCCGCCACTGGCGAGCACGGTTTCAAAATGTGGCAGGATGAGCACCAGCCCAAGCGTAGCCATAAATGACAGCTGAAACCCAATATCATACAGCAGAAGATACGGATTAATAATCAACATCACTACTCCAGCGAACAACAATGCTCGCAGTACGTTGTATCGACGACCCAATAACTCCGCAAACAAAACCAGCGACGCCATTACACTTGCGCGCACCACTGTTGCTGACAATCCAACAATCAACGCAAACAGCACAATCGCAACTATTGCAAAAACAATACGCCATGTTCGTGGGAAAAAGTATGAAAAACAAAGAATGATAAACGAGACTACTAGCATTACATTGTATCCAGAAAGCACCACAATATGTACGATGCCGGTACGCCGAAAATCTGATTCGATCTCATCGCCCAGTGCAGACTTCACGCCGAGCAATAACCCTTCTCCTAAACCAACAGATGGATCAGGAATAAAACGCTCCAACGATTGCATAAACCAGTGCTTCGCCGCCAATAACGTCCTAATCAATCCGTTACCTGCCACCTCACCACTCACATCCACCTCAGCGAATGCGACGCGGTATTCAACACCGCGTGCTTTTAAGTATCCTGCGTAATCAAACTCACGACCTAGTTCAGTAGTAAATGCCGCTGGCTGTTCAAGCATGCCAGTAATGGTGAGGACATCGCCGTACACAATCGACTGAAACCGGTCGGTACTCACGAGTATCTTGTCGGTCTCAGTTTGAACATACAGCTGCTGCGTGCGGTTAGAATACGTCGGTTCACTGACCACAACACCCGTAATTTTTACCACTTCGCCAAGCGATGAGGCTAAAGGCGAGCGATTAAATTGCTCGGAAGCTAGATGCATTCGCATCATTCCAAGTGCGGTTGCAAAAAACGCAATGCTGACAAGCAGGAGGTATGGCGCCGAAGGAGCGAAGCTCCTTCGGCGCCATACGACCGCAATCACAAACGCCGCCAAGAGCAACCACATGATGGCAGCTGCCGAAAAAGCATGTACCGTCTGCAGTCCAACGCCGAGTGTACACGCGAGTAATGATGTATAAAATAGACGCGCCTGCACTTCGCTAGTGTAGCAAATAAAAAACCACCCCTTGGGGTGGTTGTGTTTTGGCTGGGCCGCTTCGCGGCCCAGCTCACGTCACGCTGCTTCAGCAATCATGCGAGCCAAAACACGCTCATCATCTTCACCAGGAACCTCAATGACGATGACTTCTGCCGCTTCAGCTTCAGCTTTTTCGACCAAGAGCTGCTCTTCCAGTTTTTGCTCCAAGAGCAAAATGGCGTCCTTCTTGGCCAGCTTCTGACGTTTCAGTTCGGTAGACAGAAAACCAGGCGGCATCCCTTCGAGCCGCCGCTTGAGCGCGGCATGTTCTTGGGTAAGCACCTCAATACGATCTTTGATTCCTTGCGATGTGTTGATATTCACACATGTCTCCTCTTGCAGTTATGATGGAACATAGGTGCAACATTATCCGCACCCCTAACGTACGACAGTACCGCGAAGCGGCCTCGCCCGTCAAGCAAACAATCACCAGCTATCGCACTTGCACGCCGGGAAGCACTGTAAGCTCAGCCGCAAGTGTTTCCAGGCGTGCCAGTGTACCGTGCATATCAGCAAGCATCTCCACCACAGCCGCAGCACCGGGGTGCTCTTCTTCCGGCGCTAAACGATTGATATCTCGCCTGATTGCTTCTGCTCGACTCAAAACATCAGTGACCACTTCATTGAGCAAGGCTTGTTGCAAAATGGCGCATGTTTCATCCATAGCAATCTCCAAGTGAACTAAACCAATCGTGACAATAGTACTCTTTCAAATAAACGTCAAGACTGCTCATTCTGCCTTACTCAAGATACGCGAAGACAAGATTTGGAAACTGGGCTACTCGCAAGTTGTGAATCTCTATAAAAAGAGGCACGAGACCAGGATTGTCGATTTGCGCCTCAGCGCTCAACTGCTCCTTAACCGACTTATTCTTAAGCCTGAGCTCAAAACGCATATCAACGGTTTTACCACCAAAGATTTGAGCAGCGGCCAAAAGGCCTGATGCTACTGCTTGGTAGGCAGCAAAATCATCGGTGGCATTACCAATTGATTGTGAAATATCATGCAACGCACGTCCGTCGGCAGCATTAATTTGTACACTGATTGTAGCCGGACCAGGATTACTTGCCGATAATCCTACGGCATAAATGCTAATAGTCTCCATAGACATGTCTCAGCCTAACACAAAAACGACCTCCTCCAACAACAGACCACTTGCTAGGCGTTTGTAAAATCAGCAATGACAGCGGTTTCTTCTTCGGGCGATAGAGCTTTCTTGAAGCGCACCCCTTTTTTACCTTTCACTCGCGCTTCGCATTCGGTCCAGGTTTTGTGTGTCTCAATCTTTCCATCTACCATGCTCACATATGAATACGCTTTTGCCGCAGATCGCTCCCGCGCTTTGCTACGCTCGGCCGCTTTTTCCTTGTCGTAGGATACATTGTCGACATCGTGTTCGTAGCCGGCCTTACTGCCGCTATAGAGCGAAACCGGTTTCCCCGCACCGAAGTCTGACGCAATCGTATCAGCTCGTTCGTTACCGATGATACCGACATGCCCAGGCACCTTCTGCCAATTCACTTCTACTTTCTTAAGGAGTGAGACGAGCTCCTGCCAAATAGCCTGATGCAACACATCGCCACCAGTTTTGGTTTTCCAACCATTACGCATCCAGCCAAACACCCAGCCAGTCGCGCCTTCTACCACGTACTTTGAGTCAGTGTAAATAGTGACTTTCTTTACCTCGTCTTCAAGTGTAGCGAGTGCCGCTACTACAGCCTGCAACTCCATCTCATTATTAGTGGTAAGTGCTTTACCTTCACCGTACTCACGCACCACATCACCAATTACCACCACGGCACCATAGCCACCCGGACCAGGATTTCCTTTAGCGGCGCCATCAGTAAAAATAGTTGCTGTTTCCATAGATACAAAAGACTAACATAAAAGCGGGCGAGTAACAGCTTCGCTGTTACTCGCCCGCTTTCCACCCGACCAGATTTCAAATAGTTTAAAAGCTAGATAAGGTGGGGAACCCGAAGGTTCCCCGAATTTCTACATCAGGCTGCGACGAGCAACATACCGAATTTCCGGCGCTTCTCCGCCTTCGAAGCGGTCGGCTTTTTGCCGCTTGCTTTCTCAACCGGCTTTTCAGCCACCGGCGCTTCGGTCGTTTGCTCGACCATGTGGCCGAGGTCAGCGACCGAATCCGCCGAGACGCAGTACGCATGATACGCACCATTCGGCAGCAGAAGCGCTACTTGCCTCGGCGAACCCGGACGATGCGCCTTCAGGAGAGTGAGTTCCTCGGCAGTGACCACTTGGGCCACCACCGAGTTCTCCCCAGACTTCCGCTTACCTTCCGGACGCACGAGCGTCAGGAATTTCCCGGTGAGCTTCAGCGCGGGAGCTTCGGGCGAAGCGGTGACCGACGCCGCAGAATACGGAGTCGACTCAGTCGCCACCTCGATTTCATCGAAGCTAAAATGGCCGCCAGCAGTCTTCTTGACGAAGTACGCCTTGGCCACATGCAGTCCATCATCGCCCAGAACGACGGCGATTTTCCCGCCAGGAAGGCGCTTGGCCTGCTCGAGGTCGTCGACCACGAACCCAGACATGTCGATGCCATCCACCCGCTTAAAGCAGCGCCGGTTACCCGGCGCCATCAGGCGAGCCTTTTCAGCTGCACGTTTCTGTGCCGCTGCTGTTTTTGCATCTGCTTTGACCTTGCGCTCGGCAGCAGCCTTTTCAGCTGCTTCACGACGCTCGGCTTCCACCTTCGCCATCAACGCTGCCTCGGCGGCTGCTTCTTCTTGCTGAAGAGCTGCTTGTGCTGCCTTCATGAAGGGCATCTCTGCCGGTTCGTAGACCGGCTCTGCTCCTTCGAGCGCAGCCAGCTTGGCCTTGAACCTGGCAGCAGCTGCAGGGTCTTTTTGTTCACCGACGCCGGGGTAGTGCACCCCGGCAGCGGTCACTTGCCAGACCTGGTCGACCAACGGCCGACCGGCCGTTTTCACGAGCCGGTAGATGACCCATCGGCCATCCACAGCGGCGAGGAAGACGAGCGTACCCGTCTTCTTGATGAACTTCTTGGCAGCAAAGAGCTCTTGCTCTTTGCTGCCTTCCGGCTTGAACTTGATGCGAGTGAGCGTTTCACGCGCATCGGGAATGTTGGGAAGAAAGCGGACAACAACGAACGTCAGCCCGTCGTCCACACTCAGTCGATAGTCGATGAAAGTACCCTTCGGGCGCATGGTCATCGGGCAGTTGATGGTATTACGGGACATTTCTTCGAGTTTGACGTTCATTGTCATCTCCTTCAATGGATTTTCAAAAGTGGTGGTCCGTCATCGACCATCCGCTCGAGGCAGCTCTAGAGCCGCAACCAAGCGGATGGTCGATGTATCTGATGCAGTTGTAAAGAACGTGTAGCTAGAACTTTACCATATTTATATGTAAAAGTCAATATTTAGACCACCTCTACTACCCGCAGCCGTATCTGTCGGCGACCCATAAAAAACGACTGCTCGACATGCGCAATCACCGTACAGGGCATGTCTGTTTTGGGTTCTTGCGTGAATTGCGCTGGTTCGCGGAAAAAAGCAATGCCTTCCAAGCGACCGTTTTCGGTCGCAAAGGTAAGCTTGGTGTGATCTTTTGCTTTACCAAATACCTCTACCGTACTCGGCGTCACATTACGAAATACAAAGAGCGGTTTTGGATTGCTCGCGCCGTACGGCGCGAGCTTCGCCAACTCTGAAATAAGCAGCTGATTCACCTCATTGAGCGAAAGCTCAGCATCCACCTTCACTTCATTCTTCACCACCGCCTCATCGCCAAGCGCGAGACACGCTTCATTTAGCTTTTCACCGAAGGTAAAAATATGCTCTTCTTTCACCGAAAAACCGCCCGACGCATGATGTCCACCCGCCTCAATAAAAACTTCTGGAATGGCCTGCATCAGCTTCACCACACTCGCGCTACCACCAGAGCGACACGAACCTTTGTATACGCCATTACCATCAATCCCCCAGAGAAAGACTGGCCGATTGTGTTCTTCAGCAAGCTTATTGGCTGCCAGACCCACCAGCGATGGCCGCCAATCCGTATGCCCCATCACAATCACCGGTGGAATTTCTTCCACGTCCTTCAGCCGCTTGTGAAGGTCTTTGGTCATGAGTGCCACCTGCGACTTACGTTCCGTGTTTAATTTTTCTAAGTGAGACACTCGCTCACCTGCCTTCACTACGTCGGTCTCGGATAAAAGCTGAAACGCATCTTCGGGGGTGTCCATCCGCGACGCGGCATTGATCCGCGGCCCAATCGTAAAGCCAATGTCTTCTTCGGTCAGATACCGCTGGTCAATCCGCGCTTTTTTGAGAAGCTGCTGCAAGCCTGGCCGTCGCGACTTCCGCAACACCTGCAGTCCGTAATGCGCGAGCACACGATTTTCATCCACCAAAGGCACCATGTCGGCAATCGTGGCCACCCCGACCATATCGAGCCACCACTTCTCCCAGCCCGGCGTGAGCTCATGCTCCGCCTTTTCGAGCACCGCTTGTGCGAGCTTATATGCCACCGCCGCCCCGCAGAGTCCATCAAAGGGATAGTCGCCAAGCTTGGGGTTTACCACCGCAACGGCCGCCGGAAGTTCTGCTTCTGGCTCGTGGTGATCGGTAATAATAATGTCTACCCCTACTTCATTAGCATGAACCACCTCCTCGACATTTGAGGTGCCACAATCAATTGTAATCACAAGTGTTACGCCGTCTTTCTTGAGCGCATCAATCGCTGTGGTACTAAGCCCAAACCCTTCGTAGTGCCGGTGCGGAATGTAGTTTTGAAAATTATCGTACTTCAGCGCTTTAAAAAGATCATGCAGTACCACCGCACCAGGAATACCATCACAGTCGTAGTCACTAAAAATTCCAATGCATTCGCCGTCTGCCATCGCGCGCAAAATACGCTCCACGGCCTTATCGATATCATGCAGAAGAAATGGGTTGTGAAGCTGCGTATTGTAATCAGGATTTAAAAAAATGGTCGCTGCTTCGGGAGTATCGATACCGCGCTCGCGGAGTAAGCGATTTAGAAGCGGCGAAATCCCCGGCAATAGTAAATCAGTACTAAGCTCTGCTTCAGGAAATAGGTAGTCTGCCATACGTAGGTGTCATAGTACCACCGATGGATTTTAGTGACCAATATTTCATATACTGATTTTGCCCGCGCGAAGCGCGGGCTTTTTGTTTCTTAAATATCTTTTATACTGTCACTATATGAGCAGCATTTTTTCAAAAATTATCGCCCGTGAAATCCCCGGGCACTTTGTCTTTGAAGACGAACACTGTGTGGTGCTAATGGATAAATTTCCCGCTGTACCAGGCCAAACCTTGGTGGTTCCCAAGCAAGAAACTGACTATCTTTTCTCCCTAGAAGACGATTTGTATCAGCATCTCTGCGGTGTCGCGAAGCGCGTCGCTAGAGCATCTGACATCGTCTTTAAGACAGTACGCACCTGCATGGTAGTAGAAGGATTTGAAGTACCGCACGTACACCTTCGCCTCTACCCGATGACTTCTACTGAGCATGGACTTGGTCAGGTGATGGTACAGCAAGCCGAAGCAGCCGATGAAACGCTTGCCGAACAAGCCAAAGCGATTGCGGCAGCGATACAATAAGCTGAAACAAAACGGCCGGCCCCTACGGGGCCGGCCGTTTTGTTACTTTTACTCTAAAAGATCAATTGCTGGGGTGCTGCCTTGCTCTAAGAGAGTCAGCATCGAACCACCACCAATGGAGACAAAACCAAACAGTTCATTGATGTGAAGCTTCTCTACTGCTGCCACTGTATCACCGCCACCCACTACTGAGAAACCATCGGCGGCTGCAATGTGCCGCGCAGTAATTTCCGTACTCTGCGTGTAGCCCATTTCGTAGGCGCCAAATGGTCCATTCCAGAGAATAGTCGCCGCTTTTTCAACATACGTTGCCAGCATATCAATGGTCATCGGTCCGCAATCCAAGATTGAATCTTCTGCCTCGACCTGCTCAAGCGACTTCACGGCGCGGCCATTTGGACCATCTACAATCACATCAATTGGCACAAGGAGCTTGGAATCATTCAGAAATGGCGCATCCTTCAGTGACACATCTGATACCATAGACTTCCCCACTTCAAACCCGCGAGCCTTGAAGATGTCGTTAGCGAGCGCACCACCGATAAACACATAATCGTAGAGTTTGAGGTATTTCTCAATGAGCGGCATCTTGGTCTCAAACTTCGCCCCACCGAGCAAGAAAAGCGATGGTGACGCCGGCTGCATGACTTTACGCAGCTGAGTCACTTCTTCGGCGAGTGTCAGGCCGGCGTAGCAAGGCAGCAGCTTCGCCACGCCATATGTAGACGCATGTTCACGGTGAGCAGCAGCAAAGGCATCGTTTACATACACCTCACCAAGCGCAGCGAGCGCCGCTGCAAACTCAGCATCATTTTCTGTTTCCCCTTCATGCTGGCGCGTATTCTCCATCAAGAGAATATCACCATTACCCATCACTGCTCGACGCTGCGTAAAATCTTCGCTGAAAATATCACCGCCCCAATGCACGCCCAGATATTTTTCAAGCTCCGCATGCACAGGCTTGAGACTTTCTTCTGGTTCGCGTCCGACATGCGCAATTACAATCGTCTTCGCGCCCTGTTCCTTAAGGTAGCGCATCGTCGGCAATGCTCGCTCAAGTCGGAGGTGATTTTGCACCACGCCGTCCTTGAGCGGAATATTAAGTGATGAACGTAGCACCACATACTTTCCTTTCAAATCACCCGCTTCCGTAACTGTTCGCATAGTATTAACTTACTGCTTTAATAATTGCCGCAAAATCATCCGCCTTAAGACTGGCACCACCCACCAAGAAGCCTTGCATATCACCCACTGCATGAAGCTCTGCAGCATTTCCTGGCTTGACTGAGCCACCATAGAGCAATCGCACCTTACGCGCCGTTGCGCGGTCATAGAGCTTGGTGAGCGTTGATTCGATAAACAGCTGCATTTCTTTTACATCGTCCGGGGTGGCAGTGTTCCCAGTACCAATCGCCCAGATCGGTTCATAGGCAATCACTACCTTTTTCATCTCAGCCGGCGTAAGCACTTCTGCGAGCGCACGCAACTGCGACTCCACAAACGTAAAGAAATTTCCTTGCTCGTCACGCTCTCGTTCACCAATACATACGATTGGGGTAAGCTTATGCTTCAAAACCACCTTTGCCTTATTGCGCACAGACTCATCTGTTTCACCCATGGCGCGACGCTCTGAATGTCCAAGAATAACGTACGTCACTCCGAGATCTTTCAGCTGTAAAATCGACACCTCCCCAGTAAACGCTCCCATTGGCTCGATTGACACATCTTGTGCGGCGAGCGCCACAGCTGATTTAGCCACCTTTTTGCCCACTTCCGCAAGATGCGGGAACGATGGCGCAATTGCTACATATGACTCTGCGGTCTTTTTAACTTTCTTGACTACGGCTTGCCCGAGGGCTACGGCGTCGGCAAGCGAAACAGGATTAAGTTTCCAGTTACCTGCCACAAGTGGTACGGTTTTTTTCATACGTTTTGATTGTAGCACGGGAGCAAAAAAGGGCGCCCGCTTTGCGGGCGCCCTTTTTTGTCCCTACCCCTCCTGCTGCCAATCACTCAACTCGTAGACATCAGATGTTTCTGGCGTGAGCGGAGGTGGATCGCTTACCTGATCAGCATCAAAGGAAGTGACTCGATTCACAAATCCTGATACCGTCACACTACCGCTCACCCACTGTGTTCCAACTCGACCGTTTGAAACTACGCTACCATACCTAGTGAGTGTGCCTCGCAGCACGTACGGATCAAGAGATCCAGGTAACCCTTTTGAGCCAGAGGTAACGTAATGATTTCTTCCAAATCGACCATTTTGAGCAATAAAAATGCCGTTTGCTTGTAAATTATTAGGTACTGCCAGCCCGACATCAACATCATCCTCAGCAATCGCCAACAAACCAGCGTTCACTCCAGACACATAATTGATATTATCATTGATCACAATATTAGTTTGTGAACCTAAGGACAAATTAGCAGCAGCCAACGCAACCTTCTGCGACACATCACCCTGAAGCCATACCTTGTCTTCAAAATAGAGCAGTGGACAAGCATCATCAATGGTTCTTGTGGCAACAAATGATGAATTACTGATTACATTTCGCTCGCCTGTGTGCCACCCCTCTTCAGAAGAATACGCCCAGTAACTTGAAGTGTTTGTAACACGACGAATTGTTACCGTATCATCACCGTTAAAGTCAACCAGGTAGCCATATCCACCTGATGGGCCATAGTAAATGCCACCGTCATTTTGAGCCTTATTCTTCATATCAAGCAAATCCAATGTCAGACCACTAAAATCAACCGGTGAAACGGGGAACGTAAAGAGACCAGGAGTCGCGTGCCCACTGGTTGTATACACTCCATCTACTGTAGTATTTGAGCCACAGCCAAATGAACTGTCGCACGTCCACGTTGCCTGTCCGCTTCCAATATACGAATTGTGGTACCCATCCATGCGAATACCCTGGTTTGAGTGAACCGGTCCGGTAATCACGCGATCATCTCCATACCAAACTGCACCGTTTGTAATAAACGAATATTCCGCCACCGTTGGCCGTGCGTATCGTGCAGTAACGATTCCAACGGCCGCTGGGTTTGTATACGTATGTCCGGTAGACGTAACCTCAACTGACGCAATGCTGCCGCAGTACGTACTACTTGCTATAGATAGTGAAAATTCACCAATCGGTCCATCTTCCGGGTCAGAATAGACATGCACATATGGACCAGGCAGGCCAGTTCCATCAGTTACGTCGTCAGGATAATGCGCCAAGCGCCACTTGTAGTAGTTGATGCCCGCTTCAGCTATTTCCGTTGCACGAGCCTGCTCATACTTGAAATTCACAACCTTGTTTTGTGTCACGACTGAACCAATAAAGGCCGCAATAATGGAGAGAAAAATTCCCGCAAACACTAACACTAAAATAAGCAGTGTTCCGGCTGAGTATTGCTGCTGCTTTGAATGGTACTGCATGGTTTAGAGATTATCTTTTAAGTTACGTGGCGCCACACTTGACTTCAGCATAAACTCTCCCGGTGACTGCACGGGGTCAATATTCACAATAATCTGCGCCTTCACGTAACGCACGTCAATTACCGGTGAGGTAGAACTGAGCTGGGTACCATCATTATCAAAATACGTAAACGTAGGCACGCCTTGATTTATGTTTTGTACATACAGAGAAAGCGTCTCTTCAGCACTCGGCGTTCCTAAATTATAGACCGGTGGTGTTCCTACCGGATCATAGATGTATTTAGTAAGCGTCGTTGACGCCAAGATGTACTCAACGTACTCCACGCTGTTATCAAGATCAGTATCGCCATAAAAAGCCATGTGATGTTCATCAATTACATCAACTGGATAGGTTCCGTCAGCTCCGGTCGTCATTTCTTTTGTGTCTTGCTGCCACTTCATGATACCTCGCCTTGCGTTATCGACCTCATTTGCCTGCGACATAGCGTACGAATTTTGTCGATACAAACTCGTCACACTAGAAAAAATGACTAACACTAATACGGTGTACACACTTATAATGACAATCATTTCAATGAACGTCATCCCCGCTGTTTTGTGCTTTACACTACGCATACGCTATTCACTTAAGATACTTGTGGCAACGGTGTCACCATTAACTTCGAATGGATTGACATCATTGGTGATGTAGCCAACCGCCGAGACTTCTAAGTCAAAATCTGTATTTGCACTGAGTCCGCCACCGCTAAAAAATGCTTGGCCACAAGTATTAGTGGTGACCGTTGTATCATAACCCGGGCGCGAAAGATGTACTGACACCCCAGGAATCGGACGGCTGCTTTGATCGACAACCGTGACACGGAGCGTGTTTGCGGCCGCTGCCATAAGTATAAATTCTAGATTTTCATCCACCCCTGCAGCGTGCTGAAACGGTTCAGCAGAACACGCACTAGCAATATCAAACCCTGCCCCAGAAAAATCAAACGTATACGTGTCAAACTCCAAATCAGTGTAAGCATCTTCACCACTACCATCAAAACTCGATGTAGTACTTACTTTATAGACGGGCACCAGACTCGCATCTGTTCCGATTATTTTCTGGCCGCGCATAGCATATGCTACCCCTGCTGCTGACGTTTCGCTTGTCCGATACCACACACTAACTTCATCAACCTGAGGTGTTACGCTCGTATCAGTGGTAGACAGAGTAATCCCAACCGTAAGCGCCGGATATGTTGACGTGTCTAATCCCGAAAGATCAATCAACGAGTCCGAGAAGCCAACCGCATTGCCTGGCAGGTCGCCATCAGGAACCAGTACGTACGGGCCGCTGCCGGTAAAAAACTGCACCTGGTACGACGTGTTTACCGGAACACTAGCCGCCACTCGCGCTGTCTTCCAGGCGAGCAGCGGCCCTGGTGAAATTTCGCTAAGATACGCTATTCCGGTTGTTTCATAGACACCGGCTGTATCAAAAAGCTGCAACGTTCCGCCTGCAACTACATCGGTACTAGATGGCACGCCACTCAAGTCAGTAAATGTTTCTATTACCGAACCTTCCGTGACTGCCGTAAACGCCTGAATTGAAAGATCGCTCAGCTCACCGATTTGAAAGGTTAGAGTTGAAATATCCGATTCGAGCACCGCAAATGGTGCTACCGCAGGATTAGGCAACGTAGTAGTCGCCTCGTAGGTTTTGTCAGTTGAGTACTGATTACCAGAAATAATAGCCGTCACTTCAACCTGATACCCGCTATCGGCAGGAACATTGAAAAGTGCCGAACCACTGGCGTCTGTTGGATTAGTTACATCATAACTAAACGTACTACTCGAACTAATCAGTCTGACAGAGGCACCCGGTAAGAGCGATGATTGGTCATCCAAAACGTTGATACGAACAGTTCCTCCACCCGCCGTAGTTTCAATCGAGCGCGGCACAATAGTACTCACGAGCTGCAAGCTACTGGTGGCCTCATTGATGCGCCACTCATATTCCAAGCGAACTTGCTTGTAATCTAGAATAATACCGTTATCATCTGCCGCCAACAGACCGTCAGCGGGGTCATCCACGTAGTCGACACGCACTCGTTCATAGAAAGTGATGCCGTTGAGGCTGGTAGTACTTGTCTGTGGAATTGTACCGGACGGATACCCTGCCACCACACCCACTTCGTCATACGGCAACGACCTAAAATACTCCATGCGTTCATTCGCAACAGCCAGTGCACTGAGCTTAGACTCAGACAATGTAATCACCTGCAAAATGTATTTAACAGAAGAGAACAGGGCCAAAAAAACCACCACCGACAGCGCCGCCACAATAATTAACTCTACTAACGAGAATCCATCTGTGTTACGTGTCGAATACTGATACATGATGTCTACTTAAGACCGTCTGAAATTGAGTAAATTGGTGCAATCAGTGCCATCGCAAAGAAACCGACAGTAGCACCAATAACCACCATTAGAATCGGTTCAATGATTGTCGAGAGGTCTTTGGTTTTTCGCTCGACTTCAGTTTCATAAAAAATTGCCATCTCACCGAGCATGCCGGCAATCTGACCCGTCTCTTCACCCACCAAAATCATTTCTCCCACGAGAATTGGGTACAAATCTTCCCGCTCAATGAACGTTTCTGACAAAGCCGTTCCCTTCTCAACACGCTTAGCAGCATCGCGCAAAATCTCTTTGTAAAACACATTTTGTAGCACCTCCTCGGTGATTGTGAGCGATTGAATCACATCCACACCTGAGTTCAGCAGCGATGAGAGCGTGCGTGCGGTGCGAGCAGCGTTAGTCTCCTTAGCCAAGTTGCCGATTACCGGCAGCCGTACTACCGTCCACGAAGAACAAATCTTGCCCCATTTGGTTCGCAAAAAATAGATAAAGCCAGCGATTACTGCAATCATGCTACCGATTGCGAGGAACGTATACTCTACCAAGAAGTTACTTGTAGCAATCAAAACCTGTGTTGCCGTTGGCAACTCCTTATCCATCCCCTCAAACACGCCAGTGATTTGTGGCATCACGTAAATCATCATCAAGATACCAATCACTACCAGCACGGTGATGACGATTGCTGGATAAATCATTGCGCCTTTGATTTTCTTCTTAAGATTTGAAGCGCGCTCCATTTGGATGGAGAGTGTCTTGAGTGATTCAGCCAGATTACCACTCTCTTCTCCGGCGCGAATCATGGCAACGTACAAATTATCAAACGTTTCTGGAAACTCTTTAAGCGTATCGTAAAAAGAATCTCCTTGATTGATACGCTCGATCACTCGCTTAATCACTCCTTTGAGTCGTGGGTTTTTACTCTGTCGTTCAATTACTGATAGCGCGCGCGAAACGGTCAGCCCTGCCACCAGCATCGAACCGAGATTTCGTGTCACCATCACCAACTCATCATCCTTAACACGGTTGATAAGATAGTTTAGCCGTTCAATATTAAGCCATTTTTTTGCACTAAATTTTCCCTCTGCTTCAATCGTTGAAACAGTATGCCCCTGATTACGAGCGATGGCGTACACAGCAAAACGATCATCAGCCTCAACAGTATTCTCAATCTTATTGCCTTCCTTATCCTCTCCTGTGTACGTAAACTTTGCCATAAAATTACTCGTTAACGACTCGTAATACTTCCTCGATACTCGTGAGTCCTTGAGCTGCTTTAAAGATGCCGTCTTCAATCATCGTCAGCATACCCTCCTTTCTCGCCTGCGCCTCTACTTCATCACCGGTCTTCCCCTGCATCACCATGTCTTTAATAGTCGGCGATATTTCGAGTACTTCATGAATACCCATTCGTCCGTGGTATCCATCTTCAGTTTCACCCTTCTCTTTCGGATGATAAAACTGCACGTCATTCCAGGTTGCGTCATTTTTCACAATTCCTTCCTCTTTGAGTGTTTTAAGCACGTGATCAAGATCAACCTTTTCCCCCAAGTCTTCACGTTCTGCTTTAGTGAGCGTATACGGCATACGATCATCTGAAAGTTTACGGACCAAACGCTGACCAACAGCTACACGAAGAGTTGAAACGAGTAAGAATGATTCGGCACCCATATCGATAAGACGCGCGATGGTGCCCGCTGCCGAGTTGGTGTGAAGCGTTGCTAATACTAAGTGTCCTGTAAGGGCGGCGTTAATTGCCAAACTCGCCGTCTCCTCATCACGGATTTCCCCCACCATGATAATGTCTGGATCCTGACGCATGAGTGAACGTAGTCCGGCCGCAAAGGTGAAGCCGATTTCTGGTTTTACCTGCGACTGATTAATGCGCGGCATTTGATACTCAATTGGGTCCTCAATCGTAGAAATATTTACCTCCGGAGTATTTAAAAGGTCAAGAATAGTATAGAGCGTCGTAGACTTACCCGACCCGGTCGGACCAGTTACTAAGATGATGCCAGTGGTGGCCCGAGTTGCGCGATGCACGCGATCAAGGGTACTGCCGTGAAAACCAATACCCTCAAGCGAGTAGCCGCTGCGATTTTCTCGCAACAGACGCATTACCACCTTTTCACCATAAAATACCGGAAGCATGGATACGCGGAACGCCACCTTCTGTCCATCCATTTCCATCTTGAAACGACCATCCTGCGGCAAGCGCTTCTGGTCAAGTTTTAAGCTCGACAACACTTTAAGTCGAGCCACGATACTGTCGGCTGCAATCTTCGGCAGTTTCATTGCGTCGTGCAAAATGCCGTCCGTCCGATATCGCACCAACACCTCAGTCTCGCTCGGCTCAATATGAATATCTGATGCGCCTTGAATAATCGCATGGCGAAGGAGCGTATCGACAATACGCACTACCGGCAGATCTTCCGCCATTTTCTTGAGCTCTTGCTCGCTCATCTGCTCGCCGTCCTCATTGACTACCTTGAGTTCAGCCGCATCCTTCATGATGATGTCTCCAAACTCATCCTTGAGCGTCTTTTGGTATTGACGGAGCGCCGTACGCATTGATTCAGTATCAGTAAGACGTGGCTGGATGCGCAAATCAACCTTTTTCTTGATAAAATCAATCGCCGGCAAATCGGCCGTGTCGAGCATCGCTACTTCAAGGGTGTCCTCAGATTTCTTATACGCAATAATATTATGGGCACGAGCGACAGGTTCCGGAACAAGCGTGAGTGTTTCAAAATCAATCTTCATGCCTTTGAGCGACACGAACGGAATGCCAAGCACATATGACTCCACCCGGCGCATGTCATCTTCGGTCATGTGGCCATGTGCAATCAGTGCTTCACTGAGTGTGCGCTCTTCTTCTTTAGCAATTTTCTCTGCCGCAGTGATGTCAGCTTTAGTAATAAGACCCGCGTCGAGAATGAATCGTTTGAGTTGTTCGTCTTGAATTCGCATTAAATTAAATGAAACAAGGAGTGTAACGACTATGTTGAATTTAGTTCCCGATTTGACCCCTCCCTAGGTCAAATCGCTGGAACACTTAGTACACACCCACACAGACAAAAACGAACCTTACCTCCGGTACTTGTTGTGGCTATTATAACATCCACTCAAACCAAGAGACCGAAGATGTTCACGGAGAACATATGGAACAGACGCCAGTGCAAAATTTGACATAATACAATTTGCATGTATAATATGTATTAGAGGTGGGGCCTCCTCCCACCAAGCCAAGGAGAAATCAATGCAAACCAAAACATTGTCTGGCCGCCAGTTCTACTCGGCGGTCGCCTGCATCTTCGTTCTCGGCATCATGGCAGTAACCGGGCCAACCATGTACGCAGCCGGCAAGCTGGCATGGGTGACCGAGACAGAAGCGGTGCTCACCACCAACGTGGGCAGTATGACCTGCAATACCGTCGAGTACCACCGCTACGACAAGTCGTTCATCTACGTGACCGGCCATGGCGGCACACGAGACAACACCTCAGGCTATGTGGGCGGAGCGTTTTACGACACGACACACTTCCCTTCGGTGACCAGTATCACTTCCCATTCCTGGGGTGCGATTACTTCGGCCTTTGGAGCAGTTGATGATCCGCGCAACGTCGTTGCCAGTGCTTGCGAAAATAGACCGGGGCTTCAAAAGCCCTAAAGCCAGGACATCAAAGGCCGAGCACGCGCTCGGCTTTTCTTTTTGACTTTTATCGTCTCGAAGGGTACACTCTCACCATCTGATGACTGTCTGCTCGGCCTTTGGCCGAGCAGCTTTTGTAAGGTGGGGCGGGGTTTTGCCCGGCAAAGCTAGGCAAAACCCCGCCCTGAAGAAAACAACTTAATAAAAGGGTGCCGTATCACATGACACAAGTCATGATGCGGCACGTAATAAGAAATACAATGTTTGACCTAAAAGTGATTAATTCTGTCTTAGCAGAAATGGAAGAAGAGCGCGGAATTCCCCGCGCGAAGATGATTGACGCAATTGAGCAATCACTCGCCACCGCCTATAAGAAAGAATTCGGAAAGCGCGGCCAGATTGTGACCTGTGCCTTCGATATGGAAACCGGCACTACCACCTTTAATCAAATTAAGATCGTGGTGGATGAGAGCATGCTGAAGCCTGACCCAGAACTCGACGAAGAAGGCAACCCGATTGAAGACGAAGAGGAGGAAGAAGAAACAGAGGAAGAGGGCGAAAAGAAAGTACGCTTCGACGAAGAAAAACACATCATGATTAGCACTGCCCGCATGATTAAAAAGGATGTCGAGCTCGGTGAAGAACTCGTCTTCCCACTTGAATCTAAGGATGATTTTGGCCGTATTGCAGCCCAGACCGCCAAACAAGTAATCATGCAAAAGATTCGTGAAGCGGAAAAAGAATCAGCCTTGGCAGAATTCGGCCAGAAAGCTGGTGATATCGTAATGGGACACGTCCAGCGCTTTGAGCGAGGCAATCTCTACGTCGATCTCGGCCGCGTCACTGCGATTATGCCGTACGACGAACAAATTCCCGGCGAACGATTCAAGCCAGGAGAACGCATTCGTGCCATCTTGCTCGCCGTAGAAGAAACCCCACGTGGTATCTTCCTTAAGCTCTCTCGCTCACACCCAGACTTCCTGGTTGCTCTCTTCACTATTGAGGCACCAGAACTCCAGTCTGGCACTGTAGAAGTGAAGTCAGTGGCTCGTGAAGCCGGCGCACGCACTAAGATTGCTGTCTACGCCCACGACGACCACATCGATCCCGTTGGGTCACTCGTCGGACAGCGCGGAGTTCGCGTATCGACTGTCATGAGTGAACTCGGTGGTGAAAAAATCGATATTATTGAATGGTCACCAGAACCAGCGGAATTTATTGAAGATGCTCTCTCACCAGCTCAGGTACTCGACATCCGCATTGAAGCTGAACCAGATACCGAAGCTGGCGAACGCGGACATGCCATTGCTGAAGTTTCACCCGACCAACAATCACTTGCCATTGGTCGCGGCGGCCAGAACGTGCGCCTCGCAGCAAAGCTCACTGGCTGGAAGATTGATATCGTGTCAGCCAACACTGGCGAGGATCTTGCCGAAGCTGATGCAGACGGCAAGGTGACCCTTGAGGCGCCAGCCGATACTGCGGCCGGCGAAGACGATGAAGCGCTGGAAAACGAAGATGCTACTACCACCAAACCAGACATCGAGGAAGTGCTCGAGGAAGCTGACGAAACCAGCGACCGCGACATGACCGAAGATTCTGACGAGGAGGATGAAATCGACACTCCAGAGGAAGCCGAAGAAGAACTCGCTCCGGCAATTGACGAAGAAATTGCTGAAGAAGTTGAAAAAGAAGACGCAAAATAAGGCTTTTTAGAAAAAATGGGCGGGTCCGTACGGACCCGCCCATTTTTTGCATTTATTAGAGAAAGCGTTACTATAACCAGGCTAATTAAATATACGTAGAATATGAACTTACTTCACGACATTCCAGCTGGTTCAGCTGACGAAATGAACGTTATTATTGAAATTCCGAAGTTTTCTAAAAACAAGTACGAAATCGACAAAGAAACCGGGATGATTGCGCTTGATCGCGTGATGCACACCGCCCAGGACTATCCATTCGACTACGGCTTTGTGCCACAAACTCTCTTTGATGATGGCGATGCACTCGATGTAGTACTCCTCACCACCTACCCACTTGCTCCCGGCATTCTCGTGAAGGCTCGCCCAGTAGCAATTATGGAAATGGTTGATGGCGGTGAACGTGATGACAAAGTGGTGGCTGTCCCGGTGGACGACCCACGCTTTGAGGAGGTGAAAGATCTCGAAGACATCAACAAACATTTTATCAAGGAAATGTCACACTTCTTCGAAACCTACAAGAAAGTGCAGAAGAAGGAGGTAGAGGTTGGCGAGTGGCACGGCGCTACTGAAGCCAAGGCTGCTTTTGAAAAAAGCCGCGCTGTCTACGAAGCTGCGAAGTAGGCTTTGGAATAAGGATATATTCTGTGTATAGCGCCGCTGGGGCAAAAGCCCCAGCGGCGCTATACTTATGTATGTTAGACCTAATCAGTCCTCAATGGAGGTTTTGAACTAGTTAATTTTATGAAAACTATTACTAATATTCTTATTACTCATGCTTTATTTCTGGCTCTGTTTGCAGGAGCGGCATATGCCTTAGCAGAAGAAGAAACCAGCTCTCCGACAGACCGTCGCGCAGAGATGCAGGCAACTATAGCTGAAAGAAAAGCAGAATTTGCTTCTACCACAGAAGCAAAACGTGCTGAGTTCCAAGAAAACATGGACGAGCGTCGTGAAGAAATGGAAAACAAGCGTGCCGAGATTGCCTCTTCTACTGACGCAAAGCGAGCGGAAATCAAAGAGCGCGTTGAAGAACGCCGCACAGAACTTCAAGAGCGGGCCCAGGAACGTATCACAAATCTTGCCGCAAACATGAGCAACCGCATGGATGCAGTTATTGGGCGCTTGAATAACATCATCGACAGACTTGAAACTCGTATCAGCAAGCTTACTGAAGCTGGCATCGATACAGAAGAGGCAAATGCCGCGCTCGCCTCAGCGAAACTATCTGTTGATGCTGCGGCACAGCTAATTGCCAACATTGACACCGCCGTAGCCGACGCAGTGGGCGCCGAAGATGCTCGTGCTGGCTGGGCTGAAACAAAAGCGCAATACACTGCTATTCGTGACCACATCAAGACTGCCCACACTGAGCTGCGCAATACCGTTGCTGCACTTAAAGCAGCCATTTCAGCAGCCGGGTACGGCGCCGGCTCTAGCGAAGCAGTTCGTATGAGAATGTCAGAAGATGAAACCTCAACCGTACCAGAATCAAACGCAACTGAAGAGGAGAACGACACACCTGAAGCGGCTTCTTAGCATTTTGCAAACCCTTAAACGTAAACTACCATGAATGACGATCAAAATATTCAAGCTCCAAACTACGCAGGCGAAGAAATGAAAATGCCAGAAAATGCCGCCACAACTACCGAGGACACCGCCGCTGAAGAACCAAATATGATTAGTGGGCCTGTGCTTCTACTGCTTGCGATCGCTCTCATCGCGATTCTAGGAGGTCTCTACTACTGGTTTTCCACTCTGACACCAACTACTCCGACACCCATGATGGAACGGCCAACTATCGAAGAGAACAACGAGCCTGAAAGTACCACTGCGGAGGCTCAAGTAGAAGTTATGTCAGCCACTAGTCCATCTGACGAAATTGAGGCTATTGAAGCTGACATTGAAGCAACCAATCTTGATAGTCTTGATGCCGAAATGACCGCTATCGAAGCCGAACTTGATGCTGCGGCAGAGGCACAGTAAGCACTTTATAAAAGCGGGCGGGCCCATAGGGCCCGCCCGCTTTTATAATTTTGGTTGCATTTTCCCTCTAAGTGCGTACACTAGCGGGCACTATGGCACATCATTCACATTCTGTAGATTTTAAAGAAGCCTTCAAAGTCGAAGTACTTGAGGGTTCACAAGTAAAAATTACTGGCGAACTTCCGTACGTTGAGCTTGAAAGCGAACGTAAGGCTGCTTTGGTAGCACTGGGGAAAAACGTTGAAATTTCAGGTTTCCGCAAGGGTCATATCCCTACCCCGATTCTTGAAAAGCACCTCGGTGAGATGGCAATCCTCGGTGAGATGGCAGAGCGAGCCATTGCACACTCATACCCACATATTATTGAAGAGCACCAAATCGAAGCAATTGGCCATCCACAAATTGAAGTGACGAAAATCGCCCCACAAAATCCACTCGCATTCACTATTACGGTAGCAGTAATCCCAACCTTCTCTCTCCCTGACTACGAAAAAATCTCTAAGGATATCAACAAAAATCGTCCAAGTGATGAAGTGACTGAGGAAGAAATCGATACGCAAATCAAAGATATTCAGCGCCAGAAAGCTGCTTACGAACGCCTCCAGCAGAAAGCAGCAGCTAAGACCGAAGGAGGTGATTTACCGACTCCAGAAAGCAAAGCAGCGAAGGAGGCAGATACTGAAGACGCACCACTTCCAGAGCTCACAGACGAGTACGTCAAAACCCTTGGTCAGCCTGGTCAGTTTGAAACCGTCGCAGACTTTAAGGCAAAGATTAAAGAACATCTTGAAATTGAGAAGAAGCAAAACAACGCTGCCAAGCATCGCGCAGATATTACTGATGCCGTGATTGAAAAAACTGAGATAGTGCTTCCAAAGGTACTCATCGACTCTGAAATCAATCAGATGTTTGCGCAGATGCAGGAAGATCTCGATCGCGCCAATCTCAAGATGGATGACTACCTCACTCACATCAAGAAGACCAAAGAAGACCTTGTCGCCGAGTGGACCCCAGCCGCCGAAAAGCGAGCCAAGCTCCAGCTTGTACTGAACGAAATTGCGAAGAAAGAAGAAATTGTCCCCGACGTCGAGAAAGTAAATGAGCAGACCAAGGCGCTCATGGAACGTTTCAAGGATGCAGACGAACATCGTGTACGACTCTATGTTGCTTCGGTACTTCTAAATGAAGAAGTGATGAAGCAACTAGAAGAGAAGTAAATAATTTAAAAGCCGGCAGGCCCATAGGGCCTGCCGGCTTTTTAAACACATCATAGATTTGCATTATTTGCCAACAGGAGTAGTATAAAAATATGCATATTACATTTATGTTTCTACAGAATCTACTCCTCGTGAATGAGGGAGTTGTTTCGCCGGATGCGTAAATGTGATTTGCAAAATCAAGAAGTATCATCCGGCGATTCGCCGGTTTTTTGTTCTAAATTGTTCTTTATAAGGAGATAGCATCATGCTACAACGAGTAACTGACGATTCTGGACTGGATGCAGTAACCACGCAGCAGCCAGAAACACTCTGTGACTGCCAAGCACCAAAGGTGCTGCAGCTTCGCCAACAGCTGCAAACTTTTACCTGCAATCGAGCACCGAACCACAGCAAATGTCAGAAGAAGCAAGAAGGCAAAAAATGTCCTGTAAGCAGTGAGTCAGTGGCGTGCCTGTCAAGGCAGTCGTCCCACTATCATCAACTCAGAGTTGAACTGCAGCATGTGGAATTTTCCAACAGTTGCTGCTGCTCCGCGTAAGCTCCAACGCGCAATTAGCCGCCCACTAGATGGGCGGCTTTGCTTTTTCTGCAATTTTGTTACGATACGCAAGTACTAAGTAGTACATCTATTGGATATTTTGAAACTGAAACTTTTATGAAATCTGAAAAAGAGCACCACATGCCACATAATACCTTGGTGCCAATGGTGATTGAAAAAACCGTGGGAGGCGAACGCGCCTTCGATATATACTCTCGCCTCTTAAAGGAACGAATTATCTTTGTCACTGGACCAATCGAAGACTACACGGCCAATCTTATCGTGGCGCAATTACTCTTCCTCGAAGCCGAAGACCCAAAGAAAGACATCTTTCTGTACGTCAATTCACCGGGCGGGAGTGTTACCGCAGGACTCTCTATCATCGACACCATGCACCACATCAAGCCTGACGTCGCCACAGTGTGTGTCGGTCTCGCCGCTTCTATGGGCGCATTGATCCTCTCACAAGGCGCGAAAGGCAAACGCTACATTTTGCCAAACGCCGAAGTAATGATTCACCAACCTTCAGGCGGCGCGCACGGTCAGGCATCTGACATCGACATTACCGCTCGCTGGATCCTCAAGACCCGCGAGAAGCTTAATAAAATGCTTGCTAAAGCCACTGGTCAAAAGTTAACGCAAATTGAAAAAGATGTTGATCGTGACTTCTTCATGGATGCAGAAGAAGCAAAAACCTACGGTATTGTAGATAAGATTTACAAGTAGGAATAACACCTATTCCCGTATAGCATATTTCTCACACGCTCCGATGTATGCCGAGCTGGTATTGCCCGTAATCCTCGCGGACGCTCGAAATATGCTATACGGGAATAGGTCGAGTAAATGTAAAACAGCGGGCGGGCCCATAGGGCCCGCCCGCTGTTTTACATTCCCCCAAAACTCTAGTACAGTTCATCTGTACTGTTACGAACGTTAATTAATAAGAAAACATGCCACCAATCCTATTTACGATATCGTTGGCAGGGGCTTTGTTTCTTGGTATAGGAGCCGGTTACGGACTGCGTTATCTCCATGCACAATCTAAGAAAAATTCGATTGAACTGGAACTCAAAGAGCGAGAGATTACGGCAGAAAAAAAGGCGCTTTCAATTGTAGAAGAAGCGGAACAGAAAGCAGAAAAGATCGAGAACGAAGCAAAAGCTGAGCGAAAACATTTAGAAGAAAAGCTTGAACAAAAAGAAACACGTTTAGACAAGCGTGAAGAAGTGCTCGATGAGCGCCAAATTGACATTGAGTCACAAAAAGAAGACCTGCGCGGCAAGGTTGAACAGATTAAATCAATCAAATCACAGCTCGATGAGCGTACCGGCGAAATTGAAAAGAAAATCGAAGCCGCCGCCGGTCTTTCAAAAGACGAAGCGTACGAACAGCTCATACACAAAATAGAAAACGAGCGAGCTGAAGACCTCCGTGGCCGCATCGAAAAAATTGATCGCTTTGGCGAGGAACACTACGAAGCAAAAGCTCAAAACCTATTGCTCGCAGCGATTCATCGCCTCGGTAACACCATGGCGCCAAATCTCATGACGGCACACGTAGAGATTCCAAGCGACGATCTGAAGGGTAAGGTAATCGGAAAGGAGGGTCGTAACGTACGTGCGTTTGAACGCGCTACCGGCGTGGACGTCCTCATCGACGAATCGCCTGGGTATATCGTCCTCTCTTCCTTTGACCCAATTCGCCGCGAAATTGCGCGCGTAGCACTAGAGTCACTTCTCAAGGACGGTCGAATCCAACCAGCCAAGATTGAGGAATCAGTCGAAAAGGCCCGCAGCGAAGTCGCCAAGACCGTTCGTGCTATGGGCGAAAAGGCAGCGTACGAAGCCAATGTGCCAAACCTCCACCCAGACCTCATCACCATTCTTGGTCGTCTGCACTTCCGCACCAGCTACGGTCAGAATGTACTGTGGCACTCAGTCGAGATGGCACACATTGCTGCCGTCCTCGCCGAAGAAGTCGGCGCTAATGTCGCCACCGCACGCGCCGGCGCCCTACTCCATGATATTGGCAAGACCGTTAGTCATGAAGTAGCTGGTACACACGTCGAGATTGGTATTCGCATACTTGAAAAATACGGCGTGGATCAACAGGTTATTCTCGCTATGCGCGCGCATCACGAAGAGTATCCGTACGAAACTCCAGAATCTATCATCGTACAGGTAGCCGATGCTATCTCAGGCGGACGTCCTGGTGCGCGTCGCGACTCACTAGAGAACTATATCAAGCGACTCTCAGATCTTGAGAATATCGCCACCAGCTTAAGCGGCGTCGAACGCGCCTTCGCCATCTCAGCTGGTCGCGAAGTCCGCGTACTGGTAAACCCAACAACGCTAAACGACTTCGAGGCAAGCCAACTCGCCCGAACTATCGCCACCAATATCGAAGCTCAGCTACGCTATCCAGGCGAAATTAAAGTGCACGTTATTCGCGAAACTCGCGTCGTCAGTTACGCACGCTAGAGAAAAACGACCAATCGGTCGTTTTTCTTTTTTAGCTCAAAAAATACTACAACACACAAAACGCACTTGTGTAGTCGTTGCAGGGAATATGTGTTGCTATATAATGTTTTCAAGCCATTTTACGGCAACGTGCTTGAGTTTATCGCTCACCACACATTAACCGCTCTTAGCATAAACATCTGATCTATGAACAAAGCAGACATCATCAGCAAAGTGCATGAAGTACTTGGTACCACTAAGGCTGACGCAGAACGAGCAGTCGACGCAGTATTCGACAGCATCGAAGCAACCATGAAGGATGGTGGCCAGGTATCAGTCGCAGGTTTCGGCATCTTCGAGGCAAAGACTCGAGCTGCTCGCGAAGCTCGCAACCCACGCACTGGTGAGACGGTGAAAGTTCCTGCAATGCGCGTACCAAAGTTCCGCGCTGCAAAGGCACTGAAGGATGCGGTAAAATAGAGCACTGCTCCTATCTAAGAAAAGCGGCGGGTCCAAAGGACCCGCCGCTTTTCTCTCTCCTAATCAATATGATATAATTACTAACGTAGCGGAGGTAATACGCTATGAACGCGGAGATGCAAAGTAATTTGCTATTTCCCACCACAAAAGTAAAAGCCCCTGTAGCCGGGGGCTTTTACGTATCTATGGAAGCGCTGAACCAACCTTACGTCAGATCCATGAAGGGATTGTACGCCACCTCCCACAAGTGACCATCAATGTCAGCGAAGTAGCCTGAGTATCCGCCCCAAGATGTTTCCTGTGGCTCCTTTACAATTTCCACTCCCTGATTCCGCAAATCATCAAATAGCGAATCTACTGCCTCACGACTGGATTCATTGTGAGCCAAGGTAACCTGTCTAAAGCCATCGCTTTCTGGAGCCACTTGCGCATCTTCAGCCAAAGCGTCAGCCAAGTACAACCCCAGCCACGTGCCCTGCATGTCATAAAAGGCCACCGATTCGCTACTTTCAGGTGCTGGTTCAAAACCCAGAACGTCTTCATAAAATGTTCGCGCTGCCATTAAGTCAGACACACCGAGCGTCACTAAGGATAGTTTCTGTTTCATACCAATACATTGTATACCAATTGCTTGTTTTCCTCGACCACTGTGCTAGAATCGTTTCACTTCAAGGCAGATGCTTCTGAGGTGCGAGTGATTTTCGCTCGCGGGTGTATCTAGCGATACAACCGCTTCACTCGTAAGACTAATGCTCAAGCCAGCTTGGCATTATCTTACTCACTCGCGGGTGTAGTTTAGTGGTAAAACAACTGCCTTCCAAGCAGTGGTCGGGAGTTCGATTCTTCTCACCCGCACACAAAAAACCGCTTTCAGCGGTTTTGTCTATTTAATAAACATAAAACAAAACCGGTGCACGTTGCGCACCGGTAAAGTCGGAGGAGGGTTACTGCTTAGTTGTAGCCGCGGTCGAAGCCGTCATCGTCGTCACCAATGTAGCGCTTGGTATCCATCATGCTTCTCCTGAAAAAGAACTCAAGAAGTGTCTGGCGGATATCCGTCGACTTTTTCACTATACCACCACAACCTAATGTGGCTAGAGCCAAAATGGTATACTTGTTCATAACATGCATTTTCTAGCTGACTTGCTCATCGGTATTTTGATGGCCTATATGCTGTTTACCAACAGCATCGCCAATCGAATCAGTACTTGGCTGACTAACACAGAAGAGTTGCCAACCACCATCAGTGAGGAAATTGAACCCGACAATTCTACCCTCTCATTTTTACCAAGCCGGCTTGAACGAACCATTCCAGACATTCTCTTGAAGAGCGCTGATTACCAGCGTGCAGCACTTGGCGCAGCAGCAGGTCTTACTGGCGAAACAGCAGAAAACCCTCTTGATGCAATCGTAAATATTTACTGCACCTACATTACTGACAGCTACATCAGAACCACTACCGGCACTGGTTTTTTCATTGATCCTGATGGGGTTATTTTGACCAACGCGCACGTTGCGCAATTCCTTCTCCTTGAAACAACGCACGAAGGAGGCGACACCGAATGTATTGTTCGAGCTGGCACTCCAGCTGCTCCGCGATATGAAGCAGATTTGCTTTACATCTCACCAGCGTGGGTACTCGATAACGCTGATGAGATGCATCAAGCCGTTCCAATGGGCACCGGTGAACGTGATTACGCACTCTTGTATGTGAAGGACAGCATCGACGGTGAGCCGCTTCCAGCGGCTTTCCCTGCCCTCAGCGTCGACACCGCCCTGCTTCCAGTAACCATGCGTGAAGCTACAGTGACCGCAGCAGGATATCCGGCCACGAATCTTTTAGTTAACGGCCCAAGCGCTGACCTCATTCCACAGGAAGCCAGTTCTACTATTTCAGAACTCTACACCTTTGGCTCTAATTATGCAGATGTGATTTCCATTCGTGGCAGCGCTGTTGGTGCAGAGGGAGCTTCTGGCGGACCTATCATAAACGAAAGCGGTCAGGTAATCGGCATTATCGTTACTCGTGGGGACGACACTCTTGATGGATTAGGTAGCTTACGCGCTATCACTCTTTCGCATATTGAACGCACCATACATGAAGAAACTGGTTTTACCTTGGCGCAGAATATTAGCGGAAATTTGCCCTATCGCGCTTCTATTTTTGCCACTACGCTGGCACCGTTCTTGCTAACCTTGCTGCAACAGGCCGGGGCATAGGAACAAAAAGCGCGGCACCCTTTGGGTGCCGCGCTTTTTGTTTTAGCTAACCGTCTTCGTGTAAATGGTTTGCGTAGGATACGCAAAATCAACTCCCAGCTCAGTGAACCGAGCCATCAGAGCAAAGTTAAATTGCTGTTGAATATCAAGGTACACTGCGTAATCTGGCGACTCAACATAGTACACCACCTCAAAAATCAACGCTGAATCACCAAACGAAGTAAAGTGAACTCGATCAAGCCGGCCGCCTTCAAGTGCTTCAAAAATGCTCGTTACCACACCAGGCACTTCTTGCACGCGACTTTGTGGCGTTTCATATGTAATACCAAACTGCATCACAATACGCCGTTCCTGCATCTTCTTAAAGTTCTGTACTCGAGCAGTGGTAAGCTCCGTGTTTGAAACCACTAACTCTTCCCCTTGCAACGTACGAATGCGCGTGGTTTTAATACCAATCTTCTCAACAGTACCCATATCAGCACCAATAATGATAAAATCGCCAATACGAAAAGGTTTATCAAAGTACAGAGAAAACGAAGCAAATAAATCACTGAGTACTCCTTGCAGCGCAAACGCAACCGCAACCCCGCCAATGCCAAGTCCAGCAATAAGTGACGTCACTTCAATACCCATATTTGAAAGCACAAAGAGAATACCGAGCGCCCACAGCATAATCCGTGCAATCAACGTTACCATGTGCGAAGCAGTGGCCGCGTTTGGATCTACCACCCCATCTCCATCTTCGTCCTTTTCTAGGTAGGTTGAAACGAAGTACTCAAGAAAACAGGTGGCAATTTCGATCGCTTGCCACACCACCACAAAGAAAAATCCGCCAGTAATAATAGTATCAAGCAGTGGCGGTAAAACAAAAAACTGTAGCGCAGCGTACAGAGCCACCAACGAGTATACCCATGTCCTGATGCCCTCAACTGCCGCCACCAGCGTATCATCAAGCGAGCCAATAGTATGCTTTGCCAAAGACTTAAGATGCACCAACAGCACTGCCCGAACCAGCCAAAAACAAAATGTAAGCCCAAGAAAGGTGACCACTGACGCCAGTGCCAAACCGAAATTAGTCTCGCCTAAAAACGGCACTGTATACACCAACGCAGGCATCGAGCTAGCAATCGCACTAGCAGAAAACGAATCAAACATGTCACAACTGATTAACTAATACCCTTCTACCCTATCAAACTGAGCAGGATGAGCAATATGCACAGGTATTTACTTGAGTCTCCAGCCCTTAGCTCGTACTATGTTTGTTCCTCGGTGGGAAATGCACACAAAAACCGAGGGTGATTGTTCTTTCACTAACGTTAGTTAGAGAAAACCGCTTGGATGGGACTAGGCGGTTTTTCTCATACTATCTTACCTCAACATGCTCGTTCAGCAGCTACCGTGAAATAAATTTCCCAAAGTTTCGCAATATTTTATTAGCATGCGGCGCCTCGTTGAATATTTCTTCCACCAAAGCGCCCTCTGGTAAATATCCTGGTGTAGCCCCAACTCGTAAGATAATATCTGCAATAGTAAGTTCTGGATGAAATTGGGTTGAGTAAATATTTTTTTGGTATTGCAAAGCAGAAAATTGACACTGCTCACCACCCGTAACAAGCAATACAGCTCCGTCTGGGACACGATCTAAGGAATCTTTGTGTCCATAGTGAGCAGTAAAATCCTCTGGAATATCAGCAAATAAAAAATGTTCCTGCTTATCAACAATAAATTTGAGCGCATGTGTACACGTCTTGCGCTGAGAACTATCGCACCTCACTGTCGCTCCAGCAAAAGCTCCAAGCAATTGATGTCCATAGCAAATCCCTAGCGTGGGAATATCATGCTCGAAAAGATACGAAAATAGTGGGCGCAGTTTTTCTAATAATTCATACGAAGCAAGACGCGCTGGATCATCCTCCTTGCGATTACCATCAAAATCATACTCGCCAGATCCACCCAAAATTACCCCACTATATTGAGGCATATAACTGGCCGGCTGCTGCCAATCGATTTCGCTTGACCACACATTCACAAAATCGACTGGCACATCAGCGAGTTCACGCACTATACTTGCCCGCTCCATAGCTAGTGCTTGCAGATTAGTTCTAAACTGAATACTTAAAATTTTAGATTTCATACTGACCCAATCTGAGAGCTATACATAATAAAAAAAATACACCAAGACGCAAGGCGTTTGGTGTATTGAAAATCATTTAAATGAACGTAGCGGCTGCAAATTGTACATTTTCGAGTCGAGCACCATTGTACATGTCCTGCATCGAAATCTCACCTTCAGAACAACCTACGGCCACATTGCAGTCAAGCATATACTGCGTGCTTGAACGGAGATACACTCCGACATAGCAATGTTCCTTATGCACCGCTCGAAAGGCAACAATCACGTACGCAATCTCAGCAGCATTGGGAATCACCTCACCTGGCACCAAAAGCTTGCACTGATCTTCATACGCCAGACCAACAGAATTGGAGTTAGGCCGTTTTGGGAACAGCAGCCATGCACCTTCGCGAGTAAATGTCTCATTCGCATACCGATAATTACGGTAGCGATAGACCATCCCCTCACGACCAAGAGAAAAAAGTGCATAGAGACTCCGAACCGTGGGCGGCAGCGGTAGCAACAAAGCGTCGCTTTGCAACGCCGTCTCAACCACGTCATCCGACAAAGCCGCCAACAGAGTATCGTGTTGCTCTGCCGAATATTTCCACCCAAATACCTCCTCAATCTGTTTGGGAGTGATAAAACTCACGCCCAGTCGGGCGCTCACATCATCATATACATTACGACAAATTGCCGCGTCCATTGATTCACCTCCGATAGTAAAGAACAACACTCATCTTTTTAGATAAAAAGCAGTTTCCAGACTCTGACGAGCCGGGAAAATATTTGAAAGCCTTCAAATATTTTCCCGGCGAACCAACTAAAACAAAAACCGGCTCGCCTAGGGCGAGCCGGTTTTTGAGTTTCTTTACGCACTCATCATAACCAACCCGCCCCAGGCGATAAAAGTAAAGAAGAAAAACCATACTGATGTTCCTTCGTTTACTTGATTGATTTGTACGTGTGCGCGTTGCATACAGCAAATATACGTGATTATAGACTAGTGTCAACTGAAACATCAAAATCGTCAGTTGTTGAGGACGTCTCGGAAAAAACCTCAGTACTACTAGCAGTCGATGTACCAATGGCCATCGACTCAGTACTAGTAGCCACCAGCGAAGACGATGTTGCGACCTCATCAATAACAATTGGCAATTCCTGTTGTGCAAGCAACATTTCAATATCAGCAGCCATTACTACCGCCTCTTCGTACAAAGCAACAAATGTTTCAAAATCAGCTGATGTTGAGGCCATTCTCTCAGATAATGCGGCCAGCGCCTTCTGGCCAGCCAAAGCTTTATCAAGCAGCGCCTGATCATCTACAGTAACCAAACGCTCAGTGACTATTTCCATCATGTCACGCACTGCCTTTGTCGAACTAGCAATAATTTCCTGCTTCTCTTCACTCGTTAACACAACCGGCACATATGTCTCAATATCAACTGTTTCGGATACTTCAATCTCAGTCATAAAGACAATGAGTCGCTGTGTGCGTTGCAATACCTCTACCAAAGACTTTCTAGCACCGACTTCGTCATCCACAGCCATAGCAACAGCCTCTGAAATGGCCCGCTCAATATCAGCCACGCGACGATCCACCTCGCCCAGTTCAGCTGTTGGCGCAACTTCACGCAACTGATCACGCAACTCATAAATCCTTGTTGTGTTTTGTTCCACTCGAGCAATTAGTTTACTATACGCAGGCGTAGTTGAAGCATTCACCACCTCAGACTCACCACGAGATTCATCAAGCGCGGTAGCAATCAAACTCACAGGTCGACTCACTTCAGTCACCGCCATCATTCGAGCAACCTCGACATCATCACCCTTAAGCGAAGTTGATTGCACTTCTAGAGTAGTATCGAGCGCAATAGACGCAATAGTCGCCTCATCAGCGTCCTCGGCACGAAGTGTTTCAATTTCTCTTTTAGCATTCTCGGTGTGAATGCGCACAGCATCAGCCACCTCTGCCTCAACTTCTTCTGTCAGACGCCCCTCGCTTGCAAGCAAGCGAGCTTCCGCAATGCGGCGATTAAGTCGCTCCGTCTCCCACTCAACTTTCTCAAAGCTATCGAACGTTAGTGTGCTACGTACTTCTTCGTTAAACTGCACCTTTACTGCGTAGAGAACATCGCCAGGCACAGCCTTCTCAGCCATAAATGGCACCAGCACCAAAACTACCGCCGCTGCGACAGCTCCATACTTAAACAATGCACGAAATGGTACCAGCACCACCTGATACGCATCCGTAGCGAGTGAAGCTGGTGTCTGTACTGCTTTTTCAGCTTTAAGATTAGCTGGAAGCGGATGATACTCCATATACGCAACGACGCGCTCCCGAAGCTCACGACACTCAGCCGCCTGTAGTTTTACAGTCGTTTCAGCTTTTTTATGTAGTTGTTGGCTGAATTGCTTCATGTGTGTAAATTTGTTTGTTTTTTCTTTTGCTTTGCTTTGCGACGCTCTTCGGCATATTCATCGTTTGCTTCAATTTTCTGCCGCAGCAACTTTAGACCACGATGAATCCGTACCGATATGACATTTTCACTTTCTTCGATAAGCTCGCTGATTTCGCGCGGACCGAGCTGGTCGACGAAGCGATAGATAATCACTTCGCGGTATTGATCTGGCAGTTCCTCCAGCAAGTCGAAGGCTTTTCGTCCATCAATGGTAGCCGCAAGCATTTCAACAGTGTTTTCTGACAAATCATCAAACGATCCTTCATCAACACCCTCTTGCTCCATCAGCGCATCGAGCGATGCTTCTTTCCGCTTACGGTACTCGTCAATGATTAAATTGTTGAGGACTTTGTATAAAAAGGGGCGGAATGAATCAATTTGGTAACCATCGCGGATGTATGACCATACTTTTGTGTACGCATCATGCACCAAATCAATGGCTTTCTCGCGATTACTCACTCGTAAGTACGCGTGCCGGAACAAGGCATCGTTATACTCATCGAAAGCTTTCAAAAAACGCGCTTCGTGGTCACTTAGGTTGTCAGTCGAATCCTTCCCTTCCATGTAATGACCATTATATACGTAGACGAACGAAACGGCACTTTCTTTCACGGGGTAACTCACTGGTATCGAGAAAAGGGCGGATGCGCTCGCGCATCCGCCCTTTTCTCCCCTAACCCCTAATTTCCGCCAACAATTCCGGGAATTCCTCGATCAAAAAGTGGTTCTTATTCTCAAATACCACAAATTTTGCCTCCGGCAGTGCCTTCGCTAGGGCCTCGCCATGCGCAAACGGCACCACAAAGTCATCTTTTGAGTGAAAAATAACGATATTCTTTAGTTTTTCTTGAATAGTTGCTACTTTTTCAGGCGCAATTAAGAAATCGCCACAACTATCATCCACAAAACCAGGCAACTCGTACGCGCCTGCCATCAGAAACACTTTCTTAGGGACAAAAGGCAAATCGTAATTAGCTAGATACTTAACTAAAAACATGGCACCAAGTGAATACCCAATTAAAATCGCATCATCATGCAGATACTCAAAATGTCGTTCAAACCAAATTTTCCATTCCTCAAACTTTGCATTTTGTTTATTAGGCATCGCTGGTGCAACCACCTCAAAATCAGCACCTAAATCATCTGCTAATGAATCGGTCCACTTTTTAGACACAAAGCTGTTACTTGTCGGTAAATGCCAGAGTGCTTGTGTTCGCAATCTTTCCAAGAAGTCCTCATGATTAAGGAACCCTTCCCCACCATGGATATAAAAAACCTGCTGTTTCATAGAATTAGAGCCATTCATTCCTCTTAAAATACCACACCGCCAGTGCAACGACTCCAAGCACCACCGCAATTACAAACTCAAATGCATACTGATTATCTTCGAGCGGCAGCGGCACATTCATACCAAAGAGCGAAGAAACAATTGTCGGTACTGTGAGCAAAATCGTTAAAACCGTCAGAGTTTTAATACGGTTGTTAAGGTTATTAGTGAGAATTGCCTCCGACGCAGACCGCACATTCTGAATCGTTTTAAGGAGAATGCGAGCCGAATCGACCGCCTGCTCATTGGCGATACGCAAGTCTTCCACCTCTTCCCTGTCGTCCTCGTAGATTGAAAAATAGTGCCCATTCATCACTTTAAGGAGTGCCACATTCGTTGGCACCAAGGCTGCTACCATATCATTGATACGGTGTTCGTAGTTCACAAACCGCACAATTTCCTTATTGCCAATCTTCCGGAGCTGGGCTCGATCACGGTGCACCGCCCGACGTAGTCCAATCAACTGCCGCTCAAACGCATTGGTAATTTCCTCCATAATATTGATAAAAAGCTTTGTTTTTTGGGTTGTATAGATGCTTTTTGGACTCCGTCGAATATACTCCAGCTGCGACACGGGACGCAGTGAGACCGTAAGCACAAACGACTCCCCCATCACGATAAGGAGTGGTGCCGTATCGATATCTTCTGACTGCTCATTATATGAATACCGCGTAAAGAAATACGTGTTTCCTTCGGAGCGCTCGAGACGCGGCACCTCAAAGAAGTCCTTGGCGTCTTCCATAATCCCCTCATCGAGCTTAAGTGTAGCCGTAAGCTCTGCAAATTCAGTGTCTGTAGGGTTTTCAGCGTGCACCCATACCCCATTTCGAATGCCATCGATTTCTTTAATTTCAGCATCTTTTACTGTTCGAAAATAGTAATTAATCATACGGAGCATCCTAACATAAAAGCCTCAGAATCCTGAGGCTTTTATGTTTGTTGTCGGGGAGCCGGGAATCGAACCCGGGCCACACGGTCCCAAACCGCGTACACTACCATTATGCTACACCCCGAGTGAGAAGATAAATGGAAGGTTACTTACATCTAAGCTTCGAACGAGGAGCGGAAGTTTTACTTACACTCTCACGACTGTAGACAGCTACCAGCCGCGAATCACTCGACCAAAACCACCTTACGTGATTTAAGTTCGCAAAATATACCATCTATCTTTAAAAAAAGCGAGTCTTAATCTACACCAACCCACTACTTCTACAGCACACGAGCCTCAACTCCAGTTAACCCAAACAGCTTAGTAGCACATAAATTTGTAGCAGTTATCACTAATGTCACTACGGACTGGCTTGAGCACGGGGCCGCTCCACACTCGGATAATGACAGCAGCACAACTGAATTTGTTTCACGTGAAACACTACTTTAGTTACACATGGAACACACTCACGCATACTCATTCAGCCTTGCGAACCTAGGCTGTCGAATACCCTCAATTCTAGTGATTCTGAATGTTTCGCTATACCACTAACTTCATACATGCCTCCTTTGTAGTGGCGATACTTTCCTAGAAAAGACTGTTCCATATGAAACCAGTATAGCACCGTTACACACGAAACGATGATCATGGCGTTTCATGTGACACACATCTACAAAATAACGTTAGGAATATACTTTATCGTCCCGGCCTTTTCACGTGTAACAATTCTTACCGCGATAATATCTATCTGCCAGTCAGCAGTCGAGTTATTTTCGATTAGCCACGATTCAATAGCACGATTAAGTCTTTGGAGCTTATTATAGTGAACATTCTCTTCTGGTCGCCAAGTTCCACGTGAAATTGCAGTGCGCAACTGCTGTTTTGTTTCATATGAAACTGTTTTTACCTCAATAAAGTGTATTTTTTCTGTGCCACGTGCAACAATATCAATTTCTCCCCACTTTTTAAGGTAATTTACCTCAATAACGGTAAAACCTTGTCGTTTAAGGTAATTAGCTGCAATTTGCTCACCAATTGCTCCCGTTTTGTTTTTATCACCCTGTTTCTGGTCTTGTTTCATGTGTAACTATAGGTAACGTTTCACGTGGCACGTCAAAAGTCTTTTGTATCTAAGGAATCACAACCACGTGCCGATATAGCTTTAATTATAGCACTGTCCTTTATAAAAGACAGATATACTTGAGAACTGTGGATTGTCCTTTATCCACCTATCCACTGTTTTATCCACAGTTACCACCATGTGAAAAGCACCTGTTTTACAGGTGCTTTTCACGAGAATATTTGCGATGTGCGGCCAGGGAGAATCGAACTCCCGACTAATCCTTGGCAAGGACTCATTATACCACTTAACCATGGCCGCTTACTTTAAAGCTGACAGATCTTTCACAGATAGCTTAATCCAGTGGCTAAGCTTCTGCTTCAAAACTGTGCTGCCGATTATAGTATTTCCTACGCCATAATGCAATGGTTTTTGTGAGACGCCACTCTTCAGCACCTGATTTTTCTTGAACTGCTGGTAGGTGAGGCGAGTTTTCTTTTTCCAATGCTTCATACACCGTTCTTCATCATGTGTTTCATGCAACAGTAGCCAGAATCGCACCTTTGTTTTTGTGACACCTAGGTACTCCTCAGCAAAGCGTATGAAAATTGCATGCACTTCACTGCGTTTAGTCGAAAGCCTGATCGTTCCACCCTCACTGAGGTCACCAGAGGCCATATATATAGCTATAGCGGCCATAAAGAGGGCGTTTTGCTTGTAGTGCTTATACTCCGTCTCAGCGGTCCTCAGCTGCTCAGCAAGCCGCAAAGCACGTTCGGAACCACGAGCCTTGTTAATAAGCTTTAGTCGCTTAGCATTTTCTTGGCCCGCCCGACGCTTATTTTGCTTAGTCACTTCACCTGAAAGAGCGTTATTTTTCAACCATTTTGAAACCGTTGACTTTGAAACACCACAATACTTGGCAATCTCTGCAAGCGTAAAGCCCCGAGAGCGCAAGCCTCGCACCTGCTCCATCATTGCCTCATTTCGAACCATAAATACTGTATATTATATACTACATACATATGTTTCCTTTTACTAATTAACACTAGGACTCATGCTAGGATTAATGTATGACACTTGAGATTATTACGTGGCTCTATGCTGGCAACAGCTTATTCGCACTAATGGCGTATCTTCCGCAAATCACAAAGCTGCTTACCACCAGTGGGGCGGCGAAAAATTTTTCAACTCCAAGCTGGACAATTTGGACCTACACAAGCGTTATTTCAGTTCTATATATCTATACCGCCGTTGAGGATTGGCTGCTATTCACGGTCGCATCAATAAACTTCGTTGGCTGTTTGGCCGTACTGCTGCTCGTGCTACATAAGAACAAGCAGGAGAGACGGGAATAATAAAAACCAGCATCTATTGCTGGTTTTTATTATTAGTGCACCCACCAGGACTCGAACCCAGAACGACTGATCCGAAGTCAGTTGTGATATCCATTTCACCATGGGTGCATTTCTGTGGTCATCATCATACGTGGTATATGGCGAAAAATCAATGGTTTTCTGCTAGAATAGCTTTATGAATATTAGCGCAGACAAGATTCCACTAGAAGTCCGACAAATTGCACATACGCTTGAAACTAATGGTTTTGAGGCGTTTGTCGTAGGTGGCTGCACCAGAGACCTGCTTCTTGGAAAGACGCCAAAAGACTGGGATCTCACCACCAACGCACACCCCGAGCAGATTCAAGCTCTTTTCCCTGAGCACTACGCTAATAATGACTTCGGCACTGTCGGTGTAAAAACAGAATCTGAAGACACAACACTGAAAGTTGTAGAAATAACGCCATATCGCACTGAAAGCGGTTACACTGATGCGCGCCGACCTGACTCTGTCACCTTTGGTGTATCACTTGAGGAAGACCTTAAGCGCCGCGACTTTACCGTAAATGCACTCGCATATCGAATTTCAACCAATACTATGGTGGACTTATTTGACGGAGTAGAGGACCTCCAGAACAAGCGACTTAAGGCTGTTGGTGATGCAAACGAACGCTTTTCTGAGGATGCACTCCGTATGATGCGTGCCGTACGCTTAGCAGCAGAGCTTGATTTTGTCATTGAGACCAATACTATGGCAGCCATTTTGGCAAATCACGAGCAACTTACCAAAATATCTATAGAACGTATCTCAAGTGAGTTTTTGCGCACCATTGCTTCTCCAACCCCTATGCAAGGCATTGTTTTCATGGAAAAACTTGGTTTATTGCAACATTTCATCCCCGAGCTTCTCATTTGTGTGGGGGTGGAACAAGGCGGGGCGCATAAATATGATGTGTACGAACACCTCCTCCGTACCATGCAAGCGGCAGCTGATAAAGAATATTCGGTGAACATGCGCTTGGCTGGGCTTTTTCACGATATTGCAAAGCCACAAACCCGCCGCGAAGGGGGGAAAAACAAGCAATACACTTTCTTCGGTCATGAAGTAGTAGGTGCGAAGATGACTAAAAAAATCCTTGACCGACTTAAAATGCCACGCGAAACAGTCGAGGAAGTCACTAATTTGGTCCGTTGGCACATGTTTTTCGCTGATACAGAGGAAATTTCATTATCTGCAGTGCGCCGAACCATCACGCGAGTGGGGGAGAATCATATTGAAGAGCTCCTTAATCTACGCGTTTGCGACCGAATTGGTATGGGGCGACCAAAGGAAGAACCATTTCGCTTTCGCAAATATAAAGCCATGGTGGATGAAGCCTTGCGTGATCCAATCTCTGTCAAAATGCTTAAGATAGATGGTACTCGCATTATGGAGCTCTCGGGAGAGAAGCCAGGACGTAAATTAGGCTATATTTTGCACGCTTTACTCGAAGAAGCCCTAGAAGACTCGTCTAAAAACACTGCAGAATACCTCGAAAGGAGAACCCTGGAACTTCTTGCGTTATCAGAAGAGAAATTAATAGCTCTGGCTGATGCAGGTAAGCAAAAACAAGCTGAGGAAGAGGCCCTGGCCTTAAAGGACATAGCTCGCGAACATCGAGTTAACTAAAGGACAATATGAAAAACGACCCAACTGGGCCGTTTTATTGATGTTAGGTTGTGGTGGTAAGTATTCAGCTAATGCGACATACATTAATATTAAAATTGAGAAGCAACACAAAACTTGTTCTCAGATATATTGAGTTTGACCGCATAGTCGCCTACAGACTACTTTTCTCAAATAAAAAAGGCCTGAAGGAATCGGGAGCCAATCGTGGTGGTGATCAGCTGCCGGTGCCTTCAGGCCTTGTGTAAAATGAGCTTTTGTTTTGGAGGATTATGGTAATCCAAGATGGCGCTTATCTATGAAGCTAACCAATTCCGAAGCTCTATGTTGTACTGAGAGATGTACGTTTTTTGACTTTGCGTCTGTAGAGTTGCAATGTCTGTACTCTCTCTAATAGGGTGGGATGTTATGAACGTTTTGAGTAAAGAGCTTTTAGGCTCTTGGAGGTAATACTCATTTGTTGGTTTTGGAAGATCTCTTTAAGGGGATTCTTCCAGGGAGCTGGTCAGAAACTTAATTCCGCTCAACTCTCTGGAAGGTCCTGCTCGCCCTCTCTGGGCCTGCCAATAATATACATCCTATAAAAGACAAGGTAAAGGACACTGTTGTGTATATGTGGGGATAACTTGTCCTTTATAGAATAATTTGACTAAATTGTGTTTCGTGTTGTTGTAATCATTCCGTAAGATCAGTAATTTATGGCTCTATTGTTAGCTCAATTGAAACTGGGCAGTGGTCACTACCGAGCACATCAGGGTGAATCCTTGCGCTTTTTAAAATTGATGTCAAAGCCTCACTCACCATTACGTAGTCAATACGCCACCCAACATTACGTTCACGAGCTGCGCCAAAATGACTCCACCAAGTGTACAGGTTAGGGGTGTCTGGATGTAAGTGCCGAAGAGTATCAACGAAACCTTTCTTAATCATTTCATCAAAACCAGCTCGTTCTTCATTAGTGAATCCTTTCTTCCCAATGTTCGGCTTTGGTCTAGCGAGATCAATCTCCTTGTGCGCTACATTGAAGTCGCCGCAGAATATAACGGGCTTCTTCTGCTGTAATCTATCCATGTACTCGAGATAGGCAGGATCCCACTGCTGACGCATAGGGATACGCGAGAGGTCGTCTTTAGCGTTCGGAGTATAAACAGTGCTGATGTAAAACGCGTCAAACTCGGCTGTAATTACCCGTCCCTCCTTTGTCGTGTCACCATACTCATCTACAAGCTCATATTTATCTGCAATCTCTTTAGGTAGCCCAATGATTACATCGCTTGGAGCATGCTTGGTAAAAATAGCAGTCCCAGAGTAACCCTTGCGCTCTGCAGAACACCAGTATTCTTCATACTCGTCTAAATCAACATCAATTTGATCTTGGCTAGCTTTAGTTTCTTGAATACAGAGCACGTCTGGCTGGTGTTTAGCAATAAATGGCTCTAATAAACCTTTTTTCTGCACAGCACGAATGCCGTTCATGTTCCATGAGTAGATTTTCATAAGCCTAGTCTACTGTATCTATGCTTAAATATGAAACTCGCGAGAGAATCCACGCAATGCCGATATTTACCGGAAACATGAAAGTATTTACCCCGAATAAGTCAGTGCCCAGGGAAACGGTTTCATTAGAAACTCCAAAGATCAAACTGCTTGGAACATCCACACCTCATCTTACTCATCAACGTTTGCAATTAAGGCACAGTATGCGAATATACCGAATTATATATGTCTCACTTGGAACTGTTGCAGGTAAAATTACTGACAGAGAAGTATCACGGCCTTGAAACCGAGGCGTTTTTGCATGATAAAGCACGGCTCGAAGCGGGAGAGCCGTATGAATATGTGCTTGGGCACACTGAATTTATAGGAGCTGTCATCGACCTTTCGTTAAAACCAATGATTCCACGGCCAGAAAGCGCGTTTTGGATTAAGCGAGCGATTGAGGAACTCAGCCATAGGGAAGAGAGTCTTAGACTAGCCGATGTGTACGCAGGCTCGGGCAATGCCGGCATCGCTCTGCTGCACAACTTGTCAAACTGTACGGTAGATATCTGTGACATTGACCCCGCATTAAAGCGCCAACAAGCGCTAAGTTTGGAGCGAAACAACATCTCATCAGAGCGTGTCAATCTAATTACTGCCAGCAATCTTGACGGATTGACGGGAAAATATAACGCCATTTTCGCCATTCCTCCATACGTGCCATACGAAGCCTTGCCTGAACTAGACAAAGAAATGATTGACTACGAACCGCACTTGGCCTTTTTTGCACACGAGAATGGTCATGAATTTCACCGTATTTTGATTGAACAAGCATGGGACTTCTTACTGCCGGGCGGCACTCTCTACATGGAATCAGACATAGACACTGAGGAGGTTATACAAAAGCTAGTTAAAAATACCAGGTGGACATCTCTTGAATTTTGGCCAGATCCATACGGAGCAACGCCAAATGTGGTGCTGCGGAAATTATAAATCTGTGCTTAAATACGAAACGTCCTTGCTGGAGTGGCGAAATTGGTAGACGCGCTACGTTCAGGTCGTAGTGGGAGTAATCTCGTGGAGGTTCAAGTCCTCTCTCCAGCACACTAATTCATTTTTTGCTTTGCGACCTATGTGAGAGATAATCGAGGGAAAGAATGACCCCAAAAGACCGGCCGCTTCGCGGCCGGTCTTTTGGGGGCACACACCCCCTTGCGTTTCTTCACCGCTGTGCTTTAATGCAATTACGAAACGAAGCTCCTCTTGAAGTGCAGAAGATCAGGTGCAGTGAAGTTTTGGTTAGAAAAATAAATCATACATATATATGAAGGGTTCAGTTGTACGCAAGCGCACAGAAGGTTACGGGTTCATCAAGCCAGAAGCGGGTGAGAAGGATGTTTTCTTTCACGCTTCAGCGGTAGTAGACGTAACTTTCGACGAGCTTAACGAAGGTGACGCTGTTACATTCGATGTTGAAGAAGGTCCTAAGGGTCCTGCTGCGACAAACGTACGAAAGGCTGCGTAAATAACCGCACTTGAAAACACCCCGTTTACACGGGGTGTTTTTATATATCAGCACAGCGGCTGTTCCAGACCTATTCCGTGATGATTACGCGGATCAACTGACGCATCCAGAAAACTCTTGTCGATGCTGTCGTGTGGAAATACATGGTGCTTGCACCCAGACATATCCTGCCACACTACCGTCAACCCGATTTCATCCGCAATCAAATGGGCGGCCGCCCGAAGGAGACGATCAGACAGCGTTAGTTCTCCAGGCAAATAAATATAGCCGCGACCAAAAGAAAAACGCACAGTAACATCATTTAGATCATGCACTGTGATAGTACCAGACAAATGATTACTCATGGCGAGAACCTCCATCAATCTTTCTCTGCGCAGTATACACCGATTTGTGTATCCCTCAACACCTTGCGGCGCACGGCCAAATTTTTTACTGCTATACTATAGGTACCATGCTCTTTCTTTCTATAGTGCATCACTATTTGTTATGGCACTACTCACGCGCTTTTTTGGAAATTTTTCACGTCTGGCTCAATCTGTTATGGTTTGTCGTGCACTTTTTTTCACTACCACAGCTCGTTCGTACCTGGATTTCACCATGGAAACGAATTATCGAACCGCGTGGAAACAGGTGGAACTTAGAAGACCTGGCTGGATACATCGTTATTGGCATCATTTCTCGCCTAATTGGATTTATACTGCGCACAGCACTCATCATCATCGGAACTACTTGCTTACTTGCTTGCATTGTAAGTGGTTTTGTCTTGTACCTCTTTTGGATTGTAGCGCCACTCGCTATTATCGCTCTATTTACTTTCGGCCTCGGTATCTTAATCACACAATAATATGAATACGCTTGACGATAGCATCAACCAATACGCACCGGCCATTCGACTCACCAAACTATTTGACCGATCGACGCTGTCACTTCTACGCATCGGAAGTTTTACAGGAGCAGCACTTTGTGGCGGTGGCGCACTAGCGAGCTCATATTTTTTAGGTGGAGAGTACTACAACCAACTCCTTGGTATGTCGCTACTATTTGGTGCTGTTTGGCTCGAGCAAATGCTGACGTATGGTTATCATAACAGCTACTATTTTCAAGGACTAAATTCTCTCATTGGACTGGATGAAGAACCTATCGCGGGAGCAACCTACGATGTGGCTGAAGCCGTACTGAAGTATCGAGATGACGTAACGTTAGCTTTTTGTATGAGCAATCTCGGTTCATTGGTTCTGTTACGTGCGGGTGTCTCGCTTGAAACAGTCGCTGAATTTATTCGCGGCTCTCGACAAAAAATCAGCGCCAATATGGTCATGTTGCCTGAAAAAGAAATTTTTAGTTTGATTGGACTTGGAAAACACCTGCTTGCGCACGATGTTGGCTTTCGTGACATGATCAAGAACGCAGGCATTACCGAAGAAACATTCCATGGTGCACTTCGTTGGATGATTGGAGCATATCATCAAGAAAAACGAGTTAAACGTTGGTGGAGCAAGGACAACCTTTCACGGACTACAGGCATCGGGCGAGAGTGGGCATACGGCACCGCATACTTACTGCAAAAATTTTCCCGAGACATTCGCACTAGTGCTGTTTTTTCTACCTTGGCAGTCAACACACCGTTTGCTGAAGAAAAAGTAAGTGAGATAGAACACTCACTCGCTCGCGCCAAAGCATCAAACGTTTTGCTTATTGGCGAAGCCGGAGTCGGTAAAATTGACCTAGTAATGGAAGTTTCCAAGCGCATGGCTACAGGAAAGTCGCTTGATGCAATTGCTGGCAAACAGATCGTTGTGCTCGACACTGGGATGATTTTTGCAGTTCATAGCGAAAAGCAAGACTTAGAACTAACCCTCATTAAAATGTTTGACGAGGCACTCGTAGCCGGAAACACCATCATTGTTATTGAAAATATCAGCAACTTTATTCGTGAAGCAGAAGCGCTGGGGGTTTTTATTCCAGAACTACTTGATGAATATCTAGCGTCACCACTCTTGCAGTTCATCGCCACCGAGACACCTGGTAATTACCACCTACACCTCGAACGACTAGGTGCCTTCTCACGACGGTTTGCCGAAGTACTCATTGATACTCCCGACCTGACTGCCACCACTCGCGTATTACAAAATGTCGCCCTCTACAACGAGAATAAGTATAAAGTGATGTTCACCTATGCTGGACTGCACTCAGTAACGACCGCGGCCGATAGATTTATTGTCGAGGGAGCGATGCCGGACAAAGCAATTGAGCTTTTAATCGACGTAGCCACGAAAGCCCAGCAAGATGGCGTACAAATTATTACCGAGGATTTTGTGCATCAAGTCGTGAGCGAAAAAACAGGCGCACCCACTGGCGCCATTGGTGATACTGAGCGAGACCTCCTCCTTCATCTTGAAGACCGTTTACACCAGCAAGTTATCGGGCAACAAGCCGCACTAAACGCTATCGCGCGTACCATGCGCCGTGCGCGAGCCGGTATACAGTCAGCCGATAAGCCCGTTGGCTCGTTCTTATTCCTAGGGCCAACTGGAGTCGGCAAGACAGAAACAGCCAAAGCTCTCGCAAAGGTTTTCTTCGGGGGGGAAGACAAATTACAGCGACTGGATATGTCTGAATACAGTGGTGCTGACGCACTAGAACGACTTATCGGCAACGGAGAGGAGCCTGGAGTCCTCCCCAACATGCTTCGAGAACACCCATACTGCGTACTACTCGTTGATGAGTTTGAAAAAGCAACTAGGCCAGTCCACGATTTATTTCTCCAGATTCTCGATGAAGGAATGTTTACCGACGCACGAGGTACTAAGGTTAACGCACGAAATACCATTGTAATCGCCACCTCAAATGCTGGTAGCAGTTTGATTTTACGAACCGTACAACAGCGTCAAGCGGTCAATACGCTCGCGCAAGAAATTATTGATCATATTGTCAAAGAAGGTATCTACCGACCTGAGCTCATCAACCGGTTCGACAACACCATCATCTTTGAACCCCTCACCATTGAAGAACAAACTGATGTCGCCACACTCATGCTCAGTGGTTTGTATGAACGAATTAAAGACCGGGGGTACGATCTCCAGGTGGGGGAGGAACTGCTCGAAGTGTTGGTACAAAAAGGATACAGTCCTGAGTTTGGTGCCAGACCAATGCAACGCGTACTGCAAGACTTGGTGGAAGAAAAAGTGGCACAAAAAATTATTGCGGGACAGGTCCAGAAGGGTGGCACCATCTCGCTCACAAAAGCTGATTTTAGTGAAGCTGAGCTATCCATCGGTTAATACTGGTAGTTTGGTAAAAAGCCGCGGCCCCGAAGGGGCCGCGGCTTTTTACCCTTATACATAGCCAGATTGGCCAACCGCTCTGGTCTGACATACAATATATATGTATGCAAGCAAAAAATATCGTAATTACCGTACTAGTATTGGCGCTCATTGGCGCAGTGGCAATGCTAACCCTTAGCAATAAAGAAGAGGCGACTAATCCAAACATCGACGACGCGCCTGTTGACGTGTTACCAGTTGAACCAGATGGTGGTATTGGCGACGGGGCCGAACCTCTTTCAGAAGTTGAGCAGGCCGAACGTGGTAACACCACACTTATCGGTGCTTCAGTGTCCGGGAGCGAAATCATCGCTCACCACTTTGGAGAAGGCGAAAAGGAAATCCTCTTAGTCGGTGGTGTACACGGCGGCTACTCACCGAGCACTGCCAAACTCGCCAGCGAACTAATGGCGTACTACGGCACTCACGAATCTGAAATTCCAAGTAATCTTACTCTCACTATTATTCCCAACCTCAACTCAGACGGCGCAACCAAGAGTGGTGCAGCCGGCCGCTTCAATGCAAATAACGTTGATTTGAATCGAAACTTCGATTGCGACTGGAGTGCAACTGGCGTGTGGCAAAACCGCGAAGTAAGTGGCGGAACAGCACCTTTCTCAGAACCAGAAGCAGCTGCGCTGCGTGACTATGTAAACACATACGACCCCGCTGCTGCCGTGGTATGGTTTGGCGCTGAAGGAAAAGTCTATCCATCAGCTTGTGAGGGTACCCCAAGCAAGGCATCCGTAACTCTCGCCGCAACTTTTGCGAGTGCTGCAGGCTACCCAGCTGAAGCAGAATTCGATGCGTATGCCATCACTGGCGATATGGTGAACTGGATGGCAAAGCAAGGTATCCCAGCAATTAGCGTGCTGCTCACCACACACGAAGGCTCAGAGTTTGAAAAAAACTTAGCCGGAGTGCAAGCGATTCTTAACGCATACGCTGAGTAATGCCTTTCAAACGTGTTCTCTGGCTGGTTGGATTCTTACTGATTGCAGGCAGCGTGTTCCTCTTCCTCACCAATCATCCGGCGCCAACTGAGCCGGATGAGCCTGCTGAATTACCGCCGGTGATTTTCGAGGAAACAGACACACCAACCACTACCGAAGCAGTCATCGGCCAATCAGTTGAACAACGAGATATCGAGGCTTATACCTTCGGGACCGGAGACGTCTCATTGCTCTTTGTCGGCGGTATCCACGGAGGGTACGAGTGGAACAGCATTCTACTTGCGTATGAAATGATGGACTATCTGCGCAGTCATCCAGAAATAATTCCAGAAAACGTGACTGTACACGTCATTCCAAACCTCAATCCTGACGGACTCTTTACCGCCACCGGACTTGAGGGAAGATTCACTGCAGACAACATTACTTCAAACGCGATGCACACCAGCGGAACTGGTCGCTTCAATGCGAACGATGTAGACCTTAATCGCAACTTTGCCTGCAAGTGGGCACCCGAAAGCTCCTGGCGAGGGAAGGTGGTTGATGCGGGAGACAGCGCCTTCTCCGAACCAGAAGCAAGGGCACTTCGAGATTATGTACTCACCATTGAACCAAGAGCCGTCGTCTTCTGGCACAGCATGGCCGGCAACGTCTACGCATCAGAGTGTGAAAATGGCGTCTTGCCAGAAACACTGACACTGATGAATACCTATGCACTCGCAGGAAAGTACGGCGCAGTCGCAACCTTCGATGCCTATCCAGTAACTGGCGACTCTGAAGGCTGGCTCGCCTCAATCGGCATTCCTGCCGTGACCGTAGAACTTGGATCTCGCACTAGTACTGAGTGGGAGAAAAACCGAGCCGGAACAGAAGCAGTCTTAGAGATGTATAAAGAATAGCCAAATTTGGTTTTACATAAATCGGCCGCGAGCTTCGCTCGCGGCCGATTTATGTAGTGCTACACTATACGCATATACACCTAACAATTACACCATGCCCTTGCTTCAAAATAAATACATAAAAATTGGCGGCGCCACCTTGGGAATACTCTTTCTCATTTTTATTGCTGTCATGGTTTTGCTCACCACACTAAGTAAGTCTACTGGACTTAGTGATTCGTACGCACCAACTATGATGATTGATTCTGACATGGCAGAAATGGGAATAGCCTACAATCGAGTAGCCGATGGGGACTACTATCCCGCTCCAGGTATTCCAAGTACTCCAGGATACACCAGTGATCTAGAGTCATACGAAACAACCAACTACAACCTGACCGGGCGCACCAACGATTTAGACACATTCTGTGACACACTTATTACTCTAAAAACCGATACGCAGATTCACTTCAAGAGTCTAACCGAAAACCTCAATAGCTGTACCGCCACCTTCTACACACCACTTGATAAAACCGACGCGACACTAGCAGCACTCACCAAAACTTCTGGAGTTGAGTACACCCGCAACACCGTTTCAGTCACCAGACACAAACAACGACTCGAAAGTCAGACGGCAATTATCTCCGCTCAACTACAAAGTGTCAGTCGATCACTCACACTTGCCGAACAGCAATTTGATGAGCTAGCCGAGTTTGCTAGGGAGACCAAAGACGCCAAGTCACTTTCAGAAGCACTGCGCTATAAATTTGAAAACATCAACACACTGACGCAGCAGAAAATTTCACTCACCGCCCAACTCAATAATCTCTACCAGCAATCGGCTGACCTTGAAGAGCGAATGGATGTTGTGGAATTCCAAGTATCGGTCTATCGACTAAGCACCATTCAGGTGAACGAAACGAAAGTGAAATGGCAGCAAGCCTGGAAAGATTTACAGAATCAAACAACTGACACCTTGATCGGACTTACCACCGTCTTTGGTATCTTCCTCCTCTGGACTATCCGGATTACCATCTATCTTCTCGTACTTATTATCGTCATCAGACTAGTAACAAAATTTGTAAAGAAAGTCTGGCAAAAGTAAGAAGTAAAAAAATAAAACACATCGGCCGCGAGCTTCGCTCGCGGCCGATGTGTTTTATTTTTTTACTTCCCGTGAAATTTTTTATGCACTTCTCGTAAGTGCTTGTCAGTGACGTGGGTGTAGACCTGCGTTGTATTTATACTCGCGTGTCCAAGCAGCGCTTGCACACTTCTGATGTCCGCACCATTTTGCAAAAGATCAGTTGCGAAACTGTGTCGAATAACGTGCGGCGTTACCTTACGGGTGATGCCCGCCGCAGCTGCATACTTTTTCAAGAGTCGCTGCACTGCGCGCGGCGAGAGACGCAAATCACCGCCATCATTTTGCTTTCGTCCGTAACGCACGAACATCGCATCATCCATGTCCTTTCGATTCTTGAGATACTCCTGGAGCGCCGTTCGTGCTGAGTCTGAAATAAACACCACTCGCACTTTGTCTCCCTTACCACGAATTGAAAATTCGTCACGCGTAAGATCAACATCATCAATCGAGAGAGAGCAGAGCTCAGAGATACGAAGACCAGTAGAGAAAAGGAGTTCAAGAATTGCTTTGTCGCGTTTCCCTTCGAGCGTCTTCACATCCGGCGCCGACATCAGTCGCTTCAGCTCCGCACTCGAAATAAGATCGAGTGAACGCTCCGGCACTTTTGCAAGTTCAATCCGCTCTGGGTTGAGCGATTCAACATCCCGCTTTCGCAGATACTTTAGAAATGCTCGCAGGGCAATCAGGTAATAGTTTTGCGTTCGACGTTTCATGGGTTCGCGCCGACCGCCAACTTTTGTACCCGGCTGGCGATTAAGGAAAAGACGAAACTCACGCACCTGTTCCTCAGTCAGGTCACTTGGTTTGGTCACCTTAGCAAACGCAAAAAAGCGATCGAGGTAGCGATCATAGTTCTCAACCGTCTTCACACTTCTTCCCCGCTCGATTTCGAGGTACTCCAAAAAGTGACGTTTCAGTTCCACAAGGGTGTTCATCAATAGCAGTATAGCAAGTGAAACGACTGTTTAGCGACAGCAGGAAACGTAGACAAACTCGGTGCACGTGATTTAATTAGTTCAGGATGACTACTGCAAAAGGAGGTAGCCATGCATACGTACCTTGGAGTATTAATCACCGGACCAAAGCACAGCCGCCATCTAGTTTCAGAACTCTTTGAAACACAGAAGGCACGCGATCTTGGCCACGCATCAAAAATCGTTTTTGATCGACTGCGAAACAAAGTTCCTGCTGCCGACAATGAGCAGCTCGGTTACCGGGACTTGAGCGATTGGCCTGAGCTTGTTTTGCTAGAAGACAAAACACTCAACTGGCATATCGTTGCACTCTTCTTTACCGTTGGAACTAAGACGACGATGAAGATTCATCTCACTAAAGGACGGCCGAGTGATCAGTTCATCAACGAAACCGCAGCGGAAGATCTTTCCCATCTGCACGGAGCAACTCTCATCGGTCACCACTTCGCACGTTTCGGTTCTTAGTTCAGTCGCGCCTTATGGCGCGACTTTGTTTTGCATGGCCCGTGACACGCCTTGATTTTTCATTAAAATATGCTATGATTGCCAGAACCGTAGCACCCTAGGAGTACTTCCATTGGCTAACGCCAAAGGGGCGCAGGTTATTATTCCGTTCCAATGGTGCCACCGATGTTGCAAAACGTATGCGTGGAGACTCACGATTGGTCACGTAACAAAATACACTATGCTATCAAAGCGAGTAAAAGAAAATGAATTGAAGAAGGTGCAGCGCCACGACTCTGACACTGGTTCTCCAGAAGCTCAGGTGGCACTGATCACTCGACAGATTGAAGAACTTTCTATGCACCTACGAAAGCACAAGAAGGACTTCCACTCACGTCGTGGTCTGCTTCAGCTCGTGGCTAACCGCCGCAAGCACCTGAAGTATCTTCAGAAGAAAGATGAGAAGTCATACACTGACCTCATCAAGAAGCTCGGCCTTAAGGGCTAAGCCAACATTAAAACTCGCTCAGCTTGAGCGAGTTTTGTTTTTAAGCAAAACAAGGAGAACAGATGCAAGAGGACTCGCCTTGGAGTATAGTTAAGAAAGACACTTCTCAGCCCAATTCCGCGCCAGACACTACTCAGGTAGTAGCGACTATGCGCGGGAGGGTTTGGCTGGGGCGCGCAAGGAGCGTGCGATTCGAGGAGTGTCTGGTGCGGAATATTTTCATACGAAAAATTAACAAACTAATTTTCATTTTTATATGGGAGTCATTAGACACAAAGAGCAGCGCGTCGCGATGCTCATCGATACACAAAATTTGTATCACAGTGCAAAAAATTTATACAAATCAAAAGTAAACTTTGCTGCAGTAGTAAAAGCAGCTGTGCAAGATCGCAAACTCATTCGTGCCATCTCATACGTGGTGAACACTGAGAGCGGGGAAGAGAGTGCGTTCTTTGAAGCACTCGAAAAAGTTGGTATTGAAATCAAGACAAAGGATTTACAAATTTTCTACGGCGGTGCAAAGAAAGCCGACTGGGATGTTGGGCTTGCAGTCGATGCAATTAAGCTCGCACACAAAGTCGACGCGATTATCCTCGCCACCGGTGACGGTGACTTCATCCCACTCGTTGAGTACGTGAAGAGTCAGGGCTGTCAGGTTGAGGCAATTACGTTTGGTCGCTCATCGTCTTCCGGACTACGCGCGGTAGTAGACGACTTCATTGATCTTGATGAGGATCCAAAACAATTCCTAATTGGCTATCGACCAATTCGAAAGAGACAAACACGTGGTCGTGCTGGAACGAACAGCAAGAATCATGGCAACGAAAAAACAGTAGGGACAAAAGTGGTTGGAGCAGACACTGACGGTCTACTCTAGAGATAGTAAAACTGGCCAACGCCGCAGGCGTTGGCCAGTTTTACTATGTGGCGCATTCTAATCTAGTCTGCTATCGTGATGAGGTTAAAAAATTAACTGAAGCTACATACGAGCGGATGTTTGATGCATTCAAATATCTCATCGTGTGCAGCTTCACCACGTTCACATGCAATCACAATCATTTTCACTTGAGCTAGCGGGGAAGACACTGACCGCAGAATTTACCGACCTCACCGCTCACACCAACGGCTCAGTACTTCTTCGCTTTGGCGAGACAGCCATTTTAGTTACCGCTGTTATGGGCGAGCATGAAAATGTTGGCATGAATTACTTTCCTCTCTCGGTAGAGTTTGAAGAGAAGTTCTATGCAGCCGGACAAATTTTAGGCAACCGCTTTCAGCGGCGCGAAGGAAAACCGAGTGATGAAGCAGTGCTCTCGGCTCGTATTGTTGATCGCACCATTCGCCCACTCTTCAATCAGCAAATTCGCAATGATGTGCAAGTGGTTATAACCGTGCTCGCCATGGGCGAAGACGACCCCGATGTGCTTGGTGTCATTGGCGCATCGCTAGCGCTCGCAGTATCTGATATTCCGTGGCGTGGCCCGGTTGCCGCAGTGCGCATTGGTCGCAATAAAGAGACGGGAGAAATTATCTTCAACCCAACGTACGCTGAACGAAAAGAAGGGCTACTCGATTTTGAAGTACTTGCTTGCGGCAAGGATCATACAATCAATATGATTGAGACCGCTTCACATGAAGTGGGCGAGGAAGATATTGTGTCCGTACTAGAAGCAGCAGTAGAAATACACCAGAAAATTGAAGCGTGGCAGCATGACATTGTAAAGACCATCGGCAAACCGAAACAGACTGATCCCATGCTTGAAGTACCAGTCGAACTTATCACTCTCTTTGAACATTCATTCAAAGAAAAACTCTCAGAAACGCTCTTCTCCGGCAAAGCAGGGAAGTCGCATATATACGCGGTAAAAAAAGAATTTACGACAGCAGCCAAGGAAGTAGGACTCAACGAAACTGCTGCCAGCGATTACTTCGAAGAGGCAATCGACCATGAACTCCACCGAGGTGCTGTCGAAGACGGTAGGCGAGCTGACGGTCGAGGCATGGACGAAGTACGAGAACTCTATGCAAAGTCTGGCGGTATTTCTCCAGTACTTCACGGATCAGGCGTTTTCTACCGAGGTGGCACACATATATTTACTGCACTCACCCTAGGTGGGCCTGAAGCTGCACAAATTATCGATACAATCGAACTTCAAGATGAAAAGAAGCGTTTCATGCACCACTACAATTTTCCACCGTTTTCAGTAGGGGAAACAGGACGTGTCGGAGGATTCAATCGTCGCATGATTGGCCACGGCGCACTTGCCGAAAAAGCGCTTGCCCCTGTTATCCCGCCACAGGAAGTATTTCCCTACACTATTCGTCTCGTTTCAGAAACACTTTCAAGTAACGGGTCTAGTTCAATGGGATCAGTGTGCGCCTCAACTTTAGCCCTCATGGATGGCGGAGTTCCGATTAGTCGTCCAGTGGCTGGCATTGCTTCGGGAGCTATGATTGTCGGTGATAAGTACCAACTGCTCACAGACATTCAAGGACCTGAGGATGAATTCGGTGACATGGATTTCAAAGTCGCCGGCACTGTCGAAGGTATTACAGCCATTCAGATGGACGTAAAAGTAGACGGTGTGCCCGTCAAAATTTTGGCAGAAGCACTCGAAAAAGCGCGCTTAGCGAGACTACAAATTATCGACACCATCACCAAGGAAATTGATTCACCGCGCGTACATATTTCACCGCGCGCACCAAAAATTGTCGTACTCAAAATCAAACCTGAACAAATCGGCCTGGTAATCGGTAGTGCTGGGAAAACCATTAACGGAATCAAGGATGATACAGGAGTGGAAGAAATCACCATTGAAGAAGATGGGGTCGTATTTATTACTGGCAAAAATGGTGCTGCTGAGGCAGCCGCGGAACGTATCGCCGCACTTACAAAAGTATACGAGGTGGGTGAGCACGCCGTGGTCACCATCACCCGTATCGCCACATTTGGTGCTTTTGCAAAACTCGACGCCCACAATGAAGGACTCATTCATATTTCTGAAATTGCTCCATTCAGATTAGAAACAATGGATGGCGTGCTAGAAGAAGGCGAACGTGTCCCTGTCGTTATTTCTAAGGTTGAAAACGGAAAAATTGGACTCTCAATTAAGCAAGCGGACCAACATTTTGCAGAGAAACGGGGGTTAAAACCGCAAATTAAGGCCGAAATGTCCGTTGAGCAGTGAAAAACTCGCACACAAGTAGAGAGTTTCGTGAGATACTAGAAGAAATGTCAGACACTTCGCACAAGCACCCGATAAAAATGCGCACTTTTGCGGCAGACATGGACGCTGTGCGGAAAAAAAGTGGTGCAACTCCAGATACTACAGCCGTAGCTTCAGCAGAACCAACAGCCAAACCTCAGCCGGTACCAAAAGCAATGCCAGCAAGTTTTGATCGTCCTAACCCTGAGAAAATTAAATCTACACCAGCAATAAAAAAGGAAGAAACAGAACGAAAAGAAACTTTAAAAAAGATTTCAGAGGCTCCAATTGTTATTACTGAACCGGCAGCTGAAAAACCAATAGCAAGCACTGCCAATTCAACCATTCCTGCTTTTCATGAATTGCAGAAGAGTGTTTCGCGTATTCAAGAAAATCTCACTGTAGACGACACGAAAGGCGTTTCTGCCAAGAAGAGTTCGAAGAAGGAGAAAGTTAAAAATGTCCCGCGTCCAAACATTGGCTACGACGCAACTATCATCACTGATACGAAAAGTGACCGCTTTCAACTATTTCCTTCGATGATTGCATCACTCAAAAAGTGGTTCAGTAAACTTAAAGTTGAAAGACAAAAGAAAGCGGCACCGAAATACACTATTCCTGAAGCGGAAAGAAGAAAAGGGGTTATCCAACGCGCTACTTCTAAAACTGGAACCATATTTACAGCCGACTCAGAAACCTTGCGTGAGCAGATTCGTCGTCGTCGCATACAAGAAGAACTCGAGGAAGAAGAACCAGAGACTGTTTGGTCACCATTTACTGAGGCTGGGTACGCGCTTTTAGAATCACCAGAAGAAACGCCAGACACTACACAAAATGTTGTCTTAGAGTACAAACGCAAGCCACAACTCATTGAACCAAATAATCCAACATTAGCGATTCCAAAGCCAACACCAACTGAAGCTTCTGACGTTGCAGAAGCTGAGGAAGAGGATTTCCTTATTGAAACGAAGATCACCGAACCGGATCTTTTGGATAATACCTTGGCAGAAGCTCGCTGGGCGGCTAGCTATGAACCTACCGAAGGCAACCCTTCGGCTGCAGAGGCGCCACTCACGATTCCTGCATATGAAGACGCACCTGAAGGCGATATATTTTTACCACCAACTCAACCAATTGGATATTCAGCAAAAAACTCAACCGACACCAATACGCTTACTATCACTTTACTCGTTGGCATCGTTGGCGCAATCGCAATATTCTTTGCCGCTCGAGTGCTATTTACCCACGTCACAAATCAGACCAGCACAGAAACTGAAGCGGTAGCGGTGAAATCAGAACCGATTATCACATCAGCACACCTAACTGGTCTACCGATTACCGTACAAACTCTTAATCAAATTCCAGTATTATTATCTAAAGCAATAGCGTCTAGCTCTGGGGAGGTGACTGAGTTTGCCGTAGTGTCAGGAGTTGGTGACGAAGTAAGTCCTTCATATCTTTTTGAAATACTACACTTCGACACCAAAGCAAATCTTCGACAATCACTCACTGCCGCACACTTTGTCTCAGTCAATCATTCAAAGCCTGGCTTGATTCTTAGCTTCGTTGATGAAGACGCGGTTCGCGGCGGCTTACTGCAGTGGGAGCCTCATATGTATAACAATTTCAATATCTTCTACGGAGATATTGATAGCAATACTGCCTCCTTTGTTGACAAAAAGATTGATGATATTGATGTGCGCGTACTGGTAAACGCTGGTGGCGACGAGAAGCTCGTGTATGGATTCTTGTCTGAAAATTCAGTTCTGATTGTTGGCGCTTCTGATGACTTTTCAAGAATATCTTCCCAAAGTCAGCAGTAGGGTATACTGAAGACATGCAACAATACGATACGTACAAAACTTCGCTTGAAGCAGAACTTTCACAAATTACAGAACAACTTGAAACGATTGCAACGCAAGACCATAAAACTGGAGATTGGATAGCCTCAATCAAAGACGAGACCACTGGGAGCGCCGACGAAAACGTAGTGGCCGACGCAACCGAAGAGTGGGGGACACACGCAGCGCTCCTTGAACAATTAGAAACAAGGTACCGCAACATCACCCGAGCGCTTGAAAAAATGAAGCTGGGAACATACGGCATTTGTGAAATCAGTGGCCTAGAGATTGAGCCAGAAAGACTTCAGATAAACCCTGCCGCCCGGACCACTATCGCTAACCGAGACCGAGAAAAGGAATTACCGTTGTAAATATTTATGTCAGTTGCAAAGGTTTTTACCATTCAACCAGAAGTCTTGCGCGGCACTGTCGTTTGCATAGAGGCTGATATATCAAGAGGTCTACACTCATTCTCTGTCGTTGGCTTGGCTGGTAAAGCAATTGATGAAGCTAAAGATCGTGTTGGGAGCGCAATTAAACACACTGGTTTTGCATCGCCAAAAACAAAAAATCAGAAGGTTATTATCTCACTTTCACCAGCAGACCTAAAAAAAGAAGGTCCGCTGTTTGATCTCCCAATTGCAATTGCATATTTACTAGCTGCAGGTGAAATTTCCACCGACACGAAGAAGCGATGTTTCGTGGGCGAATTGGGGCTGGACGGAGCTCTCCGTCCAGTGCGCGGCGTTTTAAACGCTGTTTCAGAAGCAGCTAAGTTTGGTTTTGATGAAATTGTTGTTCCTGCAGAAAACGCAACCGAAGCTGCGCTCATTGAAAAAATTACCGTGTGTGCTGCTTCTAATCTTGAGGAGGTCATTAAACACATTGCGCCATCAGAAAAAGACAGCTTCACTTTGTCTGCACAAGAACCAACAGTAATATCAAGTAGCTGGTTCGAAAGCTCCGTTTCACTTGAAGACATTAAAGGGCAAGAAAGTGCTAAGCGCGCACTTATCATCGCTGCCGCAGGGAAACACAACATCATGTTTGTGGGCCCGCCAGGAACTGGCAAGACCATGCTTGCACGAGCGTTGCGCGCAATATTACCACCTCTCACTCGAGAAGAGGCACTTACTGTCACTGCAATTCACTCATTGACTGGCAATAACTATCAAGTAAGCACTCAACCACCGTTTCGCAGCCCACACCACACCGCCAGCCATACCAGCTTGGTTGGCGGCGGCACACACCCGAAGCCGGGAGAAATCACCCTTGCTCATCACGGCGTTCTCTTTATGGATGAATTTCCAGAATTTGAACGACGCTCACTTGACGCGCTCCGCCAGCCGCTAGAAGACCGGGTAGTAACCATCTCTCGCGTACATGGCACAGCAGAATTTCCTGCCAATTTTCTTTTAGTGGCAGCTCTCAACCCTTATCGCGGTAGTGAAAACGGCACCACGGACCTTGCCCGAGCCATGCAGGAAACATATAAAAACAAAGTATCAGGACCAATTCTTGATCGCATTGACCTCTGGGTGGAAGTGCCGCATGTACCATACGAAACTCTCACAAAGCTTCCCACCACAACAAACGAAACTGCCGTTGCTCGCGCTCAAATAACAAAAGCACGCGAGAAACAAACAAGCAGATTTGCAGAGACTAAAACCAATTCCGAAATGACAGCTAAAGAAGTTGGGTCACACATACACCTAGACACCGCTGTCACAGAAATTTTAAGAACTTCAAGCCAACGACTGAATCTTTCCCCTCGCAGTTACCACCGATTGTTAAAGGTAGCTCGAACCATTGCGGATCTTGAGGGTTCTACAAACATTACCGTTCCACACGTCCTTGAAGCATTGCAATATCGTGTCGCTATATAACACAAGAGCGCGGCCCGAAGGGCCGCGCTCTTGTGTTATAACCTAAAATGGATTTGTTGCTCCACGCACTTCAAAGTGGACGTGTGTACCCGTCGATTTTCCAGTACTGCCCATACCACCAATCACTTCCCCTTGTGACACATACTCCCCAACGCCCACATCGTTACGCATCAAATGAGCGTATAGTGTCTGCGAACCGTTCCCATGACGAATAACAACATATTGTCCGTAACCACCATTCCACCCTGAACTCTTAGAAACGATTACTTCACCAGCAGCTGCAGCCCTGATTGACGAACCGTACGCTCCAGCTAAGTCAACGGCGTTATAGCCGTGGATACCCTGAGTTTTAACTGAACCTGGAGCTGGGTGTGAAAAGTAACCACTTGCAGAAGCCGCTCCCGCTCCAGATACTCGCACTGGTGAAACAGCCGCAGCCACACGAGCCGGCGCAGCGTGCATAGCGCCACCAGGAATAATAATAGTTGACCCAACAGTGAGCTCATCTGCTGATACTAGTTGATTGTACGACAAAATCTCAGCAACATCCCCTTCATACTTTTTAGCAATAGTACTAATCGTATCACCGCTCTTGACCACATGACGAACACCAACAATTGGCAAAATAACAAGAGTATCTCCCGGCTGGATAGCACTTGCCTTAGTTATATCATTGGCCCACATAATGGTATTGGCAGTGACACCAAACATTTCTGCAATTTGAGAAAGCGAGTCACCTTCACGAACAGTGTACACGCGAATTTCGCCCATGCCAGTTTTTTGCTCGGCAATCTCATCTTCACCAACTGGCCCTGTTGAAACCAACACATCATTATCGACAATAATCTCCGCGCCGCCGCGACCACTTAAAGGATTCGGGTTCTGCAATGCAATTAAAAGGGGAGTATCGGCTGCTGATACTCCAGCTGATAGGGCTGAGGAAGAAACTTCCGCTGCCGCCTTATTAAATAACTTACTAAAAAAGCCGGCATGAACCGATACCGGCACAGCTACCGCAAGAGCAAGAACGGTTAGCTCAGTAGCCACACGCACACGTGTAGTAAATGTAGCACTATATGAACACTGCTGAATCTTTCTATGCGTCAGATCTTCAGTTGGCTGTTGGTTGGGTTGAATAGGCTGTTGTTAGGTCTCACCGCTGTTCTGTCGTTACTTCCGTACTTAGAAAAATGAAAGAGAGCACAACGGCTCCCGTTCGCACCAACAACTTGGTACGCCAGCTATTTTACCGGAGCCAACCACGAAGGCAATTGACGAAATACACTTTTTACCGTCACTCAAAATAATCTCAAACGGGCTTTATTCAAAGCCGTAAAAATATTATTGACAGTATTAAAATACGTAGTTTGGTTTTCTGGTATACAAATTCGAGGAAAATGATGATTTGAAGTTACGGTCGAGCGATGTGTTCGAATACTAAAAAGAGCGCGGCCCTTCGGGCCGCGCTCTTTTTAATCACTGGTCAAATATCGAGCAATAGCAATCTTTAGTCTTTGGATTGGATTTCGGTTTCCAAACCACAACCTCTTCACTACATACTTGTCGCGCATCACATCAAATTGATGATAGTAGGGAACTGCTCGGATTACCCCTTTGCGAAGCAAAACCTTGACCGCATATATAGCCACGATGCCCGCACCAATATTAATCGAACCCATCGATGATGGACCACGCTTTTCCTCAAGATTCGTCTTTTTCATGTACGGACGCTGTAAAAGCGCTGGTACTAACCCAACCAAAAATGAGACGAGTTTCTTTTGGTACGACATACCATCATGAATAGCAAAATAGTCATCAAAATTTGGACCGCCCGGCATAAAAATCAAGAATGCTGATCCAAAACCAATTGGTCCGGCCGTAATAACTGGTATGTTTCTTTGTAAAGATTGATTGAAAAATAAACGCCGTGTATCAACAGCAAATGCATCAAGCGCATCGACCGACAAATCAACACCGTCCAGAAAGTGCGCGATATTCGTTTCATTGATTCCATCAGAGAATACTTCGATTTGACACTGAGGGTTAATTTTCAACACCTCTTCCTTCATCACATCCACCTTACTTCGACCAAGTGTATCCATCCTGGCCCCATACTGGCGATTGAAATTCTTCAGCTCATACGTATCAAGGTCAGCAATTTTAAACTTTTGAAATCCTTGTCGAACGAGCGCAATCAAATTTGACCCACCACCGCCACCCATTCCGGGAATGGCGACTACTGCAGAAGCAATTTTTTGTTGCTCTGCTTCAGACACCAACCCGATGTTTCGTAAAAATGCTTCTTGATAATTAAACTTTGTTTCCATGTGTGTATGGTATCACTTCTACACGTATTATTGCCCGCCGTAACCTAATCACTAAGTGAGCGCAGACTTTTCTCAATCATTGGATTTTGATGTACTAATTCACCCCGAGCGTATGCGTTTAACACCAATTCTTTTTTCTCGTTTGATAAATCTCGAGGAGAAACTTCAGTAACCAAAATGGAGCGATAACGTAACCACCACCTTCCGCGCCAGACACGTAGCAGTTTATCGTAACGGTACATGCAATTCCCGATAGGTAAATCTGGATCAGTGGACACCCTGCCAACATTGGGGTCGTACACATAAAACACCTCTTTATCATCATCGTACCCACCAACAGCAAGCCAGTGCAACGTGGTTGTTCGAATCAAAAGGACCGGCGGCCTTCTTCTGACGGCTATCTGATACTTAAGCCAACGCAGCCTTTCCGCATCGCTTAATTTTGACAAGAATATCTGTACGGTATTCATACCTCTTGCCTTAAATAGCTCCATCATGTCTCGGGGTGTAATTGGCCGAAACAAATCAAACCAAATTGGTCCAATTAAGAGTAAATTTGCAGGTGGATGAGTGATGCCAATTGCTTTTGCTACCCAATCTGCAGTGTAAGAACCGCAACGAAAAGATGACCAATGTTCAATCTCCGGCAAAAAAACCGGGTCTATGCACGACCTACCAGGCAACAACGCTTCACGATACGGTTGCGTGCCTACAGTGTATCATCAATCGACAACCGCTTTCGCTTATGCTCTTCATCAGCAAAACAACGTAAGTATATATGATCCGGCAGCGTTTCATTTAAATGACGTACAATCAGAACCTGTGACGCGAAGAGCGCAATCAACAGATTCCCCGCACCCCACAACCAACGCATCACCAACACTTCAACAACATCACGACTAGCCAAAAAACCATTTATATTAATTTGAGTAAATATCATTTGGCACGTCGGACTAACCTCTATGTAGTGTAGCTTGAAGTAGCAAAATGAAGCTGTGTAAATAAGATACGCTCCCGTAAATGCAAAAGCGAGACCAGCTAACTTGATAAGCAAATCAATCACCTTATGGTAGGGACGAACAATATCGTACTTATCCGCATAGAGTGACCGCTTTAAATAGCGAACGTATGAGTGGAACATATTTGTAGGTAACTTACTTTTAGCATCTTCAAGGATTTTTTATAGTTGACATCTGAGCGTACCATTACCTATTTTGATTGATCGTGAAACTGTTCGTTGTGTTATCATGTCCCGACATGACTGCACCACAAGCATACACTGACGGCCTCAACGACCCACAAAAGGAAGCTGTTTTATACACAGAAGGACCCCTAATGATTCTCGCTGGCGCCGGATCGGGAAAGACACGTGTCATTACCCATCGCATTGTCCACCTCATTCACCAAGGAGTAGCTCCTCACAACATTCTCGCGGTCACTTTTACCAATAAAGCTGCCAAAGAAATGAGGGAGCGTGTGGTCGCACTAACACAAAAATACTTCCCCTCTGATCGAGCGGTGATCGATAGCTACCCGGTTGTTACCACGTTTCACTCACTCGGCGTCCGCCTGCTGCGTGAATTCCATGAAACCATGAATCTGCGGCGCCACTTCACCATTTACGATCGCAGCGACAGTCAAAAAGCGATTAAGCAAGCGATTGAACAAGCGGGGTACAACCCGAAAGAATTTGAGCCACGCAAAATGCTATCGATAATTTCCCGCGCTAAAGGCGACGCGAAGACCGTGCTTGAATTTAAGGACGCTGCTAATTCATTCCCTGAACAAGTCGCCGCTGAAGTGTGGGAAAAATATGAAACGATACTCCATAGTGAACAAGCTCTTGATTTCGATGACTTGCTCGCCAAAACCTTGCGCTTGCTACGCAACCATAAAGATATTCGCGAAACACTGCAGCAGCGCTATAAGTATATTCACGTCGATGAATTCCAGGACACAAACCGCGTGCAGTTTTCAATCATGGAGCTACTCGCAAGCGAAGACCAAAATATTTGCGTCGTCGGCGACATCGACCAAAATATTTACTCTTGGCGGGGCGCCGACATCAAAAATGTACTGCAATTTGAACGCCATTCCCCACGAGTTAAAACGATTCTTCTTGAAGAAAATTATCGTTCAACCAAAACTATTATTGCCGCCTCAAATGAGGTAATCAAAAAAAATAAACAGCGCGTTGAAAAGAATGTCTTCACCAATAACCACGATGGCGAGAAAATCACCCTCTATGCCGGAATGACCGGACCGGACGAGGCTGAATATATCGCTTTAACCGCCAAAAGCCTGATTGCTGATGGCGCAGATCCGGCTGCAATAGCTGTTCTCTACCGCACTAATTTCCAATCTCGCTCACTTGAAGAAGCTTTTATCAATATGGATGTGCCATACCAACTCCTTGGTACTAAGTTCTTTGAGCGAAAGGAAGTTAAGGATGTTTTGTCGTATCTCCGACTAGCACTAAACCCCGGCAGTAATGCTGATCTGACTCGCATTATCAACGAACCTGCTCGCGGCATTGGTAAAGTGACAATGCTGAAGGTAGTGGAAGGAAAACGCAGTGAGCTCAACGCTGGAGCCGCTGCCAAAGTAAAAGTGTTTGACGATATCATGATGGACATAGCAAAGGCAGCGGTTGAAAAGCCACTGTCTGACACTATTAAATTCATTATGTCGCGGAGCCAAATAGAAGGATCCCTTCGCGAAGAAGGAACAGAGGAAGCAATGGAGCGACTTGAAAACCTCCGCGAACTTGTCACTTTGGCAAGCCGCTTTAATCACCTCGAACCAAGTGAAGCGGTTGAACAACTCCTTGAGAACGCCGCGCTCCAAAGTGACCAAGATGAGCTAAAAGAAAAAGAAGAGCAAAACGCAGTTCGTCTCATGACCATTCATGCCGCGAAAGGATTAGAATTCGCCTACGTGTTTATCACCGGCCTTGAACAGGGACTATTCCCGCACGAACGACTCGATGACGGACGGATTGATAATGAAGAAGAGCGCCGACTCTTCTATGTAGCACTCACACGTGCTGAAAAGAAGGTCTTTCTCACCTACGCTCATATGCGCACCATCTTTGGTAGCCAACGCGTAAACGTGCCGTCGGAATTCCTCAATGATATCAGTACTGAATATGTTGAACACGCCGAGCCAGAAAGTGGTCATAGTTCTGGTTACGAAACTACTGTCTATCTAGATTAGGAAAAATCACGGGCAACCATGGTTTTTCTTGTTTATTTACACTAAATACCGTAGGCTTGAATCACTATGGCTGAAAAATTCGAGCACAAAAAGTCCTTAGGACAAAATTTTCTAAACAGTGACTATGTACCACGGCAAATGTGTGCTGCAGCGGGGGACATTGCTGGAGAAACAGTGCTTGAAATTGGTCCAGGGACAGGCGCTCTGACGAGAGAGATTTTGGCGCGAGGAGCAAGAGTAATCGCGGTGGAGGCTGACGAGCGAGCAATTATGTCTCTTCGAGAAACTTTTGCTGACGCAATTGCTCGCGGTCAGCTAACTCTCCACCATCATGACGCTCGAATTATTAAGCCTGCTCAATTTGGCCTTGCCAATCATAGCTATATCGTCATATCTAACATCCCATACTATCTTACTGGGAATCTCTTTAGACAACTCCTCGACACTACCAACCAGCCTAAAACGCTCGTATTTTTAATTCAAAAAGAGGTAGCAGAACGCATCGCTCGCGATAAAAAAGAATCCCTGCTTTCGCTTTCAGTCAAAGTGTTTGGCGATCCTTCATATATATGTACGGTGAAACGAAGCCACTTTTCTCCTCCACCAAAAGTTGACTCCGCTATTGTTGCTGTCAAAAACATTCATAAGAACCGTGTCGGAGAAATTTCCCACGCCGATTTTTTTAAGGTTATCCATCTGGGTTTTGCGCAAAAAAGAAAACAACTCCTTGGCAATCTCTCCAAATCGTTTCCAAGAACAACAGCTGAAGTCGCCTTAACAAAAACCAGACTCACTCTTGATGTGCGCGCTGAAGATGTCCCGCTTGCCAAGTGGATTGAACTTACGCAAGCTCTACATGCTCTAAACACCACTAATTAGCCACATATCCCCAGAGTTATTCACAGACTTACACACTTGTGAGTATATTTTGCAGATATTAGGAATTTGTACTGCTATACTTATTACTGTATGCAGGGGCAAATTAACCCAAAAATCGTTGGCGCGACCATCATTGGTTTTGCGTTAATTGGTGGTGCCTACACACTAAGCAGCCTCAATAATCCTCGGACCGTCTCACAGCCAGCTGCTATTGGAGCGGTTGCACCGGAACGTGTAGCAATTGCAGTCAATGACGAAGATCAAAACGGAATCGAAGACTGGCGGGACGACTTCGTGACAACAGAACCGATCGTTTTGAATAACTCAGCTAGCAGCACCTACGAGCAACCAACCACGCTCACTGGCCAAATGAGTATTCATTTCCTTGAAGACGTTATTCGTTCAAAGAACTATGGACCATTTGGTAAGTCAGAAGAAGAAGTAGTGCAATATACGGTCAATAGCCTAGCTGAACAAACAAATATTGAACTATATGACACTCCCGATATTGATATTATGAACGACTGGGATCAACAAGACGTGCGAAACTACGCCAATACGCTTGCGGCTATTTTAATAGAAAACAGCACTCCAGGAACAGAGAATGAGCTTACACTTATGAATGATGTCGTCGTGAATGGAAACAGGGAAAAAATTGCTGAGTTAGAAGCCATTGCTGTTGCCTACGAAGGATACATTACGGACACTCTCAAGGTTCCTGTTCCAAGTTTTTTAGTTAAGGAGCACCTTGACTTCCTAAACACGCTTACTGCTATTCACGCAGATATTGCAGCCATGTCAATCGCCCTGGACGATCCTGTTGTTGCGCTTTTAAGGCTGAAGCGGTACCAGGAGGATGTTCGAGGCTTGGGATTGGCTATGCAAAATATGTATGCCTCCCTTGAGCCCTACGCGCCCCTGATAAAAAAAGATGATCCTGCCGCACTATTTGTTGTTTTTAGTCCTGATTTTCAAAGTTAATTAATTACAAAATACCTATGGAAACCTTTTTTACATACCTAAAGAAAGTCCTTGTTACATCAATTTTTATGATTTTTGCCGTAGCTGCGACTTATACTCCACAGGACTGGAACAAGGTTCAATACGCACACGCGGGGGGAGCTGTTGATAGGGCAACAGAGCACACCCAAGTGTTCAACAATATTGAACTTATTTTTATTAATGCCTTGAACACGCTGATTGAAGGATGGTCATACGTCACGTCGTGGGCAACAGAAAATCTTTGGATTAAGGAAAGCGTGCTTGATAGCATCGCTTGGACCCTTGCTAAAGCGGTGATTTCTTCAATGGTAGATAGTCTGGTGAATTGGATAAACTCCGGCTTCAAAGGCAGTCCAATGTTTGTACAAGATTTGTCTAGATTCCTAACTGACGTTGCAGACAGGGTGATGGGGGAATATATTCAAAACCTTGGTGGCCTTGGCTCTTTCCTTTGTGACCCGTTCAAGCTCGATATCCAAATCGCCCTAGCGCTTCAATATCAACGCTCCCGCGTCGACCAACCAGCCCCAACCTGTACCCTCTCAGGGATTATCGATAATATCAGCGGCTTCCTCGACGGAGCACAGGGTAGTTTCGGAGAAGGTGGCTGGAATGACTGGTTTGACATCACCGCCCAGCCAGAGACCTACACTCCCTATGGTGCTACGTTAGCGGCCCAGACTGGTGCTCACGTGCGCATTCTAAATGCTAAGGGAGAAGAAGCATTTAAGCTCGAGTGGGGAGATGGGTTCCTTTCTGGTGAAATCTGCCAAATAGTAAGCGGTGCCAATGGTGACACTGAAGAATGTGCCATCACTAAGCCCGGGAAAATTATTGAAGAGGCACTTTCTTTCAACCTCGACTCTGGCCGTCAATCACTCGTTACCGCTGATGAAATGAACGAGATTATCTCTGCTCTACTTGGTCAGCTCGCACAAACTGTGTTTACTGGAGCCGCTGGCCTGCTCGGCCTCTCTGGCGGAACCGGCTTCACCTATTCCGGCTTCAGCGGCGGCTCATACTTGGCACAAATGCAGTCTGAAAGTTCAGTTGTTTCCGCTAATTCTGGCCTCAAAATACTTGAAGATGCGCGTGATCTCGAAATCGCCTATCGAGATTTAGCCATCGCAAAAAAGATTGAACTTCAAGCAATCGCAGCCAGCACGACCGCCTCAGCCTCTGTTGTAGCCGCTGCCAACGCAGCTATCATTGAAACCGATACCGTTATTGCTGACACCACAGGCAATTTGTTGAACCTAAACAGTCAAATATCTGATTATTCAGCAGCAACAAACGCTACTGACCAAGCTAAGGTTATGGAAGACTATTCTGCCTTACCACTTCATACACAATCAGACATAAACGCTTCAAAGAGCTCTTGGAACGCGGTGATCACTACGGCTAATCAGGCAGCTGCTTCAAGCGTAGATTCTACTTTGGTACAAATGAAAGCTGATTTACAAACTCAAAAAGACTACAAGAACCTCGCTTCGCTCTACAAACCACAACTTGAGACCTACGCCAGTGCATCAACCACACCAGCAGCTTCATCAAGCATCGCAACTGCCGCTGCCGGCGATGCACAAAATATTATCGACACAACCAACACTCTGATTACAAAGCTGACTGATATTATCACCAACTACGAAGCAGCTAGCTCAGAATCTCTCAAAATAATCTACATTGCTGATTATCAGAAGTTAGACTTGTACACACAAGCTGATATTACAAATTCAAAAACTGAGTGGGACGCAATCCTACCATAACGCACTATGTCTAGCCGAACCCACCACATCACCATAATCACCATCCTCGTCACGCTGCTGATGCTTGTTCCACTGTTGTCCTTTGCACAGGGAAGTGAAGCTCCTTGGTTCCAGCAGGCTTTGTGGAGTCTAGTGGTTGGATTCTTCGGCCGTTTAGTTGGTCTGGCAGGGCTTGCGCTTGACTGGGGTGTCAACGAGTACGTCGTTGGCTTTGGAACCAACTTTCTCACCAGCGGTATTGGTGGCGCCGTAGATATTCTCTGGGTAGCAGTACGTGATATTTTTAACATCACTTTCATTTTTGGCCTGGTCTTTATTGGTCTGAAGATGATTTTAAATAGCGATGATCCTGGTACTCGACGCTGGCTCGTAAGCCTTATCATGGCCGCTCTCCTCGTAAACTTCAGTCTCTACATCACCAAAACAGTTGTCGACTTTTCAAACATCATGGCCACCCAAATTGCTAAGGGCTTCCCAAAGGATGCTAGCACTGGCGACCTCACTGTTAGCCTTGGTTTTATGGACACCTTCGGCATTCAAAATATTCTGAGCACTGGTGATAGCGCCATGCCAAAAACTGAAACTGACGGAGCCGGTTATGCGTACATTTTTGGCGCAATGATTCTGTTTATTGTGACAGCCTTCGTATTTGCAGCTGGCGCCATTATGCTTTTTATACGCTACGCAGCACTCTGTTTGTACATGGTGCTGTCACCACTAATGTTCTTAAGCTGGGTGTTCCCACAAATGTCTAGTATCACCAGCAAGTACTGGCATGGGTTTTTGGGTAGATCATTTTTTGCACCAATCTACCTGCTTTTAGTCTATTTCTCTATCTACCTGCTTAATGCCTGGGCAAAAGTTATGAGTGTTAATGGACAGAAGCCAAACTATCCAGAAACTTTTTCTGGAATGGGAAGCGCAACTTTAACTAATTTTGGCTCAACACTACCACCATTCATGTTAGCTTGTATCTTTATGATTGCTGCTGTAGTAGTAGCTAATAAAATGGGAGCAGACGGCGCTTCAACAATGATTGGTTTTGGTAAAAATTTGCAGGGCCGGGCACAGCGCAGCCTGCAGCGTGCAGCCATCAGAACCACCAAATCTGCTGCTGCTAACACTGCCGGACGGGGGGCGCGACGACTTTCATACGCCACTGGAGCCGCTCTTGATCGACAAATCTCCCGCATGCAAAATGCCAACAAAAACACAGTAGCTGGAAAATTGGCTCGAAAAGTTGGAAATAGCGTAGTGGTTGATGATCTACGCCGAGAGGGTAGCACCAAGCTCAAGAACGCCAAGTTTGGCATGAAATATACTCGCGACGAGGAACAAAATCGCAAAGACACTATCAACGCACAAGTTGGTGCCAATGATGTTGTGGCTGAAGGAATTGACGCACGACGCAACCTCTACCTACACGAAAATCGCGCACGCCTCGTTCAAGAAGGTCAAGCAGCTGAAGCTAAGCTAGCTGGGGGTGATGTAGAAATGGGCGGTGAACACATTGATATGGAAGAGCGCCTCAAACTACAAGAACAGGTGGCCGAAATGCGGGCAGCACAGGAAGTTCCTGAGCTTTCAGCTGATGAAATGAAAGAAATGAACAAAACCGTGGCTGCTATGCAGAGCAAGATCGGCAGTCTTACTTCTGAACAGCTTGAACGTATGTTCACCCAGCGCACCGACGACTTCACTGAGATTGTTGGTCAACTTAAGGGTGGACAGTATGAGTCTTTGGCAAACAGCAAGAACTTCAATCAGGAACAAAAAGATCACCTCGCTACTATTCGCACAAATGCACTAAAAGCAGCCGTTGAAAAGAATGGGGAAGTGTCATTTAAAGCTCTCGAAAACCTCACCACTAAGCAGATTGAAAACCTCGGTGATGACTTTGTTCGCGAAAACGCCCACCGCTTCACCCAAAAGCAAATGGATGACCTGATGAAGAGCGATAATTTCACCGACGGACAGAAGGGCGATTACCAGGGAGCCCGGAAAAAGCAGATGATTGAAGCATTTAAAGGCGCTGAACTTGAAACCTTCTTTGCCGATCGTAAGCCAGCTGAGATTGCTGCTGTGCCGTTTGAAGCCTACATAAACAACCCAGAAGCCATCAACAAGCTTGAGTCAAAACATATGGATGAGCTCTATAAGAAGCTTGACCCAGCACAGCGCGATCAGCTCCGAGACGCAATCTTAAGCGGCCAGAATAGTAGCGCAAAGCAGTACATCACCACCAACTTTAACGCTGCCCGCAACTGGAACACCGTCGGGAATAACACCGGCAACAATCAATCTCAGGGGTCACAAAATAGCGGCAACCCAATCGTAGACCAAAACGGAAACCCGATCACTAGGTAAAAACCAGCATGCCAATAATCACTAACGAACAACGAGACGCTGCCTATGAAGCAGCGTCCGAGTCAACCAAACAACTCTGCAGTTCACCTGAAAGTAGCCAGCGCTTAGAGACTATTGCCAAAAAGTACCAGCTCGGAGATATGAAAACTGCACATTTGGTGTTAATCACCGGCGACACGGTGCTTGGCCTACGTCGCCGCTCTGAATTACCACAATCACTCCAGGCAGAAGTTGGTGTTACTGCTCAAGTAGCCCTACAAATAACCGGAGACTTGATTGATTTCATGGATGGGAAAATGCTTGCCGAAGCAAAAGACCAAGTACCGCCAGAGCCCAGCAATCTAGCAGCAAAGCCAAATCCCCAAGTCCGCACCATGGCGGGTGATATAGCCAAGCTTCAAGGCAACGAAGAGACCGTTTACTCATCGACTCAAGAAGCAATCCTAAAAGAAGGGCGAACGGGGCGCTAATCTCTTCAGCCCACGCTTCATAAGTGCGAGCGTCCGCAGGGAATGAGTGCCTGAATCAATCAGCAAACATCGGACGTGTGAACAATTATGAAGTGTGGGCTGAAGGAACAGATGGTGCTCCTTCATGGGGATAGTAAGCACACCAACATAACACCAACGCACCACCACCATGTATAATGGTGGTGTATGCGTTTTGAGGTGCCACAGTTTATTGAAATAGAAGACAAGATATTCGGCCCACTTACTTGGCGACAATTCTTATACCTCGGTGGCGGACTTGGTATGGCAGTAGTTTTGTTTATTACCACCAACTTAGTAGTGTTTACACTACTCGGTATTCCAATCGCGCTGTTGTCTGGAGCACTTTCTTTCTATCCTGTTAACAATCGCCCTTTCTCATTTTTCTTGGAAGCACTCTTCAACTACATCACCAAACAAAAACTATACCTCTGGCGACGCAATGAAGATGTAGTACATAAAAATTCAGCACCAGCAGCACAAACAACCGGCGATGGACCAGCCGGTGCAGGAAAGAAGAAAAACATCGCTTCTTTGGCGAGACGACTAGAATTACAAGCAATCCAAAAGACCGAACAATAATATGGCAAATCCAAAAGCAGCAACTCAAGATTTTGTTTCGATTCGCGACATTAACGATAATGTGGTGATGCAAAAGAATGGCCAGATGCATATGGTGCTTTTGGCGTCGTCAGTCAATTTCGCCCTTAAATCACTCGATGAGCAAAAGGTAATTTTGTTGCAATTTCAACAATTTCTCAACACCCTCGATTTTACCCTACAAATTTATGTACAATCTCGCCGTCTCAATATTGAGCCGTATTTAGACCTTCTCTCTGGAATGGAGGCAGGGCAGGACAATGACCTTATGCGCGTGCAGCTTCGCGAGTATATGGAGTTTATCCGCACGTTCACACAGGATGTTGATGTAATGAGCAAAAGCTTCTTTGTGGTTGTGCCGTATACTCCAACCAAGTTAAGTATTACCAAAGGACTCACCAGCCTCTTCACTCCTGGACAAAATCGATCGTCTCTCCCGAGCGATACACAATTTGAAGAACATCGCATCCAACTTGAACAGCGTGTTGGCATGGTAACAGAAGGACTCGCTCGTGTCGGCGTCCGCACTATCACCCTACAAAAAGACGACCTCGTTGAACTCTATTACCACCTCTACAACCCAGGCGATCCGACTGGATCAGCACCGGTTATTGATAATTAAGCTACACATATGGGCCTTTTAGATTCACTACAACCAAAATCAACCGGAAACAATGAGGAGAAAGTGAGCGATCAGCTACTCACTCTAACCGACATCATCGCACCGTCAGCAATCAGCATCACTCCCCGCAGCATTAACATCAGCGGCATTAATGCTCGTGTGTATTATGCTGTTTCATACCCGCGTTTTCTAAATGATGGCTGGATTGAACCAGTCCTAAACCTAGCCAAAGAATTAGATGTATCAATCTTCGTACACCCCATCGACACAGCTGAAACGCTCAAAAAATTCCAAAAGAAAGTAGCCGAAGTACAGAGCCAAATCAATATCAAAGCTGAAAAAGGGGAAGTACGCGACCCGCAACTTGAAGCAGCGTATCGCAACCTAGAAGATCTGCGCGATAAACTACAACAAGCGGAAGAGCGGCTTTTTAACGTTGGTTTCTATCTTTCTATTTACGGCGAAAACGAAAGCGAAATCAATAAAGTAGAAAATGAAATTCGCGGCATCCTTGACTCACGTCTCGTAGCAGTAAAACCAGCTCTATTCCAACAAGAGCAAGGACTCAAGAGTATTTTGCCGCTCGCCAATGATGAACTGTTGGTGCATAGCAAATTCAACTCAGAACCACTTTCAAGTTTTTTCCCATTTACTTCATTCGACCTAACCGCGGACACTGGCATTTTGTACGGCATTAACCGCCACAACTCTTCGCTCGTACTTTTCGACCGCTACAGTCTTACCAACTATAACTCAGTGACTTTCGCCACCTCTGGAGCAGGGAAGTCATACGGCCTTAAACTCGAAATCCTTCGTTCGCTTATGTTTGGGACCGAGGTTATTGTGCTCGACCCAGAAAGAGAATATGAATATTTAGCTGACGCGACTGGCGGTCGTTTCTTTAATATTTCACTCTCTTCAAACCACCATGTAAATCCATTTGACCTACCACCGCCAAGTGAGGACGAGGATCCGCACGATGTGCTGCGTACTCATGTGATTGAACTAGTAGGCCTTTTCCGTCTTATGCTCGGCGGCCTCACTCCAGAAGAAGAAACGTTAATCGATCTTGCCATTCAAGAAACATACGCCCTCAAAGACATCACCGGTGATGCTGACTTTGGAGACATGGAACCACCGCTTTTGACTGACTTCGAAATGGTATTAGCTGGTATGGACGGCAGCTCTTCACTTATCACCCGACTGCAAAAGTATACTTCGGGTACTTGGGCCGGCTTCATGAATAAGCCAACCAACGTCGACATCAACCAAAAGTTTGTAGTGTTTTCTCTCCGTGACATGGAAGATGAGCTAAAAACCATCGCGATGTATATCATTACCAACTTCATTTGGAGCTCAATCAGACGGCGCGTTGCAAGACGTCTCATGGTAATCGATGAGGCATGGTGGATGATGAAATCCGAAGACACCGCTTCATTCCTCTTCTCTCTTGCGAAACGTGGTCGAAAATACTATCTCGGTATCGCCACCATAACCCAGGATGTGGACGACTTCCTTCGCTCACCATATGGAGTGCCGATGATCACCAACTCTTCAATCCAGTTCTTAATGAAGCAGTCACCAACCGCGATTGATAATATTCAAAAAACATTCAATCTCACTGACGAGGAAAAGTTCTTGCTTTTAGAATCAAACGTAGGGGAGGGTATCTTCTTTGCAGGCTTAAAACACGTAGCATTAAAAGTGATAGCGTCGTACACTGAAGATCAAATCATCACCTCAGATCCATCGCAACTCCTCCAAATTAAGCGTGCTCGAGAAGAACTGCAAGCTTCACGAATGTAGTATACTGCTACTAATATGGCAGCTGGCGAAAACGCAATTAGAAATGTAGAAAAAACCTCTACTAGCGGAGCTGTTAATGATGCAAAGTTCGGTACCAAAATTGGCCTAGCAAGGCAATCATCAACAATTCGAAATGTTAGCACTCAAAACAAAAACACTGTTCCGTCGCCTGGCAGCGTAAGACGTACTTCAGCTGACCGTAGCGATCTTCTGCAAAGGAATATCACGAAGAACGTTCGTACCTCTGCAATGCCTGGTGCACCAAGAAACCAGCGGGGAAGCGACCGGAAAACAGTTGATGAGGCCTTCATCGCTGAGTACGCCACTAAAGGCATGCAGCCAACTCAGCTTGGAGAGACACAAAACGCCACACCAACACCAGAGCTCTCACCTGAAGAAGAACGACCCTTCATTGAAGAAGAGGAATTTGCACAGCCACGCAGAAAGAGTAGTTTAAAAAAACTACAACAAATGCGGCACGTCGGAAAACCAAGTACTCTTCGTCGTAGCGCAAAACAACTCAAAGCCACAACAGTAACATACAGTATCTGGTCATGGTCGATTCCGGCCTACATCTTTATACAACTTCCGCTTGGTATTTTACTTGCCGTCTTTTTTGGAGTTGGTATTGCTGTTGATAGTATCTTTGGCAGCGGTAGCGTAGAATCAGAAAAAGCGGGAGGGTTTGGTGTGACATTACTCAACATGGCAAAAAAAGTGTTTAGTAGCATTTTTGAAGTAATAAACTACATTAGTGAAACATTTTTTGGATTTGATCTAGGAAATCTACACCCAGGAGGTATGTTTTTTGCAGTATACGGACTTTTTCTAGGACTCTTCCTCCTGCAACTTTTGATTATATACTTCATTTATAAATTCACTTTCATAAATCCGATTTTTGGGCGAAATTCGGGACAGAAACCAATCATGCTGCTTTTAGCATTCATCGGCCTGTCAATACCAATCTTCAACCTACTCCCGTGGGCAATTTTCTGGACATTAGCGGTCTGGAAGAATCCAAAATAGTATTCCACACCATTTCCACAGTCTATCCTCAAAAAATAGGCTGTTTATACAGAATATATACCCGATTACTTTCCCCACATAATATGGTTATTAAACACGCAAAACCATATTCACGTCTGTTATTATTACTAATATGCGGACAATCGTCACCACTTTTATATTTATTTTAAGCCTTGCTGCCATTCCAGCTTCAGCGCAGTTTAGTAGCAACAACACCTTCACTCAACCAGAATTTGGTATTGAAATACAACCAAAATATCCAGCACCAGGAGAAGAGGTGACACTATCAATTAATGATTACCGAGGAAGTAGCTACGGCGCAAACATCACCTGGGTATTAGACGGCAGAGTTATTCCTGAGGCAGAAAATAAACGCGAGGCGAAAGTAACGACTGGCGCTCTCGGCACAACACAATCAGTTGAAGTAATTTTAACCCGCTCTGGCGGTGGCCGAGAGTCATTACAGACAGTTATTCGGCCAATCTACCTCGATATTATCATCGAGCCACAAACACACGTTCCAGAAAACTATCTTGGACGAGCACTACCGAGCATTGGCAGCACCGTCAATGCTACTGCACTCATTAGTGGCGCTGGTTTTCGCAACCCAGACCTTATCTACACATGGCGATTTGGCCAACAAGTTATAGAAGGGGGGTCACTCCGTGGCCGCAATCAAGTTTCATTTACCACCACAAACAACAGCAACGAAACACTCAGTGTCCAAGTTGCTACGCTTGACGGCAGTGTCATTGCCAGCCGATCAATTTCAATCCCCTCAGTTGCTCCAGAGATTCATTTCTATGAGGTAAGTGCTCTCTTTGGTATGAGTAAAAAAACCCTTTCTGAAGGCATCTCACTCATCGGTAATAGCCTGGTCGTTGCAGCTGAGCCATACTACCTTGACTCAAGGGTTTATAACAATCCTGCCATTACTGAGTGGACGCTCGGGAATACCATAGCTGAAACTGGAGGAGGAAACCCTTACGAAGTTACATTAGAGCGCACTGGATCTGGTGGCGTGCTCAACCTCAGCTTCCATGTACGAGATACAACCCAAGTGTTACAAGGCGCGATAGGTGCAACCCAAGTTAATTTCTAGTCTATGAAACGGCCACTTTTCATCATTATTGGAGCAATCATTGTACTTATTTTACTAGGAGTTTGGGTGTACATTATTCTCTTTAGCAACCCAAACAGCACTGATGATACCTACACTACTATTGACTTAGGAGATACCACCAGTAACTCATACGAACCAATACAAAATGACGAACAACCTGTCGTTGATATCGAAGGTCCTGAACGACTTCGTCAACTAACCACCACACCAGTAGTGGGATATCAGGAAGTTAAAAAAAATGCGAGCTCATCGCCGTCGGTATACTACGTAGCAGCCGGAACCGGATACATATTTGCTCTAAATCTTGAAACAGGGGAGGAAAAGCGCATCTCAGCTACCACTATTCCTTCAAGTTTCAAAGCTGCGATTACGCCTAACGGATTATACGTACTTGTCCAGTCTGGTAGTGGAATTGGTGCAGATTTTGTAATTGGAACCCTAAGCAGCTCAACCGATCAACTTGAGACTAAAGCTATTACTGAACCAATTATAGACTTCAGTGTTACCACCAATAACACATTTTTGTACGCAGTTAAAACAAACGCTACTGTAATCGCAAAAGAATATGACCCTGTAAGCGATACAGCCAAGACACTCTTTACTGTTCCATTTAGAGAAGCTGTTATTGATTGGGGATCAACTGCGGACGAAACTCATTATGTGTACCCAAAGGCAACCAATCAATTTGAGGGGTATGTGTACGCCAGCAAAAATGGTGTACTACATCGCTTACCAGCTGCTGGCTACGGAATTTCAGCTACAGGAAACAGTGTTGGTGTGTTGTACAGCAAGCAAGAAAAAGGCAGCTACAATACATACTTGTATAATGAAGAGACTGGAGAGACAAACAATATTTTCCTCAGTACTATCCCTGAAAAATGTTCGCCGCTGTACACCACTACAGCATTGATTTGTGGTAGTAGCAGTGATGTAAACTCAAATCAGATGCCTGATCTTTGGTACAAAGGTGAAGCAACCTTCAGTGATAATCTCTGGAGCTTTGATTTAGAGAATGCTGTATTTACGCAATTGGTTGACATTAGTTCAGAAACTGGACGAAATATTGAAGTCTCGGAGATAGTGCCAAATCTAGACGACACTCATATTTACTTTACCAACACAGCGACAGGTAACTTATGGATGTTTAGTAACGAGCAATAGTCAATTACATATGAAAAAAGTATTCACTCTCACTGCCACTGCACTACTTAGCTTACCGCTCACCATTTTTGCTGCTGAACCGACAGTATACCGCCCACTTGTTGGTATTCCTGGTGTTGATGCAAACAATGATTTTGACAGCTACATTAATGCGCTCTATGTATTTTCAATCACCATTGCCGCTCTACTAGCTGTAATTAAGATTATCATCGCTGGAGTGAAGTGGATGATGACTGATGTAGTAACCTCAAAAGGGGAAGCAAAGAAGGATATTCAAGGGGCACTAATTGGACTCTTGCTGGTTCTTGCAGCAGTCTTGATTCTAACCGTAGTAAACCCTGACACAGCCAATGTTAATCTAACTTTTGACCACCTAAAAAACAAAACATACTCTGGATCAGCAGCCACTCCAACAACCCTTGATACCAGCAAAATAACCACCACCACACCGACCTCAGGAGTCACTGCAAAAACCATGCCTGCATCAGCTGGAAATGAGCAACAAATACTATTCAGCAACTCTTGCCCAGCAAAAATTTCATCACTCTCGCCACAACAAAAATTATACTCTGGACCAAATGGATCAGTATGTCTTAGCTGGCCTGCTGGAAAAAATATCAAAGATGACTATGGAACAATGGAACTTAGTGCTGCAAAATCACACTGCACCAGCAGTTTAAGCACACTTAATGGAGTCTTTTTTACGGACGCAACCACTGGTCGTAATTTCTGCTATTACGATGCAATTTAGATTTTAAAAAACACCACCTTCTGGTGGTGTTTTTTTGCTTTAATCTGACTCAAAACTACCGGTGTTTACGCACAAAATATTCTTGTCCAATTGATACTAGATTACTCACCATAAAGTAGAGCGCAATTGCAGCAGAAATTGAGTACGAGATAAACACAATCAAAAATGGCATGACATACTTCATTTGTGTTTGCATATTCCGCATGAACTCCTCTTTCATATCAAGCACCTTACCTGCTTCTCGCGGCGGAAGCTTGGGCATAGTGAGATGAACATATACATACTGTGTAACACCAGCTCCAATCGCCAAAAATAGACTTCGCTCGGTAATATCTATCAGGTTAAGAAAATGCATCGTCACCTCAAGCGGTGCCGCCACAAAAGGATAGAGTATCGCTAGGTTAATATCTGGTAGAAGCACCCCGCCACCACGAGACACTGCTAAATACAAAGCAATCACAATTGGAATCTGTAAAAATACTAGCGCAATACTCGCAAATGGATTCATTCCTGCTTCCTTATAAACCAGCATCATTGCTTGCGCTTGCTGTTGTTTATCATCTTTATGCTTTTCTTTGAGCTCTTTCAATTTTGGCTCAATCTCACGTACAATTCGCTGGGTTTTAGCAGCTTTAATCGAGAGAGGGAGGAGAATAGTCTTTACTAAAAGTACCGTCAAAATAATAGCGAGACCGACGTCACCGCCAGGAATAACATCAATAAAAAAGACCAGCGCGTTATAAATCGGGTCAAAGAAAAACGTGTGCCAAATAAAACTGAACATAGTGGGCTTATTCTACGCACTTTTACACACCCGAGCAACCTCAGTCGTTAGCACTACAGCTGCTGTTTTGCGCGATAATGTAGCAAACGTTGGTTTTACAATCACAATCAACACTCCAGTGCAGGGGATAGTTTGTAACACCCCAAAAATCCTACGTTTGTATAGATTCCGCTTTACTGCACTCTTGGCGACTTTTTTACCAACTACAACCGCCACTTTTCTTTTAGATGAAGTGGCGGTGATGAGTGTTACATGCTTACTGTGATGTCTAGTACCCGTCCTAAAATACTCCTGAAATTCAGACCTTGTTAATCGTTCGCGCTTTTTAAACATATCTCACTAGTCTAACAAAAAAAGCTCTAACGAGCTTTTTTTACAGTAAGTTGTGCGCGGCCCTTACGACGACGAGCACGGATAATCTTGCGACCAGTCGGTGATGCTGAACGCACCAAAAAACCGTGGGTTGTTGCTCGCTTGCGCTTACTTGGTTGATAGGTTCTTTTTGACATAACTGTGTTTTAGTAACGAGAACTATACAGGAATATATAAATATTTCAATAGGGAAGAGATTTCTTAAAAATCTAACACCTTCTTATACACAAGTTATACACAGTTGCATTTTTTGAAACAAAAAATGTGCTTTGATTGGTAAATATTTTCGTCAACTTGTTTACAGTTTTTCACACGGCGGTATAATGCAAATCACCGTTCGATTCACCTAGATTATGAACCCTATCTCACACACAGCATCAACCAACAGTATCGTTCATACCGAACAAGTAGATGTAAAGCAGCTTTGGGATGATGCGCTCGTAAAGATTGAACTCTCTATCACCACCGCCAACTTCAAGACCTGGTTCCGTGACACTTATATTATTACTCTCGAAGACGGCACTGCTACTATTGGAGTACCAAGCGTGTTTGTGAAGGATTGGCTACAAGATAAGTTTCACACCATGATTCTCAAAACCCTGCGCGACCTAACCCCACACGTGCGCAGCGTGGAATACGCCGTAGCCCAACGCAACGAGCGCAAGCAAGAATCAACTAAAAACCAAACCGTCAACGCTGCGCTACCGCTTGAAGACTACTACATCAACAAGAGCGATAACTTAAACCCTAAATATTCTTTCGATACGTTTGTAGTCGGCCCATACAACGCTCTTGCGCACGCTGCTGCTAAAACAGTAAGTGAAAAGCCGGGGATTACCTATAATCCACTCTTTATTTATGGCAAGACTGGCCATGGTAAAACTCACCTCATTCAAGCCGTTGGGAATCAAATTAAAAAAACTGGCAAGAAAGTATTCTACGTTACTTCTGAGCGTTTTGCGGTTGATTATTTCAACGCCCTACAGAGTGGTAGTGCCAACAGCTTCAAAGATCGCTACCGACAGTACGACGTACTCATTATGGACGATGTACAGTTCCTGGCTACTAAAGAAAAAACTCAAGAGGAGCTCTTCCATCTCTTTAATGCTTTGCACGACAACAACAAACAAATTGTTTTTTCAAGCGACCAACATCCGGCTCTTTTAAATGGGATGGAGGAGCGTCTACAGTCACGCTTCGCTCAAGGCATGATTGTTGACCTACCCGCACCGGATCTTGAGTCTCGCGCTGCTATCTTGCGCGCAAAAGCTGCTCAAAACAGCATAACACTCGATGACACAGTGGTTGACCACCTCGCCCAGAGCATTGAAGGTAATGTGCGGGAACTTGAAGGCGCCCTTAACACCATCATGTGTCAATCACAGCTTCTTGGTCGCACACTTTCAATTGATGAAGTACGAACCATCATCAAGAACAGCTCTCGACCACGAAAAACACTAGCCATTACTGACGTAGTTGAAAAAGTCGCTCGCTACTACGATATCGACCAGGCGAGTATCTATGAAAAGACGCGGCGTAAAGAAGTAGTGAAACCACGCCAAATCATTATGTACATCCTGCGTGAAGATTTTCAGGTATCATATCCAGCTATTGGAAAGAAGCTTGGTGGCCGCGATCACACCACTGTCATTCACTCATGTGAAAAGATCAAACAAGAGCTGAAAGGTAGCAGTGAACTGGAAGAAGAAATCACGCAAGTCAGATTACTCTTAAAATAAAACTACTCTCACGAGTAGTTTTATTTTAATTTCTTCGTAGTGTGGAGAGATTTGGGGATAGTAAGGAATAAGACTCTAATTGGACTGGGAATAAATCTGGGTAAGGTGTCAGAAAACTGGGAGTTCAGGTAAAAGATATACCCAGTTTAGTCAAAATTTTGACCCTTAAAATTCCTTTCCCCAGCCGTGTCCACAACAATCCCGAGATAACCCACATAGAAATTAAATTGTGCTCACAGGAACCAACGTTACAGTACGCCATACTTTCTACTTTTGCACACTTCCACACCCCTAATAATAAGAAGTAAAATGCTTTACAATAGAGATATGGAGATAACTATTCCACACAGCGAACTCACTAAAGCTCTCGAGCTAGTGGGGAGGATAAGCACTAAGCACATAACACTACCTGTCTTGCAGTGTGTGTTGATTGAGGCGAAAGAAAATAGCATTACTTTACAAGCAACTAATCTTGAAATTAGTATTGAAGTCACGCTTTCGGGATCAGTAGCAGAGGAGGGTTTAGTGGCGATTCCTGCACAGATTTTTTTGCAGAGTATTCAGTTTATGTCACAAAAAGAAGTGACACTTCGAACTGAAGAACAGGTGCTGCAGCTCGAGACAGCTAATACAAACACCTCAATTAAAACATTTTCTGTTGATGAGTTTCCTAAGTTGCATCAGTTGCAAGGAGAAGAATTGAAGTTGCAAGGTTCTAGTTTTTCATACGGCATAAAAAGTGTAGCGTTTGCGGCGTCTCAAACATCTATAAAGCCAGAGCTTGGTAGTGTGTTTGTACAGCAGAAGAAGGAGCACTCGCTGACGTTTGTTGCAACTGACTCGTTTCGCTTGATGGAGAAGACGGTTACGCAAAAAAGTTTGGTTATGGATCAGTCAATTATGATTCCACAGAAGAATGCTGTTGAGCTCGCTCGTATCATTGATGTGGTGGGTCAGGATCCTGTATTCATTACAAACGAAAACCAGTGCGCACTCCGTTTTCCTGGTGGGGTGTATGTATCGTCTCGGTTGGTAACTGGAAATTTTCCAGATTACGCACAGATTATTCCGAAAGAATTTGTGACATACGTAACGGTGCTTAAAGATGATTTGTCCAGGTCGTTCAAAAAGACTAATGTATTTTTAAATAAGTTCCGTCAAGTATCGCTGATGATTACTGAACATAGTCTCACGATTTCCTCACAAAATAATGAAGTTGGTCATACGACAGATACAGTACGTGCTCAAGTGGAGGGTGAGGAATTGTCACTTAGTTTTAATCAGCAGTACATTATGGATCCTCTTGGGCATGTGAGTGACGATTCGGTTAAGATGAGTTTTGCTGGGATTGGCCGCGCAATGGTGATGCAAGGGGTGGGGGACACGAGTTTTAGGTACTTGGTGATGCCAATGAATAAATAGATTGGTGGAAGTGGTAGGCAAAGGCCGCTGAAGACAATGTCTTCAGCGGCCTTTTACTGCTTTCTAAGGACGTATATACTACTACTATGGAACAATACTCAACTCCTAAGGCAATGAAGCAGATTGGTAGTCTGTTTGAGCGTTACAAGACACGTATCAAGGCGCCACAGGCGACGGTTGAGAAAGAATTTGTGCAGGTGATAAAAGATGTGGCTGGATTTGATATAAAGTTTGAGCAGGTAGTATACACACCAAATACACGCACCATCTCGCTCCAGGTGTCGAGTATTATTAAATCAGAGCTTACGCTTAAACAGCAGGTTATTTTTCAAGAATTAGAAAACCGTCTTGGGAAAGACGGTTGTCCGAAAGTGATTTTTTGAAAGTTAGTTTTCTGATGGGGTGGTGGTGCCAAGGAGAAGTCCGAAGGTTTCTTGGTTCCACTTCTGCACCCCATATTCCCAGTTTTCGTACTGCGGGTCGCTGGCGGGGTTGGCTGGGTAACCGCCGGTTGGGTCATCACGATTTACGAAATGAAGAATTGAGTGAATGTTGTTGTAGACCGCTGCAACATCAATAGTTTGGCTATTAATTTCGTCCTCGTTAGTATCATTTCTGTTGTTGCGATTTGGCCGTGTATTATTTGTTTCTTCAGCAGCTTGCTTACTCTGCATGGCTTCAAGTAGCGCTGCGGTGTCGATGTATTCTCCACGAAGGACAGGTTTTAATCCATCGGTGTTAATTTCAGGCTCTGGAAATTCCTCGTTCGGCAATTTAGCTAAGGCAACGTCCATGAAAGCGCGCCACATTGGAGTTGTAATAAGGCCTGAGAGGCCACCTCCCATAGCTGCGTTGTCGTTGTTGCCACACCAAGCACCAACTGCGATGTTTGGAGCGTATCCCATAATCCATGCGTCACGTAAGTTGTTAGTGCTGCCAGATTTTACTGCCACGTCACGCTCACCGAAGTTTACAATTGACCAATTTCCCCATAAAGGAGTTCGAGCCACGTTATCTGAAAGAACATCGCTTATCATATAGGCAACATTTTCTTCCAGTACACGATGGGTCTGTACTTCAGGTTCGTCTATAACGTTGCCACGGCTATCTTCAACTTTTAAAATGGTGCGCGGTTCCGTTTTTAGACCCGCATTCGCAAATACGCTGTAGGCGTATGTCATGTCGACAAGACGAACCTCTCCACCTCCAAGTACGAGCGTTAGGCCGTAGCGGTCTGGGTCGTTGAGGGTTGTGAGCCCCATATCAGCCGCAAATTTAAGGGTATCTTTCAAGCCTGCTAAATACAGTGTTTTAACTGCTGGAATATTAAGCGATTGAGCCAGTGCATTGCGCATACTGATTGGTCCTACAAACTTGTGGTTGTAGTTTTGTGGTGCATAACAAGGTGATTCAGAGCTTTGGCTGTCTGGTTCGCATTGTGGTGAAAACTGAGTCGGTACATCAAATAGTACAGTTTGCGGAAGGTATCCTTTTCGAAATGCATTAGCATACACGAATGGCTTGATTGATGATCCAGGCTGGCGTGGTGCCAAGGTGACATTAAAATTACCATCAATATCTTCACTGAAATAATCTCGTGAACCAACCATAGTGAGTAAGTCTCCCGTTTTTGGGTCGACTGCTACTAAGCCACCGTTGGTAGCGTTGTATTTTTCAGTATTTGAAGCAACTTTCTGTGCTACGATTTTCTCGGCTTCCTTTTGCAGATCCCAGTCAAGTGTAGTGATGATGCGAAAGCCTTGTTCTGCCATTGCTTCTTCACCATATTTTTCTGCTAACTGTTCAACAACATACATAACAAAGTGAGGTGCTCGTATTCCTGTAACTGCTTGTGGTTGGAATTCTATGGTAGTGTCCTTTGCTTCGTTGTATTGATCTACGGTAATGAAGCCATTTAGTCTCATGCGATCGAGAACTAGTTGCTGGCGTTCGTCGAGGTCTGCTCGGTGTGATCCGTAGGGAGAAAAGTAAGTCGGTGCTTGTGGGATGGCAGCTAGGTAGGCTGCTTCAGGAAGAGTGAGATCAATTGCTTTTTTACCAAAGAAAGATTGTGCCGCTTCTTCAACGCCATAGATTGTGCCACCGTAAGGCGCTTCGTTTAGATATACTTCAAGAATCTGGTCTTTTTCCATTACGCGCTCAAGTTTGATTGAAAGAATCGCTTCTTTCACCTTACGGGTAAGGTTTTTATCGCGATCAAGAACAGAGTTTTTAATTACTTGTTGGGTGATGGTAGAGCCGCCAACGCCAGAAAAAGGATCACCAGTTTTTTGGAGATTGATTACCATCGAGCGAATAATCGCCATAAAGTCGATCCCGATATGGTTATAGAACTGATCATCTTCAATAGCAATAGTGGCATTGCGCACAAACGGCGACATTTCATCAAATGGCACAATAGTGCGACGTACATCTTGGTGTAGGTCATAGAGGAGTATTTCACCGGTGCGGTCATAAATTTTGGTTGATTGTAGAACACGACGTTCTTCAAATGCGGAAAGGTCTGGAATCTCTAGGGTAGATATCCAGATTAAGCCAACAGCGGAAATGATAATAAAGGCTGCTAAGCCAAAAACCAATAGATCCATAAAGATCTCCTTCCAATTCTTTTTAAACCAAGCGCCAATTTTCATAATATATAGTTATATAGCCAATGTTAGCATGAGTTGTCTAGACAATTTACTACGAATGTGTGATAGAGTTGTTTCAATATGAGCCTTGCAAAAGAGTTAGAAAACAGAGGGTTTATTCATCAGGTCTCTAGTCCATCACTCACTGAGATTGTCGATGGGGAGAAGCGTACCATATATCACGGCATTGACCCAAGTGCTGATTCTGCGCACGCGGGTAATTTTGTTATCTGGATGTTGCTTCGCCATTTGGCGCTCGCTGGACACAAGATTGTCTTCTTGGTTGGTGGCGGTACAGGGATGATTGGTGACCCCAAACCAGACGCTGAACGGCAGCTGAAGCCGCTAGAAGATGTGGCTAAGAATGTGGCTGGTCTTAAGGCGCAGGCTGAACGTTTTTTTGCTGGTACAGAGATTGAGTTTGTTGATAATGCGACATGGCTCACTGAGATTAAACTCATCGATTTCTTGCGTGATATCGGCAAGCATTACACGGTAAATGAACTTATAAAGAAAGATGCAATTGCAACACGGCTTTCTAGTGACACAGGACTTTCGTACACAGAGTTTGCGTACCCGATTTTGCAGGGGTACGACTTTTTGCGGTTATTTGAAGATAAAAATGTGACCGTGCAGGTAGGTGGTTCAGATCAGTGGGGGAATATTGTGTCTGGTGTTGAACTAGTGCGTCGTAAGAAGCAGACAGAAGTGTTTGCGGTTACGGTACCATTGATTATTGATAAAGCGACCGGGAAGAAGTTTGGTAAGAGTGAAGGGAATGCGGTGTGGCTTGATGCGGCAAAAACGTCTCCGTACCAGTTTTATCAGTTCTGGTTAAATGTCAGCGACGATAGTGTGATTGAACACTTGAAACGTTTTACGTTTTTGCCGCTAGAAGAAATCGCTGGAATTGAGCAGGTGCAACAAGAAAATCCAGGAGCGCGTGCTGCGCAACGAAAGTTGGCCTTGGGGGTGACTACGTTGGTGCATGGCGTTGGGGCAGCGACCGCCGCTGAGGAAGTGTCACAGATTTTGTTTGGTGGTGGTGATGTGATGAGTCTTAGTGATGCAGCTGTGGCAATGATTATTGAAAATGCGCCAAAGGTAACAGTCATTCATCAGCAGTCACTGGTAGAAGTATTGGTGGCGTCAGCTCTTGCAAAGAGTAATCGTGAAGCACGAACTTTTATTGAAGAGGGTGCGATTACGATAAATGGGAATAAAATCACTACTGTAGACGCTGTTGTTGACAGGAGCGATGCTAATAAAGGTATTGCTCTTTTGAAGAGAGGAAAGAAACAGTTTTGTGTGATGCAGTTCAGTAATTAATAAAACACCCGGCGGTGCCGGGTGTTTTTACAAGTATATAAGCTCAACGTATTAATTTTTAACTACATCTCGTCAATGTCGTCAAAAGTGTCAAAATCTACATCCTCAGCGTCATCTTCTAGTTCTTCGTCAGTATCTTCTTCCTCGTCTTCCTCATCCTCTTCTTCATTAGTATTGTCGCCGATGTGGCCAAATCCTTCCATGTCGTGATCAGAGTCATCGTCGTCTCCATCGCTTACTTCATCCAGAATATCATCATCAAGTGATGCGTCCTCATCCTCTTCAGGGGTTTCCAATTCTTCCTCTTCTTCGTTGCGAAAATTGATCATAGATAACTGTGATTAATGAAATGTTTGGTATCAAAGTAGCACACCTTTAAAAATTCGTTAAGTAGAACTTGGTGTTGGTGTGTAAGCTCGCACTACTGTTTCAGTATGCTGCGGGGTAGTTTACTGCCTTCGTCCGTGATGCGCAAGGCAGGTTATGCCGACAGCAATGGCGTCGTACTCGTCGTCAAGAGCTTTTGCTGGCGCGTTTCTTATAAGTCGCTTCACCATATCTATAACAGCAGATTTGTCGCTTTTGCCGTAGCCAGTGACGGCAATTTTGATTTCCTGTGGTCCAAACTCAAACACCTCGCAATTGTGTGTTTGTGATAGATAGATAAGAATCCCACGAGCTTGCGCTACGCCGATGGCAGTTTTTTGATTTTTATTAAAGAAGAGTGTTTCAATGCCAAGTGCTGTGGGGGAGTATATCTGCAGAATGTCTTGAAAGGCATCGCCGAGCACTTTTAGTCGCTCAGTGAAGGAAAGTGCTTTGTTGGTTTCGATGCAGGTAGAAAAGAGTAGTTTTTCATTACCATTTTCAAGTTCCATAACTGCAACACCTATGCGGTCGTAGCCAGGGTCGACACTGATTACTCTCATGTGTAAGAGTATAGTTGATTTTGCTGTTAGCTAAAAGGCCGGCCCCTAAAGGGGCCGGCCTTTTAGCTAGTCTTCTAGAGAGTCTGCAGCCGTATAGACGTTTGTTACGTCGTCTTGCTCTTCAAGTTTTTCAATAAAGTCTGCTAGTTTTTCTCCAGTGTCGTCATCGAGCTCCATAGGATTATTGGGAACGTATCCTTCGCTGGTTTTAGTAAAAGCCCAGGCAGCTGAACCGGGTGTGCCGAGTTCTAGGCCAGCCTTAGAAAAGATGTGTCGAATTTCTGGGGCAGTGCGATTATTGTTGTCAGTCACTGCTTCAATCATAAGTGCAACACCGCCGGGGCCGTATCCTTCAAATAGGATTTCTTCAAGCATAGCGCCACCAGCACCACTACCTTTTTGCAGGGCTTTTTCAATATTATCCTTAGGCATGGAATCTTTTTTGGCACGTTCGACAGCGGCAAGGACACTAGCAGAGCTTACGTCGCCGCCAGCTTTCTTCACTTCCATGGTGATAAGGGCTGAGTGCTTGGAAAAAACTTTACTTTTTACAGCATCAGTAGCAGCTTTTTTATGTTTAATTTTTGACCATTTATTATGTCCAGACATATCTATATTTTTTACTATTTTGGTAGTGTACTCGAAGATTAAAAATCAATAAAGACTGACTTGATCTATTAATTTCTCTCGATATGGCTATATGCATCAGGGCTGGCAATTCGTCCACGCGGCGTGCGTTCCAAAAGTCCGTGACGAATCAGGTAGGGCTCGATTACATCTTCTATAGTAGATGGTTCTTCGCCAGTAGCGGCAGCGATAGTGTTAAGTCCGACTGGCCCTCCATTAAATTTTTGAACAATCACTTCAAGTACTGCTCGGTCAGGTTTGCCGAGTCCCAGTGAATCAATCTCTAAAAGATCAAACGTTTTCTCGATTATGCGGTCTGTCAGACCTCCTCCCTCAAGTTGAGCTAGGTCGCGGCAACGTTTCAATAGATAGTTGGCGGTACGTGGGGTGGCCCGGCAGCGTGTGGCTATTTTATGAATAGCTTCCATACTGGCTGAAACCTCAAGGAGTTCGGCTGAGCGGGTGAGAATCTGAGCAATTTCTTCGTCAGAATAAAATTCTAGTCTGAATGTACCTCCGGAAAAACGAGAGCGAAGCGGAGAAGAGAGAAGGGAGATGCGAGTAGTGGCAGCCACCATGGTAAACGGTGGTAGCTCGAGCTGCACCGTTCGAGCAGATGGACCTTTTCCAATAATAATATCTAAGACGCCAGACTCCATGGCAGGGTAGAGCACTTCCTCAATGCTTTTTGAGAGGCGGTGGATTTCATCAATGAAAAGAACATCACCGGGTGAGAGATTGGTGAGGATAGCTGCTAAATCGCCAACGCGCTCAATCGCTGGGCCAGAAGTGATCTTCATATTGGTGCCAAGGGTCTTTGAGACTAAGTTGGCAAGAGTGGTTTTACCGAGTCCTGGTGGTCCATAGAGAAGAATGTGCTCTGCGGCATGGCCGCGTTCCTTTGCAGCTGTAAGTAGAATACGAAGATTTTCCTTGGTTTTTTCTTGACCAATATATTCATCCCACGTTTGCGGGCGGAGGGTGCGGTCAAGATTACTGGCGTCATCGCGCGTGATGGGAGTACTCATATCAATATGGTTATTTTGCTTAGTATAACAAAAAAGCCCCAAAAGGGCTGCAAAGTGTTGACAAATATTTAAAGTATGCTAATATAACTGGCAATTGAGTTCTCCGGCGTGTCGCGAGTGACACCTTTGTTTTGTTTATCAGATTCCAGAAGATAACTCTCTAAGCAACTTGGATGCGTTGCGAGGGGTTTTGTGGCGTTCACCCTAGAGTGAAAGTGCGACAAACTTTCTTAGCGCGGCATTCACTTTCAATGCGGAAGCCTTGCTTAGAGAGTTATACTCTGGAACGAACGCTGGTTTAATTGAATGTAGCATAAAAAAAGTTGCTACAGTCTTGACCAGTAATCATTTCACTCCTCCAGTAGAACCACATTACACAATGTGGTTCATAAAATCATCATCAGTCGCTCCACTTGGGGCGGCTGGTTTTATTTGTGTGGTTCCAGTTTGGCGGTTCGCTTCTATGTAGGGAAGTTCAATTACGCGCTCAAGTTCAGTAATAGAAGTGAGGCCGTGTAGTACTTTTTCAATACCGTCCTCCACCATAGTCGGAATAGCTTGCGGTCTAGCTGCTTCGGTAATTACGTGTTCGCGCGGATCACGGATTACTACTTCTTCAACTGCCTGATCCATCAGAACGCCTTCAAAAATACCGGTACGGCCTTTAAAGCCAGTGCCGCCACAGTCTGGGCAACCGGTTGCGCGATAGAGTGTTGTGTTGTCTGTGACGGTGGTCGGGTGGGGATGGGTTTTCATAACATATTTCATCACTGCGACTTCATCGGGTGTTGCTTGATAGGCACTTTTACATGAGCTGCAAAGCAAGCGAACGAGTCGTTGTCCAAGAATCATATTGATGGCGCTACCCATGATGCGCGGATCAACTCCAAGATCAATGAGGCGAGGGAAGCCGGCTACCGCACTATTGGTGTGGAGGGTGCTAAATACTAAGTGGCCAGTTTGTGCGGCGTGGATAGCGGTTTCGGCTACTTCGTGATCACGAATTTCACCTACCATGATAATGTCAGGGTCTTGGCGAAGAATTGCACGGAGTCCTGACGCAAAAGTATAGTCGTCACCGGTTTGTGTTTGTACGATGCCGTCCAGCTTGTATTCAACTGGATTTTCAATCGTGATAATTTTTACCCCTTCAGTATGTACTTCTTGCAGGAAGGCATAGAGGGCGGTGGTTTTACCTGATCCGGTTGGACCAGTGGTAATAATAAGCCCGTTTGGCTTTTTGAGCTCACGCCTAATCACCTCCTCAATATGCGGATTTAAACGGATTTTATCCATGCTAAAGCTGGAGACAGATGGGTCAAGAAGACGCATCACGATTGATTCGCCAAACGCACCTGGAATAATTGATGAGCGCACCTCAATTTCACGACTGCCGATATCAAACGTAAAACGACCGTCTTGAGCTTCAGCACGGGTATTTAAAATCATGCCGGAGAGCAGTTTGAGACGAGACATCATTCGTTCATATATATATGTATCGAGATCGACGATATCATGCAGTACACCATCAAAGCGGTAGCGTAGCCGAATACCAGTTTCCTCTGGTTCGATGTGGATATCAGATGCGCCCAGGGCGATTCCACCTGCGAATACCAACTCCAACGTCTCTGAAATTCGTCGAGTATTAGCTGAAGCCGCAATTCTTTTCAAGATAGTCAAAACGTCTTCTTTTTGTTTAATCTCAGTAGTGAGTTTTTGGATATCTTCAGCACTAATTTCAAACACGCCACGTTTTTCAATTTTTGAATCAACAATGTCAGCGTAGCGTTCCCAGCCATACTCTAGGCTGGCGCGCGAGCAAATATAGAGATTGATTTGAAAGCGTCTTTTTTGTAAATCTTGCAAGATGGCTTGTGTTTTAGGATCGTTTGGTTTTCGAGCTGCAACAGAAAGGGTGGAGCGATTAAGTTCAAAACCAACCAGCTCAGCTGCTCGCGCTTGTGTTTCAGGAATAGCGCCAATTGCTTCGGGGTTGATGGTGTACCCGCGAAGATTTACGTAGTCAAAACCAAGCTGCGGTGCAGTTTGTTGAATGAGTCGCTCTTCTTCCTGAGTGTGAAGATCGGCAAGTCGAGAGTTTGAATAACTATCATCAAATTTAATCATGGTTACATAATACCACGCACAAATCCTGTGATTTTTTGATAGTTCTTGGTATATTGCGAGTATCTATGACTAAGGAGTTTGTGGTGCAATCACCGGAAGATTTTTCGGTAGTAATTGATTTTATTCTGGAAACAAATCACGCTTCAGGATTGTGTATTGTGTTGCGCGGTGATTTAGGGGCAGGGAAAACTGCCTTCACACAACAACTGGCTAAGCGGTTGGGGGTGAGCGAGCCGGTGACCAGTCCGACATTTACCATCATGAAACAGTACTCTCTACGACATGCTCAGTTTTCGCAGCTGGTGCATATTGATGCGTATCGATTTGAAGATGAATCCGAAGCAAAGCCGTTACAGCTGGAGCGTGTTTTGGGGGAGCCGCAGAGTATTGTGTGTGTAGAATGGCCAGAGCGGATTGCGAGCATTATTCCCTCAAACGCTGTCTCAGTGTCTCTTGTTGTTAATGTTGATGAGTCACGCACTGTGCGGGTAGACGGTAAAGAAGACAAGTAGTCGGAGGTGGTGAAACCTCGTATACTACGGGTATGTCTAAAACGAATGAAAAAACGTTAGTATTGCTTGATGCTCATGCAATTCTCCATCGGGCGTATCACGCATTACCGGATTTCTCTTCGCCAACTGGTGAGCCAACCGGCGCTCTGTATGGTGTAACAACAATGTTGTTACGGATTATTGAAGAGTTCAAACCAGAATATATTGCGGCCTGTTATGACTTGCCAGAGCCAACCTATCGCCACGAAGTATACGATGCGTACAAAGCCGGGCGGGCCAAAACAGACGATGCGCTGGTGGCGCAAATCATTCGTTCGCGAGATATCTTTGCTGCGTTTGGTATTCCGATTTACGAGCGTCCTGGTTTTGAGGCTGATGACATGCTTGGTACGATTGCGCATCTCACGACTAGTGAGAAGGACTTGCAGGTGATTATTGCATCGGGTGATATGGATACGTTGCAGTGTGTTGATAAAAAACGCGTACAAGTATTCACTTTAAAAAAAGGTATTAAGGATACTATTTTGTACGATGAAAAAGCGGTTAAGGATCGGTTTGGATTTGGTCCGATACTTGTGCCTGACTATAAAGGGTTGCGGGGAGACACCTCAGACAATATTCCTGGTATTGCCGGAATTGGAGAAAAGACTGCGACGACACTCATTACTTCTTTTGGTTCGTTAGAAAAGATATATAAAAAATTAGAACAATCAGAACAGGCGTTTTTAGATGCCGGTATAAAACCACGCATTATTAATTTATTGAAGGAAGGTAAGGAAGAAGCGGAGTTTTCTAAGATGCTGGCCACCATTCGAACGGACGCCCTTGATGCTTTTGCGGTGGCTGATACGGCTTGGCGCGATAATGCTGACACAGAAAGAGTTGCTCAGCTATTTAGCGAGCTCGGTTTTCGAGCGGTGACTGATCGTGTTAAAAAGCTCTTTGGCGAGGAGTTGTTTGTTGTGGAAGAAGAGGTGGTGTCTGAGGAGGAGTTGCAAGAAGCGGCCATACTATTGTGGTTGTTAGAAAGCGAACGTACCAATGCGTCGTACGAAGATGTGATTGATTATGGTCGCTCATTTCTTAAGACTGATAATTGGTCAGCAACGATAGCTGCGTTGCGAACGAGGGTGAAGGCAGAAGGTTTGGAAAAAATATTTACTGAAATCGAGCAGCCGTTAATCGCAGTGTTGGCACAGATGAAATCAATTGGCATTAAGCTCGATACGAAGCACTTAGAAAAGTTGTCAAAAAAGTTTCATCAAGAATTAGCGCAACTAGAAAAGAATATTTATCAGCTTGCAGAAACTGAGTTTAATATCAATTCACCCAAACAGCTTGGTGAGGTGCTCTTTGACACGTTAGGTCTCAAGCCAAAAAACGCTAAAAAAACTGCTGGTGGTCAACGCTCAACTAAAGAGTCGGAACTTGAGAAGCTGCGTGATGAACATCCAGTGATTACCGAGATTTTACGGTATCGAGAATTACAGAAACTCGTTTCGACGTATATTGATACATTGCCACAACAGGTGGGAAAGGATGGAAGAGTGCACTCAACATTGCTGCAGACGGGCGCAGCAACCGGCCGCATGGCGAGTAAAGATCCAAATCTACAAAATATCCCAATTCGCACTGAAGAAGGGAGACTTGTGCGCGGGGCCTTTGTGGCAGAATCCGGGTATTCTTTGGTGGCTATCGATTACTCGCAGATTGAACTACGAATCGCAGCAATTCTTTCACAGGATGCAAATATGTTGGAGATTTTCCGACATGGTGAGGATGTGCATGCGGGGGTAGCTGCGCGCGTGTTTGGGGTAGTGGAAAGTGAGGTGACGTCGGATATGCGCCGCAAAGCCAAGGTGATAAACTTCGGTATTTTGTATGGCATGGGAGTTAATGCACTTAGGCAAAATTTAGGGGGAGAGACAACTCGCGCTGAAGCGCAGGAATTTCTCAATGCATACTTTCAAACCTTTACTCGGCTGGCTGAGTACCTCGAAGATACGAAGACCTTTGCGCGACAGCATGGCTACACCGAAACGCTAATTGGTAGACGGCGGCGGTTCCCGGGAATTATGTCAAGCGTGTCATTCATTCGAGCGCAAGCGGAGCGTATGGCGATTAATGCGCCAATTCAAGGAACCGCCGCCGACTGCATGCGTATCGCGATGTTGCGTATCGCTGCGTACATAGATGGTCTGCAAAAAGACGAAGTGCGTATGTTATTACAAGTGCACGATGAACTGGTTTTTGAGATCAAAACAAACGCACTGTCCTCCCATACAAAAAAAATTGTTGAAGTGATGGAGAACGTTTTGAGTGATGAAGAGCGACGCGGAGTACCACTAAAGGTCGAGGTGAAGGTGGGGAATAATTGGCACGATATGGTACCGTTTAAAGTCGAGTAATTGTATGTACGTTGTTTTTTTTGGAACCAATCGTGGTGAGGTGCGGGACAGAGCAACTACCTATATTGATAGCAATGCTCCAGCTGATGCTACTGTTACTACGCTTGAGGCGGCTGAATATCAAGTTGGACAAGTAAGCGATGCGCTCGGTGCACAATCACTCTTTGGGGGAGTGGAGTGGTTTGTGCTCGACACACCATCAGCTGCTGAGGAATTTTTTACTGACACAAAAGAGGCTTTAGAAGCATTGGCGCAATCGCCTAATACCTTTGTAATTTTAGAAGCGGCGTTATTGGCCGCTCCAAAGAAAGTGTATGCCAAACACGCTGCGATTATGGAAGAGTTTGTGGTGGAAAAAAATACAGCGTTCAATACCTTTTCTCTCGCCGAAGCGCTGGCACAAAGAGATCGGCGGCAGCTTTGGGTGTTGTTGCAAGAAGCAAAGTCGTCTGGATTGCGCGAAGAAGAAATTGTAGGGATGTTGTGGTGGCAGCTTAAAGCGCTGCGGTTGGCAAAAAACACCACCACTGCCGCCGCCGCCGGGATGAAAGATTTTCCGTACAATAAAGCAAAGAGGGCCCTTGCTAAGTTCCAGCCGGGAGATATTGAAAGGCTTTCCTTGTCGCTGTTGGTGTTATATCACGATGGGCATGCGGGTGTGCGTAATATGGAGCTGTCGCTTGAACGATGGGCGCTCACTCTCTAGCAGGGTTTAGTTTTCTGTCTCCAAGACCGTGATTCTTCATGTAAGGCTTGATGAATTTGTTTCATTGATTCGCTAAAAGAAACTTCTTTGTAGGGAATATTGTGTTTGGTGCAGAATGAAATCACAATAGTGTGTGCTGCAGAGTACTTAAACCGAGACATGCTAGGAAAGAGGTGGTGTTCAACTTGAAAATCAAGACCTCCTAAAACATATGAGCCAATCGGACTGTGGTGTAAGTTCCTGGTGAGGGTAATTTGGTGTACCCAGTTGTGTTTCTCTGTGCTGCTGAGCATGTCTTCACCTTTGTGGTTGGGGGCAAAAATAAGACCCATATATATACCAATGGTAAGGAGTGTCACTAGGTTAAATATGACTGCTGTTAAAAATGGCAACTGGCTAAACGTAAAGATAAGTACAATTAAAAAATGACCACTGATGAGTATTATTTCGATTAGTGAGCGCCAGCTATATTTTTCTAGCAAGAATCTCATGCTGTGTAGAAGGTTGAATGGATATACAAACATGACACCAACCCAGAATAAAATATGCTGGTAGGGAAGAATGTATTTTTTACTAAAATCGCTTCGTGTGGCGGCTTGTTCAGCTGTGAAGACAAACGGTATGTCGAGATCAGGGTCATGATCAATATGGTTGGGAGATTGGTGGTGTGCGTTATGTTTGTAAAACCATCGACTTTCACTCAGACCACAGCCAAGACCCCAGATTATGAGGGCTAGATTTTTATTTAGTTTTTTTGAACGGAAGACACTTTGGTGTGACAGGTCATGTCCAAACAATCCAAGCTGTACGCTAAAAAAAGCGGCGACAACTGCATTGCCAACTTGGAGCCAAGTATTATCACTGTACGTGATCATATAGGCTGAAGCAGTTAGTCCTAGGAGTGAGCTGAGCAGAAGTAGTCCATGAGAAAAGTACGTGCGCTCAAAGCAGCCGGCAGTGGTCACTTGCTGGACTAGTTGCTCATATCTATTATTTGGTAGTACGTATTTGCTACCGCGCTTAGGTGATGTCATATATATGTATGAAACCCCAGAGTTCTACTATTGTCCGCCCACCAGGACTCGAACCTGGGACCCTCGGCTTAAAAGGCCGCTGCTCTACCGGCTGAGCTATGGGCGGGTTTCTTAAGTAGTCACGTTTGAAGGAGCGCGACTTTTTAAGTGGCAAAACTATAACACGTTGAGTTGGTAAATCAAACCCTTATTGATACTTTGAAATGATAGTCTAGTGAAGTGAAATGTGTCGTCTTAGAAAATATACGAAGTGCGCATAATGTCGGTTCGGTTTTCCGGACGGCTGATGGGGCAGGGGTTGATGAGATTTTTTTGGTTGGATACACTCCTGCTCCAATTGATCGATTTGGTCGCATGCAAAAAGAGATTCAGAAAACATCATTAGGTGCCAGTGAGTGGATTCCTTGGCGGTATTTTGAGACTGTTGCGGAGCTTGTTGCATATCTGGAAGCAGAAGCTATTGTGCTGGTCGCAGTTGAGATTGCTTCGCAGTCGATTTCATTAAAGCAGTTCAAAGTTCCTGATCGAGTGGCATACGTGCTTGGGAATGAAGTGGAGGGAGTGAGTGAGGCGGCGCTTAAAGCAGCTGCTACAATAGTAGATATTCCTATGCTCGGTAAAAAAGAATCGCTAAACGTTTCGGTAACTGCTGGAATCGTGCTCTATCATGATGTGGTGTAAGCAATCTCTTTGGTGGTGGGTGTTGTCGGGTGTGCTGCTTGGAATAGCTCTTGTTTTACCGTTGATGTGGGTGTTGGGCATTGTTGGTGGCGGTGTCTTTATCTGGCGTAGTTTTGAAGACAGGAGTCGTCTTGCGCCACTTGGTGGCTGGCTAGCTTGGGCAATTAAGTACGCTTTTGCTAATTGTCATATGCTAACTACATATCCAATTGAGTGGCTCTCGGTGAAAGTTACCACTACTGCACAAATCCTTCTGATTGGCTTTTCTTGGCTGACGCTTTCACTTTGGTTGGGGGTTGGTGGGCTTCTGGCCGTGATTGGAATTCGGGTGTATCAAAAACAGTTTCAAATGTTGCCACGATATTGGGCAGTAGTGATATTACCCCTCGTGTGGGTGGTAAGTGAGATTTTTGGCTCGTTCTTTTTCTCACTCATGATGCTTGGTCCAGGTGGTGATGTTAACACCACGTACGGTGTTGGGTATAGTGGCTATATTTTAGCTGAACACGCATGGTTGCTACAAATGGCTCGCGTGGCGGGAGTGTATGGACTCAGTGCACTCTTTTTTGTACTGGCTTTTATAGTATGGACACTTAAAAATAAGCCTAAAGCAGCTGTTGGTGTACTGTTGTTGCTATTTGTTACTGGTTTTGTTGGTCAGCCGACACCGCCTACCATAGAAGGTGATTTTTACGTGGTACGAATCATTGATACGCAGTTTGAGCGAAATTTGTTTCTTGGTGACGGAGGTAAAGAGATAATTCATCAGAAATTATCCGCAGGAGTAGCAGTAGCACTGGAAGATGATCCTGATTATTTGGTTTTACCCGAAGGGGCTAATTTTCTTAAGCATGAGTATCCTCTTAGTAGAGGGGCACAACAATTCTGGAGTAATTATCCTAACAGTAAAACTATTCTAATTGATAGCGGTGCGACTGAGTATCGAGGTCAGCCAGTGGTTGAAGCGGCAGTGTTAGATCCGCGAGACAGGAGTATCTCGATAGTGGATAAGCGGTATCTAGTGCCGCAAGGGGAGTTTATTCCGTACTTTTATTCAACACTATTTTCGTGGTTCGGTTCGGCCAGCTTTATGTCGTATGTAGATAATCGAATTCGACTTGAGGTTGGGCCTCGCACCAATCAAAGTACGTTGCCTGAAGCATCGCCAGGAATTTTACTTTGTTTTGAAGTAGTGGCTCCTACGGGTGTACGGACTGTTTTGAGAGAAAAACCACAAGTACCGTTTGTGGCACATCCAATATCACACCAATGGTTTCATGAACCGGTTATGTGGTGGCATGAAACGGATGTTATGCTCAAAGTGCAAGCGATGTGGAATGGTATTTATATTACAAGTTCCGGAAACTATGTTGCAGGGAAAACCTATGCTCCAAACGGGGCAATTGTGCCTATGGACACAGTGGTGTTTGGTGATGGTTGGGTGGTTAAGGAAGTGAAGATTCCGCGGTAGTCTTACTGTCGGCAAGGTCTGCCAGAAGTTCTTGGACAACCTGAGCATCGCTCCAAGGAGTCTTGGTTCCATTCGGCCCCATTATGTATGGGTCGGTACCTTTGCCAGAAATAAGCACACAGGAATTTTCAACAGCTTTTTCAAATGCTGTTTTGATTGCTTCACGTCTGTCCATGATCACTGTTAGTGGAGCAGTGTCGCTCATGCCTTTTTTCATGTCAGTAATAATCCTTGCCGGATCCTCATCGTAAGGGTCCTCGTTTGTGAGAATAATCTCATCACAAAAACGTTCAGCGATAGCACCCATTTCTGGACGCTTCCATGTGTCGCGACCACCGCCGGTGTTGCCTAGTACACAGACTTTTGGTTTATCAGCAAAAGCTTCGTATAGCTTAGTAAGGGAATCAGGTGTGTGTGCATAATCTACCACCGCAGTAAATCGCTTGTTGGCCAAGGCTGGGCTTTTAAATAGTTCTACTCTACCTTTCAGAGGCGGAAGATCATGTAATGCATTTTGGATTGTTTCGAGTGATACGCCAATACTCCGTGCGAATGTGATAGCAGCAAGACAGTTGTAGATATTAAAAAGTCCTACGAGCGGCACGCGCATGGTGGTGTTTTCAAACACAAAACTGACGCTGTCCTTGTGAAGTGTGTACAGAGAAAGATCTTTGAGTGAGTAGGGGATAGTTTGCTCAACCTGAAAGGCAAGGAAGTCAGTGCCATGCTCGTCATCTATGTTAGCAACAATGTACCGAGGTCGCTTAGGTGAATCTGCTACGGCTTTAGCAAGTAACAACTTGGCTTGTTTGTATTTTTCAAATGAGCCATGTGATTCGATATGTTCAGGAGTAAGATTGGTAAATAGAAGCGCATCGAGATCAATAAACCGATGACGATGCTGCCGTGCGCCCTCTGAAGTCATTTCAATTACGGCGTGCGTGCAGCCAGCGTTGACTGCATCACGTAGAAACTTTTGCACAAAGAAGCGGCCAGGCATGGTCATCTTGAACAGATTGCGCTCAGTTTTACCGTCAATAGAAAACTGAATAGTGGAGAGTGTGGCTACTTTATGTCCATGGGTTCGCAAAATGTGGCCGAGAATCTCAGTAGTGGATGATTTTCCTTTGGTCCCAGTAACACCAATCACCATAATCTTACGAGAAGGGTGGTGATATTTGAGTGAACCAACATAGGCTAGGCTTAAATGGTAGTACGGCTGCAGAGTGGTGAATAGTTTTTTGGGCAAAATTGCCTTCAGGGCTCGTCTCAGTAATTCCATGATTTTCTTAGTATAAGCTGGTTTTTAGTTCATTGCACGTGTGCATAAAAAACAATATGTACCATATAATCGCGTATCATGGTAGTAAGTGAATTTACTAATTTTAATGGTGTTCTATGGTAGATATACGTGCAGTACAAGTAGCCATTAGCCGGTTTTTAATCGGTATCTTGGTTGCGGCGAGTGCTTTCAGTGCATTTTTTTCAGTAGTTGAAGCAGAAGTGCTGACACAGCAGTACACTTGCCCGATAGAATCATTTCCAAGTATTTCAGTGTCGGGAATGGAAACTTTGTTGGCCACTGATGGGACAGTGCTTTCTTCAGCAACAATCTCAAACCAAACAAACTACAGCATTGGTGGTGTGAGGGTGGGGATTGCGCTATTTGAAAAGGATGGAGTGTATCCAAAATATTGGACGGTTTTACCGGGAGCTTTCCAGCTTTTCCCGTATAGCACCATTGAGGTTCCACTAGATTTTAATCTAAAAAATGTTGCGCTTGGTGGTTACGAAGCTCGTTTGGTTGCGGTACAAGGAGATGAGGTGGCTGTTTTGGGTGCGCTCCTTAATAATCAAATACCAAAAGTATCCGGAGTTATACTGAGTAAACAAACAAATGCCGTTTTTGGGCCAGTGATTTCTCTAAAAGTAGCAGATGAGGTGACCAAAGAGTCACAAACCAACCCGTTTACTGTGAAGGCTGAGGTTAAGAACGAAGATTCTCTGCCGCTCCTAGATTCCAAGGTAGTAGTTGTTGTTTCCGAAGGTTTTATACCGCTTGGTGCTGCGGTGCGAGCTGAAAAAACGGCAGCCGTAACACTCGTGCCAGCTTCGACACAGGCAACTATTCTCCGAAACGTAAAAGGTGGAGCTGGCGAACACACTGTCTACGCTGGGCTTATTACTGAAGGTGTACTGCAGCCAATTGAGCACATCACCATATCGCTTCCAGGTGAGCATGAAGGACGGTGGTCATATATTTCACGGGTCGGATTATCAGATTATCCGCTTGATGAAGAGGCAGAGGTGGTTGCGTGTGTTGATGTGGTTGGAGAGGAGCCTGGTACGGCGGATTTTTCTGAAGAACTAGGAGTAACATTTACTGTTAGAGATCAAGGTAGTGTTTTGGCCGAAGAGACTGTCTATTCGAGTGATGTCTCAACTCACGGATTTATACGATATCGACCAGGGGTTGAAGCAACAAATCTGTTGGTGGAAACAGATTTGTTGCAGCTACGGTTTCCTTCTTACGTGGAGTCAAGTGACGAGGTGAGCTTCGAAGATATTGTGCGCGGGCAGCTTGTGCCGGTGCAGACCTTGAGTCAGGCTTTTGTGTGTCGTGCGGGTGAAAATTGTGACGGTTACATTATTACAGCAGGGGAAGTAGGAAGTGCGGCGGCGGCGCAAAAACCATTCTGGTTTTATGCCGGTATCGTTATCGCGGCTGCGCTCTTAATGTATCTTATGCTTCGTAGGCTTCCAGGAGGGAGGGTTGAGACTGCTGCGTCGAGCAAAGAATTATCAACCAGTGAATTACAATAATTGAAACGCATATGAATGGTACCTTTTTTGTTAAGCTTGCACTGGCCCCGGTCGTCACACTGTTTGTTATTGCGCTATTTTGGAGTGATGCTGTATTTGAAGTAGGCTCAGCACAGGCAACGTCGTCGGCACCAGTTTTGGTTTTGACGGTAAAGAACATGGACAACGAACCGGTTATTGCTGCTGTGAATGATGAACCACTTCGACTTGAGTGGTACGTAGACGGTCCTGTTACAAACTGTGTCATTATTCAAGACAACTCAGTGTCTGGACAAACACCGCTTACTTCAGTGAATACTGCTAGCTTACCTGAAACAGGTTCTATGATGGTGACCCCGCCAGCAAATTCCACCACAAACTACGTTTTGAATTGTGATGCTAATGTTGCTGAGGTTCCAGTCAATACTGATCCACCAGTTGTTACCATGAGTGTTGATCAAGGATTGGATTTGGTTAACAACGCTCTTACTGGTCATGTTGATAACGCATTGGTTCGTTGGTCTTCAGTAAATGCAACTCGTTGTTCATATGTAAGCCGTGTTTCCTCTTCCACCGCAGTAACTGAAACGTATTCGGGAGATGTTTCAAATATACTCGGCACGTCTGGCTGGATTCGCTATGATGGTAATCCGCGCGAAATTCACGAAACAACCACGTTTTATATCACTTGCTATAACGACAATACAGGAGCAGAGGATACTGGCTCAATTACAATTAATGTGTCTAACCCGCCAGGGCCTGGTGCCCCGATGGTCACGGTTGGTTCACCGGATTATCCAAGTGTTGAGCGGGATGCGTTGTACGGATATGCGTACGTCGATGTGTGGTACACCTCCAATAACGTAACATCGTGTGCTAGGCGTGCCTATTATCCTGACGGAGTCACCGAATACTCGCTTAGCGGGTGGTCTCATTCGGGAACCAGCTACACCTCATTTTCATTTACAAATATTCAAGTTGCTACCACAACAATATTTGAAGTTACCTGTTCGCGTGGAGCGGTTACCATTGGTGGCGTGCCATATCCGGCCACATCATCAACTGATCGAATTTTGATTAACGTGAACATGCCAGGTAATGTGGGTGATGTTAATACCTGGGACCGTTCAACTTTGCCGCCGGTTGCTGCGACGCTTACCGCTAGTCCTAATCCAACCACTAAGGTCGCCTTAACGGGATATGCGGCAGCAACAGCTGAGGTCTACCGAGAGTATGCAAGCTACTGCTATTTGAAAGCGTATCAGTTTAGTACGCTCAGTGGTGATTACACAAATGAGTACTCTCTCTCAAACTGGACAAGAACTTTAAACGGAAATGGAACTTCCACATACAACATATCAGTGGCTACTACAACACGCTTGGTGGCAGATTGTTGGCGTGATTACGATAGACAGGGTGCGGGTACCTATAGTAGCGCCGCGGAAATCGACAATGGCCATGAAGTGGTTGAAACACTATTACTTGTGAGTGAACCAAGTGAAGCTGCACCAGCACCAAAATTGTATTTGTATGGTAATGCAACTGTATGGTCAGCAAGTCGCATGTACACCACTGGTATTAGCAATGTTGGGTACTCTCTTGGATACGATTTCCTGGAACACATTCCTATGGGTGAATCAACTAATAGTATTACGTTCAATTTTGACCACCCGTTTAATGATGAGGATGAGTATGACATCTGGGTGAACGTGTGCGATGAGGTGGACGGTGCCTCCACCTACAACTTGTATGTGGAGGGAGTGCTGGTTGGTAGTATGGAAACTGACAAAACAATCAATCCAGCGATAACCAGCTGTGGTTCGTCTGGTGCTTTCTCCAGACAAAGAATTGCAACTGGAGTAGATATTGCAGATAATGACGAAATTACTTTGGAGTGTATTTCGCGCGATGACGGTGAGCGATGTACTCACAAGGAAGTTGCTTTTGGAGCTCCCGGAGCAATTGCGACGCCACAAGTAAACCCAGTGGTTACACAACACGAAGTGCCAGTGCTGGTGATTGCAGAAAATACAACATTTTGTGGAGGTGGGGGCTTGGGCGCGCCAAACTCACACACGGCGTATCGTTTGTCAGACATGTCCATCTACGACTGGTGGGCAATTAAGAGCACCGCTTCGCCATATTATGACTCGAATAATTACGGAACTCCGAGTGGTTCACACTCGTATACTTTCCATGGCATCCCAATCGCAACTACGAGTAAGCTAACGCTCGGGTGTTGGAGAACGGGTGATGGTGAGGTCGATGAAGAGGAGCTTAATATTTACGTGCCGTATAAAACGAGCTTGAGTGCAGAGACGACCATTGGCGTCGGTCAGTGTATTGATGATGGTACGTTTGGCAGCTTTGGTTCATCAATTGAAGCTCCGCCTGGTTATGGCCCAGACACCGATGGTTGGTGTTCGCCAATGGTTGATCTTGAGTCTGGAAGTCCGGCAGTGAGCATTGGAAGTGCTACCGAAGACAATGTAAATGGGCAGTATGATAACCTTCCGGTCCTCATTGTGGTCAGAAATATTGGCCCTGGTGAACTAGTGCCGTCGAGTAACATTTCTTACAAAGCGGTGTTAGAAGTAATGCCGGTATTTGGTCTGCCAGACATAGAAAGTGGTGTAGGTTTGTTTAATGGCGGCTTAGGACTTCCGGTACCAAGTGATTCTCCAACGCTTACTCGAGTAATCGACAATGTGCCGTTCGGTACGCACACTGTTTGTAGTCGAGTGAACCTTGATGGAACACCAGATAACTATCCAGAAGCATCAAGCGATTACACTAATAATACAAGCTGTACCACAATCACACTCCCGGTTCCTCGGCCGCCAATGACTATTAGTGCTGATAGGGAACTGATTCGAAACGGACAGTCGGCAAGTATTGATTGGGGGGTGAATGTAACGTATGAATTGCAATGTGCTGTACAAGGCCCTGGAGGACTTAATCAGTCATTCAATACGTTGATGACTGGTCCTGCGTATACTGATTCGTTTACCACGATGCCGCTTACCGCCACCGGTGAATATCTGCTAACTTGTACTGAGCCTATTACCGGGACAACTTTCATTGAGAAAGAACGAGTGGAAATGGTGCCGGACGTAGAAGAAATATAAACCATAAACCAAACGGCCGGGCTAAAGCCCGGCCGTTTGGTTTATATTAATTAATCGCTTTTAGCGCTCGCGTTACGAGTGAGTTTACTGTTGCGTCCTCGGTTGTGATTTCAAGAATGGTTTCTCGAGCGGTGGTCATGTCGTAGCCGAGTGATACAAGCGCATCAATCGCGTCGGTCTGGACAGCCGATAGGTTATCGGTTGGTGTGGCAATTGACTGAGGTAGCTTGTCGAGCTTCTTGCTGAGGTAGTCAACAATATTTTCCGCGGTTTTTTTGCCAAGACCAGATAGTTTGTGTAGGTAGACAGCATCGCCCTTTTGCGTCGCTTCAACGAGGAGGGTGGGTGAGGCTTGCGTCATAATCTGAAGAGCCGACTTTGGACCGACTTTAGGAATACCAAGGAGTAACTCGAACATTTCGAGCTCTGACTTTTGCGGGAAGCCGTAGAGATCGAGCGCAGTTTCGCGCACAGCGAGGTAGGTGTGGAGGGTGACGGTGCTGTTTTCTTGGAAGTTGTTTTGCAGGGTAGGGCAAGCGACGAGGTAGCCGATGCCGTGCACATTCACCACCAGCCAGTTTTCGCCAATGTCTTCAATTGTCCCAGTAATCATTCGAATCATAGTGGTTCTATTGTACCGGAGATATAGATATTGACCAAAATGCTTTGTGCGGCGGGCATATTTTGAGCGTCCGCGGGGAACAAGTGCTCAAGTGGCTGGGCAAACATCGGAGCGTGTGAAAAATATGCCCGCCGCACAAAGCCAGAAATGAAACCCAAACCCTTGCCTTTTTGGTAGTCCTACGGTACAGTAGTCGCACTTTAGATAAAAAATATATGCCAATTACCAAAGGAGCAGAAAAGGCCCATCGTCAGTCAGAGCGCAAGAAGGTGTTCAACATCCGTCGTAAAAGCGCAATGAAGGACGCTGAAAAGGCTATCCAAAAAGCGGTAACAGCTGGTGATGCAGCAAAAGCAAAAGAACTTTTGCCAACTGCATACAAGGCAATCGACAAGGCAGCGAAGCGTGGTGTTATCAAAAGCAACACTGCAGACCGCAAGAAGTCTCGTCTTACTGCACGCGTAAAGAACGCAAAATAATAAAACCGCCTTCGGGCGGTTTTATTATTTTGCGTTCGGGCTCTATCGATTTCGTCCCATACCCCAGCCGCGTCCAGATTGGTTGTTTTGCATCGTGCCACTACCCATACCGGTTTCCGTAGCACTATCGACGATTGATTCATATTCTGTTGCGCTAATATACTGCGGAGCGTACGTCTCACCACGCATGGTAAGTTGCTTGGTAAATGAACGCAGGTGATTGCGTGAGCCACGAGTTAGGTTCTCGTAGACTAGAGTAATGTCCGCATTGTCAGTCAATGCAAGTTGCTCTTGCAAATCCTTGATGTCGAGATCTTCAATGGTCGCGCCAACAATTAACGCATCAACTTCCGATTGCTTGCCTTTGGTGACTAAGCCAATGTAGAGATTAGCCAACGTTTCGTTGGTAAAGACGCCAATTGTGTCGTCAGTCACTGGATCATCTAGATTATATTTCTCCAATAAGTCTCGAACTGCTTCGGTGTGCGTTTGTTCACTTTGCGCAATGTTTGCAAAGGTGCGAATATGCCACGTTTCGTAGAGAGTTTGATATACGTCTCGAGCGAGCTTCTCTTCTTCACGCATAAAGAGTAGTCCAGCGATTTCTTCCTCAGACAATGTTTCGTTCGGTAGAGTAGCAACTTCCGGTCGAAGCGAAACATAATCAGCGGCTTGTGGCGCTTCGGCAAGTATTTGGGTGCGCGTCGCTTCAACGCGTGCATTTGTGTCGTTGTTGGTAATAGTGGTTCCGGCTGCCCAGCCTCCAATGAGGGCGACAATGGCAGCAATAATGGCGGTTGTGTTCATATATTATTTTTTAATCACTCGCGAGTACCTTTAAGGCTTCTTCGATTTGCTGCTCTCGTTCTTTCTGAGGAAGGGCTTGGCAGGCGTGAATATGCTTGAGAACAAACTGTTCGCTAGTGCGTTTAAGAGCCGTGCGAGCGGCTTTAATTTGTGAAATAAAGGCTTTGCAATCGCACACCTCATCAGCCTCAAGGGCTTTTCTAAGGGCGCGGACTTGTCCCTCAGCACGACTTAAGCGGTCGATGAGGGATTTGGTTTCGATATCCATAGGTGAGATGGCGAGTTATGTTTTCTAAATAAGGAGGGGAGTGGGACTTTACAGAATATACCCCCTGGGGTATATTACCACACATGAAAAAATGGACAAGTATTTCAATGCTGCAATTGGTAGCAGCCTTGGCTGGAGTTGGTTTGGTAGTCTTTGTGGCAATATTGTTTCGCTCTGAAGCAACAGTCGAGAATGTGCTGTCGCCAAAAGTTGCGGAAGCAATGTATCTTGCGACATCAACGCTGCCACTTCGCGTGAGTGGTGTAGTGGAAGCAGCTGATAGCGTGGTGGTGTATGCACAGGCCGCTGGTGTGGTGACCGAGCTCACAGCGCGCGAGGGTGCGTTGGTAGAGCAGGGGGGTTTGCTTTCAGTACAATCTACACCGGTAGCCAATGCGCAAGTGGCACTGGCGGCTGCAGAACGAGACTTATCGCTCTTGCAGCAAGGTTTGGCGGTTGAGACTGCCGTCGGTGGGGTAGAGAAGGCAACAGTCGCTGCATATTCTGCCGACGAAATCGCGCGACTTCGGTTCTCAGGAAATGATAATCGTGTACAGGAAGCGAGTGACGCGCTTCGAGTTGCACTCACTGGAGCGGCGAATACTGCTGTGGCAGGTATTTCATATGTCGACGCACAACGCCCGCTTTTTACGAGTACAGGTCTTGAAGAGTATGAGTCTGTGACGACAGAGCTGTATGGCCAGATGCCTGATTATTTTGATAATGGACTTCGCACGAGTGGTACGGCAGTGGATGCGACCGCGATTCTTAAAACACTGCGAGCAGACGCTGCTTTATCTTCCTCTGACGTGTTGGTGCTTAGTAGTGTTTTAGGAACGCAACTTCAGTCACTACATGAGGTGCTGCAAACGGCAGAGTCTGACGTGTTTGAGGATTTGTCTGCTGGAGAAGTGGCTGAGTATCTTGGTGTGCGTCAGGAAGTTGTCGCGGCGCTGCAGTCAGTTGTTGCGTCAACGGCTGCATTCCAACAGGTGGCGGATACTGTGCTTGAAGATGCGGCCTTACTGGATCAGTCGGTTGCAATTACAGCGCTCGATGAGTCAGTTGCCCGTGTGACCAGTCGGTACACTAGTCTTATTGAATCACAAACAGCGGTAGTAGGCAGTGCGGCTGTGGGAGTGGCTGAAGCAGCTCGTTCGCTTGGAGTGGTAAGAGCGCCATTTTCTGGTCGAGTTGGTGAGGTATACGCTTCGGTAGGTGAATACGTCACGCCAGGTGCGCCACTGATGAGTTTGGCAGGAAATGGCGCGCGAGAAGTCGAGGTGACCGTACCAGCCACATTCGTTCCCTTTATCAAGATAGGCACATCTTTTGTGCACGAGGGCGAAACGATTGGAACGGTAAGTCGAGTTGGTGGAGTAGTGACTGGCGGTCGAGGAGTGGTGGTTATTGCTTTGCAGACAGATGTTCTGGTTGGTGCAACGGTGACCGGTCAATTGCAAGTACGTACTGATGACGTTTTTGTGTTGCCACGAAAGTTTGTGTTTTTTGATGTAGATGGGCCGTACCTTACCTATACTGACGGAGAAGTGTCTCGGATTGAAATTGTCTATGACGCAGGCGCTAAACTATACGTGACTGTTTCGGCGGTAAAGGTCGAGGCGCTGGTACCAGCGATAAGTATTTCACTCTAGTGTATGACAGATGTACATATTGCCGGGCGTATTAGTCATTTCTTTGCGGTCAATCGACCACTTTCAATATTACTGCTTTTGGCGGCCCTTGTATTTGGGTTGGTAGCATTTTTTCTGACTCCGAAACAATACAATCCAGAAATTACCCGCCCAGCCTTTGCTGTCACTATCGCGTATCCCGGCTCCGATACTGAAACGGCAATTAATCGAGTAGTGTACGAACTTGTTGAAAAAATCGATACGGTGCCTGGGGTGGAGGATGTGTATACAGAAGTGCATGACGGTTCAGTTATTAATACGACCGTTATCTTTGCAGTTGGGTACGATAAAACTAAGGCGAAAGTAGACTTACTGTCCCAGCTCAACCAACATAGCTACCTAGCGCGCGGCAATATTCAGACTCCGTCGGTGATGGAGATTAATCCAGAGACCATTCCGGTTTTGCAGATAGTTTTTGGTTCCAACTCTCTCGATGTGGCGGAATTGCGAGCGCGGGTGCAGGGATTGGTGCACGAACTCTCGCTTGTGTCTGACGTAAGTGAGCTCTCTGTCTATGGTGGCTATGTTCCAACGATGGTGGTGGAGGTTGATCCGGTTCGGCTTGCGCAAGCTGGTAGCACACTTGATGCTGTTTCTGCCGTACTTGCTAGCAGCCAATCTCATTCACGGTTGTCAGGAGTGCGCAGTGGCGGCTATGTGCTCGATGTGGTATTTGACGGCTTGGCAACATCACCGGCTGAGCTTGGTGATGTGTATATTGGAAATGGCGTAAAGTTACGCGATGTTGCCAAAGTATATGAAGGAGCAGGAAGCGATCGCTCGTATGTATATTTCGATGCCGGCGCTGGTCGCGGGGAGGTAGTGATGGTATCAGTGGCGAAAGTTGAGGGAGCGAGTGCGCCGGTGGTAACGAAAGCATTTTTGGCGACACTTGATGCGACGCTTGCGAAAAGTGAATATGCTGACCTGAGCTATCAAGTGGTAGGGAATGATGGTCAGACTGCAGAAGCAGAAATTTATGGACTGACGCAAAATCTCGTTACGTCAATTGCGATTGTAGCGGTGGTGTTGCTTTTATTTCTCTCAACCAGAGCGGCGTTGGTGGTCTTGATTGCAATTCCTGTCACACTTCTTGTGGTGTTTGGCTTGGGACTCTTATTCGGTCAAACCATCAATCGCATTACGCTCTTTGCGTTAATTTTATCGCTCGGTCTGTTGGTCGACTCAGCGATTGTGGCAGTAGAAAATATCTACACGCATCTTCGGCGGTGGCGACACGATCCGTCTGTAGCAACTAAAGAGCGTGTCGTAGCTGTGGCGATAGATGAGATTGGAGTAGGGTTGTTACTTTCGACGCTCACGTCAGTGATTGTGTTTCTACCGATGAATTACATCACCGGCATGATGGGGCCATACATGGGACCGATTGCTTTTTTTGTGCCGGCAGCGCTAATAGTTTCATTTCTTGTGGCAATTGTGGTGACGCCGTTTATTGCGAGTCATGTACTACATGTAGAGGACCGCCAAAGCAAAGTGTCGGTTTGGTTTGGGGTATTGATGCAGCGGATTACAAATTGCTACACAAAATTCTTAAAACAGGTACTTGAAAGTAGAACGCTGCAAAACAAGCTGTTGCTTGGTGCGCTAGGAGTTTTCATGATATCGCTTATTTTACCGCTCACTGGACTGGTGCATTTCCAGATGTTGCCACGCGCAGACAGGGATCAATTCTACGTGTACCTCGATTTGCCTGTCGGTACGGATATTGAAGTAACAAATCATGTGGCCAATGAACTGGCGACAGTGCTGCTTGGGGATGATGAGGTGCAGCATGTGCAGGAGTTTGTTGGGACGGCGCCGGTGCTTGATTTTAATGGAATGTTTAAGGGTGCAAACGGACGAATCGAGCCTTGGCAAGCGACCTTGCGCGTGAATGTATCTCCGGCAGGGAAACGTTCACTTAGTTCTACAGATATTACGAGTCGGTTGCGTCGTCAGGTGCGTGAACAGCTTGGTGATGTTTCTTCGGCTGTCCGGTTTATTGAAGAACCGCCAGGGCCACCGGTGCGAGCGACTTTGGTGGCGAAAGTGTCGGCGGGAGATAATGATACGCAAGTACAGGCCGCTGCAGATATCAAGAGATTTATTGCTGGTGTTTCTGGGGTGGTGGATACGTATGTTAGTGACGAGGCGGCGGTTGGACGGGTGCGATATCAGTTTGATTACGCGGCCGCCGCCTCGCTTGGTGTATCACCTGAGGCGGCAATGCGGACGCTTGGTATACTAAATGGTGGATATGGAGTGACAGAACTGATTGGTGGCGCGCAGCGTGAGTACACGCCAATTGAACTACGTCTGCTGGCTGAAGTTACTGCAACACCTAACTTTATTGATGTGCTCAGCGTGGTAAGTGATGCGGGTGATATCGTGTCACTTCGTTCAGTTTTAACAGTGGGAGAAGAGTTACGGCCATCGTCCGTACAGTTTGAGGATGCTAAGCGACTATCGTATGTAACGGCCGAAGTAGAAGGTAAATCTATTATGTACGTCACGATTGATGTATTGAAGCAGTTGCTGGCAGGTACAATGAGTGGCTATCAGGTGATTGATTGGAATCTCTGGAGTCTGACCTTAGAGGATGAAGGTGGGCAAATTATTGATCTAGTGTGGGGCGGTGAATGGGAAATGACCCTAGAGAATTTTCGTGACCTAGGGATTGCAATGGGGGTGGCACTCTTGATGGTGTACGCGCTCTTGGTGGCGCAGTACAATCGCTTTGATACACCAGGATACGTCTTGGTTACGGTGCCGCTTGGGCTGGTCGGTATTCTTTGGGGATTCTTAGTACTCGACGGAGGCTTTGGTATTTATCTTACCGCTACTGCCTTGATTGGCTTTATTGCGCTGATCGGCATTGTGGTTAATAACGCAATTATCTTCTTGGAGTACGTCGATCAGTCAGTGGCCGCAGGCGCGATGTACAAGGAGGCGCTCATTGCGGCAGGGGAAGCGCGCCTGCGGCCAATCTTCCTCACCTCCCTCACCACCGTGCTTGGATCGCTCACAATCGCGAGCGATCCAGTCTGGTCCGGTCTGGCGTGGTCGATTGTGTTCGGGTTATCATTTTCGACAGTGCTGACGTTGGTAGTGTATCCAACGCTCCTTATTCGATTTGCTCGGCATGAAGATTAAAATGTAATTAGGTATTTTATGTACACACTGAAAACAAAAGGTTTAACTGAAACAGTCACTCTTAAAAATCTCCCATCACTTCGCATTGCGTTTGTGGTGGCGTCACTTTTGATTGTGGTGAGCTATCTCTTTGAAGGGAAGTACCCAGTCCTGCACTGGTTGCCGCTTTTGCCGGCATTTGGTCTTATGTTGGCTGGCCTCTCTGGCTTTTGTCCAATGGTCTACTTTGTACAAAAGTTAATGAAGTAAAACAAAAAAACCGCCAAAGGCGGTTTTTGTATTGTGCGGAGAGAGAGGGATTCGAACCCTCGAAGAGCTTTCACCCTTAACGGTTTTCAAGACCGCCGCCTTCAACCACTCAGCCATCTCTCCGTGATATTTGATTGTATTGTAGTAGGTGGTTGAATATTTCATCCACCTCATGCCTCATAAATATTGGCACGTCCGCGCTCTAAAGATCGCGGAACGGAAGAAAAATGAAGCAGTTCATTTTTCTTCCACTCAGCCATCTCTCCAAATACGTGTATGTTCCAAGTGTCCTGGTGGGGAAGATAGTATCAGAATATACGTGAATTGTACACCATTTTGGTTTTTGTGTTGTGGTACAATTTTTGCAATGGAACCTGCATTACGAAGTATTACTTGGGAAGCTCCCGAGCATCACCATATTGAAAAAGGAAATGATTGGTTTTTTGCCCTAGCTATTATCGTTGTCTCTTTGGTGGTGGTAGCAGTGATGCTCAACGATGTGTTGTTTGCGTTGCTGCTTGGTCTTGCCGGTGGTGCGCTCGCGGTTTCAGCGGCAAAGCGTCCATCTATTATCCCGTACGCAGTTACAGTCCGTGGAGTGACTATTGGCGATCGCATTTACCCATACTCTGCACTTGAGAGTTATCGTATTGATGAGGACGACCCCCATGGTCCGCAGCTTCTTCTCAAGTCCAATCATCGTTTCATGCCGCTTATGGTTATGCCCCTTCCGGTTGAGCAGATTGATAATATCGACGACATTCTCAAAGAGCGACTGATTGAAGAAGATTTGCACGAACCTCTCTTCGTCAAGGTACTGGAATTATTTGGATTTTAATGTATTATGTGGCGCACCTGTAGAGATACGGGTCTGCATGCTGAGAGCTGCACTCGCAACACAAAAGAAAGTTGGCTTTCTTTTGGTCACTCGTTTGCTCTACTGTCTTCTTCGGCTAGCGCCTACGAAGGACAAGAGCTTCGTTCAAATCTTGAGTGAAAATAAATTTTCACTCATTCCTTCACTCGCTCTCGTAGTTTAATGGATAAAATGCTGGTTTGCGGTACCAGCGCTCCAGGTTCGATTCCTGGCGAGAGCACATAACAAGACTTCTGACGAAGTCAATGAGCGCGGCGAAGCCGTGCGAGAAAAAGAAAAAGGAGAAATACGCCGTCGCTCCGCAACGAAATGGCTGGGCGACGGCACGGAAAAGCGGGCAGTTTTGTCACGAACCGCATGGTTCGTTCCGATTTTTTGGACGAAGTCGGCAATTTCGGAGAAATTGTCAGACGAGGACAAAAAAGCGGCTTGTTTCGTATCTTTTACCCACTCCCGCAATGGTTCGATCCAAGTATTTCCCCGACGTTCACAATCTTTCAATTTCTCCTTCAAAGTGGCGAGAGAGCGCATGGTAGCATCCTTCTTTTTTAGATAAATCTCTTTGGGTATGTCTCCGTCTAAATACGCAGATACTAGTTTTTCCATGCGCTCCTCGTCCGCTTTGATTCTATCGGAAAGATTTTGAACATCACTTTGCGATGAGCTAGTTTCTTCGTGCTCCCATTCGTCAATTTTCGCTAACATCCAATCAACGTACTCATCGCAAAGCGATATTGTTTGAAGCCGATTTTTGATTTGTGCAACGAGGTCTTTTTCTTGCACATACCCTTGCGAGCAAGCGCCGTGCTTTTTGGTGCAACGATAATAGCGATACATACCGCCATTGCCTTTTGCGTGTTGTGCCGTAAACATACCACCACACTCACCACAACGGAACAATCCCAAAAATGGAAAATCATGGCGATTTCTTCGCTTCGGCGCACGCGCCTTGCTCGCAAGAACTTTTTGCACGGCTTCAAACAATGTCGGGGAAATGATTGGCTCAAATGTGCCGTCAAACCATTCTCCGTTATGGCGTACAAACCCGAGATATGCTCGATTGCTCAACATATGTTTGACGGCACATTTGGCAAGTGGCTTTCCTTTAGAACTGGTAACGCCTAAATCCGCCAAAAACTGCGACAAAGAAACAAGCCCATGTGTACCTTTCGCATATTCCTCAAAAGCGCGAGCAACAATCTTTGAATTAGTTGGATGAGGTTCGATATTCCGCGTACGCGGATTATTCACATACCCAAATGGCGCTTTTGTGAGCCACTCACCTCGTCGCAGTTTTTGGCGGATGCCTCTTTTCACATTTTGCACCAGATTATCCGAGTAATATTTAGACTGCCCAAAAGCCACTTGCAACATAAAGAGCCCTTGCGGAGTGGGTTCAAACCAAAATGTCGGAAAGCGCAAAGACACAATTTTCTCGGTATCAACCGCATAGATGACGCGCCCACCATCAATACTATTTCTCGCCAGGCGGTCTGGGTGCCACGCTAAAATCCCGCTTGCTTCACCAGCTTCAATGCGCGTCATCATCTCGTTAAAAACTGGACGGCCGGGTGTCTTCGCGCTTTTCGACTCTTGAAATTCCACTAGGATTTCAAGATTTTCTCTGCTCGCAAATTCACGAAGCTCAAAAAGCTGTGCCTCGATAGACATGACTTGTTTATCATCATCTTCGGTGCTCTTGCGAGCGTAGAGAAAATATTTTGGTTTGATCATAATTTTTTCCTATTAAAAAAGATTGATAAAAATTATGCGAACAAAACAAGAGACAAAACTGCCCGCTTTTCCGTGCCGTCGCCCAGCCATTTCGTTGCGGAGCGACGGCGTATTTCTCCTTTTTCTTTTTCTCGCACGGCTTCGCCGCGCTCATTGACTTCGTCAGAAGTCTTGTTATGTGCGGAAATACTGACCTTTGCTCGAACCCATTTCGAGAAAGGACAATGATCGTGCCGCGCGGAGCGCGTGGTGATGCGAGAGCGAAGCGTACGCATTGGGGAATACATGCGCCTTGGGACGCGCTCCGCTATCGCTGCGCGCGTGCATCCCACCACCATTTCCTTTGCCTTTTTAATGCGGCTCCTCCCCAAACCCCTCCGCCGAAGGCCAAAATATTGAAAAGGAAATGGTTGGTGGGTGCGGGGGTGAGTTATCAACATGTGTTGTATTATATAACATTGGATAGTAAAACAATAGTAAGTATAATTAAAACTGTGGAAATGTTATGACGACTGCAATAGAAAAGCTGGCTAAAAATATTAAGATTATTAGGGAATTAAAAAACATGTCACAAGGTGACATCTGTAGAGATCTGGGCTGTGACCGTTCTTTCATAAGTAACATTGAGGCTGGTAAATCAAACCCAACGCTTATGACCATAGAACGTATCGCCGCCGCTCTCGGTGTTACTTGTGATGAGCTTTTGAAATAAACGCATGTCTAAAAGAGGAGAAAAAAAGAAATATAGTGTCACGTCACTTTTTGCGGGATGTGGGGGGCTCGATTTGGGCTTTTTGGGTGATTTTGAATCTCTTGGAAAAAAGTACTCGAAAAGGAATTTTTATATAGATTGGGCTAATGACGTTGATCCATCAGCTTGCTTAACGTTCAAAAATTACTTCAACCACGACATAGTATGCGGTAGCATAGTCCATATTTTAGATGGTACACATAACTCTATTTTTGACATGCCCATTCCAAAGTCAACGGATGTAGTCTTGGGTGGCTTCCCCTGCCAAGAATTTAGTCACGCAGGCAAAAGGCGTGGCTTCAATAGCGAAAAGGGGGTTTTGTATAGGAGTATGGCAGAAGTCATAAAGAGAACAAAACCGATGGTGTTTATAGCAGAAAATGTTAAAGGTCTGCTCACTATTGATGGTGGTACTGCTATCGATATTATCAAGGAAGACTTTGCTTCGCTTGGTTATCATGTAAATCACAAACTGCTGTTTGCGGCTGATTATGGCGTGCCTCAAACACGAGAACGAGTGATAATTGTTGGAACAAAAAAAGGTGTTTTGCCGAGATTTGAAGATAGTGATTACCCAAAGCCAACACATGCCAATAAGCATGTTTCTGTGGGAGAAGCGCTGTCTGATTTAGAAAGCGTCGAGGAAGGTGGCTTTTCCAATCATTATTGGTCGAAGGCAAAAAAGAATAAGGGGCAAGGAAATAATGTTATTCACAAAGACAAACCGGGGCCAACAATGAGAACAGAACATCATGGAAACATAGAATTTCACTGGAACGGAAAACGTAGATTATCAGCGCGTGAAGCTGCTCGTATACAATCATTTCCTGATGATATGGAATTTCTACCATCTACCTCTCAAGCATATAAACAAATAGGCAATGCCGTACCCCCTATTTTAGGGTGGCACGTGGCAAAATCCGTAGAATCATTCCTAAACAGAAACTTGAAATAACATGATATACGCAGAAAAAGAAAATCCGAGCGAAGAAGTTTTTCTAGAGTTACTGGAAAATTCAAAAAATGGTTTGGTTGAAAAACTGCAAAACGATGAACCTTTGCCAAACTCAACGCAATTTGAAGTTTTGGTCTGCGAAGTAATGCAAGGAAGAGCAGTTGGTACAGAGTTCGAAGGAACAATTAGACAAACAGGAGTTGCGGCTTTCCCAGATATTGTTGCAAACGGTTACTTTGGCGTTGAAGTTAAAATGACCATAAAAGATCACTGGCGTTCTACTGGTAACAGCGTCCTAGAAAGTTTACGTGAAGAAGCTGTTGAGAAGATTTATATAATGTTTGGAAAGTTGGGCGGTACTCCTGATGTTAAATATCGTCTATATCAAGAATGTTTACCCTCGGTTAGCGTAACCCATTCGCCTCGTTATCAAATCGATATGAATCTAGCTTTGGGAAATTCCATTTTTGACAAAATGGGTACTTCTTATGATGAATTAAGAACAAGTGGAGACACTATTCAGATAATCAAATCATACTACAGGGGTCAACTTAAGGAAGGTGAAGGTCTGTGGTGGATTGACGAAGAATCAGAGGCTCCTTCACCAGTGATTAAACAATTTCGAACTTTGGAAACTGGAGACAAGGAAAGGTTTAAGATTGATTGCATGATTTTCTTTCCTGAATTGTTTAGAAATAGAGCAAATTACGATCGTGCCGCCGCATACCTTATCACCGAGTTTGGTGCTGTTTCAGCAAGTCTGAGAGATGAGTTCAGTGCGGGTGGTCGACAAGAAGTGATGGTTGCGAGAGAAAAAAGAAGTGTTTCGCAAGTACTTTCGCAACTTCGAGGATATGCCCCACAAATCACAGCTCGAATCCAAGAGCTTGACGAGGGCCTTTTAAAATTTTATTGGAAAGTCTCGTCCATAGAAGAAGACAGGATTCAACAATGGAAAGGTTTGATTGACAAAGCGGCTGCGGTCGGTCTTGGTGATGATCTTCCCTCAGAAGTTTTTGAATCAGGTCATGAAGAAGCGAACTAACAACAACCTAAATCGTAATTTTTCAAAAGAAAGAAATTCGGATACATTAACGGTTCGTGAGAGGTCAAAGCGCATGTCGCTTATACGTTCAAAATCAACAAAATTTGAGAGGGATTTTATTGAAGAGCTTAAAAAGAAAACACGTAAAACTTTTACCGCAAACGATACGAGCGTTTTTGGTAAGCCAGACGTGGTGTTTAACAAATACAAGGTCTGTATATTTCTCGATAGTAATTTTTGGCATGGGTGGCAATATCCGAGATGGAAGCATTTACTTAAAGATGATTTTTGGAGAGAGAAAATTGAAAGAAATAGAAAACGTGACAAAAAAGTAACACGTAGGCTTCGTGCCGAGGGGTGGATTGTGTTTCGTTTTTGGGAGCATAAACTTAATAAGAGTCAGACTAATTGCATAGAAAAAGTTTTGGATAGTTTAAAATAAAGTTATGAAAGTCACTGAACTAAAGAAAACAGAACTTCCTAGAGAAAAGATGGAAAAGTATGGAGCAAAACGCCTCAAGAATTTTGAGTTGATTGCGATTGTTTTGGGTTCTGGAATCAAGGGTTGTAACGTACTAGAATTAGCAAGAAAAATTGAAAAACTCATTATTCAAAAATCAGCAAACAACGTAACTCTTGAAGATTTGCGGAAGATTCGTGGGTTGGGAAAAACAAAAGCTATACAAGTTCTTGCCATAATTTCTCTCGTCGACCGCTTAGGAAGCGGACAAAATTCAAACATATTATCCATTAAAGACGTTTGGAATTTATGTTCTGATTTTCGATCGTCAAAAAAAGAACACATCGTTGCTTTTTATCTTGATACTCAACAAAAACTAATCGAGAGGCGAATAATTTCCGTTGGAACGCTCGATACCTCTCTTGCGCACCCGCGAGAAGTTTTTGAGCCTGCCTTGCAACTCTCTGCCGCTGGTGTGGTCTTAGCACACAACCACCCGTCAGGAAGCGTTGAGCCATCGGATGATGACATTGCCATTACGAAACGCATGGCGGATGCAGGCGATTTACTGGGCATTACACTTATCGATCACATTATCGTCTCTGATAAAGAATTTCGAGCAATAGACTAAATTAAGGTTGGAAAATAACTCTATTTAAAGTAAAATCGGGAAAGAGCGGTGGTTTGGGAGACGTGTTCACTCATTCGCGTTTACGCGAGATAAGGTGGTCACTTATCTCCTTTATCAGAACATTTAACTTTAAGCTACAATGCCTAAAACCAAATGTCGTCCGACTCGGACTACTGGTAAGCCAGGACCAAAAACGGTCACGGTTAAACCGCATAAACGCTCTACACCGAAACCACTGAAGAAGTGCTAGTAGGAAGAATCGGACGGCGACGTAAGTCGTCGTTCGTTTCGTTAGAGTAAACCTCGCATAAAGCGAACATCCGACAGTACCGAGCAGGCCACGCGAACGAATGTGAGCGGCTCATGCGAGGTAGTGGCGGATTTGTGAGCGCTGGTTGATATTACCCACCACACTCGAACGACGAGCGCCTTGGACGCCACAAGGACGAAGAAAGGCGAAGTGAAAAACTCTCAAGTTGTATGGAGATTTGAATGAAGCTTTTTGAAGGACGATGTGGCGAGCAGACCACCAACCATTTCCTTTTCAATATTTTGGCCTTCGGCGGAGGGGTTTGGGGAGGAGCCGCATTAAAAAGGCAAAGGAAATGGTGGTGGGATGCACGCGCGCAGCGATAGCGGAGCGCGTCCCAAGGCGCATGTATTCCCCAATGCGTACGCTTCGCTCTCGCATCACCACGCGCTCCGCGCGGCACGATCATTGTCCTTTCTCGAAATGGGTTCGAGCAAAGGTCAGTATTTCCGCACCATAAAAAAAGCCGGCTTGCAGCCGGCTTTTCTGATATCTGTGAACACCGGCTTCAGACAGTGTAAAGAACAGGGTCGAAAAAATCTGTTACGCAAATGATATACTGAAGTGGTATCTATGCGATTACTTTTTGCGCGCTATTTTTGGTGGTATGTTCTGCTTGTATTCATGTTTGTGGCTGCTGCGTGGTTTGGCTGGCTGACTGCCGGAACAGCTTCCGGACCGACAGTCGACAGCGTGCAGGTCACGAGAGGGGATGTTATTAGACTCGTTACTGCTTCCGCTCGTGTTGAGGCAAAAGAGATTGCTCGATTGGGTTTTCCTGTGTCGGGCACTATTCAATCGGTATACAAGGAAGCTGGACAGCCAGTAGAAGCAGGAGAGGTGATTGCGTCACTCACCAGTGATTCATTGATTGCTGAGTACAACGCCGCACGTGAACGAGTGCGTCTGCATGAAGAGCAGAAAGCAGAACTACTAAGAGGCGCCAAATCAGAAGAGCGGGTGGTAGCCTCTCGCGAAGTTTCGGTAGCGGAAGTGACGTTGCAAAAAACAATTCAAGAGTATGACCAGGCTATTTCTAATGCTTGGCATGATTTGCTTACGACCGATATTCGAGCATACCCAGAAAAGGATGACGTAGACGATGTTCCGCCGACTATCTCAGGGAATTATTTGTGCAACAATCCTGGCACGTATCGTCTAGACCTATTTGCTTCTTCTGCTCAAGCTGGTTTTTCATATCGACTTTCTGGTATGGCCACCGGCACCTTCCCTGGGAACGTTGTGACTCCAGACCGACTTGGTGATTGTGGTTTGTATATAAAATTTGACCCTAATGAAGTGTATCGTGACGCGACGTGGATCATAGAAATTCCAAATAAGCGCGGAACCGGCTACGTTGCTCTTAAGAACGCACACGAATTGCTTCGCACTCAAAAAGAAACAGCAGTTCGATATGCGGAGCAAGAACTGGCAGTGGCCAGGAGCGCAGAACAAGTAGTCAATGCAGGTGCAGGATCTGAAGAGTTGGCACAAGCGGATGCGGCTATTGCTGAAGCAAAAGAGCAACTTGCTATTTACAGTGCGCGGATTGCTGATTATACAATTAGAGCGCCATTTTCTGGTTTGGTATCAGCCGTGGCTATGAAAGTAGGAGAGCCGGCTGGAGTGCAGCATACCGTAACCATCGTTAACGAGGGCGGATTTGATTTAAAAGCAAAAGTGCCAGAAATCGATATTACAAAAGTAAAGGAAGGGGCTTCAGTTGAAGTAGTATTTGATGCCGAAACAAACACAGCTTTTGTTGGCGTGGTTACTTTTGTGTCTCCTGTTTCGACAGATGTAAGTGGCGTTTCGTATTATGATGCGTACATTTCTCTCGACCAAGCTCCCGAATGGATGCGCGAAGGACTAAATGCTGACGTGATGATTGTCGCTGACAGGCTTACTAACGCGCTAGTTTTGCCTGCGCGATATATTGGCACTGATGCACAAGGCTCGTGGGTCTTGCGGCAGACTGAACAGGGCATTGAAAAGGTTCGGATTGAGACAGGGCTTGTCGGTACCAATGATACGGTCGAGGTATACAATTTATCAGTCGGAACTACGGTCTTGCTGCCAAGTCAGTAAATATGCGTGCATTTCGACTCGGAGTATTTCTTGGCTGGAGACAAATCCAACATGCAAGTATGTGGGCAACGGGGTTGATTGTGGTCATTATCTTGTTTACCTTTTTAAATCTCGTCGCACTGAGTGGTATCTTGCTTGGAATCGTTGATGGTGCACTGGATCAAGTTCGAACGCAGGCGCTTGGTGATATCAATGTATCGCCGCTTGATGGTGAGACAAGGGTTTTGGAAACAGAGCGTTTCCTGCAGATACTTGAAACATACCCTGAGATAAAAGCATATTCAGCTCGATATGGGGGGTTGGTGACGATTGAGGCAAATTACAAAGAGCGACGCAGCCTGAATCAAGACCCAGATATTATCGCGGTCAATGTGACAGGAATTGATCCAGTAGCAGAAGCGGCCACTACTGATCTTGAAGATTTGGTGGCCGAAGGAGAGTATCTTGATCCGAATGAAAGTGGATACATTTTGCTTGGGAAGTACAATGTGGACCGGTACGCGGCCGAGTATGGCAATGTGTATGATTCACTAAAAAAGATTAAGCCAGGGTCACCAGTTAAAGTCACTGTCGGTGATGAGACACGAGATTTTATTGTAAAGGGGATTATTGATTCCAAAGTCGATTTGATTTCTGTGTCAGTGTATATGCCTGAACGGGAGTTTCGTCGAATGTTTGATCGATATGATCATAACGCAAACCAGATTGCAGTACGGCTGGTCGACGGTGTTGATGAGGCAGCGGTCAAAGCGAAGCTTGAATCGAGTGATCTGAGTGCACTTGGAGAGATTAGTTATTTTAGTGAAGACATACCAAAGTTTGTGGTCGATGTGCGCGATACCTTCCAGAAGCTATCACTTATTGTGGGAGTAATCGGTATCACGGTAGCCTCGATTACTATTTTTATTGTTATTTTTATAAATGCATTATCTCGAAGACGTCAGATAGGTATTTTAAAAGCGATTGGTATCACCCGTCGAACGATTGAATTTGCCTACATTACCCAAGCTTCTTTTTACGTAATCATTGGCTCAGTTATCGGTATTTTGGTAACCAAATTTGGATTGGTGCCGTATTTTATGGAGCATCCAATTGATTTTCCTTATGCGGACACTGCCTTGCTTATTGATGATGCTGGGCTTTTGCTACGGTTCGGTGCGCTGCTCTTGGTGGCGCTTGTAGCTGGCTTCATACCAGCGTGGATGATTACCAGGCAAAATACGCTCGATGCGATTTTAGGTAGAAAATAGGTATGAATATTATTGAAACAGTTGGATTGCGTAAGACATTTACGAATGGCGACGTTGAGCAGGAAGTTTTGAAGGGTGTTGACGTGAGTGTTGCTGCTGGTGAATTTGTGGCGATTATGGGTAGATCTGGGGCGGGAAAGTCAACTTTGCTGTATCAGTTGTCTGCCCTCGATGAACCAACGACTGGTCGTGTGGTGGTTGATGGACAAGATCTCTCGCTGATGACAGAGGCTGAGGTGACGGAATTTCGCTTGTACACTATGGGGTACGTTTTTCAAGATTATGCTCTAATTCCTGACTTAAGCGCCGCAGAGAATATTATTACGCCGCTTTTGATGCGAGGTATCGCGTGGGGAGAGGCTGAGGAATTGGCGTTGGCGGCGCTTGATGCCGTCGGCTTAACAACAAAAGCCAATAATCTTCCGTCACAACTGTCTGGTGGCGAACAACAGCGTGTGTCCATCGCTCGGGCCATCGCCGGCCGCCCAAAAATTATTTTTGCTGATGAGCCGACCGCCAATCTTGATAGTGTGTCGGGTAAGGCAGTGATTGATCTTTTGATTTCGCTTCATCGCACGTACAAGCAAACCATCGTTATGGTTACTCACGAAGCGGAATACACAGCATTTTGCGATCGAGTAATTCACCTAGAAGACGGCCAGATCATGACTGAAGAAACTGCCATGCGACCACCCGTTACAAGCTCGTAGCGTATGGGAGGGGCGAAAGCAAGTCGGTCATTTGTATCGATTGTGGTATTCTGTCCAATGTATGAAACGAATGGGTATTGACTTTGGTTCAAAAAAAATAGGAATTGCGATAACCGATGATGCCGGAGTGATGGCGTTTCCGTATGGTGTTATTCCCAATAATGCGCAGTTTTTTGCGGCCATCGAAAAACTGGTGACCGAGCGTAGCATCGCTGAGATAGTGGTTGGGCATTCGCTTGATAATAATGGTGAGCCCAATAAAATCCACGCTGCAGTCGAGGAGTTTATTACTGATGTGACGCTGCAAATCGGTATTCCTGTTCATCTGGAGCCCGAACAGTATTCTTCTCAAATGGCAGCTCGCGTCACCGGAAAAAACGCACAGATTGATGCCGCTGCCGCTGCGCTCATTTTGGAAAGTTTTATTACTAAAGAAAAGACTAGATAAAGTATGTCCATTACATTTGATGATTTCGCAAAATTAGAGATTCGCATCGGTACTATTGAAGCAGTGGAGCTTGTCGAGGGGGCTGATAAGCTCCTTAAGTTGACAGTCGACGTTGGTGAAGCACAGCCCCGTCAGATTCTGTCGGGCATCAGACAGTTTGTGGCCGAGCCGGAAGCCTTGGTGGGGAAGCAGTGTCCATTTCTGCTCAACCTTGAGCCGCGAGTGATTCGAGGGCTGGAAAGTCAGGGGATGATTATGGCTGGTGGTGAAGGTGACGTGTTTACACTCTTACATCCCGATAAAATAGTAGAGCCTGGAACCATAGTACGATAAATACATGTCACTAAGTGAGCAGGTTGAAGATGAGGTGCGAGACGTGCTTAAGACCAGTACGGTTGAAGGTGCTAAGAAAATCGTCCGTGGAAAACATGCGGGGCCAGCAATGCTTGGTCTGATTTCCTTTTTTGAAGCAGTGCTACCATTGCCGATTTTAACGGATCCGTTTTTGATTGCAGCGATTTTACTAGATCGTGCTCGCGCGCGAAGTCTGGTGCTTTTGACTGTTGTGTCATCAGTGTTGGGAGGGGTGGTGGCGTATCTAATGGCCCTGTTTTTATTTGATTTTTTGATGTCATGGCTGTCACCGGCTATGATTGATCAGTTTAATATGATGGTGCGTGAGCAAAATGCCAGCACTTTCATGCTGACGGTAATCGGTGCAGTGACGCCAGTGCCATACACAATCGTGGCGTGGGTAGTGGCGGTGCTGCAAGGAAGCTTGCTTGTTTTTACTCTAGCATCAGTACTTGGTCGCGGCTTTCGTTATGGGGTGGTTGGTTATGCTACGTACCGGTTTGGTCCAGCTGCAGTTTCATACATAAAAAAATATCTTGGCGTGGCGTCGCTGATTGTGCTGGTCGCAGCCGCAGCCGCGTATTTCTTTTTAAAGTAAGGTCCGCTGTGAGTTCTCGGCTCGAAACAAAGCTCACAACAGCGTATACTAAGGATACATATGTCGGTTCTTTCTCGCTTGATTCCTCCGCCGAGCTATCTCACCATGCCTTGTGTCGGGGTGGATATTTCGGATACGTCACTAAAATACGTTTCATTTCATTCAAACGCTTGGTCAAAAGCTGATCGTCAGATAAAAGACTGGGGAGATATCCCCGTTCCGAATGGTGTGCTTGATCGCGGTCAGGTGGTTGATCCGCAACAATTGACTGCGGTGTTGAAGGAGTTTAAAACAGCAACCAAAGGAGAGTTTGTGCGAGTGTCGCTTCCTGAAGAGCGAGCATATCTTTTCGAAACTGAAATTAGACGAAGTACACCAGCTAAGGAGGTGCGTGGACTTCTAGAATTTCGTTTGGAAGAGAATGTGCCGATTCCATCAAAAGATGTGCTGTTCGACTATGTGATACTACCATCAGATAGTGATAGCCGAGTGGCGCAAGTGGTGGTCGCAGCGTACGCGCGCGAAACAATTATGCAGTATTACGAAGCGTGTGTTGCGGCAGGACTTCGTCCGGTGTCGTTTGAAGTTGAGGCGCAAGCCATGGCGCGGGCAGTGGTTCCGAAAGATGTCACAGGCGCAGTGATGCTTGTTGATTTCGGTAAGACCAGAACTGGTATTGGCATTGCGTACAAGGGGGTTTTGCTCTACACCTCAACCATTGACGTGGGTGGCGACGTATTGTCGCAAGCGTTACGTCGAGTGTTGGGGGCAGAGATTGCTGAATCTGAGCTTACCAAAATAAAGAATACTCGCGGACTCATTCGTGGAGTTGATTCAGGTGAAGCGGCAGACGCGCTTTTAAATGCTGTGTCAATCATTAAAGATGAGATTGCTACACGTATGCAGTATTGGCATTTACGGAATGGTAATAGTGACATGCGACGGATTGGATCGATTGTGCTGTGTGGTGGTAGCGCAAATCTCAAAGGTCTCCCTGCGTATTTTTCTGAAACCTTAGGTGTGCCGACGGTGCGTGCCAATGTTTGGGAAAATACTTTTTCGCTCGATCACATCGTGCCGCCGATTGATCGAAATCATTCTTTTGGCTACGCAACAGCGATTGGTTTAGCACTAAAGGATTCAGCATAACCATGATCAATTTGATTCCAAAACATGCCAAGAAAAGTCTTCGCGTCGAATATTTGATTCGCGTCGTTTCGGTGTGGATGATTTTGTGGAGTGTGGCCCTCTTTGCTTCCGCAAGTATTTTACTGCCAGCATATGTGCTCATTGGAACACAGGTTGCTGGATATGAGCAGTCAGCTTTTGAAGCAATGGAGCGGGTGACTCAGTACGAAAACACCTCAGCCGCACTCATTCTTGCTAGCCAAGAAGCAAAGCAAATAATTGACAGCTCTACGGTTGCGCCGTTTTCTGTATATGTCGCTATGATTGAATCGCTTGAAGGTAATCATGTGCGAGTGACTCAGATTGGCCTAAATCAGGTCGGTGGGGTGGTGTCACCGATTGTGGTAAATGGTATTGCGAATGACCGTCAGGCGCTCGCGTCTTTCAGAGACAGACTTCTCGCTGATGCACGGGTCGATTCTGTTGATTTGCCTATTTCAAACCTGACCAGTGACCGCAATATCACCTTCAATATCACCGTTACATTGGCTAAAGAAAGTAGTATATGAGTGGCAGTACTAAAAAAACAGTTATAATCGCATTGATTCTTACGTTAGCGTCGGTGGCAGTTTTTGGATTTATGGTATTTCGGGTGTTTGAGCAAGGGGATCGTTTAGTGGCGCAAATCGGCGCGCTTGAAGAGCAGCGAGCGCAAGAGGCAGCTCACCGTAACTTGCAACGTATCGCTACTGATTCACAAGCTGATCGAGATAAAATCAAAGAATATTTTCTTGAAAAAGAAAGTGAGAGTATCGATTTCTTGAATCAGGTGGAAACACTAGCGCCGCAGGTAGGAGTTGCGCTTAAGACGACAAATTTACAGCTTGTGACAGAAAAGAACACGAAACAAGCTTGGATTGAAGTCACATTTGAATTTTCTGGTACTAGAATGTACGTACAAAACTTTATTCAGATTTTAGAAACGCTGCCATATGTATTACGGCTAAACTCAGTCACTATGGAGGCCCGTTCTCGGTCAGAGTGGCAGGCAAGTGTCACGATGCAGATTCAAGTATTGTCTTATGATGCACAAAAATGATTTTAAAAAATTAATTAGTAAGATACGAGGATCTGACCAAGGTCTTCGTGTACCGAAATTGATGAACCCGGTACGCGACTGGTGGATCGGCTTACTTATTTCGCTCCTGATTTTCACGATTGCTTCAGTCTGGAGTAGCTACACATACACGAGACATCGCGATATGGTGGTGGAAGAGGTCGCTCTCGTTGATTCTTCTACGGTCGTGTATCGTGAGGCGATGGTGAAATCAGCGTTGGAGTACTTTGCAGCTAAACAGGAGCAACACGAAGCGCTTATTCGAGCGGCACAAAGTCTTGATGTGGAGGCGTCTCTGTTAGATGTTGACAGTAGCGTGACTGACGACACCCAGTCAGCCTCTTCTTCAGTTGTTGAAATTGAAGTGCCAATGAATCAAGACAGTGAAGCTGGGGATGAGCCAGTGAGTCTGGGTAATTAATCATTGCTGTGTAAAAAGAAAACTGGCCGGAAGCGAAGCTTCCGGCCAGTTTTTCCTGTGTGCCTGTACGACCACGCTAGAACTTATTTTACGACAAAAGGCTGAAAACGAGAACCGCACAAGCCCCGCCACCTATTTCGGACGTAGCCGAAATGCGCCCCGCCAGAAAAACCCTTTGCATTTTTGAGATTTCCCCCGCCGATTTTTCTTTTTTAAGGAAAAGGCCGTTTCTGTCGGGTCGCCTGCCGTAAACGGCAGAGGCGGCGTGGTTCGGTCGGCATAGCCGACACGCTTCGCAAGCGAAGCGTAAACAGAAGAAATTCTGTTATAATTAGCGTATGAATACAAACCCACAAGCAAAAGTAATTCTATGTTATGGCGACAGCAACACTTGGGGTCAAAATGACGACAAAAACACTGGCAGCAGATACCCTGTAAATGTTCGCTGGACTGGCAAATTACAAGAACTTTTAGGTAATGACTACTATGTTATTGAGGAAGGCTTGGGCGGACGCACCACAGACCTAGAACATTACAACCCCGACAAGCCATCACGCAACGGACTTACTTATTTTGTGCCTTGTCTAACAAGCCACTCGCCAACTGATATTGTCGTCATTATGCTTGGCACAAACGACCTAAAAGTACAATACTCACGACCAGTTGCCGAAATCGCTGACGCACTAAAACCATTTATTAACGCAGTACGAGAAGCCTCGCAAGAAACGAAGATTTTGTCAGTAAGTCCAATTTATGTAAATGACCGTGCGCCGAAATTTGACGAATACTATCACGATACATACGACCAGCAGTCTGCCGAAAAATCAAAGCAACTGGCAACCGAAATACAAAGGGTAGCCAGTGAAACTGGCTCGCTATTCTTTGACGCAAGCACAGTTGCAAAGGCTGGACTTGACGGCATACATTTTGACCAACAGTCGCACCCTGCGCTTGTGCAAGCCGTAGCGGAAATATTCAGGAGCAGATTATGAAAAACCTACTTACAATTCACGAACAAGACATTGTGCCAGAAGCACCAGTTATAGACACTGGCAATTTTCGCAAGCGTGAAGCCGCTCGTGCGGTTGTGTCTGACAATGCTGGTAAAATTGCCCTGTTGCGTGTCGGGCTTTACGATTACCACAAATTGCCTGGCGGTGGTATTGACGAGGGCGAGAACATACCAACAGCACTAGAACGGGAGTTGTTAGAAGAAATCGGCTGTAAAGCTGAAGTAACTGGTGAAGTTGGCGAGATTATTGAATATCGTAACCAATTTGAGCTAGAGCAAATATCTTATTGTTTTATTGCTACGCAAATTGGCGAAAAGGGCGAGCCAGACTTTACCGAGAAAGAACTGCGAGAACAGTTTTCAATAGTTTGGGCAGACAACATTGATGGTGCTATTGCACTTCTTGAACAAGACAAACCGACAAATTACGAAGGCAAGTTTATACAAAAACGCGACCTTGCATTATTGAGAGCAGCAAAGTCGCCTGCAACGGTGTAATTGTTGAGCGCACCGACAGAAAATACCCTTTTCCTTAAAAAAGAAAAATCGGCGGGGGAAATCTCAAAAATGCAAAGGGTTTTTCTGGCGGGGCGCATTTCGGCTACGTCCGAAATAGGTGGCGGGGCTTGTGCGGTTCTCGTTTTCAGCCTTTTGTCGTAAAATAAGTTCTAGCGTGGTCGTACAGGCACACAGGAAAAACTGGCCGGAAGCTTCGCTTCCGGCCAGTTTTTCCTGTGCCCCCACCAGGAATCGAACCCAGATCAAAAGGATAGAAGCCTCTCGTTTTATCCATTAAACTATAGGGGCAAACAAGCACAAATTGCTTCGTGCCATACTAGCGCAAAAATAGTGAGAAGTCATCAATTATGTTCGATTAAGTGTCATTTGCCTGGTGCACCATGTGGAATGACGTTAGAACTATTCTGGCGCAAGAAGAAAAGGAAAACACCTACGGAAGGTAGGGTTTTCCGTAGGTGTGTTGTCAGACTGCAATCCTGGCGCGGATATGTTGCTCGATTACGTACAGGCGACTTTTCTGGTAACTCACTGGGAGAGTGTCGCCAGGAGTGGTGATATCAAAAAGTGCTTTTGATATCTTTACCTCCGTGTCGCCGTGGGGAGTGCGCACTTTGATCAAGTGCGCAGGCGGAATATATGCAGTTGTGCGTCCTCCGAGGGGTGAGCTGCCGACCACACATGAGTATCCATCGCGATAGCGGGTGGACAAAACAGTCGCTTTTGTTACATGAATTTCTTGTCTCCAGAACTCCAAGTCAAAAAAACTCAATAAATGATCCCAAAAATTGGGGGCCGGGTCGGTGAGGTCGGGAATTGAAAGTTGCGTCACTTTCATTTGTAGTCATCTCCGTTGAAATTGATAGGAACTTGTAGAATCAGGCGTGCTGAACTTCAAGACTGTCTAAACAATACTATTTAAAACAGAGAATGTCTAGTGCACCAAAATGTGGAACGACGTTAGAATTTTTTTACGTGATTTTGAGGGTCAAACATCTCGCCCAGTTGTTTAATAGTGGGGAATACATTCATGCTCTTAATGTCTTCTTTGTCTACAAATTTAATGTTTACGCATTCGTCTGAAGGAGTAAAACTCAAATCTTCAACTTCAGCTTCGTACACAACGTTAACAATCCACTGCTTGCGATTCATTGTTTGATCTGTGATGAAGTAAGAAGGATTATTTGCAACCCATGTAGTTTTAAGTTCCATCTCCTCACTTATTTCTCTTGGCAAATCTTCCTGTGGGGTAGCGCCCCAATCAAGACCACCACCCGGCAATTCCCAGACCCCATTATCTTCTTCACAAACAAGAAACTTATCTCTTTCTTCATTTAAAATTAGCGCTTTGACACTGACACGGTAAAAGCATTCTGGTATTTCATTCATGATAATTTTTTATATTCTTAAGGAGTGCCAAGTACGCTTTGTCTCCGGCTCTGTATGCTTGAAAAATACACTAAAGTTCGAGAGTAGTCCATTTTTTAATTACGTCTACAAAAAATGAGCCTTGCATTACAGGCTCATTTTCTTTGTGTGCGATGAGAGACCTGGTCACCTTCACATCAATATTTTCTGCGCAAGCTTGAAAATATTGTGCTACGCGACCCCGACGCTCGAATCGTGCTTGTTCCACTCCGCGCGATATACTCGCTTTCTTCAAGTCTCTCCTCACTCTGCCAAATCTGAGACACAAGAAAGCCCAGACAGACGTCTGAGCTTTCTTGGTCTAGTGCGCGATGAGAGACTTGAACTCCCGACCTTCTCGGTGTAAACGAGCTGCTCTACCAACTGAGCTAATCGCGCATATATTTATGTAGGCATTATCCTACCCAATTTTAAGAAAAACACAATACCCTCTGCGGGGAGGTGATTGGTTCGCGCTTTGGGTGCATAGTGGGTATACTGCTCGGTATGATTGAAATTCACTGTGTGGTGACGGGGCAGGTGCAGGGAGTAGCGTACCGCGCCTACGCGCAAGAGTCAGCGACTGAGCTCGGGCTGGTGGGGTACGTGAAAAATAAGCCAGATGGCACCGTGTTTGTGGTGGCGCAGGGCGAGCCAGACGCACTTAAGTCTTTTGTAGAGTATCTGCATGAAGGGTCGCTCATGGCAGTAGTAGAGGGGGTGGCAGTGGAATGGCGGAGTGCCGGCAAAACCTACCTGGAATTTTCAGTGTTACATTAATTACTATGGTTGAAGTAAAGGTAATACCAACTTGTGTTGGTTTTATTATGGACGGCAATCGCCGCTGGGCAAAAGCGCAAGGGTTGCCGACTCTAGAGGGGCACCGAAAAGGTGCTGAGGTGTTTGGAGATACTATCAAATGGCTACAGGAGAGTGGCGTTGCGCATGGGGTCTACTATGCATTCTCAACCGAGAATTGGCAGCGGGACAAAGCAGAGGTGGGGTATTTGATGGATTTATTTCGAGAGGTGCTTAGGACTACTGCCAAGGAGCACGGCGTTCGTTTGCGAGTAGTTGGGAGAGTGAATGACTTTGCAGATGATATTCAGAAGCAAATTAGTGAGATTGAGTCCGAGACTGCAGCGCAGGAATACACGACGACTATTTGGGTAGCGCTCTCGTATGGTGGAAGGGCAGAGATTGTGGCAGCGGTAAATGAAGCGATTGCGCGCGGTGAGAAAGTGACTGAAGAAAGTTTTGAAAAAATACTTTGGACGGCTAAGATGCCCGATCCAGACATTATTGTGCGTACCGGTGGGGAACAGCGTTTGTCGAATTTTATGACCTGGAAGTCCGTCTATAGTGAATTTTTATTTCTTGAAAAGCCGTGGCCCGCTTTGACCAAAGCTGATTTTATCGGCATACTGGATGCCTATGGAAACCGAGAGCGACGTAAAGGAAAATAATCTAACGGAGCCGGTGGTGCTGTTTGAAAATGACGATGTGCTCGTCATTAATAAGCCGTATGGCTGGATAACGCACGAAGATGGCGTAGGTGATGATCCGACCGTGGTCGAGTGGTTTTGTGCGCGCGTGCCCGAAGCGAAAGGGGTGGGGGAAGTGGGCTATTCGCCGCAGGGTGCGGAGCTTGATCGTTCTGGGATTGTGCACCGGCTCGACCGCGAGACGTCTGGTGTCTTGATTTTGGCCAAGCATCAAGAGGCATACGTGCACCTAAAGCAAGCCTTTAAAGACCGGGCGGTATACAAGGAATATCGCGCCGTAGTGTATGGGCGAATGAACGACCGTTGGGGCACCATCAACCGCCCTATCGGGCGCAGTACGAAAGACTTTAGAAAGCGCTCAGCCGAGCGCGGGGCGAAAGGTGAACTTCGTGAAGCGATTACTGACTTCGAGCGGATTGGTATGGGGGAATACGAAGACGAGGCGTTTTCCTACGTGAAGTTGATTCCCAAGACAGGTCGCACGCACCAACTGCGCGTGCATTTGCGCGCGCTCGACCGACCGATTGTGATGGATGCTCTCTATGCAGATTACAAAATCCCTAAATCAAACAACCTTGGTCTTAATCGTCTCGCGCTTCATGCGCATATGCTTGAGCTTACACTGCCGAGTGGAGAAGAAGAGCGTTTTATTGCCCCAGTGCCAAAGGAGATCGAAGAGGCGGTTGAAAAGATCGTAGAATAGTATCGGCCGCCGGGTCGTCTGACCTCTTTCTTTTTGGCATTGCAGAATAGGGAGCTTTATGGTAGATTGTGGCACGTTTTAAACGGCTCATTCGTTTAATTTATTAAAGAAAATATTATGAAAGCAGCAATGACAGGGGTGTCTGTATCACCCGTAAATATGGAAGAACGCAAGGCGCTTGGTATTTCTGCCGGCGATACGGTGCGTGTTCACCAGAAGATTCAGGATAAGGGTAAGACTCGTATCCAGATTTTTGAGGGCCTTGTATTGGCTCGCAAGCACGGAGATGAACCAGGAGCAACTTTTACGGTACGTAAGGTAGCTAGTGGTGTTGGCGTGGAAAAGATTTTCCCACTCTACTCTCCACTCATCGACAAGCTCGAGATTGTAAAGCGTGCCAAGGTGCGCCGCAGCAAGCTGTATTACATCCGCGAAAAGGTAAACCGCGAGATTAAGCGTCAGATGCGTCGAATGAGCTTGGTATCTATGGCTACAGAGTCAGGTGCAGAAGCAGCTGCTCGTGAGGCAGAAGAGGCTAAGAAGGCCGAGGAGGAAGCGGCTAAGGCTGCTGAAGCGGAGGCGGCTAAGGCAGCAGAAGTTGCTGCTGCAGAAGCACCAGCTGAAGAAAAGGCTCCTGAAGCTGCTCCAGAGACTCCAACAGAAGAGGCGACTGAAGAAAAGAAAGACTAATAAAAAACACCGCAATGCGGTGTTTTTTATTTCGGGTGAGTAGGGAGAGTAAAAAGCGGCGGGCCCGAAGGGCCCGCCGCTTTTTGTTTACATTTTAACTAAGTACTAATTTACGATTGTGACGACATTAGTTCGGTACTTGTTCTCTGGTCTTGCGGTCCAGGTGGTGTCTGGGGTCACGGTATCATTGCTGTAGCCGATGCCCATGAGTTGGAGTCGGGCCACAGTGTTTGTTGCACCGGGTACGTAAGTCACTGTAAGGGTTACGGTTTCTGTACTATCTTCAGCGATGAAGAAGTAGTTGCCGCGCTCATCAGCTGAGCTGGTTACAATCGCAGTTCCAGAAGCGGTTAGGGCATTGCCGGTTGCATCAGTAAGTTTGTACACAACGCTCGTGCCTGAATTTGGAATGTACACATCTTGTCCAAACGCGGTTACGGGAACAGTGATGCTGAAGGTTGCGTAATCGTTTGCTTCTCCGTTAGCGGTTGTGACAACAGCTGAGGTAGCAATAGTAGTGGTGTTCACTGCAGTGCCTTTAGTGGCCATGGTGTGTGTGTCGCCAGTTGCAGTGCCGCTTAGCTGATCGAGGCTAAGATCGTCTGTGCCTTCAGCCACTATATCGTCAGCAACCACAGCTGCTCCAATAGTGGTGCCTTCGTGTTCGGCTGACAATGCCTTGAAGTCAACTTCCACCGTTGCGGTGATTCGGTCACCTGCATCGATGATGAAATCATCTCGGTCGAATTCAAAGGTTACTACACCAGTTTGTCCATCTACGGTCACTTCATCCGTGTAGGTTTTGTTTCCTACTACGAGACGAATGTCACGCATGAAGGTCGAGAGAGTGCTTGTGCTGACAGTGATTGATACGGGGATTTTGCGGACCTCTATATCATTTTTGCTATCATCGGTATCTAGGTCAAAGCTAAAGATTGGCAGGAAACCAGAACGGTTATTGTCTTTGAGTTGAAGTGTGGTTGCGTTGAGGTCAGCGTTTGAGCGTCGGACGAGCAGTTCGTCAGTTGCGCCAGCGCGGTCAATGTTGAGTGTTACAGCATCGGCTGTATTGCCGGCGTAGACTACGGCCTTATCAGCATCTAGCCCGCGAATACCATTGGTTGGAACAAAGACATTCCAGATTTCTCCATTGGCTGTGCCTTTTACATTTTTCTGAATGCTCGCTTTCACGGTAAGCTCGACAGTTTTACTTTCTTTCACGATGTAGTTCAGGCCAGATAGGCGAAGGGTGTAACTGCCATTCATTGGTTCGTCTTCACGCCAATTCTTTTCTTTGCTCGCGTCTACTTCAGCAATCTTTTTGGTACCTTGGTAGATGGATAGGGTGCCAAACGTGTCCCAAGGATCGTTCTCGTCGTTGCCAGAATCTGGAGTGAAGCCAAGATCGAAGCGGTTGATACGCACATCTCCATCCGAGACTCTAAACGATACTTCCATGATTTCAGCGTTTTTATCGCCTTCTTCTAGATCAGTGTCGTCGCCGTCTTTGACATCAAAGCGTTCAATTGAAGCTTCGCCACTAAGTATTTCTTCGGTCGGTGTTTCAGTGGTTGGGTTGCTTGGAGCAGGAGGGGTGGTCGTTGGCGGAGTCACGACAGGAGTACACATATTTTGAACACGGCCACGAGTTAGGGGTCCAAAATATCCTACGGCAGGACTAATTCCTTCTGCTTTTTGGAACTTCACCAATGCTTGCTGGGTTTGTCCTCCGAAGTAGCCGGTGGCACCGGCAGGAATGGTATAGCCTTTACTAATCAGGAAATTTTGCAACCTGGTGACTTCGTCTGATTGAACACCAAGCGTAAGGTCACGATTAAAAATCGAGCAGCTTTGGCTTGGTGTGGTTTTGGCCCCGAGCTGGCTTTGCAGCGCAGCGATTTGTGCTAAGAGCGACTGTATTTGTGCTTGTAGTTCAGCTGCGGTTGCTGCTGAAGCGTAGGGAGCAGGGAAGGTAATACCAACGAGCGAAAGCGCGATGATACCACCAACCATACTCTGTTTGAATGTTTTATGTTTCATGGTGGTTTGATTTATATTTGTTAATACGACTTGTACCGGTTTACCTTTCGTATATCGTATATGACGATTGATGGTGGCAAGACTTACACGCGTCCGGTCGGACTTGAATTGCGTGCTGTTTTCAGGCATAATGGCCCGACCTCAGTAGATGTATACATCTCATGTCCAGGTGGCGAAATTGGTAGACGCGCTACCTTGAGGGGGTAGTGGGAGTTTTCCCGTGCTGGTTCAACTCCAGTCCTGGACACAATCGTACAAACCGGCCGGAAGCTTCGCTTCCGGCCGGTTTTGCTATACTGCATTCATGCAGACTAAAAAAGATATATCATACGGAATTATTCCCATTAAAAAAATTGAAGGAGCGTGGAAGGTGTTTCTTATTAATCAATTCAGCAAGATTGGCAATAATACCTACTGGGTCTTGCCGAAGGGGCACCCTGAAGCGGGGGAGTCTCCGCTTCAGACGGCTGTCCGCGAACTAAAAGAAGAAACTAACATGCACGCAACACAGGTTTTTCAAGAGCCGGTTTTTACATCTGAATATTCTTTCGTCTATGATGGTGCGAAGATTGAAAAGTCTGTTCATTTTTTCATTGGCATTATTGAGGCGGCGGAAGTGATGCTTGATCCTCAGGAGGTGAAAGAAGCGGGGTGGTATGGTTTGGAAGCAGCAATCGAACGACTTGATTACAAACAAACCAAGGAGTTGTTCAGAGCAGCCAAGCTACATATTGAGCAAAAGCTCTAGAAGTTGATATATTTTATTTTCTGTGTTATAATAGAAGCAGTAAAGTCACGCAATCAAGCTGACTTAAAATTTTAGAAAGGAGGACGCTATGCGTCTTGCAATCAAAATCAAACTGCGTTTTTTCTTCCCGCTCTTTTTGCTAATCTGGCTCATTCCGGTGCAAGCAGGGCAAGAAGTTCCTTACAATCTGGTTTGCTTTTCTGAAGCCGGCCTCAAGAAGGTGCTTCGCGAAGTGCAGGGTATACACGAGTTCATGAGCAATCGTATTCCCTATGAGCTGCATAACAAGCAGGGATGCTCCTATGTGCAGGTTCCGTCGGGGTCTGTTGCTCGCTTGGTCGAGTTTCATCAGACCGGTAAGGGTTTCATTTTCCCAATCTTTCAGGTGCGGTACAGTACCACTCACCAGAAGATGTACTCCAGTGATGGAATGTTTTTGGCCAGAGACTGGGAGATTGGTCATGGCCGGCGAAAGTGCGGTGGCGACTTTGAAACCTGCTTGCGTCCGCGCTCGTGTGAGGCGCTCGAAGGCGTGATTGGTCGTCAGCCTGAGTATGTTCAGGTGCCGCGGGAATGTCGCCGGGAAAGAATCACGTATCCTCAGTATCATCGCTTGGTGCGAGGATACTAATTCAAAGGGCCGGAAGCTTCGCTTCCGGCCCTCTTTATATTTAGTGCAAGAACACATAGTACATCAAGAAGCTGCCGATGCAGATGCCTGTTGCGCAGGCCAGGAGCTCGTGTTTCATAGGTTTATTCGTAGATCGCAATACGGACTTTTTGCAAAATGTCATCGAGGCTGCTGTGGGCTTTAATCAGATAGTCGGTAATGGTACCCGTGTGTGCTTCAGCAATATTTTTGACATCGTCCATTGAGGTAAGCATGATTACTTTAACATCTTTACCCCAAGGATCATTACGTAGTTTTTCGAGCATGGTGTGACCATCCATGATTGGCATGACAATATCAAGTAGAATAAGGTCTGGCTTTTCAGCTAAGGCTTTTTTGAAACCCTCATCGCCATTGGTGGCGGTGCTTACGATAAAACCAGCATCTGCGACGGCCTCAGCCATTGCTTCACGAATGTCTGTTTCGTCCTCGACGACTAAAATGTGTTTTTCCATAGTGGATTCATAGTAGCATTGTCTGCTTTTACAAGCGATAGTCCCTGTCGGGGGAGCGCAACACCTGATACTATAGAGCTAATGTTTTCAACAAAGCGACATCTAATTTTGCGAATGTTTGAGCGCTTCTTGTTGGTATTTGTGGTAGTGTGGGCGCTTGGGTTGGGTTTTTGGCATGGTGCTGAAGGACTATCGTCACATGAGCTCATTGCCGGTGGTGCAATTTTAATATTGTCATTTTTGTTACGCTGGTACATTCAGCATGTGATTGATGTCGATGTCTCGGTGGTATTTTCGCAAAGCAATTTTGCGTACGATGATATATTTACTGCATTGTTTGACCGTAGTCCTGTCGCGTATCTTATCATTACGGTAGACGGTGTTATTAAGGAAGGTAATGCCGCTGCGGTTTCATTACTGGAAACAGAGACAGGAGCCCTTTCAAAGCTAAACTTTTTTGAGCGACTTGGTATTGCTGAGCACGTAGATGTTGAGGTGCTGCGTGCTAAAGTTCGAGCTGGCGTTACACTCAACGAGCTTGAGTTGCCGCTACAGACAGATGGCGAGCGAGAAGTGTGGGTCTTATTTTCGGTCTTTTCATATCGTAGTTCGAATGAACGGCTCGTATCGCTGGTTGATGTGACTGAGCAAAAACATATTGATACGGCAAAGTCTGAATTTGTTGCATTGGCAACCCATCAACTACGTACGCCGATTGCGGCAATCAGATGGAACGCTGAACTACTTGAAAAAAATCTCAAGGATACAATGACTGATGCGCAAGGGCGTTATCTCGATAAGATTAGCCGCAATGTGTTGCGCATGATCAATTTAATCAACGACTTCTTAAGTGTGTCGAAACTCGAGATGGGGACCTATGCCGCTGCGCCAGAAGAAATTAATTTATCAGAATACTTTACCGGCATTTATGATGAATTTGCTGGAAAGATTACTGAAAAACAGATAGAGCTTGTGCGGAGCGAGGTACCGCCACAAGCGACTATCAAGGTGGACAGTCGACTCTTTCATATTGTGGTGAGTAACTTAGTTTCAAACGCAGTGAAGTACTCAATACCGCAAGGCAGGCTTGCGTGTTCCTACGAGCTGCGGGGAGAAGAGCTTACGGTGGTGATAGCCGATAATGGTATCGGTATTCCGACTGGTGAGCTCGATAAGCTTTTTACAAAATTTTACCGAGCAAGCAATGCGCAAGCGCATCAGACCGAAGGAACGGGTCTTGGTTTGTATATCGTGAAGCAGTCGGTTGAGCAGATGGGTGGTCGGATTGAAGTGGTGTCTGAAGAAAATCAGGGCGCCCGCTTCACGGTGGTATTGCCGGTTCGCGTAGTGGCCGCTCAGTAATGCTCGTGTATGTTTAAATCACTTCGTACATTTTTTCTCGCCGGATTGCTCAGTTGCATTTTACTGGTACCGCAAGTAACACGAGCAACTACTACGACTACAGATGACGCCTATCGTGCGTATCTGTTGCAGGTCATTATATTATTGCAAGAGCAGATTCGGATGCTGCAGCTTGAATTGGCCGAGCGGCAAACCAATGAATCAGCTGCTGTTGATTCATTGAGCAGCCAGGTGACCATGCTGTCTCGGTATGCGGTAGGCAGTCTTGATGATGCGGTGCACATTCCTGAAGAAGCTGAGCGGGCATATTTTATGCGTGTTGCTGAGCTGGTGCCAGACACGTATCACAATCGTTTCGTTGGTTTGGGGGTGTATGGTGGCCAGGCAGATTTTGATGCGTTTGTGGAAACGCTCCCGCCGCAGCATGAGACTTGGTTGTATGCTGCGCATGAGGATTTGTTGATTGATCCGACCGCCAGCTGGAATACCGAACTTATTGTGCATGAGTTGGCGCACGTGGTCTCGCTTGATTCGGTTGAAGATTTGGCTCGAGATGAACTGTATAGGTGCGAAAGGGAGATGGCGGTGCCTAACTGCCCACCAACTGATTCATACGTTGGTCAATTTATAAAGCAGTTTTGGGGCGATGGGAAAATTGGCGCGGTAGAGCACGCAGTCGCAAATGATCGTCTTTCATCATATTACAAAGTGCACGATGATGAGTTTGTGAGCGAGTACGCAGCATCGGCGCCGGAAGAAGATTTTGCCGACTCTTTTATGTTTTACATGCTCGGAAAGCGGAGTGAAGGGCGTGTGGCAAAGGAGAAAACCGCTTTCTTCTCAGGTTACGAAATGTTTGCCGATATCAAGATTCATGTACAGGCGGCAAAGTAGGTTAGGGTTCTAGCTGCAGTGTTTCCTTGGCGGCAATGATGCGGTCGTAGCTAGCACGGATACGTGCTTCGTTTATGGTGCCTGCGATCACTGCTTCTTGGACGGCAGCAATGGCGGCGGTAACTTTTTCTGGTTCCGCAGCGAAAAGACAGATATCAGCGCCAGCTAAAATCGCTTGTACAGCAGCTGCATCACTTGGAGTGGTGGTCGCGATTGCTTGCATGATGAGGTCATCAGTGATGATAACGCCCGCAAAATCAAGTTCGTCGCGCAGATAGTCGGTCAAGAAAAAATGCGACAGTGTCGCTGGCTGGTTGTCAATCAGCGGGTAGCGCACGTGCGCTGTCATGATAGCAACGGGCGGGTTTTGCTTGATGAGCGAGCGGAAGTTATTTGTAAAGATATCTAGCTCGCTACGTGAGATTGATACTTCAGGGAGGGTGGCATGAGAATCGTCAGGCGTATCCGCGTGTCCGGGGAAGTGTTTCACTACTCCTGCTACATGTGATGTCGCCATGCCAGATATAAGTGCCGATGCTAAGGCTACACGATTGCTACCAGCGGGGAAGGCGCGTTCATAGAGGAAGGAGTTTGGATTATTGGCTGTCTCCAGAACAGGAGCAAAATTGAGATTGATACCAAGGTTATGTAAGTCTGCACCGCGAGCAAGGCCGATGGTGTAGGCTTGTTCTGGAGTGGTGATTTGGCGTTGGCTCGTGGTGGCATATGGTGCCTGTTTCAGTCGGCTGACTGGGCCGCCTTCTTGGTCAATCGCGACAAACAGAGGAGAGTCTACGGCGTTGTTCCAGCCGGTGACCCAATCGGATATGGTGAGTGGATCTTCGGGTGCACTCATAATAATTACGCCGCCAATGTGGTGCGCTTTGAGCAGGTCGGTGGTGCTGGCAACGGGCTGGTTTGCCCAGTGACCAATCATAAAGAGCTGGCCAATCATTTTAGCGAGTGGCGGGTAGGTTGCTTTGATTGATGTCGTGCTGGTTGCTGTCGGTGGCGGAGTCGTGACCGGCAAAAATGGTGGACTGAAAAACAGTGTCCCGAGAGTAATAACAATAAGTGTGGCCAGGAAGATGAGGGGGTGGATTCGTTTCATGGTGTGAGTATAGCAAAAGCGCGCCGACTACGTCGGCGCGCTTTTTACATTTACGGACGAATCTCCGTGAGGTCAACAATTGATAGTTCGCCGCTTGCTGCATCAAGCCAGCGTACGAAATGTGGGGTGATTTTAAACATCACAAAATCTTCAGCTCCCTCAACGTAGTATTTCGATGGATTTTTTTCCTTAAAGAAGGCGTACACCTTAGCCTGGTCTTCTGGTGAGAGTTGCTCGGCGGTACCACGAATATCGACTACTTTCAGTGGGTCGAGCACATCTTCAATCACTGAAAGTGAAACAACCGGGTGCTGTAGTAAGTGTTCATATTTTGAGAAGGCGCGGCGAGTGCCAAAGAACACATTCATTTCATCGTCGATCACATAGAGGAGTAGAGAGGTGGTCGGTTCGCCGTGTTCATCGAGAATAGCGAAGACCGCTTTCCGATGATTATTAAGAAAATCGATAATGGTTTGACGAAGGGTGGCTTGATTCATAGAAGCTAATTAGATTACTTGTATAGAGATAGTATAACTCTACATTTTGTTGCCGAGGCTTTGAGTGGGGCATAAGAAAACCCTGTGAGGTCATTTGACTTCACAGGGTTTTGGTTGGGGCTACTACCATCACATGCAGCCCTTGTTCATGAGGTACTTCTCGCGGTCGACTTTCGGCCAGCTGGCCGTGGTTTTCTTGGCCCGGTCGCAGCGGCCCTTGTTGGCAGAGCCGAGCACCACGGCGTTGGCAGCAATGCCGGCACCGCCAGCAGCCAATCCCACGAGAGGGAAGCAGCCCTGCAGCATGAGCGCTGCACCAGCAACGACTCCAATCAAAGCCATCTTTTTCATGACTTTCTCCTTGTAACAATTTAGAAAAACTACCTACCGTAATCTACTAACGAGCATGGTTTTTGTCAAGTTTTGAGTTCATTTGTAGCGGGAGGTAGTACCAAAAGAAACGACCAGCGGGTGCTGGTCGTGGTGGAGAGTGGGGCGCTAGCTGCATCCGGCTTTTCGCATGCGTTCGGATGCTTCGGCCGGGTTGCCGCCGCCGCGATACAGACTTCCCGAAAGCTTTTTGCAGCGATCGGTGTTGTCGCTTCCGCCGCGCCGCGTGGTGTTCTTCGGCTCATCGGCTGACTGGTCGTCGCCACTTTTCTCGCCGCGAAACGCATCGGCCGTGCTGTGATACAGATTCACTGCGCCATCTTTTGTGCTGTGGTAGAGCCCGACGGCGCCTTCTTTGATGGAAGCGCAACCGGTCGTCATAGAAGGAATCATGATTGTCATGAAGGCAATCATGAGTGTACGGAACAGAGTTTTCATGACTTTCTCCTTGAACGTAACTCTATTCTGAAAATATCATTTTTATCTGATTTGTCAATAGTTCCGGGGTGTTTCGGTAATGTATCGCGCTGAAGAGTCATTTTGGGTGTGACAGTTGCTCGGAAGAGCGGTAAGAGTGGCGTGGTTCGTTCGTAATAAGGTACTATGAGATTTATGTCTATGGTTATATTCATCGGTATTGCGTGGGGAGTGATGTTTTTGCTCCACGTAGTTGCATATGTGCCTATTGCTCGTGCATTTCATATATCAGTACCGTATTGGCCCCTAGTGCTGGCAGTGGTATCGTTCTCTTATTTTTTAGCCAGTATGGGAGTGCGTCTAATGGGCGGTAAATTGGCTGATTTATTTTATTTTGTTGCTGCGGCGTGGCTTGGGGTGGTATTTTTGTTGTTCTCAGTGATGGCGCTGTATAGTTTGGTGTATGTGGCGACGCGGCAGGATTATCCAATGGTTGTAGCAGGACTTTTAGTGCTAGTCGCTGGTCTTTCGGTGTATGCGCTCATAGCGGGGCGGAGCTTGGTGACCAGGGAATACACTATCCCTATCAAAAATATAGTAGAGCCAGTAACCATTGTGCATGTATCTGATATTCACATTGGAACAGTGCATCAAGAGAAGTTTCTAGAGCGAGTGGTAGCGCTCACCAATGAAGCCAAACCAGACTTGGTTTTAGTGACCGGAGATTTGTTTGATGGATCAGCGCCGGTCTATCCTGAGATGCTTCAAGCGCTCGATACGCTCACTGCGCCGAGTTATTTCTCGCATGGCAATCATGAAGAGTACGAAGGACTGGGGTTGGTGAAGGAAACAGTGAAGGACTTAGACATGCAGCTTCTTGAAAATGAATTGGTTGTATGGAATGGGCTGCAGATTGTGGGAGTAAACGACCGACAAAGTTTGCGCAATACTTCACTCGATGCGGTTTTGAGTGGTCTACCACTAGACGCGACCAAACCAACCATTCTTATGTACCATACGCCGTCTGATTGGGAGGTGGCGCGTGCGCATGGGGTAGATATAATGCTCTCTGGTCATACACACAATGGGCAAATTTATCCGTTTACACTTTTGGTGCGCCTGGCGTTTCCGTACATCAATGGGCTCTATGAGGAAGCGGGGAAGTATCTCCATGTCACGCCTGGCACTGGTACCTGGGGACCACCAATGCGCCTCGGTTCGCGGAATCAAGTGACGGTATTGCGCTTGGAGCCGTTGGTGCAAAATTGATGCAGTGAGTGCTGTCGAGCAGGTGTGTGGGAATAAAACACTGACCACTCTGTTATATATTTGTGTATATGAAACAAAACTTTGTGCTTAGAGATACTGATATTTTTCCGGACCCTGAGTTTGCTGTGTCTGAGATATATAGTAAACGTCAGACCGTGAAAGCAATTGCTGTCCGGTCAGATGGCCGATATGGTTTTGTGACTAATCCTGTACACAAGTGTGTTTTATTGCCGGGCGGGGGAGCGGAGTCGTCTAATCTAGAACAGGAGGTCATTCGTGAATGTGCTGAAGAGCTTGGTTGTACCGTGCGGGTATTACGAAAGATCGCTATCGCGGAAGAGTATAGAAATAGAGATAAGAATCAGTACGAAACCACCTGTTTTTTAGTTGAAGTCACTCATAAAAACGAAGAAGACACTAGAACCAACGAAGAAAAGGAGAACGAACTAACTGCTATTTGGCTTACTGCAGCTGAGGCAACAAAGAAACTTTCGTCACAAGAGCAGCGTGTACGTCGTGGAGACTTGGCTTTTTATAATACTGCTTTTAATGTGATCAGGGATTATAAGTTCTGGCTTATGTACCTGGGAAAGAGGTAGTAGCTTTACCGTGATTCCACTACGGACAGTAGGCACTAAAAAATACCTTCAAAATATGTTGCTATACCTAGCTTCTTAATCTGGGCACGTACTGTCCATGGGGTGGAACCAGTTTGAAGAAATGGCTGTAGGGTGGTTGGAGGAAGCGAGGGGTATATTTGGTTAATGTTGTTTTCAATATAAAACACATTTTTATCAACTAGCAAGAATATCATTGACATAGTATTAAATTTATTACATTCTGTCAGCAGAAATCTAAATACGTTCATCAAATCGCAAGCAGGAGAAATGCATGCAAAATATAATTGGCTTATATGGAGACACTTGTTCGGGTAAAAGTACACTTGGGCAACAACTAAGTGAACACTATACTGCCTGTCAGTATCTATCGTACGGAGATTTGAAAAGAGCTCTTCTTGGCTCTGGCAATAAGGTTGCCGTTGAAATCGCGAGTTACGTAGGGAAGGGCAAGCCTATTCCAGTAGAATTAAGTACTCAAGTGCTTGAGGGTAAACTATGCCAGGGCATTAACCTGGTTTCTGGATATCCCATATCAGAGAATGAGGTTAAGTCTCTGAAAAGTCTTAATTCACGACTTATTGGCATTGTAGAGATCAAGGTATCTCATAATGTTCAGCAAGCTCGTTTCTTCGATAGGGTTGAATGCCCAGTGTGTTATCGAACGGGAAAAAGAGGAGATCTTTGTTCTCAACATCAAATACCAATGGTTACCAGGTCTGACCTGAGCTCGACTGAATTGCGTGCTAGGAACAATCTATATGACCAGAGAATTGTAAATTTTCTACGAAGCACACAGCTTACAAAATTACCGCGAATTGTATGCAACGGAGACAACGAAGCAACTTCTCTTTTCAAAGAAGTTGCTGAGTGGTTGTACACAGAATTCGCTGGTCTTCTCGGGAAAGGAGAATAAGGATGAAAGCATCAATAGTAAAATCATCGGCTGCGTCACTTCGCGTCAAGGTGACTGGTGTCTGCAACCGATCATGTCACTTTTGTAATGAGGAAGGAGACATGAAGGGAATTGGAGGCATGCAAGCAGATGACGATTTCAAATATGCAATGACTATTCTGCAAGAAACCTTCAGTATCTCGAAGATTATGTTCACTGGAGGTGAGCCCACAATCCATCCGCATTTTGGAGAACTAGTTTCTGCAGTTGATGCTGACGAAGTTTCAGTAACTACGAATGGTGTGAGACTTCTTGAGGTGGAGGATTGGAAGAAACTGAGAGACTCTGGCCTATCGAGAGTGATTCTGAGTATTCACGATGCATCACCACAAGATTTTCTTGCTTTGGAAACAAGAAAAAGAGGCATTGGCTGGGCTATGAATTCTCTTGAAAACCAAAGGCAAAATTGTCTGAATGCTGCTCAAGCTGGTCTCAGAACACGTGTAAATGTCGTTCTGCATTCTTCGACAGAGAAAGCTTTGTCAGTCCTTGAAATGCTCACTCCAATCCAAGAGCAAGCAAAGATTGGTGTCAGAATACTAAACGACTTGTCAGCAATAGATCGCAGTAAGGCAGCCATACGATCGCTCTGCCAGGCTCTCGAAGCAGCCCCCGTTTCTTCTTCTTTAAGGAAAGGGAGTTCTAACAAGGTAGATACTTGGGTTTCTTCAGATGGGTTTCAATTCGAAATCAAAGAAGAGTACTCGTACTTTCTGGACGCTATATGTGGCGGATGTCACATGAAACATCAGTGTAGGGAAGGGTTCTACGGTATACGTGTTGAAGTCAGAGGCGGCAAGTACTTCGTTCGTCTCTGTTTGTATAAGAACTCTTCAGACGTGTTGATGCCACTGGAAGATTTTTTAGTCAGTCCAGTTGCAAAAGCATATAAGGAAACTCTAGCGTCTTAACCAAATCGGAAGGAGAAAACGATGACTAACCAGAAAGAAGTTGAGATACGTTATCAGTTGAGAGATGAGGCGGAGATAGTTCAAGTAAGGAATGCGCTAAGTAAGCTTCACTGGGTGCCGTGTGATCCAGTCAGACAAGAGGATTTTTATTTCTGTAATGCAGCGTTGAAAGATGCTGGCAAAACTAAGGAAAGTCCTTTTGTGCTGAGGGTGCGAAGTGGTGGCGACGAAGCGAGGCTTACGTATAAGTCTTTTAATGGCGCAACTGATGGTAGTTGGATTGAGATTGAAAGTTCGATCTCAAATCCAGATGCTATGAAATCGATACTTGCGGCCATTGGCCTAGCTGAATACGTGCGTATTATCAAAACACGTGAATCAGGTCATATCCAAGACGTTGAGTTAAACCTCGATCATATTGAAGGTCTTGGTTCTTTCGTTGAGATGGAGGTGATGACCAATGATGTTGAAAAGGGCCGTCGCCATCTTAGAAGTATTGCTGCATCCTTGGGTATCCCAGATTCCCAGGTCGTTACAGTTGGCTATGTCCAGCTTGTTGAAGACAAGATGTAAATTATCAGGTCATTCGACCATCAAAAGACCCACACAAGTGTGGGTCTTTTTTCTTTTACTGCATGGATGTTCTAGTACATCCCCGTTTCCTTTAGCTCATTCAGACTAATCTCGGAAAACGGTTCATTTTTACCAATACACTCTAGGGCAATCCTAACGTGAGGAGTGGTGTTTTCAGGCATCTTTTCAATTGTGGTCCATAAAAGATGATCGCACTTGTCTGGTTCGCAATTTGTGACTTCTCCTTCCCAAGTCTCAACAATGAAAAAATAATCAACTCGATCACCAGTCTCATCCATCATTGGCCTAAAGGAAGTGTGTGCAAATTTTACATTCTCGGGTTTGATAGTGATACCTATTTCTTCTTTGACTTCACGAATTAGAGCTTCGCTCGGAAGTTCACCCGCATCAATATGACCAGCTGGAACTTGATAATTACCGTCTTGATATCCTGTGTTACATCTGCGAGCAAACAGGATTTCGTTATCTTTTTGCAATACTAAATACGATGCAGTGGTTGCTTTGTTTCTTGGAGCTTTTGTCATAAAAATCACTTTATCATTAAACGGTTAATTTCTGAAGCTATTTATATATGGTTCCATTAAGGATAATAGACACTAGAAAATACCTTCAAAATACGTTGTTAAATATAGCTTCTTAATCTGGGCGGCTACCGGGAATCGAACCCGAACTGCCGGTACCACAAACCGGAGCACTAACCGTTATACTATAGCCGCCATTTGCTAGGCGGGATTTTGCGTCGGGCTGGCGCCCGGCAAAATCCCGCCGTAGTGGCACATTTATACCTATTTTTTTACCAAAAGTCGAGTCTTTGGACGTTAGCTTCTTGGGGTGACTCTGTAGTAAAATGCCTGCATGGATCAAACGTCATTAATTGTGACACTTTTTTTCACTTTCATGCTTGGTGCTGGCATTGGTTTTTATGTGGCGAAGTTACTTATTTAGTGTACTTTTAGGGACGGCACTTCTGGTTCCATGTCTCGGAGAAGCTCAAACATTGCATCAAGAGACCAAGGATCGCTGGTCAGCAGAAGTCTTAGAGGTGGTTGATGAGTACGATCGAGAAATAACCGGAACCACTGCGACTGCGACGGTGCAGATTATTCGGGCAACTCTTACTGAGGGGGAGCGAGCTGGTGAGGTGATACGGTTTGAAAATGAACTAACCACGCTTCAGGCGGGGGACAAGATATTCGTCAATCACATGCAGCTGATTGACGGGGATGAGTATTTTTCATATGCGGATTTTGAGCGACGGCCAGCGTTGTTGTTCCTTAGCGTCTTGTTTGTGGTGTTGCTGCTTATTTTCTCAGGCTGGCAGGGTGTTCGAGCGCTACTTTCCTTGGCAGCGAGCGTGCTTGGTATTTTCTTTTTGTTGGTACCAGCGCTGCTAGCTGGATACGACCCGGCACTCGCAAGTGTGGGTATTGGTGGTGTAATCTTGGCTTTCATTTTGTTCGGTACTCATGGGTTTACCGCGCGTACAATTATTGCCTTTGTTGGGACGTTTAGTGCAGTGATTATTACGTGTGTTATTGCCTGGGCGGTGACGGTCGCTTCTCGCTTTTCAGGTTTCGGATCAGATGCCTCGGTGTATCTTAATTTCGCTACCGACGGCACACTTGACTTGGCCGGATTACTACTAGGGAGCATTATCATTGGTATTTTAGGAGTACTTGATGACGTTTCGATTACACAAGCTTCGGTTGTCGAGCAACTGAAGTACGCTAATCCAACGTTTCATTTCAAAGATTTGTACCAGCGGGCGATTATAGTCGGACGTGATCACATCGGGTCGCTTGTGAATACGCTCGCTCTGGCGTATGTCGGCGTTTCATTACCGCTTATATTGTTGTATGTGCATGCCGACAGCTCACTACTGACCTCACTCAATCAAGAAGTGATTGCTGCTGAGATTGTCCGCATTTTGGTGGGGAGTATCGGCCTAATGCTGGCAGTGCCAGCTACTACAATTGCTGCTGCTTGGTACTTCAGTCGACATAAAATTGACAAAGAGCCAGAAGTGTCGCCTTGCGCACATGGCCATGATCACCACCATTAAAATCAAGCTATAATTAAAGTATTACTTATAAGTAGTTTTTGTATGGTGGCATTCATAAATGAATTTAAGGCCTTTGCCATGAAAGGCAATGTGATTGACTTGGCAGTGGCTGTGGTTATTGGAGCGGCGTTTGGAAAGATTGTTTCATCGTTGGTGGACAATATTATTACGCCACTTATTGGTCTTCTGATGGGTGGAGTTAACTTCTCTGGCATGAGTTACCAGGTGGGTGGAGCAGTGGTCACCTATGGAGCATTTATTCAGTCAGTGGTTGATTTCTTGATTGTGGCGTTGGTTATCTTTATGGTAATTAAGGCTATCAATAAGGCTCAAGATGTGCTTGATGGCGATGAGGCTGAAGAAGCAAAAGAAACAAAGCCAGCTGAGCCGTCAGAAGAAGTTAAGCTTTTACGCGAAATTCGCGATAGTCTGCAGCGTTAAACGAAGTATTAAAAAACTGCCCGTCCGGGCAGTTTTATTTTTTGAACCACAGATCTGGTGATGTGTACCAAACGTTCATAGGCGTGCCTGGCGAACCGGACGGAGCCTCGCTTGAGCCTTCGGGGAAAATCACTCGTTGTCCAGAAAGTACTTTGCAAAATTCTGCCGTGTCAACTCGAGGGCAGTGGCGAAGCTGCGGATCATTCTGGTCGCAAGAATCAAATTTGGGGCTCAAGCCGCAGCAGTGATTCTTGGGGAAGAACACCACCAGTAAGTTTTGCAGGCCATAAAAAGGACAGCCGGTATCGGGAATGTTTCTATGCATAAGGCCCTCGTTTGTTGGTTGAATGGTCTGTCGGTAGAGTAGTACAAAAAGTGGGTAAAACGCAAGTTTCCTCCTCAAGTCGGTGACCAAGGAATAAAAAACTAAACCTGTATATATTGGCAAAAGGTGATTATTGATTCGTACTTTTAAGACAGCGTGAGTTATCCCAAAAGTTATCCACAAGAATGACAGAATACCTTTATTTATCGGTGTGGAGTCTCGAGCACGTCCAGCGCTACGGTGGTACTATTAATACATCACACGAGAGATCGTGTGTCGGAGGTAAGACACACGCTCCGCTCTACTTACATACTAGAGAAGAGCAGACACTGTGAGTATGCACGGTGGTGTGTTTGTCGCGACCTTAGATTGCGCTTAGACCTAATCACTGCGGTCGAAAGACTGCAGATTTCTTCCACTGATTATGTCTGCTCGCAATTGCTGTAGTTACTCAATAAACTTTCTTAACGATTGCTATGGAAATTGAAAATATCCGAAAGCGAGATGGTTCGGTCCAGCCGTTTGATCTCTCAAAGATCACTAGTGCCATTGCAAAAGCATTGGCTGAAACGGGAGAGGGAGACCGTGCTGCTGCTGAAGATGTCGCGGAACTAGCACACCAAAAAGTGGTCGCGATGTGCGTGCAGGCCGGTACTGCAGCGCCCGATCACCCGATGGCGAAGAAGTGTGTTGATGGTAATCCTGCCGTGGAAGAGATTCAGGACTTGGTTGAGCAGGCGCTGATGGAGAAGGATTACTACAATACCGCCAAAGCATATATCATTTATCGTAACGAGCGTAAAAAGCTACGTGAGCGTGATATTTTTGCGAAGCGTCAGAATCTCAAGCCGTACGAATATCCAGAACTTTATGAGTACACCAACGCAATCCGTCACTCATACTGGATTCACACTGAATTCAACTACACCGCTGATGTGCAGGATTTTCATATTAATGTGAGTGAGGCTGAACGGACTGCGATTAAGCACGCCATGCTGGCAATCGCACAGATCGAAGTGGCGGTGAAGACCTTCTGGGGCGACATCTACAAAAAGATGCCCAAGCCAGAGATTGGGGCAGTGGGCGCCACGTTTGCCGAGTCGGAAGTGCGCCACGCTGATGCGTACGCGCATCTCTTGGAGATTCTTGGTCTTAATGACGAGTTTAAGAAGATAAAGGAAATTCCGGTGATTCAGCAGCGCATGGACTACCTGGAGAAGGTGATCGACCTCTCTCGTACCACCGAAAATCGTGAGTACGCTCATGCGGTAATGCTCTTCTCGCTCTTTGTGGAGCACGTGTCACTCTTCTCACAGTTCCTGATTATGATGAGCTTCAACAAGCACAAAAACTTGTTCAAAGGCATCAGTAACGCAGTGGAAGCGACTTCAAAAGAAGAACAAATTCACGGCATGTTCGGTATCGATGTCATTAATGTAATCAAAGACGAGCATCCAGAGTGGTTTGATGAAGACTGTAACAATCTCATCATGAAGGCGTGTGAGGAGGCCTATGAATCCGAAGCAAAAATCGTGGACTGGATTTTTGAAGCAGGGGAGCTGGACTTCTTGCCAGCAGCCAATGTAAAGGAATTTATTAAGCATCGCTTCAACAACTCCCTCGCTTCAATCGGCTTGCCACGCATCTTCGAAGTGAGTGAGGCGTTATTGGCAGAAACTGATTGGTTCGACAACGAAGTGATTGCTACGAAGCATGTCGATTTCTTCCACAAGCGATCAATCAACTACAACAAGCGCTCATCGAGTGTTACAAGTGATGATCTCTTCTAGACGTATTACGAATTAATTCTGAATTATCCTGAATTCTATGGAACCCTGGTACTGGTTGAACGAAAATAGTCGCGCGTTTTTAGCCCGCGGATACTTGGCTCCAGGCCAAACCGCTGAAGATCGAATTGAAGTTATTGCCAAAGCTGCCGAGCAGTATCTCGGTCGCGAAGGCTTTGCCGAGAAGTTTATTGAGTATATGTCGAAGGGGTGGATTTCACTCTCTTCGCCGGTATGGTCAAACTTCGGTATTCCGAAAGGTTTGCCGATTAGTTGCTTTGGATCGTACGTTTCGGACAACATGGGCAGCATTCTCCATACGCATGGTGAGGTAGGAATGATGAGTAAGTATGGTGGTGGTTGTTCTGGGTACTTTGGTGACTTGCGCGCTCGCGGGGCGGAGATTGCCTCAGACAACGGCCATTCATCAGGCTCAGTGCATTTCATGCAGCTCTTTGAGACACTGGTGGATGTGGTCAGTCAGGGGTCGGTTCGTCGCGGACACTTCTCCCCGTATTTGCCAGCGGAACACGCTGATATCATGGAGTTCCTTGATATCGGCACCGAAGGAAATCCAATCCAAAAGCTCACCCATGGTGTAACGGTAGGGGATGAGTGGATGGAAGAGATGATTGGTGGTGATGAGAAGAAGCGCAAGGTTTGGGCGCGCATCATCCAGCGTCGTGGTGAAATGGGGTATCCGTACATCATGTTCTCTGACACTGCCAATAAGAACACCGTAGACGTGTATAAAGACAAGGAGCTAAAAATCTACGCGAGCAATATGTGTAGCGAAATTATGCTCCCGTCACGCGATGACTGGTCATTTGTGTGTTGTTTATCATCAGTGAACCTCCTGCACTATGATGACTGGAAGGATACTGACCTCATCGAAACCATGATTGCGTTTCTGGATACGGTAATTGAAGACTTCAACGTGAAGCTTGAAGCCCTCCGTGATCATGAAGAGCATGAAAAGCAGCTCGCATTCCGCTTTATGGAGCGAGCGTACAACTTCTCAAAGGCCAATAGAGCTCTCGGCTTAGGTGTCCTTGGATACCACTCTCTCCTCCAATCAAAGCAGTTGCCATTTGAAAGTAAGGAAGCGGCAGCGCTCAACACAGAAGTCTTTAAGCTCATGCAAGAGAAAGCCGATGCTGCGACCAAGCAGCTCGCTACCGAGCTTGGTGAACCAGAAGTGCTAAAGGGCTATGGTCGTCGCAACACCACTACGATTGCGATTGCACCAACTACTTCGTCTGCGTTTATTCTTGGGCAGGTATCGCAAGGTATCGAGCCGATTTGGAGCAACTGCTATACCAAAGACGTAGCGAAGATGAAGGTGACCATCAAGAACCCAACGCTTCAGGAATTGCTGGCAGAGAAGGGGGAAGATACTAAGGTGACCTGGGATAGTATTCGCGACAACGACGGCTCAGTGCAGCACCTTAAGTGTCTCACTGACGACGAAAAGGCAGTCTTCCGCACGTTCTCAGAAATCGACCAAGAGGCGATTATCGACCAGGCTGGTGAGCGACAGGCGTTCATCGATCAGGGGCAGTCACTCAATATTATGGTGGCGCCAGATACGCCGGTGAAGGATATTAACGCTCTCTACATCAAGGCGTGGAAGCAAGGTGTAAAGAGTTTGTACTACCAGCACAGTATGAATGCGGCCCAGCAGATGGTGCGCAAGAAGTTGGCGGAACAGGATCAGAAGTAATTAGAATAAAGCCAAAACCTCCCGTCGGGGGAGGTTTTGGCTTTATTTATACAGGAATTCAGGATACTATTATTTAAAATTATAAGACTATACACATCAGTATCATGTCACTAGAATCATTTGGTCAGGGAAAAGGCAGAAACGCAGAACAAGAGTATCGGAGCGGTGCAGAGGGTCAGGGCTATGACCCTTACAACAACAATCCTTACGAGACGCTTGACCGACAGGGAGATGTTGATGGTTCGGAATTGACGCCTGGATATGAAGGATTTCAAGCGGTAAAAAATGAGGCTGAACGAGCAGGTGCTGTGCCAGAGCGCACTGATGCTCCAGAAGGAGCTTTTCCAGAGTTACACATGGGCCTAGACACAGGAGAAGATTCGGAAGCAGTGGACACTGAAGTCTTGAATGTCGCTACTCTAGACGAGGGAGAGGCACTAACGAGCGAGCAGGCTGTGGCGTCGGAAGACGTGTCCGCGGTTGTTGGTCAAACGGCACGGGCAGACGAAATGCGTACAGCATCGCTTAATGCGGAGAGAGAAGCGCGTTTAGCCAGCATGGGAAAAGAGGTTATGAATCCTCATGAGTCAACAACTCCGGCCACTTCAGTGCAGAAAAAAGGTTGGTTGCAACGTTTTTTCGGGGGTTAAACCTGATTATTGTTTCCCAAAGCCGCCGGTTTTGGATGTTTTTGAGTAGTAGCTGACGGTTTTGGTTGGGCGGTAGTGTTATCGAAACAGAATTTTATCAAGTGGTATATAATAGTCGAGTATGACAGCAGACATCGAAAAGAAGATAGCGGAATCGACCGCGTTTGCATTAGCAACTAATGGTCCAGAAGGGGTGAATGTGGTACCGCTTTCGGTGGTGGAAGTGCATGGTGAAGAAATTTGGTTTTTTGACTTTTTTATGGGGAAGACGGCAGTGAATTTGCAACAAAATTCAATGGTGGCATTTACGTGTTGGCAAGGATTCGTTGGTTTGCAAATCAAAGGGCGGGCTGTATATGAGACAGATGGGGAGGCGTTTAAGGCACAGGCGGTAGTTATGAAAGAACGTTTCCCAGATCGAACGTTGCGCGCGGTAATCCGACTAACTCCAGACATGGTATACGATGTGGCTCCGGGAGCTACGGGAGAGAATATTTTGATGTAGGTGTTCTAACGGAGGGCAAGCCCCGTCCCATACCTGTTGAAATCTTTTTAAACGTGAGCCGTGTTATGCGGTATAATCTTTGTACGTAAGAGCACTGCTCTTGCAAACATGTTTCTATTTTAAATTCAAACGGCGCCTATCAGGGACTACGTATCGCGACTACGCAGTCCCCGCTGGGCGCCGTTTGTGTTGTCTGAATTCTTATGATTAGCTTATAGTGATGAAAGACATATTACTTATTGTGCTGCTTCTGACACTTGTTAGTGTTGGTGCATATTGGTACCAGTCGACGGCAGCTATTTGTCCAGCGCCGCTTGCGTATCGGATTGGCGAAGTTGACACATCGTTTGGAATCACTCGTGAAAAAGCCCTCGAGTACGCGTTGGAGGCTGAGACAAAGTGGGAGCAGGCGATTGGCCGTGATTTATTTACGTATAACGAAACGGCAGATTTTCCCATACATTTCATCTACGATGAACGTCAAGAATTGGCCGATACTGAAGCATCAGAACGTGCGGTATTGGACGCACAGCGTGAAGAGAGCGAGTCAGTCATTTTAACGGTTGAGAAACTACAGGCAGAACACCATAAGCTGTCGCAATCGTATGATGCTAAGCTGGCGGATTATGAGGCGCGTCTAGAGGCCTATAATACTGAGGTTAATCGCTACAATGACCGTGGCGGGGCACCTGCAGATGTGTATGAAGGGCTAGAGTCTGAACGAGTTGAATTGCGTGATGATGCTGACGAGTTAGCCAAAACAGCGGCGCAGCTTAATGATCTGGCCGCAAATATCAATAAGCTTGGGAAGCGTGGCAATGATTTGGTTGCAGATTACAACACGCAAGTGACTGCATACAATGAAGAATATGGTTTTTCCAGAGAGTTCACACAGGGTGATTATCAGGGAGACAGTATACATATATACAAATTCTCGAATGAAAATGAATTGGTTAAAGTATTAATGCATGAGTTTGGGCACGCGCTCGGTATTGATCATGTTGCTGGAGAATCTTCCGTCATGTACTATTTACTGGAGAATCCTGAAGTGGTTCCAAAGCTCAGCGAAGAAGATTTGGCAGCATTTGAGTTGGTTTGCGGATATGAAGAAACTACTTCGCAGCGAATCCGTCGGATTATTAGGGAGTTATTATAATAATTATATGTCAGAAAGTATGTTTAATTCACCACAAATGCGCCTTTTAGCCGGCCTTTTGATGCTTATGGGAATCATTGCACTTGGCTCATATGCACGACTTAATTTTGAACAAGCGAAGTTTGCCAATCCAATGCCGGCCACCATTTCAGTGTCTGGTGAGGGAGAGGTGTTGGCGGTGCCCGACATTGGCCGTTTTTCATTTTCAGTTACCGCTGAAGCAATGACTGCGGCAGAAGCGCAGGCTGCGATGGGTGAGAAGGTAAACGCAATTTTAAGCTATTTGCGTGAACAAGGAATTGAAGACAAAGATATAAAAGTAGAGAATTATAATTTGTATCCAAAGTGGCGGTATGAAGAGCGGGTGTGTGCGTTTGGTGTGTCATATTGTCCGCCAGGTGAGCGCGTGCAGGACGGCTTTGAAGTGACTGAATCGGTGGCGGTGAAAGTGCGTGATACTGCCAAAGCTCCAGAAGTGATTGGTGGTGTTGGTGAACGGGGGGCAACTAACATCAGCAATCTTGATTTTACCGTCGATGATACCAACGCTCTTAAAGCCGAGGCTCGGGCGAAGGCCATCGCTGACGCTAACGAGAAGGCGGGAGTGCTTGCAAAGCAGTTGGGAGTGCGTGTGGTGCGCTTAGCTTCGTACTATGAAGAAAATAGCTACTACGAACCGTACGCAAAAACTATGTCCTACGATATGATGGCAGAAGAGGCGATGGGTATGGGAGGTGCAGAGCTGCCTGTTGGCGAGGATAGCACGACGGTGCGAGTGAACGTGACCTTTGAAGTACAGTAAATAATTAGCTGCGGTGCCGCAAGGCCGGCGAGTCCAAAGGACTCGCCGGCCTTGCGTTTTTTAAGAAGGAGCGTATGATTGTGAGCAATAGAGCCCCGAGAGGGGTTTTTAAGTGAGAAAAGGAGCGCGAAGCGCGACTATTTCGAACTTATGCCGGCGCTTCGCTACGATTCAGCCCCATCCTAAGGCTGAATCTAGCGGCAGCGAGCGGCAGTGAAAGCGTTGGGTATCCATCACTTTCTCTATTACCTTATTTCCCACTTTTAAATCTTCACAATGAATTCACTCGTAAAATATTTTCGTGATACGGCTGCTGAATTGCAGCAGGTACACTGGCCAACCCAGCATCAAGCGATGATGTACACCGTTTTGGTGGTGGTTATTTCTATAGTAGTAGCCCTCTTTACTGGCGCGTTTGATCACGTGTTTTCACTAGTGATTGAACGAGTGGTTAACCGTTTCTAAGTCATGGCAAAACAGCACAGCAGTGGTGAACGGCATTGGTACGCCATTCACACATATTCTGGATACGAAAACGCAGTAACGCGTAATCTCAAGCAGCGTATTGATTCGCTCAATATGAATGACAAGATCTTCAACGTGGTGGTACCAACTGAAAAGAAGATTCGGGTTAAAGGTGGTAAGCGAGTGACTGAAGAAGAGCGCATCTATCCTGGATACGTGCTCGTGGAAATGATTGTGGATGACGAGTCGTGGTTTGTGGTGCGTAATACACCGCGGGTGACTGGGTTCGTTGGGAGTGGCACGCAGCCAGTACCGCTTTCGGAGGCTGAATACAACGCACTCATGAAGCGTATGAGTAGTGAGACCGTGAAGCATAAAGTGGACTTAAGCGCGGGTGACCTAGTCAGTATCGTGGACGGCCCATTCAAAGACCTTGAAGGCAAGGTGGGTGAGGTGGATGAGGAAAGTGGAAAGGTGAAGGTGATGGTGTCTATGTTTGGGCGCGAAACACCAGTCGAGCTTGATTTTCTCCAGGTTAAGCGAGTGTAATGTACACACACAAAAGGCCGGCGCATAGCGCCGGCCTTTTGTGTGTGTACCCCATTGACCAAAGAGCTGCTTCACGGCATTATGCTGCTGGACTTTCAAGGAGCATTTCAGTGAACTACGAATATATACCTGGTCTGGTATTTTGCGCGGGCTACGTGCTCTACGTGTTTGAACTTTCCAAAAAAGGAGACGATGGTCCGGCGCCTGCGATTCTCGCTTTCAGTATTTGGCTGGTAGTCGACTTACTGCAAGTGGTGAGTGCGGTGGAGCTTGGAGTATCAGCGATGATTCCAGGTGCTGCTGCGATCGGAAGTGCGGCCCTGTTGATCGCTGCATTCATGCGTGGTCGCTATACAGTGTCGACTGATCGGTGGAGTCAATCGTCGCTTGCGCTAGCGATTGGAACCATGATTGTGTGGGGTGGAGCACTCGTGTTTTATGATGGTGACTCTAGGACGCTCGCGTTGTTGGTGCTGGTGTGTAGTTTGATAGCCGGATTACTGCCGGTTGTGCCATTGTGGCAAGCGCTGGTAGCTAATCCTCGTACACAAGGCACGCTGCCTTGGTTTCCATGGCTTCTCGGTACTGTGCTTGAAGTGTGGCTACTTCAATACAGGGCTGGAGTGTTGCCGCAAGAGTATCTTTTGCCGTGGGCTTATTTCCTCATGACGTTCTTTAGTGCATTGCTTCGTTTTGTTCCAGTGCAGCAATATATCTCTAAAAAACCTGCTTAACAGCTAGATTGTTGGGCAAAAGCCGCTCATGCAGAGCGGCTTTTAACTTGCAAAACCAGTATTTCTCTTGTACGATACGCGAGCTTCTAGTGGGGGTAGTAACTATGGACTATTACTCGTACGCAACAGTTTTAAATAAAACAACATGGCAAAGAAACTTCTTAAGCAAGTAAAAGTTCAAGCTGTGGGTGGTAAGGCTACCCCAGCTCCACCGCTTGGTCCGGTACTCGGTCAGGCTGGTATTAACATTGGTGAATTCGTTAATCAGTTCAACGAACAGACTCGTGAACGTATGGGTGACGTTGTGCCTTGTGTTATCAATGTTTACGACGATCGTAGCTTTGATTTCATCGTAAAGGTATCACCAATGTCACGTCTGATTCTCAAGAAAATCGGCAAGGACAAGGGTTCTAGTAAGAACACGGTGTCACAAGCTGGTACCATCACTAAAGCGCAGGTGCGCGAGGTGGCAGAGGAAAAGATGCCAGATCTCAACGCTGCTTCAATCGAAGCGGCAATGAAGACGGTAGAAGGCACTTGTTACTCAATGGGTATTAAAGTGGTTGACTAACAGTCAGCAAAAGAAAAAGGCCGGCGCGTAGCGCCGGCCTTTTTCTTTGTTTACTCCCGTACGTAATCAACCCATTGAAACGTGACGCCTTCATGAGTTTGCGGCTCATAAATCGCTGTTTCAATAAACTCATCGAGAAACGAAGGGAAGAACGTGTCGGCTTCGGGCTCATTGTCAAACCAAGTCACATGTAGTTTGCTCACAAGCGGAATTGCTTGACGATAGAGCTCAGCGCCGCCGCCGATGTGAATTTCAGCTGGTTGCTCCTCATTTGCAATAGTAATTGCTTCTTCGAGGGAGTGAGCGATCTTAGCGGTGTTGTATCGATACGTTTCGTCGCGAGTAACGACGATATTGGTGCGGCCTGGTAGTGGCTTGCCAAGAATCGCCAGAATCGACTCAAAGGTCTTCCGTCCCATAATGATTGGGTGTCCTAGGGTAAGTTCTTTGAAGCGCTGGAGATCTGCTGGTACGTGCCAAAGCAGGCTATTATTCATCCCAATAGCTTGATGCTGGCGACTCATGGCAGTGACTATAACAATAGGTGGTTGAGGCATAGTAGGTTCCTTGCAGTGTCTTTCAGAAAGAAACCGCAGAGTAAATCTGCGGTTTCGTATTAAACCGCCATCTCAGCTCTGATGGTTTCATCGTGCTGGTAATCTTCCAGTTTGATGTCATCCATGGTGAAGTCGTAGATGCTTTTTACCTCAGGATTCAGCCAGAGCTTTGGTAGCGGGTGTGGGTTGCGCTTGAGCTGCTCTTCCACCGCGTCGAAATGGTTGTGGTAGATGTGCGCATCCACCAAAGTGAGAACACATTCGTGTGGAGTGAGATCGGTGACTTGTGCAACCATGGCTAAGAGTAGGGAGTATGATGCAATATTGAATGGTACGCCGAGGAACATGTCGCAGCTACGCTGGGTCATGTGGAGCGAAAGTTTGCCGTTGGCAACGAAAAACTGATAGGTCATGTGGCATGGCGGGAGTGCCATCTGGTCGAGCTCGCCTGGATTCCAAGCAGTGACAATCAGACGTCGGTCGTTTGGGTCTTTTTTGATTTTTTCAATCACTTCCGTGAGTTGGTCAATTTCCGTCCCGTCAGGCTTTTGCCAGTGTCGCCACTGTACGCCGTAGACACGGCCGAGGTCGCCAGGGAATTTTGCTTTTGGCTTCCAGTAATCAGCCTCAGCGTTGGCAGTCCAAATGGTGTTGTTTGTGCCGTTGAGTTCTTTGAGGCGGTTCTCATCACCCGTCCCTTCAATAAACCACAAGAGCTCACTTTTCACAGCTTTGAAGGCCAGTTTTTTGGTGGTCACTGCTGGGAAGCCGTCCTCCAGATTGAAGCGCATCTGCTCGGCCATCAATTTTCTGGTCATGCCATTGCGACCCTCGACATCAGTGCCGTGCTCGTAGATGTGTCGTAGTGTATCGAGGTATTGTTTCATATTCCTGCTCCTTTAGGTGTAATCAGACCATTGTAACAATCATTTCGCATGTAAGGAACGAAACTGTGTCAAACATAACAAAAGCAATCTGGTTACTGTTATTGACGAGTTGCTATAAGTGTTTCGTTTTTACTATTTTGAAAAATAAAGCATGTGATTTTGCAGGTTGTTAATTCGGTGTGATATAAAGATGATATCAGTATGTTTTTCGTAATCGATGGTAGTGACGGTTCGGGTAAGGCGACACAGGTAGCACTCTTGAAAGAGCGTTTGTTGCAAGAAGGAAGAAAGGTGGAAACGATTGATTTTCCTAAGTACAGTAGCAATACGTTTGGCGCACTCATTCGAGAGTGTCTGGATGGCAAGCGGGGCGACTTCATGCAGATTGATCCGCGAATCGCCTCGGCGCTCTATGCGGCTGACCGCTTTGAATCATCAGGGCAAATCCGTGAATGGCTTGAAGGTGGCACGGTGGTTATTGCGGATAGGTATGTGAGCGCGAATATGCTGCATCAAGGGGCAAAGCTTACTGATGAAACTGAGCGTGCTGATTTTCTAAACTGGATTGATGAGGTGGAGCATGGAGTGTTTGGGATTCCGCGACCAGATCTCATTATGTACCTAGAGGTGCCATTTGCGGTCCGTAAGGGGTTATTGGCAGGAGACGGTTCGCGCAAAGCGCTTGATTTGGCAGAGCTCGACGAAGCGCATCAAACGGCGACTGAAACTGCGGCACAGTCACTGGTGGCTGGCCTCAATAACTGGCAGAAAATTGCCTGCACTGTCGAAGGGGTGTTGCGGGCGCGGGAGGATATTCATGAGGAGATTTATCGGACAGTGCGTCAAGTGTTGTTGTAAGGGTAAAGTAAGGCCGGAATGAGCGAAGCTCATTCCGGCCTTTTGCGTTTCTGTCCCAGCTCGCTACAATAGGAATTATTTATCTCAGAATTTTTGCCTATGAGTATGTTTCAGAAGATTGTTGATTGGAATAATGAGCGTGGACTCTTAGAGCGTGGATTTCATTTCAAAAATGAGGTGTCATTCATTGCAGAAGAGTTGCTAGAAAGCACTGGTAAGTACGATAGTGTGAGCGGCCGCGAAGAGGCACTTCGTTTAGCGAATGAAATTGTGGGCGAGATTGAGCCAGAGGCTGAAAAGGTGGTCGATGCCATGGCGGATATTATCGTGTTTGCAACGGGAGCAATCGCGAAGCTGGGGTATGACCCAGCCAAAGTGATGGATGAGGTGTACAAAGAGATTAATTCACGTACCGGACAGTTGGTGGATGGCAAGTTTGTGAAGAATCCTGACGCGATTTTGTATCAGGCTGATTTACAAAGCTGTCGATATTCAACTGATTAAGTAAAGCGTCCGGGTTGTGGTACCATGAGGCCATAAATTCAGATAGATATGTCAGGAAAACTAATCGTTATTGAAGGAGCAGACGGGGCTGGAAAGGCAACGCAAGTGAGGCTTTTGGCCGAACGACTGCGTGGAGAAGGGGTTGCCGTAGAGACCTTAGAATTCCCACGTTATGAAGACAGTTTTTTTGGATCGTATATTAGAGAATGGATTGATGAGGTTCACGGAAATTTTCTTGAGCTTGATCCGCGCTTAGCCGCGATTCTTTTTGCCGGCGATCGCTTTGAGACAAAAGATTTGATTGCCGGCTGGCTTGCGGAAGGGAAGCATGTCATTCTTGATCGCTATGTAACTGCCAACATGCTCCACCAAGGAGCAAAAATTTCAGATGTTGAGAAGCGTGGCGCATTTCTGCTGTGGTTGCAGCGCCTGGAGTACGATGTATTCAAGGTGCCACGGCCAGATATGGTGGTGTATTTAGATATGCCAGCAGAAATGCGCCACGCTTTGCTCACGACAGACGAAAGCAAGCCAAATCTCGGTCATACGGAAACCGACGAATATTACCAAGCGTCGCTGCAGAAATGCGCTGCTAGTATTGCTGCGTTAGAAAAGTGGAAAATCGTCTCTTGCCTTATGGATGACAAGCTTCGCAGTAAGGACAATATCAATACCGAGCTATACGGACTTATTCGACCGTTGTTGTAAAATTAAATAGTATGGAAATTCTTATCAAACGACTACACGAAGAAGCGAAGTTGCCAGCCTATGAAAGTGAAGCTGGCCCAGGCATTGACCTCTACGCACTACATGAGGTGACCATTACTCCAGGGCAACGAGTAACGATACCGACAGGAGTGGCGATGGCGATGCCGGTTGGGTATGTTGGGCTTATTTGGGGAGAGAATGCAATGGTGACAAAAGATACCATCAAAGTAACGCACAGTTTTGTTGATTCGGGCTATCGCGATGAAATTGAAGTGGAATTACTTAATACGAGTAGTGAGCCGCGCACCTTTGTTGCTGGTGAGAGAATTGCACAGCTTTTGGTACAACATATACACCACGCTCATTTAATTCAGGCCGAGGATTTAGGTGGGGTTGAAACGGTCTAGTTTAGGTTAGTGTCATTGCATATGGTGTAGGTGTTTATAGTGAAAGTCGACTTTAATCATTCAGTATTTTTTTCTATGCAGTACACACATATTGAGGCACAAGATAAGGAAGTGTTTGGTGCGCTCACGGGTGAAGAAGAACGTGAGCGGCTGGGAGTGGAGCTTATTCCGAGCGAAAACTATGTTTCACAAGCAGTCCGCGAAGCAGCTGGTTCGGTCTTTACCAATAAGTACGCTGAAGGGTATCCGGGCAAGCGCTACTATGGTGGTCAGCAGTTTACTGACGTGGTGGAGACGCTCGCTATTGAGCGTGCCAAACAGCTTTTTAAGGCTCGCTTTGCGAATGTCCAGCCGCTCGGGGGTGCGGCTGCCAATATGGCGATGTACTTTGCGCTCATGGAGCCGGGTGACACGGTGTTGGGAATGGACCTTTCGCACGGTGGTCATCTCACACACGGTCATCCAACCACTAGTATTAATAAAGTCTTCAACTTCGTTCGCTACAAAATGAAGGACGTCGAGACGGGTGAGATCGACTATGATGAGCTTAGGGCAGTCGCGCTAGAACATAAGCCAAAGATTATTTTGGCTGGTTTCTCAGCCTACAGTCGTGAGCTCGATTATGCGAAGTTTGTCGCCATTGCCAGGGAGGTGGGAGCGTACACGGTGGCAGATGTGGCACACATTGCTGGACTGATTGCCGGTGGTGCACTGAAGAATCCATTCGATTATGGTTTTGATGTGATGACCACTACGACACACAAAACCCTTCGTGGCCCACGAGGCGGTATGATTTTAGTGCGTGAAAGTGAAGAGCTCGCCAAGCGAATCAATAGGACAGTCTTCCCAGGAGTGCAGGGTGGTCCGCACATGCATATTATTGCGGCAAAGGCGGTGGCATTTGGTGAGGCGCTCAAGCCGAGTTTTAAGATATATGCTGTACAAGTACTGAAGAACGCCAAAGCGATGGAAGCGGTATTTAAAGACGCGGGTGTGCGCTTGCTGGGCGGCGGCACTGACAATCACTTGCTCTTAGCTGATGTCTATGGTTCGCTTGGTATCACTGGTGCTGAGGCGGAAGCAGTGCTGGATGAGGTAGGTATTACGCTTAACAAAAACATGATTGCCGATGAAACACGCAGTGCGCTTGATCCGTCGGGAATTCGCTTTGGTACGCCGGCAATGACCTCGCGTGGCATGAAGGAAGGGGAGGCCACAAAGCTTGCTGAACTCATGATGGCAGCCCTCAAGGCAAAAGATGACGTGGAGGAAAAAGCACGCATCAAGCACGAAGTAGAGACGCTTTGCAAAGCGTTTCCGGTGCCTGAGGTGTATGTATAAGAAAAGCGCCCGCTTCGCGGGCGCTTTTCTTTTGGTATGATACCCAGTATGGCAGACTTTGTGCGCAAAACGGAGTATTTTTTGAAACATCACTGGTTGACGATCGCGTTTGTGATGGGATTTATGACTGATCTGATTCTGTTGAATCAGATCGATAATTTGTTCGATAATCTCATCCTGCTTTTTTATGTTTGCTTGGCCACTATTTCGATGTTGCTGCTGTATGTGGGCGTATCAGAAAAGGGGCCGCGTTTCCTGGTGCGCTTTTTTAATTGGTCAAGTCCGATGATAATGCAGTACGCGTTTGGCGGACTGCTGTCAGGAATGTTGATTTTTTACGGCCGTAGCGGTGATTGGTTTTCGAGCGCTCCATTTTTACTCCTGATTGTCTTCGTTATTTTCGGCAATGAAATGATTGGAAAGCGATCAGATAAATTGATCTATCACATTACATTGTATTTTATAGGTTTGTTTTCTTATGTGGTTATGGTCTTGCCGGTCTTAACCGGCAAGATGGGAGATGGCATGTTTGTGCTCAGTGGTCTTATTGCACTTATGTTGGTGATTTTTGTGGTGCAGCTTCTGTATCGTATTGTGCCGCACTTCATGGCGCTGAATACCAAACGGGTGATTCTTTCGATTGGGAGTGTGTATGTCTTATTCAACATTTTCTACTTCACGAGCATTATTCCGCCCATTCCGCTTTCCCTCACCACGCTTGATGTAGTGCAGTCGGTAGATACGATGATGGCAGCAGACGGAGGTAAGTCATATCGCGTCACCTATGAGCTGCAGCCGTGGTACCGTAAGATACCGTTTGTTGATGATGTACTGCATCCGGCACACAGTTCAATCGCGTGCTTCGCTCGCGTGTATGCACCAACGAAACTCTCGACCACAATTTACCATCGCTGGGAATACAAGGATGTAAATGGTGATTGGGCACAGTATGGTGATCGTATCGGGTATGCCATTGCGGGGAGTAATCAGGCTGGATATGGAGGATACACACGTATTGCTAATTTCACTTCGGGCATTTGGCGCTGTAGTGTTGAGACTGAGCGCGGGCAAGTACTCGGGCGGCGTGAGGTGAAGGTTGTCGTTGGTGCACCTAAAGAGCTTGAAACGCGGATCGAGTAACGCACTACAGAAACTTGTGTTTTTTAGATAACGGGGGTACGCTTTACAAAGCATTGGTTTATATTGTTACGAGAAAGAGGAGGAGCGCCATGTTTGCCCCGACATTCTGGTTTCAAGTCTGGTTCTTCCCGTTCGCTTGGTACGGTGTTGCTTCTGAGGAGGAATCACTTCCGCCGGGGGTGGTTGATCTCCGACACCGGAAGGCAGAAGTGACTCATTTTGAGTGGCACGCCGAGCGAGCCTCGGTACGTCAGCTTAAGGTGGCGTGAATGGACACACCTACGAAAAGGCCGCCCTTCGGGCGGCCTTTCTACATGCTTGTGCAGAAACATCGGACAAGTTATGCTAAAAACAGAAACTCACGGGTTGTCCACTGAGTATGCAAGGAGAAAAGAGATGGAAGGAGATGCCAGTCTTGATCCCTCGTGGATTGTTCTTGCCTGATTCCAATCACTGCAGCTGCTACCCAGCAGCTGCTTTTTCTGTTAGGATGCCAAAACACGTCTGATACACGTGGTTTATATGTCTGATATACATAACCAAACAATTTTATGTCTAACAAAAACAACGATACTGTTGAGGTAGTTGAAGTGGAGAAGTCTGAAGTGGCACTCCGCGAAGAATCGATGCTCGAATTTTGGCAGGAGCACGATATTTTTAATAAAAGTTTGACGGCGCCAGCCGGCGGGGCGCCGAAAGGTGACTACGTATTTTATGACGGTCCGCCGTTTGCGACGGGTATGCCGCACTACGGCCACATCTTGGCTGGCACCATTAAGGATGCGGTGCCACGCTTTTGGACCATGCAGGGCTACCGTGTGCGGCGACAGTGGGGCTGGGATTGTCACGGCTTGCCGGTTGAAAACCTCATCGAAAAGAAGCTTGGTCTGGCGACCAAGCGTGACATCGAAACCTACGGGGTGAAGAATTTTAATGAAGAAGCGCGCGAGTCGGTGATGGAGTACGCCGATGATTGGCGGAAGATTGTGCCGCGCATGGGTCGCTTTGTGGACATGGAAAACGACTACAAGACTATGGATAGCACCTACACCGAAAGTGTGTGGTGGGTATTTAAATCACTCCATGATAAGGGCTTGGTGTTTGAAGGGTTTAAGAGTATGCATCTCTGTCCACGCTGTGGCACGACGCTCTCAAACTTCGAGGTAAACCTTGGATACAAAGACATCAAGGATATTTCAGTCTTTGTGGAATTTCCTCTGGTAGATGAAGAAAATACATCACTTATCGCGTGGACAACGACCCCGTGGACACTGCCAGGGAATATGGCGCTCGCGGTCAATCAGGAGATTGAGTATGTGAAAGTGAAAAATGTACACTTAAACAGAACTTCTGAAACTTGGGTTAAGTCAGAATCTGATGATGTTGATGAGTCTTCTGTTGTTTCTCCAGGTGCTTACATTTTAAGTAAAGAAATTTTCTGGAAGAATCTAAACAGCGGAAGAAGTGTGATGTCAGCCTTAGATCAGCTTTTTGACAGGGAAGAGTTAGAAAAAAATATTACAAACTCTGCTGGTGATTGGGGGGTATTTGCTGATTTTTATCCAAATCAAATTGAAGTACTTAAGGGCTCTGAATTGCTCGGAAAAAAGTATGAACCGCCATTCCCATGGCTGCGCGAGCAAGTAGCAGAAGCCGGCGAACACGCCTGGACGGTGCTCCATGCTGACTTTGTGGAAGTCGGTGAGGAAGGAACTGGCATCGTACATATCGCGCCAGCCTATGGTGAAGATGACATGAAGCTGGGGCAGGCGCATGGTATTCCAGTAAAGCATCATGTGACTGAGTCGGGGCATTTCGAAGACTTCGTGACGGATTTTGCTGGGCAGCTCGTGAAGCCAAAAGATGAAGGTGACATTACGCATATGGATGCTGACATCGAGGTAATTCGCGCGCTGGCTGCTCGTGGTCGGTTGTTTGCGAAGGAGAAGATTTCGCACAGCTATCCGCACTGTTGGCGCTGTGACACACCGCTGCTTAATTACGCGACGACGTCGTGGTTTGTGGACGTGCCACAAATCAAAGACCAACTTTTGGCGGCCAATAATACTGTTGGTTGGGTGCCAGGACACGTGGGAGAAAATCGCTTTGGTAAGTGGCTCGAAGGTGCTCGTGATTGGGCGGTTAGCCGGCAGCGCTATTGGGGTGCACCGCTGCCAATTTGGCGTAATACCGCCAATGGACAAGTTAAGATTTTCGGCAGTTTGGCTGAATTACAAAAACATGTTCCAGATTACGGAAATCAATTCTTTATTACTCGTCATGCGGAGTCTGCCCTTAATACCAAAGGGGTCCTTAATCGTGAGAGCGGGGTAGAAAATGGCATCACGGAAACTGGCAAGGAGCAGGTGAAGGCTTTGGCGGCTGAGCTCCGCGAAACCGGCATTGATTATATCTATTACTCACCACTCCAGCGCACCAAAGAAACGGCCGAGGCAGTCGCGGCCGAACTTGGGCTTTCTTCGGATATGCTCATTGCTGATGATCGACTTCTTGAAATGTCGTTTGGTGAATTTGAAGGGAAGCAGGTAGATGAGTACCACGCATTTTATGAGACTGGTATGGACCGGCTTACGAAGCGTCCGGAGGGTGGTGAGAATTGGAATGATGTACGAACGCGTACTGGTGCATTCCTCTACGAAGTAAATGCAAAGCTGGAAGGGAAGAAGGTGCTCGTTGTCTCACACAACGGCACGATGCAGATGCTCCAGGCAGTCGCTAAGGGCGACAGTGCGGAGGTGGCAGCCAAGCATATCGAAGATAATTCATATGACCTCGCGAATGCGGAGCTTCGCGCACTGCCGTTTACACCAATGCCGCACAACGACTTCTATGAGCTCGACTTCCATCGGCCATACATCGACGATATTGAGCTCTTTGATAATGGCGTGAAGATAGAGCGTATTCCAGATGTGTTTGATTGTTGGTTTGAAAGTGGTTCGATGCCATACGCACAGTTTCACTACCCGTTTGCGTGCCAGGACACCTTTGAGACTGAAAATTTCCCAGCGCAGTTTATTGCTGAAGGACTCGACCAAACCCGTGGCTGGTTCTATTCGCTCATTGTGCTTGGCACAGCACTCTTTGGTAAATCGCCGTATGAGAATGTGATTGTGAACGGGCTGGTGCTCGCCGAAGATGGCAAGAAGATGTCGAAGTCGCTGCAGAATTATCCTGACCCAATGGAGCTGGCTGATCGAGTAGGGATTGATGCGATGCGCTTCTACTTGCTCTCATCACCAGTAGTGCGCGGAGAAGACTTGAGCTTCTCAGAAAAAGAAGTGCTCGAATTGCAGCGCAAGAATATCGGTCGGCTGCATAACGTGCTCACGATGTACCAAATGTTTGCTGCAGCGCCGGCGGCCAATGATTCGACCCACGTGCTCGACCGCTGGGTGCTTGCGCGACTCAATCAGCTCATTGCTGAATCGACCGAAGGATATAAAAAGTATGAGCTTGATAAGGCAGTGCGCCCACTGACAGACTTTATTGATGATCTGTCGGTGTGGTATTTGCGTCGCTCACGAGAGCGTCTTAAAGGCGACGATGCAGCTGATAGAGACCGAGCGCTCGCTACCCTCCGCTACACGCTCCGGACGCTCGCGCTCGTAATGGCGCCAGTCATGCCGTTTTACGCTGAGTATCTCTGGCAGGCGGTGAAAGAAGACGATGATGCTGAAAGCGTGCACCTCGGCGCGTGGCCAGAGGGAGGGGAGGTTGATGAGGAAATTATTCTAAAAATGAGAGAGACTAGAGAGTTAATTACGATGGCACTAGAAGATCGGTCAAAGACTAATATTAAAGTGCGGCAACCATTGAATGAGTTGCGTGTTAGAGATTTGAATGGTGGTTTATATGAGCCATTTCAATCTCTTGTGAGAGATGAGGTTAACGTAAAGATGGTTAGTCATGATTCAAACATTGAAAATGCAGTAATGATTGATGCAAATCTTACTCCAGCACTCATTGCTGAAGGGGCGGTGCGTGAACTGATGCGGGCTATTCAGGGGCGGCGCAAGACCGAAGGTCTTGCGCCGAGCGATGCAGTCACGCTCACGATTGCCACGAATGAAGCTGGTCAACAGGCAATCGAACTGCATCGTGAACTGCTCACTAAGACTGTGGGCGCAAGCAAGCTCGTCTTCGCTGAGACAGAAGGAGAAAGTGTGCAGGCGGACGACTACGAGTTTGTCTTTGCGATTTTGAAGGTGTAATCATCATCAGTCTCTTGTATTCAGTGGCAGTTTCGGCAGGCCTCGCGGAGCAGCGGTTCTGTCCAGATGTGCAACATCTTGACAGGTTCGCGTCGCGAGCGGAGAGCTTGACTCGTGCCTGCAGAAACTGACAATGAGATGCAATACTTTATGGCCTACGAAACCTACACAACCGAAGCATTAGTCTGTGGCACGAGAGACCGGAATACTGCCGACCGGTCTTTTTTGCTGTTTACCCGTGAGGCCGGTATGCTTTTTGCTGATGCGCGCAGTGTGCGCGAGGAGCGCTCGCGCCAACGCTATGCACTGCAGGATTTTACCTACCTTCGTGTGTCATTGGTAAAGGGGAAGGCAGGTTGGCGGATTGGGAGTATTGAGCCGCTTAGAAATTTCTATCATGAAGCGGATAGTAAAGAAGCGCGCGGGAGCGTAGTGAGTTTGGTGCGGCTGTTGCGACGGTTTGTGCATGGCGAGGAGGCGCAGCCGCAGTTTTTTGATGAAGTAATAACCTCACTTGAATCACTGCTCGGCAAGCTGTCTAAGCGGACGTTTGTAGAGCAGGTGGTGCAGGTGCGGCTTTTGGGACAGTTGGGGTACGTAGACATGACGTACATACCAGAATCGCTCCGAGCTGCATCGGTGATTGAGATTCCAGACTTATACGCAAAATCATTTGAAACTGGTATTGCCAAACTCTATGCCCATGCGGTGAAGGCGAGTCATCTCTAGGGCGGTGGTATACTTAAAAGCATATGATGAAGCCACTACAATCACAGGATAATCTCGATGAGATGCGTAAGCGTCTGTATGATCGAGGAGCAGAAGCTGAGAAAGCCGCTCGGCACCAGCTGACCGATGAAAAAGTAGATGTATCGCGGAATTGGAGCTTGCCCAGTCAAGCGCGTCGTGGCGATACAAACGATCTTCGGCAAGGTATGGCTGCTGCTGGTGAAGAGTCCGGGTTGTCTGAGGCTCCCAGCGTGCAGTCACCGCGACGGCATTATCGTAGTTTTGTGCTCCTAGGGAGCTTCTTCATTTTTGCCTTTGTGGCGCTTATATCAACTATGTTCTGGTATTTTGGTGGTAACCAAATTTCCAGTGATAATATCCAGGTCACGATTGAAGGTCAGTCACTCATTGGTGGTGGTGAAGTGATGTCACTTGAAGTCTTGGTGGCCAACCAAAATACTGTTCCGATTGAATCGGCGACCTTGATTTTGCGATATCCAAATGGCACGCGCTCAGTAGGAGACTCCCCACGAAATTTATTCGAAGAGCGAATTCCGCTCGATGATGTCGGTCCGGGGGAAATACAAAAAGTACCAGTCAAAGTGGCTGTATTTGGTGAAGAAAACGCTGAGAAAAAGATTGAGGCTTCGGTAGAGTATCGTATTAACGGTTCTAATGGCATGTTTTACAAAGACGCAAATCCGCTTGCCTTTCGAATTAGCTCGTCGCCACTAGTGCTTCGTATAGATAATGTTGAAAAAGTTGCGTCGGGACAGCGGGTCGACCTAACCATCACTGCCGTTTCAAACGCCTCATCACCACTTGAGGATATACTCATCACCGCGTCGTATCCAAATGGATTTGATTTTGAATCATCTACGCCTGCGCCAATTTACGGAGAAAATGTGTGGAAGATTGATAAGCTGCTGCCGGAAGCTAGCACCACCATTAAATTACGGGGGATTGTCCGTGGCTTAACAGATGAAACCTTCCGTATCAATTTTGCAGCGGGTCCAGCTAATCCAGACAACCAGTATCTCGTCGGATCGACACTGACCGATGCACGAGCCGATTTTATTATTGAACGGCCATTTATTGATGTGGCAATTTCCATCAATGGTGATCGTGATGGTTCTGCCATTTTGCCAGAGGCGGATGGTTCTAGTGTAGGAATTAATATCAAGAATACGCTTGAAGAATCGGTGTATGACATGATTGTTGAGGTGGTGCCGGGAGGCAATGCACTTGACGAAGATTCGATTGCAAGTAGCAACGGCTTCTATGACTCAAATACCGGCACGGTCCGTTGGGAAGTTTCCAACAATCCTTCCTTTGCACAAATCAATCCTGGAGATACGCGCGGACTTAGTTTTAGCCTGAATCCAGGACCGCTTAGAACAGAAGCCTTTTTTAACATGGTGGTAAATGTCTATGCGAGACGCGTGGCTGAGACAAGCGCTCAAGAAACACTCATTGGTTCGGTTACTGCGGAGGCTAAGTACTCATCACACGTTGCAATGAGAAGTCAGGTAAGCAGGGACGCCGGTAGCTTTACTGGCAGCGGCCCGATTCCGCCGAAAGTTGGTGAGTTTACTACGTACGCGGTTACGCTGGTGGCTGAAGCTGGTGCCAATAACGTCGGGAATGCGATTGTGGAGACTAGCTTGCCGATTTATGTTAACTGGCTCGATATGTACGAAGGTGATGGTACATTGACATACAATACCGTATCAAAAAATATGGTTTGGGATATTGGTGACATCACGCGCGGTCAGCGAAAAGAACTTACCTTTCAGGTGAGCATTCAGCCAAGTCTCTCTCAGCTTGGAACTAGTCCGGTGCTCGTGCGACCGCAGTCTTTGAAGGCTAATGATCGCTATACCGGTGTGCTCTTGCAAGATTCTGCGGGAGCTGTTACAACTGAACTCTCAACCGAAATGGGATTTGAAAAGGGGGACGGGGCAGTGGTTAGATAATTCATGTTGCCCAAGACCTAGGGCAAATCGCTGGACGGAGCTGAAAAGCGAAAGAAATATGAAAGAAAACATTGATCAAAAAATGGAAAAAATAACTAGTCTGTGTAAGCGACGCGGTTTTGTGTTTCAGGGGAGTGAGATTTATGGCGGGTTAGCTGGGGTGTTTGATTATGGTCCGATGGGCGTGGAGTTGCTCAATAATCTAAAGCAAGCGTGGTGGAAGGCTAATGTATATGACAAGGAGAACTACTATGGACTAGACTCGGGAATGTTTAAACATCCTATGGTTTGGGAAGCGAGTGGCCACACGTCTGGCTTTTCAGATCCATTGGCAGAATGTAAGGAATGTAATACGCGCATTAGAGTCGACAAGGAGCTAGAGCGAGTTGGAGTAACGGCTGACGAGAAAATGTCGGAGGCAGAAATCAATGAACTTTTTGATGCAAATCGAGATAAGATTCCATGTCCTAAGTGCGGCCAGAAAAACTTCACTGCCGCTAAAGCATTCAATTTGCTTGTGAAATCAAACCTAGGTGACTTTACTTCAGAAGGAGCTGAGCCGGTTTATCTTCCGGGCGAGGCTTGTCAAGGTATCTATCTAAACTATAAGAACATTGTTAATTCGATGTCGCCAAAACTTCCGTTCGGTATTGCTCAGATTGGTAAGGCGTTTCGTAATGAAATTTCTCCGAGAAACTTCTTGTTCCGTACTCGTGAAATGGAGCAGGCGGACACGCAGTTTTTTGTAAAGCCGCATGAAAACAAAGCCGCATACGAAAAGATTAAACAAGACCGACTTGATTGGTACGTATCTATTGGTATCAAGCCAGAAAATCTTCGCTTTAAGCAGCATGAGAATTTGGTGTTCTATGCAGCTGATGCTTGGGATATCGAATACAATTTCCCTGGAGGTTTTGATGAGTTGGAAGGAATTCATGACCGTACGGATTATGACTTAACTCAGCATCAAAAATTCTCGGGAACAGACTTACGATTCACAGATCCTGAAACAGGAGAGAAGTACATTCCGTGGATTCTTGAAACATCAGTGGGTATGGGTCGAATGTTCTTGGCTGTATTGTGTGACGCTTATGACGAGGATGAATTAAATGGGGAAACTCGTACAGTCCTTCGCTTGTCATCTGAACTAGCACCATATCGCGTGGCGGTGTCACCGCTCCTGAAGAACAAGCCGCAGCTTGTAGAGAAGGCGCGTGAAGTCTTTGTGGCGTTGAAGAAAGAGTTTGGCAACGTGGCATGGGATGACAACGGCAACATCGGCAAGCGCTACCGTCGTCAAGACGAAATTGGTACACCGGCGTGTGTGGTAATTGACTTTGATACGCTCGGCGAAGAAAATCCAGCGCTGAAAGATACCGTGACTGTACGCAATCGTGATACCGGTGAGCAGGAGCGTGTGGCAATTGCTGAGCTAGCTGCGTACTTGAAATAAAAACAAAGAGCAAACTGACGCAATGAGTAGGCACGAGTCAAGCTCTCCGCTCGCGACGCGAACCAGTCAAGACACTTCGTATCTTGACTGAACCGCTGCTCCGCGAGGCCTACACATTGCGTCAGTTTGCTTTATGTCTCAAAACGTATTTTCTATGCTACAGTAATTTCACTATGTCTGAAAAAACACCGAAATACATCACTACAACGCTTCCGTACGTAAACTCGAGTCCGCATATTGGGTTTGCGGCTGAGTTGGTGCGCGCTGATGCCTACGCACGCTATTTCAAGCTGCTCGGGCATCCGGTGTTTTTGAATACCGGTACTGATGAGCATGGTCAGAAAATCTACGATAAGGCGCTCGAGCTCGGTAAGGATACACAGATGTTTGTGGATGAGCTGGCTGATGAATTTAAGAAACTGTTGCCTGAGCTCGGCATTTTGCCGGAGGCAAATTTCGTTCGTACAACAGACGCACATCATAAGTTGGCTGCGCAGGAAATGTGGCGACGCTGCAAGGCGAAGGGGGATATTTATAAGGCGGAGCATGAGGTGAAGTACTGCAAAGGGTGTGAGCTTGAAAAGACCGACTCAGAGCTTGAAGATGACAAGTGCCCGCTCCATCCAAATTACGAAATTGAAATCCGCTCTGAGGAAAACTACTTCTTCCGCTTTTCAAACTATCAGCAGGCGTTGCTTGATTTGTATGCTTCACAAGAAAATTTCGTCGTGCCAGATTTTCGGTTGGCCGAAATTAAGAAGTTTGTTGCAGGTGGTCTCCAAGACTTTAGTGTGTCTCGTCTGAAGACTAAAATGGCGTGGGGCGTGCCAGTGCCAGACGATGAGGAGCATGTGATGTACGTGTGGTTCGATGCTCTGACCAACTACATCTCAGTCACAGGTTGGCCAGAGCAGGCCGACTTCGGCGGCTGGTGGCCAGGCGTGCAGTTTGCTGGTAAGGACAACTTGCGTCAGCAGAGTGCGATTTGGCAGGCGATGCTCCTTTCGGCTGAGCTTCCGCCTTCAACCCAGATTTTTATTGGTGGTTTTATCAATAGTGGTGGCCAAAAAATGAGTAAGTCACTCGGGAACGTGATTAGTCCATTTGAACTTACTGCCAAATATGGGGCAGAGGCGACACGCTACCTGCTGCTTCGTCACGTGCATCCATTTGAAGATACCGATGTAACTTGGGACAGACTCGATGAGTGGTATACCGCCAATCTTGTGAATGGCCTGGGCAATCTCACCGCGCGTATTATGAAGATGGCCGAGACGCACCTTGAAGACCCGGTTGACACAAAAGATGTAACAACCATGGATCATGCGGCACTTGAGCGGTTTGAATTCCAGACGGTGCTTGATGGAGTATGGAATGCAATTGGGCAGATGGATGAATACATCACGGAAAATGAACCATTTAAGGTGGTGAAGACCGACAAGGAAGCCGCGGTGGAAATGATTCAGAAGCTGGTAAAAGATCTGCATGAAGTAGCAGAAGCTTTGGCGGCGTTTATGCCAGAAACCGCAGCGATTATTTTGACTGCGATTAAAGAGAACAAAAAGCCGGATAATTTATTTGCGCGACTTGAGCAATAGCCATGAAATACATCGACACTCACGCACACTTGAATCTCGCGGCTTTTACGGAGGATGTAGACGTAGTGCTTTCACAATGTGTGGCTGATGAGGTGGCGATTATAAATGTAGGGACTGGAGAAGCATCGAGTAAGCGAGCGGTGGAGATTGCAAATGGGACGTTCAACCAAGCGAGCGAGCGAAATAGCGGAAAGATTTCCGATATTTCCGAGCGAGCGCAGGTTGCCCCCGGAGGGGATAATTGCTACGCAATTATCGGCCTGCATCCCATCTACACTGTTCCGGGTAGAGAAGACGAGGATTCTCCTCGTTCGGGAATAGAGTCGTTCAATCCAGATTTTTACCATGAGCTCGCCAAAGCGCCGAAGGTAGTGGGGGTTGGGGAGTGTGGGTTTGATTATTGGCACACGGCGCCAGATAGTTATGAGACACAGGAGCAAAACTTTATCGCCCAGATACAATTTGCGAACGAGCATAACTTACCGCTTATGATTCATACGCGCAATCCAAAGCCGGGGGAAGCGAGTCCGACTGGGCGCAGTGTGTATGAGGATGTCTATGAAGTGCTCAAACAGTACGCTAAAGTGCCGTTCAATGTGCATTTTTACGCCGGCACCTACGATGAGGCTAAGAAGTTTTTTGATATTGGTGGCACGGTTTCTTTCACTGGGGTGATTACCTTTGCATCGGTGTATGAGGAGGTGGTGAAGGCGGTGCCGCTTGAGCTTATGCATGGCGAGACTGATTGTCCGTACGTGGCGCCGGTGCCTCATCGTGGCAAACGTGCCGAGCCATGGATGGTGATTGAGGTGTACAAAAAGATTGCGGCCATTAAGGGAATGGATGAGGAAGTGGTGCGGCAGCAGCTTGTTGAGAATGCTAAGCGATTCTATAGGATTTAAAAAGGCCGGCCCTCTCGAGGGCCGGCCTTTTTAAAGAGCGTAATAACCAATGCCGCCACCTTGAGACACATTTACTATCTGCTTTTCAGAGTAACGAGTTAACGTGTGTCCGCTGCCAAGTACAGTACCGTTTTTAACAAAGAAATGAGGACAGAGGTCAAAATACAGCTCTTTAGTTATTACTGTGTTTTTATCATACAAATCAACAGCGCGTTTCGGTATTTCAACTAATTCTTGAGCTATATAGTTCTTTTGAAGTAAGGAATACGCCAACGATTCCCACTCAAGTGGGGTTATTTGATGCCCAAAGTATATACCGTAACCCTCACATCCATCTGCGGGCTTAAGGACTATTTGGGACTGTCTGGAGGTAACTTCCGGTACACTTTCAGAAGTTAATTTGATTGTTTTGGGAACAAAAGAGTGATTTATGGTTGCAAGTAAATCTTTATAGCCCAAAGTTCTTAAAGCTAGAGTGTTGATGTATCGATGGTTGTTGTTTTTTAAACGTTCGACTTGTTTTGGAGTGAGTTTGCTGGTCTCAAGACATCTGCGAACAGTTGCATTTGATGGTATTTCAGTGACGTCGTATCCAATAAAACTCTCCTTGCCATGATGAGTAAGTTTGTTGTGTTCAGCATGGTAACTATCAACAAAAAAAGCGTGTTCATTATGCAGCACGTACACAGACTCGGCTTCGTTAAGTAGTTCTAGGAATAAGTTGTGATGCAGGTTGGTTTCGGTGCTCGTCAGTACGCTATATGTACTGTCATGAAGTAGTAGGCCGTCAGGATAGTCACAGTTAATCTCTAGAATTTTTACCGAACCAGTAGCTGGCTCCCAAATGCAATCAAAGCGAACAATTCCTGTGTATTCGTCAGTAATTAACGGTGTAATAAAATCCTCGCCAGCATTTTTAGCACGAGTCTCAGCGCTTTGTTTCGTGCCGTGTGTATCAAGCAGTTTTTGTAAAATTGCTTTCAGTTCTTCTTGAATCTCTTTATGTACGAAATTTGGCAGCGAGGTGAGTTTTGTAGCTATGGGCAAACGAAGACTGCCGCGAGAAACGGGATACGCAGGAGATAGACGGGCCCAAAACGCCTCGTACGCTTGGTCGGCTGAGGGTTTCATTAGTCAAACAAAGTCAACAGATACTCATTAATATCACGCTGGTCAAGGTCGTAAAATGTTTTATCTTTGCGATGCAAGTCGCGAGCCAAGTCGATCCCAACAAAGCGCCAATGCCACGGTTCGAAAATGTAATAATCATTACCTTCAGGGTAGGAAAGGATAAAGCCGTATTTGTAGGCGTTATCAAGGAGCCAGGTGTAGGCATCGGTATCTTTAAAGCTGGTATATGTCCCGCCAACTTCAACGGTAGTGAGGTCAACGGTGGTGCCAAGTTGGTGTTCTGAGTAACCTTGGTCGGCTGAGAAGGCATTTGCGCCAGTGCCATAGACTTGCGTGTATTGACCCTTGAGGTCAGTTTGTTCGTCGAAAGAGCGGTAGGCGGATGCAACTTTAAGGTCGAGGTCAGCTTTTTTTGCTGCGTCAAGTAAATCTTCGAGGTGGTCGATGGCTTCAGCGTGAAAATACTGGTCTTTCTTACCTGGGAGGATGTACTTGTCATCAATTTGTTTTACGCGAGACGGGGTATAGTTTTCATTCAGGAAGTACACTTTTGAATATTTAGCAAGTAGCTCCTCATCAGTCTTGGCCAGTTTGTCGAGGTCGCCAAGGGTGCCAGCGAGGTCGCGTATTTGGTCTTCGAAGTCGTCATTCTTATTTTTCTCGTCGCGGTAGTCATCGGCGAGTTCTTCAAGTTCTTCTTTGAAATCAGCCAAGTCTGATTTGAGGTCGGCAATCGTACTACTAGCTACTTCTAGCTCGTTGATCTTTTGAGACTTTTCTTGCAGTAAGTTGTTTCGTTCGGCTGTAAGGATGGCAATTTCAGAGCTTTTGTTCTGGTTCAGGAGGGTGAGTGCAGTGCTTGCAATTATGCCTATAACAGCGACTGTGCCTATCAAATATGTCGTTGCATCGTGTGATAATTTCATGTGTTTTTTATCATACCACTAATCGTAATTTGAGGGTACGTAAGTGCTACTATGTGGGTATGTTTGCTAGTTACGTGCTTTTGGCTGTCTTCGGTATGGCCAGTGCCGAGCTTTTATCAGGTTCATCACCACTGTGGTTTGTTAGTCCTTGGGCGCTTTTGGTGACGTTTCCGCTATATTTTCTACACATCGTCTTTCTGTGGTCGGTGGCTGTTCGATTCCAAAAAACCGCTTGGTACCAGCTATATTTTCTAGGAGTGATGTTTGCCTTGTATGAAGCCTGGATTACCAAGGTGCTATGGATTGGGTATCCAAGTAACGGTGGATTCGTATTTGGTGAAGTGGCAGGGGTGGGAATTGGTGAGTATGTTGCGCTCGTTTTGTGGTGGCACCCCGTGATGTCATTCATTGTGCCAATTGCGCTGTATCAGTTAATTTCAGGTAAGGTTTTGCCGGAGTTTCAATCACTTTTGCAGTACGGAAAGAAGAAATGGCGGCTGATCTTGGCCTTGGTGGTAGGCTGTGGACCGATTGTGGCCACTTCTCACGGGTTTTTTGCGCCAGCAGCTTGGTTTACGATACTGGGCACCTTTTTAATGGTCGCCTTGCTTAGGAAACGTCAATTGGTTGATATTCGAGCATTGGCAGTAAGTAGGATGGGTTTTTGGGCTTATGGAATATTGCTGACGCTGCTCTATCTAGTGACGTACCCCAAATTGGTGCCGGAAGGAATTCCGCAAACCGTAGAGCCGATTGTGGTTATATTGCTCACCTATGTAGTGGCTGTGTATCTTTTTGCGCGCTCCCAAAAGGCAACGTCTACGGAATCAGTGTTAGGGTCTGAATTTTTCAGTTGGCAGCAGATCCGTACGGTATTTTTAGTCTTTGGCGTATCGGTAACGATTTTCAGTGTTTTGCCACCGGTGGCAATTATTGGCATAAGCGTCTGGTATATCGCGCTGATGACGGGTGGGGTGTATATTGCCGTGGCAGCGCTAAAAGCACGCTCGAGGGAGCGAAAATAGTATTGAAATAAAACCATCTTTGTGGTATTGTTCTCCGCGTTATTAATTAAGTTCCTGAACACATGTCAGAAACAAACATGCCAGCAGCCGAGGTGAACTCATACGAGCTTGCCTTCCACGTACTTCCAACGGTTGCTGAAGGGGAAGTGACTACAGTCTTTGATAAGCTCAAGGCTGCCATTACTAAGCACGGTGGTACCGTGACTATCGAAGAAGCACCAGCTCGTTTTGAGCTCGCATACGAAATTGTGAAGCACCTTGAAGGTCGCAATCGCAAGTTCGCCAGCGCATACTTCGGATGGGTACGCTTTACAGCAGAACCGGCAGCGATCGAAGAAATTATGGAAGAAGTAGATGGAACCAAGGAATTGCTCCGTCACATGCTTACCAAGCTTACTAAGGTTGAAGAGGAAAACCCATTTTACTTCCACGAAGCACTCGCTGCTGCTGGAAAGAAGGTTGAAACAGTTGACCTAGACGAAGCGTCAGAAGACGGTGAAGAGTCAGCCGAAGAGGTTGACGAAACTGAAACCGAGGAGGCTACTGAAGCCGAAGATGGAGCAGAATCAGAAGACAAGGTATAATTGCCTGATACACGTCTTAACGATTCAAATCCGAAATTATGTATCTTAACAAAGCAATGGTCTACGGGAATCTCACTCGTGACCCAGAACTCAAGGCTCTCCCAAGCGGGATGCAAGTATGTAGCTTCTCAGTCGCAACCAACCGCGTCTTCAATGACCGCGATGGTAAGCGTCAGGAGGCGGCTGATTATCACAACATTGTGGTATTTGGTAAGCAAGCTGAAAATTCTGCAAAATATCTCTTCAAGGGTAACGGCGTCTTCGTAGAAGGTCGCATGCAGACCCGGAGTTGGGATAAGGACGGTCAGAAGCAGTATCGTACGGAAATCATCGCCGATCGTGTCCAATTTGGGCCAAAGGGCGGAGCGACCGGTTCTGGAGCACCAGCTGCAGCAGCAGTGGGGGGAGATGATGGAAAAGCGCCTGCGATTCCAGATTATCCAGAGGAGGAGATCAATCCCGAGGACATTCCTTTCTAAATACAGAATGTAACCCAGCTACGGTGTTGCCTTTCAGTAAAATAATACTCACTGGACGTAAGTCCCATTCGTATTATTTTCTTCCGGCGCCTTGTATCTGGGTCACCTCTGAATTTAGAATTTTGACCTGTTGCTTTGTCTAACTAATAAAATCATGACCGAAGTAAAAGAAACCAGCCAGCCTGCGCACCACATCGACTACAAGGACATTATGCGCCTTAAGGCTAATGTGAACCCACACGCTCGTATGTTCAATCGTCGTCGTACACACATGACCGCAAAAGCCCAGCGAAACTTCGCTTCTGCTGTAAAGCGCGCACGATTCATGGCTCTTATGCCATACATCCAGCACTAGGAACAAAAACCGCAATCAAATGATTGCGGTTTTTGTTTCCTCTGCCATAATGGGTATGGGAAGTACGAAAGGAGAACGCTATGTTCATCTTCGCGGTAGCAACTGCGTGTGGTCGCTTGTACCAAGTGGCTCAGGCAGCATTTCGGCGCACCGGACAATGTCTGGCGCGGTTCATCAATGATGAGGCAGTAAATGACAACATCACCACCGTTGAAATTCAAACCATCGACGTGCCGCAAATTCGGCGAGTCCGGGAATGGGCGGCACAGCATCCGTTTGATCAGCGAATGGAGTAGGGTCAAAAAAGGGCCGACGCGTACGCGTCGGCCCTTTCTCATGCATTAATTCTTCTCAGCGCGAGCAGAGTATGTACCTTCTTCGGTGTTGATACTAATGATGTCACCTTCGTTGATAAACATTGGCACCATGATGGTAGCACCAGTCTCTAGTGTTACCTCCTTTTGAGCGCCGCTTGAAGTATTGCCCTTAACTGCCGGCATGGCTTCAGTTACCTTAAGGTCTACCTTAATTGGGAACTTGAGACCAATAATCTCTTCGTTGAAAATGAGGGCGTCAATCTCAGTGCGCTCTTTCATATATTTGCCTTGATCGCCCACCTGGTCTTCTGGCATTGCGAAGCGTTCGGATGGCTTGCCGGTGTTGTGGAACCAGTATTCTCCAGGTTTTTTGTAGATATACGTAACACTGCGGGTCTCCAGTTCGGCTTCATCGGCAGTTTCGTTTTGATGGAACGTAACCTCAAGCAATTTGCCTGATTTAAGGCTTTTGAGCTTGGTGTTATTGACTGGCTTGCGCTTCTGCTTGCGGAATACGTGTGACGAAATCACCAAAAAGGGTTCATCCTCGTAATTAATGACTTTTTTAACGGTAATCTCGTTGTAAGATAAAACTGCCATATTAAAATTTTTCTATTGTGTTAGAGTGGCAGCATACTAGCATATGTTGGGATTTACAGCTACGGATGAAGCGGAGGAATGGGAAGATGAGCGGCTTTTGGCGGAGTCGCAGTCTTCGCCGTGGTTGTTCGCTATTTTGGTGCGCCGATACCAAGACCCGTTTACGCGAAAGGTTCGCGCGATTATCTATGATCCACTTGATGTGGAGGAGGTGGTACAGGACGCATTTACCAAAATCTACGTAAACGCTGATAAATACGAGCCACAATCGGGGGCGAAGTTTTCATCATGGGCGTATCGCATACTACTGAATACTGCTTTTACGCGCTATCAGAAAGTGGTGAAGGATAGGCAGCGTTTTGTAGCAATGGATCCAGAGCTGGAGCAGCAGTACGGTGAGTGGAAAGAACATAGCGGCTTTGCTGAAAAGCGAGACGGGGTAGACCGAATATTAGCTCGTCTTCCAGAGCACTTTGCGGTCGTGCTTAGGTTGCATTACATTGAGCGGTGGTCGCATCAAGATATCGCCGATTATACTGGAGAAAATGCCGGCACTATCAAGGCGCGCATTCATCGCGCCAAGGCAGCTTTTAAAAAAGAGGGGAAAGATGGAGAAGCCGAGGCGTTGCTATAAGTCCTGGCTGGATGCAGTAACTTTTTTGTAACTAGTTGAGATATAGAGAGTATGAAGTCAGATATGCAATCAATCATCATGCGGCGGGTGTACTACAGCTATGGGCTTAGTATTATTTCGCATAGTATGTTTTGGCAGGGAGTATTTCTTCCCGTCGCGGGCTTTTTCTTAGCAAAATGGCTTCACGTGGCGAGTATTGTGCACAATTTACTTTCTGTACCCGTGGGCGGTGCGCCGAGGTTTGTGTGGAATAGTTTTGTGGAGGCAGCTACGCATGGCGAGCTCGTGACCGTAGTAACCTTTGTGGTGGCTGGGGTAGTGACAGTGAGTGCTGGCTATCATCTCATGCAGGCATTGGCGTCTCGTATTTTGCTACCTAAAGTAGCGTAGTCATAACGTTGTATTGAAAAACCGGCTGGGACCCAAAGGGTCCCAGCCGGTTTTCGCACAGCTCATTACTTCGCAGCTTCTTCCTTAAGCGCCTTACGAATGTTCTTCAGTAGTTCCGCTTTGAGTTTCTTATCTTCTTTCAGCGTGGTGCGCGCAGCATCATAGCCACGGCCGAGCTTCACGACAGTTGACTCATCGCCACCTGGTGGGGTGTATGAGTATGAGGCGCCGGCTTTGGTGACCATCTTGTACTTTTCACCGAGAGCCAAAAGTTCACCTTCGCCTGAAATGCCTTCTCCGTAGAGGAGGTCGAATTCAGTGGTGCGGAATGGGGCAGCGACCTTATTCTTCACTACTTTCACGCGGTGGCGGCCGCCAACTACTTCTTCGCCCTTCTTAATCTGTGCGATACGGCGAATATCAAGACGAACTGAAGTATAGAATTTAAGCGCTTTACCACCCGGGGTGGTTTCTGGGTTACCAAACATCACACCAACCTGCATACGGATTTGGTTAATGAAGATCACTACCGTTTTGCTTTTGGCCACAATACCGGTGAGCTTGCGGAGCGCCTGGCTCATGAGACGAGCTTGCTTACCTACATGGTGCGCACCCATCTCACCCTCGATTTCGTCTCGTGGAGTGAGCGCAGCGACTGAGTCAATCACAATCACGTCGAGCTTACCGGAGCGGACGAGTGACTCCACAATCTCCAGCGCCTGTTCGCCGTTGTCAGGCTGGGAAATAAGGAGTTCGTCGAGCTTCACACCGAGATTCTTAGCGTACTCTGGGTCCATCGCATGCTCTGCGTCGATAAATGCACAAATCCCACCGGCTTTTTGTGCTTCGGCTACGGCATGCAAGGAAAGAGTAGTTTTGCCCGATGACTCTGGACCAAATATTTCAATAATACGCCCGCGCGGATAACCGCCAATGCCAAGCGCATCATCCAGACCGATTGAACCTGATGAAATTGCTTCCACATCGACGTGCTTGGTTTCGTCGAGAGTCATAATTGCCTCGTCACCAAACTTGGTCTTGATGCTACGAATTGTCTCAAGAATCTCATTAGTGCCTTTCTTTTCAGCGGTTTCTGGTGCGTCGGTGGTTTTTGCGGTCTTCTTTTTTGCTGCTGCCATAGTATGTATTGTTATGAGTAAACTTGGGTTCGTCTAGCAATTTCGCCTAGGGCAGGGCGAAATTGAGACGTAAATTCAATATAGTCGCTTTTGCTCCTTATTTCATTTATCTTTTTTGCTGCTGCCATAGTGTTCGTCATTGCTTAGATTGATTGGATAAAACTCGATGGTGTGTACACGAAAGGTCTTTCTACAGTGGTGACACGTCCATATCTATCTTCTGCCCGAAGGGTAGCTACAGTATAGCCGTTTTCGAGGATGAGCGCCTCCTTGAAATGTCCGTGCGCGTCAGTGTAAATTTGTCGGTCGTTGAGCCAAAGGCGACTGATGTTGAAGGTGGAGCCAGTGAGGTAAATTTGTCGGTCGTTATGAATGATGGTAGGGCTGCTGGTTAGGGTGATTTGTGGTCCCATAATCAGGAATCTAGCCTGAAAAATCACATATCCCAGAATAATTAAGAGTCCCGAGGCGATGAGGGTTGATTTTACAACCGAGCGAAATGGGACAGTGTCTTCATGCATAGGTTAGAATTGACGTTTTTCGTCTGTTTCATCATCTTCTTCTGCGTCGTCGTTCATATCATCATTGCCGCCCGTCATCAGAATTTCGCGTGGCTTTGAGCCATCGGCCGGGCCAATAACACCATTTTCTTCCAAGAGGTCCATGAGACGGGCGGCACGAGAGTAGCCAACGCGCAGTTTGCGCTGAATGTATGAGGTGGATGCTTTACCAGCCTCAATGACGGCCAGTTTGGCGTCTTCGTATAGCTCATCGTCTGCGTCGTCGCCACCACCAACCATGCTACTAAAGACGGCGTCGTTGCTGCTGCTGGCTGCGTCGTCAAAATTGATCGTATCAAGCTCGTGCGCGTCTTGCTTCTTGAGATATTCTACCACTTTCTTGATTTCGTCTTCCGACACATACGCAGACTGGAGGCGGATTGGTTTTGGACTGTCCGAAGACTGATACAGCATGTCACCTTGTCCAAGGAGTTTTTCGGCTCCGACGGTGTCGATAATCGTGCGTGAGTCTACCTGCGAGGCCACCATGAGTGCGACACGGGTTGGGATGTTTGCCTTGATTGTACCGGTGATAACGTTTACCGACGGTCGTTGGGTGGCGAGGAGAAGGTGAATGCCGACGGCGCGCGACATCTGTGCCAAACGCACAATGTACGCCTCGAGTTCGCGTGGATACGCTTGCATGAGGTCATTGAGCTCATCAAGAATAATCACAATATAAGGGAGTGCTTCAGGTAGGTTGGCGCGATCTTCTTCGTTTTTGCCAGCGGCTTCCCAGGCTTCTTTAGCTGGTTGGTATACATTCTTGTGGTATGAAGACAGGTTTTGTACTTGTTCAGACTCGAGAATGTCGTACCGCCGTTCCATTTCCTTCACTGCCCAGTTAAGTGCCTGCAGGGCCTTCTTGGCTTGCGTGATAACTGGTGTGAGGAGATGTGGAATCTTATTGTATAGGGTGAGCTCGACGCGCTTCGGGTCTACAAGGATAAAACGAAGCTGGTCTGGTGAGTTGCGATAGAGGAGTGAGATGATGATGTTGTGAATTGCCACCGATTTACCAGCACCAGTTGTACCAGCGATGAGGCCGTGCGGCATGCGGGCGATGTTGGCAAAGTGAACGTTGCCGGTTACGTCTTTGCCGAGTGCGGCTACAAGCGGATGCGGTGAATCAGTGTACTCCGGAGTAGACAGAAGTGAAGCGAGACCAACCGTGGCACGGGTCTCATTTGGCACCTCAATACCCACGAGTGATCGGCCAGGAATCGGTGCTTCTACACGGATAGTCGATGCTTTGAGGGCAAGCTGCAACTCCTGCTGCAGACCAACGATGCGAGAAATTTTGACACCCTGTGCTGGCTTCAGTGCGTAGCGGGTAATAGTCGGACCGCTCTCCACCGCATCCATTTCGACGCTGATACCGAAGTCACGCAGGGTGCGTTTGATGGTATTGGCGTTGGCTTTTACGTCGCCGATTTGTGCCTTGCCTTTTTCTTTATTGAGCAGGGTCAGTGACGGAGCAACGTAGGTGCCGTTAAAATTCTTGATAACGATTTCGCTGCCACCTTTGGCTTTGCCGAGTGAGGCGACTTTCTTGGTCATGGCAGCAAGGCCCGTCGCTGGCTCTTCATCAGACGCTTCGTCTTCATCTATTGTCTGCTCGTCCTCGACTGGTTCGATGTCGGGAATATCGAGGGCTTCAATGTCATCGAAAGTATCCATTTCATTTTCTGTGTTTGGTTTCTTCTTTAAGAATCCTGGCAGTCCGATGCCGGTATTGAACAGGAGGAAGATGGAAATGAGCACGAGACCAAAGATAAGGATGCCCGCAACGGTCGTGTCGAGGAGATATGCGAGCGGTGCTTCAAGTGCCCAGCCAACCCAGCCTCCACGATCAGCTTCTGAGAGTTCGAGTCCGGCAAGCAAAGAGACAAAGAGGAGAATCATTCCGGTAATTTTGGCACCACTGAGACTCTGGTCTTCCTCACGTGGATTCAAGAGCACATATATGTATGTTGCGCACGCAAGTGGCGAGAGCCAAGCACCGGCCCCAAACAGAGCCACAAGGGCTTCCTCGGTAAATGAGCCGACTGGTCCGGCGTAGTCGAGTAGGGAAAAGAGAAAGAACACCGCCAAGATGCCCATCACTACCGCTCCAATTGCTTGCTTGGCGTGTGGACTCAAGTCATGGAAGAGTGGTTCTTTTTCTTTTTTAATCGATCGTTTCTTGCGGGCCATAGGACAAATGTAGCGGGTTGAATTTCTGAATGGTTACTAAATTAAAGTACCCACATGATAGCACGAAGAAGGGCCTAAAATCAGGGTCAATCATCTCAAGGACGAAGAAAGGACAGCTCTTGCAAAGTACAAAAATGTCCTTATAGTAGTAGATAACGTACAACAAAGACACGTCTTAAAAGTCGTTAAGGTCAGACAACTATGCAGGCAGAAAAGGACAACACAATTCAGATTAAAAGACTCTCAAGCGACACAAATTACTACAACAATGTCTTTAAGAAGACAGAGAAGATTGTGTCGGTTATTTTCTATATTCTGTCTGAGACAAAAGACAGTTCAAAGACAGAAACTCATATTGAAAAAATTAAGGACAGAGCATTAAAGACTCACGAGCTATCTTTGGAGACACTGACTCTGCAGTCACACGAGCTGCACGATGGTCTTTTACGATTTCAGTACGGACTCGTTGGACTTGAAAGTACACTACGTATTGCGCAGATGGCCAAAGTAATTCCACTCGATATTTTCCGCCTCCTGTCTGATCAGCTAGATGCAGTACTTCGATATATCAACAATCACTACACCAACAACGAAGGAGTGTCAGTAGAAGAGTTGACAGAAGTGGTTATTCCAAAGCAGACACCGAGTAAGCCCGCCAGCCGGTCGGCCGCAAGCAGTGGGAGCGGTCAGGGTGCTCCAAACAGACAGCGCCGCGTTACGATTCCGGCTGGGGACATCAGCACAGACGCGTACTTGGTCTATAGTCAGCTGACCGATAGAGCAGAACGCATAAAGACAGTCCTTGAAGCAAAACCACAAGCCACAATCAAAGACATTGCGGAAGTGATAACAGACGTGAGTGAAAAGACAATTCAGCGTGAGCTCAATAGTCTCATAGAGTCTGGACAAGTTGTCCGAGAAGGAGAGCGTAGATGGTCTAGATACTCAGTTAGCAAATAGTGTCTTAGACTGAATAAGTCCTTGACTATCTATGCTGATAAGGTAAGAATAGTCATCATTGTTCTTTATCTTGTTTTAATAAGACAAGTACTGGCTCTGTAATAAAAGACACTAGACTGTGTATAGGAGAAGGAAGATTGCGTGCGGGACACCTACGGTGTCCCGCACGCAATCCAAAGCACTGCCTCCAGGTATCACATAGTGCGAGCGTATGACTTGCAAAACAAATTTTGTGTTTTGTAATTTGTGGCTTGGTAAGACACTGCGAGGTGCCTCGTCTTAATACACAGAACCACAAGATGGGTGTTTATCTGTCGAAGCAAGAGTCATCTGAAGGGCTATGGGAACAAGGCAGGCTGCAGTTGCAGCCGACCATGTATCCACAACCTGTGAACTCCCGAGTAGACAAAAATAATGCTACTATCTTGGTACGCGCTGGTGCGCTTTTTTTCTAGGATTGTTATGCAAGGGGCAGTACCCCAACCATACCCTTAGAGACAAAAGTCACTAGATGGATGAGCGTTTGTTTTTTGACAACTACATAGCAAAAACAAAAACCATTTTCTATGGAGTGTTTACTCTATAGAAGTGAAACCTACCGCACGACTTTTTCCCGCCCTGTCCGCCGCACAGACACGCAGTCCGAATTCGCAGCCTAGCCTCACACTCTCGGGTGAGAGGTTTGGTGATATTACGTAAGTGATCTGATAAACCACTTACTAATATGAATTAATTCATATTATTAGACTTATCAAGTTTAAGTCTCCTTCGGGAGGCACGCGTAGTAATTACGCAAACTATTACAGATAATTATAGTTATGACTAACACGAAAGACATTGCTTCAAAGCTTTCAGTAGCTTTTGTAGCAGTAGCTATGATCTTCACTGCATTTGCTTCAACAGCAAAGGCGCAGACTACTGAAGATCTACAGAAGATGATCAATGACTTGCTCGCGCAGGTTGCAGCACTTCAGTCACAGACTGGTGCAGCTACTACAGCAGCAGGTGTATGTCCTTACACATGGACCCGTGACCTTTCAACAGGTGCTACCGGTGCAGATGTAAAGATGCTCCAGATGTTCCTCAACGCTGATGCTGACACTCGCGTGGCAGTAGAAGGTGCTGGTTCAGCTGGTATGGAAACTGAATACTACGGTCCAGCTACCGCAGCAGCAGTTTCAAAGCTTCAGGTAAAGTACCGTTCAGAGGTTCTTTCACCAGCAAACCTTGTTAACCCAACAGGTTACTTTGGTCCAGGTACACGTGCTAAGGCTAACAGCCTCTGTGTAGCTGCTCCAGTAGTAGACACTGATGAAGACATGGACGAAGATGAAGACATGGACGAAGATGAAGACATGGAACTTTCAGGTGAAGCTTCACTCGACAAGTTCGAAATGGACTCAGCTTCAGATGATGAGCTCGAAGAAGGTGCTGAAGATGCAGAAATCGCAGAAGCAACTGTAGAGTTCGCTGATGGTGATGCTGAAATCTCACGCATCGATGTACAGCTTCTCGGACAGGCTGAGACTGATACTTCATCAGTACGTCCATGGGACGCTTTTGAAACTATCTCTCTCTGGGTAGATGGCGACAAGGTTGCTGAAGAAAATGCTGACGATGAAGATGATTACCTTGATGAAGATGAAGGTACACTTCGTTTCTCAGGTCTTCATATCGTAGGTATGGAAGATGAAGAGCTTGAAATTACTATCGCTGCAACAGTACAGACTGGTCTTGATACAGAAGAATTGACCACTTGGACTGTTGGTGTAGTAGCTGTTCGTTTCTTCGATGCTGATGGTGTTGCTACAACTGAAGATTCAATGGATGACATTGGAACTGATGGTGAGCAGACTTTCACTGTTGATGAAGCTGGTTCAGAAGATGAACTTAAGGCTAAGACCTCATCAAACGATCCTGATGCTTCAACCCTTCAGGTAAATGATGATAAGAAGTCAGACTGGTACACTGTATTCGTGTTTGACCTTGACACTGATGATTCAGTAAACGACATTGAACTTAACTCAATCAAGATCAACGCTTCAACTACACTTGCTGCTTACAGCACACTTGTGGATGATGTAGAACTTGTTATCGACGGTGTAACAATCGACGATGTGTCTGTAGCTAACGGTTCAAGCCTCGTTATCCCAGCTGTTCTTACATTTGATGTAGACGGTGATGTGGTTATCGACGCTGGTGATCGTGTAGAAGCAGAACTTATGGTTCGCTTCAAGTCAATCGCTTCAACAAGCGAAGGTGCAACTATCAAGGCTTCTATTGACGCTCTTGATACAACAATCGTAAGCGCTGAGGGTGCTGATGATCTTGGTGACAGCCAGCTTTCTGGTGCTGCTACTGGTGATGCGCACACTCTTCGAACTGCAGGTATCGACGTGTCTCCAGTTTCTACTGACGCTGACGTAACAGTTAACGACGGTGCTACTGATGACTACGCTACTTTCGAAATCGAAGTAGAAGTAACTGCGTTCGAACAGGATGTATACCTTTCAACTGATCCTGCAACCTCAACTTCATGGTCACTCGTGAACGGTTCAGGTGCTACAGTATCAGCTGGTACATCAACGGTTGTTCTTACTTCATCAGCTGATGAAGTGGGTGGATTCTTCGAAATCACTGAAGGTGAGACTGAAACTGTTACTATCACCGTTACATACGTTCCTGGTGTAGCTAACACAGCAGCTCGTCTTGTTCTTAACTCACTCTCATTCGATGAGGATCAGGACACAACTCCAGATCAGACACAGTCAACACTTCCAGTGACTGACTACCGAACATCTGTTGTTACAATCGTTAACTAGTTTCTAGTTTCGATGCAACAATGGTTTGTGACGAACGTCTAAGCTAGAGTTAACAAAAAGCCCCTTCGGGGGCTTTTTGTGTATCTGAGTGATTTTGGTTGGCGGTGACGGAGTGGGGAGAAAGGAAGCAAAACCGCCGGAAACCCGAAGGGTTTCCGGCGGTTTTGCGTTTGATTTGGTATACTGTACTCACTATGCCACCACGTAAAAACGCCTTCCGCCAAAACATATCAGAGAAACTCGCCAACAAAACCTTCTACCGCTTTCTCTTTAGTTTCATTGCGGTCGTCGCTGGTGTGCTCTTGTTTATTTTGCTTATCGGTACAGGTGGCGAAGGTGTACAATAGTCTTATGTTTCGTATTACTGATCAATATTTTTGGAACTTTGTTTTCTCCGTTTTTTTTGCAGTTTTGATAATCATGGGAGCGATTATTCTAGAGACCGAAGCTCGGATTCCACTGGTCGATCTCACGCTGGTTGACTTTGTCCTTATCACGCTTGCAACGTGGCGTCTGACTCGGCTGTTTGTGTACGATGGCATCACTAAGTTTATCCGTGAACAGTTTTGGGATGTGGTGAAGGTGGGGCGAGGATACGAGCTTCAAAAGCCGAAGACTGGCCCGCGCCGCACGTTAGCTGATCTGTTTGACTGTCCGTGGTGCATGGGCATGTGGCTTGCAGCAGTAGTGATTTTCTTTTACCTCATTACACCGTACGCAGTCTTCCCGGTATTACTTCTAGCTCTCTCTGCTGTAGCTACATTTTTGCAGCTCCTTTCTAATCTGGTTGGCCACAAAGCCGAATTACTCAAACAGCAAAATGACTATGATCGGTCATAGCAGAGTGTCATATTTTGTCGCAATCATGGTTTCTGTTTGTGCCTGGGCGCTGTCATTTGCAGCCTCCCAGGCATTTTATGAAATCAATGCAACTGGCGGTGGTTGTCGGTCCATTGGCAACTGGGAGGCGACGAATCGTACGTGCACGCTGACTACAGACATTTCTGAACCAATTATCATCACTACTTCGGCAGCTACCCTTGAGGGGGCCGGACATACTATAGATATCGATGATATGTCAGGCGAGAAATGGGCGGTGCGAGTGAACAGCGTCGAGGGTGTGGCTGTTCAAAACCTTAATTTGATTGGTGGTGGAATTATCTTTGATCAAGCAGATAGTGGCCGGGCCAAGTCCAATGTCATTGAGTCTTCGTTTAGTGGCATCCACTTCTTCGATCAGATTGGTGGCTTGGTGGAAGGGAATGTGGTGCGCGGGAGTAGTGATGCTCCACTTTGGACTGCGGTGAGTGCGCAAAATGCTGCAAATCTTGAGATACGTAATAATTTCATTGAGCATGCTGCTGTTGGTATTGATTTGAATGCGGTTAGCGGTAGTGTGGTGAAAGAGAATCGCATCGCCGAATCGACTACGGGGGTATCAATTGATCTATCAAGCAGCAATACAATTACTGCCAATGATATTGCGCGCTCAAATATTGCTCTTACGCTACAGACAGATAATGCAGCAGGCAACATCGTTACAAACAACGCCTTTCGTGACGGGAATACGGGTGTGGTGGTAGTTGCTTCGAGCGACGCTGGTGGTCCAGGTGATGAGCCGATCCCTACGTTTGGTGCTGCACATCAAGTGCGCAAGATTGCGCTTAGTGAGCAGCTAAAAAATCTTGTTCATAATTTTGCAGTCATAGTACGGTCAGCAGTATCGAAGGTTGCGTACGCGCAAGCTGAATCAATCAGCTGGCTGTATGGTAATAATTTTATCAACAACGACACGCATGTTGATGTGCCGGAGTGGGCTACTGAAGTGGCTTTCTCGCACGCTTCGCTGGGTGGTAATTATTGGGATACCTTTGATGAGGTGGGGGAAGGCTGTGTCAATGAAGATGCTGATGATTTCTGCGATCAAGCCTATGAATTGAATGGCTTTGGTTTGTTTGACGAATTCCCACGCACAGCAGCACAATTGGTCGAGTTGCCGCTGGCACAGTGTAGCGATGGGATCGATAATGATGCTGATGGTCTTATTGATTTTCCCGCTGATCCGGGTTGCGCTACGGCGGATGATTTTATTGAGGTGAATCCACCAGCACCAACGTGTGTTATGTATGCAGCACCAGCGACAATTGCTGCTGGTGGCACGACAACTCTTTCTTGGACCAGCGAGCATGCGGCATCGGTCGAGATTGATACTGGCATAGGCGCGGTTGATCCTACTGGTGAATTGGTCGTATCGCCGACGGAAACGACAACCTACACTGCTATGTTCACTAGTGTTGGCGGCTCGAATAATTGCCAGGTGACAGTAGCGGTGCAGTCTGCACCAGAACCAGAGCCTGAACCCGAGCCGACTCCTGAACTCACGCTGGGTGAGAGGGCTGCGGAGTTGGCAAAACAATTACTAGCGGCAGCGGTTCAGTCACAAGCAGATCCAGGAGATGTGTATGAGTTAGGTTCCCGTGGTTGGAACTACATCGAGGGTTATTTCGTTGATCCACATGAGATAGTTTCAGGCTACTATCAAAAGAATCATTATTACAATTACGAAAGAGTTGCGCCTGGAATCGACTGCTCGGGGTTGATTTATTGGGCTTTTAACAAGGCAAATGATCCAACTGAAGCGCATGACAATTATGTGGCCAATGTAACTGCTGATGGCATGTTCGGTGATGTGCAGTCAAGTGAGGTGGTGGGGGAGTTGGAGCCGGGGGACGCATTATTCTTCGGGGATGATTCTCGAATCAGTCATGTGGCAATGTACGTTGGTGAAAGCGAAGGGTACGATGTGGTGAACGCATCGTCTGAAGATCTTGGAGTGATTCAAGGGGAAAGTGTAAATTATGAAAAAGATTCTGATTTTGTTGAACGCAGACGTATTCACCAGCACGGATTTTCTTCTGCCAGCACCTTTTCTCCGGTTGACCTGATTGTCACCGACCCTGATGGCTTGACGTTGTCATACGAGGATATCATCCCATCTGATTTGGAGTATATCCGAGAAGTTCCGGGGGTAATGTATTACTCAGAAATTGAGCGCGGTCACGATGGTCAGTCAATTGACCGGGTGTACTTCACAGAACTGAAAGATGGCGTCTACATATTTGAGGTGGCGCCTGATGAAACAGCTACTTCTGGGAGTCAGTATTCACTTGTGCTGAACACGGGTCAAACAGTTATTGAGCTTGCTAAGGATGAGTTAGTGTCTGAAATTCCCCCACAAGGTTTTGCGGTAGAGGTGAGTGGCGGCGGAGAAGTGATTGAGGAGGTCGAGGTTCCACTAAATACAAAGCCGCTATTTAGTCTATTAAATGAACGAATTGATGAAGCTGAGATTCAAAATCGATTTCTTCGGTTACGACTAGAAGCTAATTTGAAGTTGGCCGAGAAACATTATAATAAAAATCGTAAGCGCGCAGCATCGGCTATTTTAAAAAATCTTAACCGTTTGGTAGAGCGACGGGCTGGTCGGGGAATGAATAACAGTGACGCTGACGAAATAAACGACATTATCAGTCAGTTAATTGCAAAACTGAAATATGAGTAAGTCACTTTTAACTTTTGTATTGATTTTGGTAATCATTGGTGCTGCTTGGTGGGTGTGGCACGAAATGTCTGATTCAGCAGTTGAGGTTGAGATTGGCACTAATCAAACTGCCACCACGTCCCCAGAAGAATTTGTTGAAATAGAGACAACCGATGTAAATATTTATCGCAATGAAGACTGGGGATTTCAGTTTGAGTATCCACAGGAATGGGAGGTGCGGGAACCGGCATTCGTGAGTGGTGTGAGTTTATTCAATATGGCAATTGGTCCAGCGCCTGCCAATGGCATCACGATAAACATTACTCCCAAAAACTGGATAGAAGGTGCCATGACCAAAATGAAGGCTAGGGGAGTTGTTTTTGAAGAGATTTTTCTAGACGGGAAATCAGCCTACAAGACATATGATAAAGATGGGTGGAGTCGTCCAGCGATTCTCACGTTAGTCTTGGTCAGTGATGAGTATTGGATTGATATTACTGGAATTAGTAAATATGAAGAGGAGTACAATCAGATCATTGAATCTTTCGAGTTCATAGAATAGATGTGATTAACAAAGATAGAGTTCAACAAATTATGACAGTGCGCATAGTGCCATTGAAATTATGAATAAAAAACTCACAGTATTAGCAATACTTTGTATTGTAGTTGTGGCTGGACTAGTAGCTTGGCACTGGCTTTTTATTGAGACAGGCGAGCAGGCCACAGAAGACATTGCGGAAACGGAGCAGCCTGAAGAGATCGCTGAAAGCGAGAACCACATCTATAGAAATGAAGAGTGGGGATTTCAGTTTGAGTATCCCAAAAGATGGAATTTACAAGATCCCGTTTCAAAGTGGCAGTTCAGAGTTTAATGTGACTCTCTATCCTGATCAAGAATTACATCACGGTGACCCAGTGCTGGTAAACATTGTTACACACAGTTTTGCGGAAAAATCATTTAATAACATAGACAAGACCGAAGAATTGATTGTAGTCGACGGAGTTTCTGGGGTTAAGTATATTTATGACTGGAAAAGTGATACAGAGATAGCGATAATTCTTCCCATTAAAGATTATAAAATGATTTTGGGCACAAACGGCCATTATGAAGAGTTGTTTGCTGGTGTTGTTGAGTCCTTTGAATTTGTTGATGAATAAAAAACTCCCAGTATTAACAATACTTTGTATTGCGGTCGCGGTCGGATTGGCAGCTTGGCACGGGCTTTTTATTAAGACGGGCGAGCAGGCCACAGAAGACATTGTGGAAACGAAGCAGCCTGAAGAGATTGCTGAAAACGAGAACCACATCTATAGAAACGAAGAGTGGGGATTTCAGTTTGAGTATCCCAAAAGATGGAATTTACAAGATCCCGTTTCTTCTAATAAGGCCGCCCTACTAAACATTGGTTTAATTGATGATGAAAAATTAGCCTTTTCCCCATTACGTATTTTCATAAGCTCAAAAGAATGGGGGGAGCGATTGAGAAAGAAATTTGAGTCAAAGATAGTAATAGGTGGTCGGGAATGGTGGAGTTATTCCTCTGTTACTATGTCTTCAATACCGACGCAAGAATACTTTGTACTGATTAATGATGAATATTGGATAAATTTGAGTGTGCAAGATGAGTACGCGTCAGAGCTCCAGCTTGTTCTCAACACCTTTAAATTCATCGAGTAAACCTGTGTGACAAGTGGGCAAAAATGATGTGGTGGCAGCGAATGATATAGAATAAATAACGCACATTATCAACCAATTAATTACAAACCTGAAACATGAATAAGTCACTCTTAACTTTTGTAGTGGTTTTGGTACTCATTGGGGCTGCTTGGTGGCTGTGGCATGAACCATCTGATTCAGCAGCTGAGAAAGACACCAAACAAACCGCCACAACGTCCCCGGAAGAATTTGTTGAAATAGAGACAACCGATGCAAATATTTATCGCAATGAAGACTGGGGATTTCAGTTTGAGTATCCACAGGAATGGGAGGTGAGGGAACCAGCGTTTGGTAGTAGTGTCAGTTTGTTCAATATGGCTATTGAGCCTATTGATCCCTATAATTTACATGCAATTTTGGTAAATATTACTCCAAAGAGCTGGATCGAAAGCGCGCATGCAAAAATGAAGGCCCGTGGAGTGGTTATTAGTGAGGTGGAGTTCAAAAATAGAACTGCATTATTTGCGGTAAATGATCAGGGTATTGGTGGTCCAACTGAAAATTACTATATCTTGATTAGCGATGAGTACTGGATACACTTATCTGGCCAGGTAAGACAAAAGGATGCATTTGTTGATTTTCTTAACTCTTTCGAGTTCATAGAGTAAATACAATTAACAAAGATAGAGTTCAACAAATTATGACAGTGCGCGGAGTGCCATTGAGATTATGAATAAAAAACTCCCAGTATTAGTAATACTTTGTATTGCAGTGATGGTTTTGCAGGCACTGGATGGCGGCTCCCTAGGCAGAAAAATAAAAATAGGATAGAGTACGGCTTGATCTGGTCTTTTTGTGTTGAAAGGGGAACGACATGCATATGGCAGAGATGTACTGGCAAGGGTCGTCGCGGCAGTGGAATCTACCCAATGCCATTTCGCTCAGTCGAGCAGTGGCGGGGGTGGCTGTGCCTTTGTGGTGGCTTGCCGGCACACACGTGCTGTTTTTGGCAGTCGTGTATGCTGGTCTGTCCGACTGGCTTGATGGCTGGCTGGCGAGACGGCAGGGGATGGTGACGCCGCTTGGTGCGGTAATCGACCCGCTGGCGGATAAGTGCTTCACCAATCCGTTTTTGCTTGGTCTTGCCATTACGTCTGGTTCGGTTTGGCTCAGTGTGTTGTTTGTGGTCAACTTGCTGTATGACATCGACAACACCTACCAGCGGCGGTTTGATATCGCAGCGGCGATGCGCGGGGTACGTGCACCAGCTACCAAGCCGGTGACACTGCTTTCAAAAACCAAAACGGCCGTGCTGTTTGGCTTGATGATCGTGGCGTTGTATCCCTCTCTGGTGTCGTTTGTGGCGCCCGATGAGCTGGCGATGGTCTCGCTGGGATTGGTCCTTGCCTCATGGGGACTTAATCGGGCGGCTACGTTCAGGCGGTATTTTCTATAGTTAACGGCCCGCGCAGCGGGCCGTTCTTTTGTCAAGCGCGTAGCGCTTGGCAATTTTAATTTTTTTGGTATAGTGTCTCCACGCAGGCTCATGACAGCTGGTTCCTCAAGGGGAGTAAAGGCATTCGCCGCCGGCCGAGGTCCAACTATTTTTTAGTGTGGAAAGGTCGAGCCCGTCAGGGGTATTTTTTATATCTACCCGCCGGGCCTGCAGTTTATCCATTGATTTCTATAAAATCATGGCAATTACAAAAGCAAAAAAACAAGACATTCTTGCAAAACTTGATGGCGTAAAGGCTGACTCAGAGTCAATTGTGTTTGTGAAGTTCAACGGGATGACCGTGGCTGACACAACTGCAATGCGTTCACAGCTTCGCGAACAGGGCGTTGGCTACTTTGTGGCTAAGAAGACGCTGATGAAGCGTACGTTTGGTGAAGCGTTTGAGGGCACTATGCCTGAACTTGAGGGAGAGATCGCGGTGGCATACAGCGCCGACGCCATCACTCCAGCGCAGCAGATCAAAGAGTTTGCAGGAAAGTATAAGGACAACATCTCAATTGCAGGTGGAGTCTTCCAGGGCGTATTCAAGGATGCAGCTGAAATGACTGAGATTGCTTCAATCCCAGCGCTTCCAGTGCTTCGTGGTATGTTCGTCAACGTTATTAATTCACCTATTCAGGGGCTCGCGATTGTTCTCAACGCTGTAGCTGAGAAGAAAGGTGCATAATTAAATTCTAGATTATGTCAGAAGATAAATGAAGAAAGGAGCGCAAGCGACTATTCTGAATTTAGTTCCCAATTTGCTTCTTTACTAAAGCAAATTGCTGGAACGCTCTGACTATAGAACTAAACTAAAAATTATCATGAGTGAAGAAAATGAAACAAAGGTAGAAGAAACTACTGAAACTGCCGCTCCAGCAGCCGCTGAAGTAGTAGCAGAAGAAACTACTGAAGAAGTAGAAGTTCCTGCCCAGTTCAAGAGCATCGTAGAAGCTATCGAAAAGATGAGCGTTCTCGAGCTACACGAACTCGTAAAGGTATTTGAGAAGAAGTTTGGTGTATCAGCAGCAGCTGTTGCAGTAGCCGGTCCAGCAGCCGCTGGCGACGCTGGTGAAGAACAGTCTGAATTCACTGTTGAACTTACTGAAGCTGGTGCTCAGAAGATTGCTGTTATCAAGGTAGTGAAGGAAGTACTTGGTCTCGGACTTAAGGAGGCTAAGGAAATGGTAGACGGCGCTCCAGCAGTAGTGAAGGAAAACATGAAGAAAGAAGACGCTGAGGCACTTAAGGCTAAGCTTGAAGAAGCTGGAGCCAAGGTGACATTGAAATAAGTCAATTAAAAAACTGCCCAAAGGACAGTTTTTTAAAGACTGTATTTCATTCACCTTTGCTCCAGAGCCGCAGCGATATGAGGAGCTCATTTCCTAGGGCGACAAATCAGCGAGACGGGCTCGCAAGTACTTAGTGCTCACAGCCAGCGAAGCTGGTGAGAACACTTAGTAACTTGTGAGGGAGCAAAAGTTACCCTTGAATAATTACGTTAGTAATTTGATATAAAACCGGCGGGCCCGAAGGGCCCGCCGGTTTTATTGCATTGCACCACGACATTTTCTTCTCACACTGTCCACCGAAAAGCTGTGCTATAATCGCTGCACGTAATTCTGTATGGCAGCGCGCGATCCATTATCCATTCTGTTTGGCAGCACCGCTCGGGTGAAACTACTCCGCTTTTTCCTGTTTAATCCGTCTAAGGAATTTTCGTTCGACGATATTAGCAAGCGCGCTAAGCTTGTTCGTCGTACTGCACGCACTGAAATGAATGCGCTTGAAAAAGCCGAGGTGATTAAGCAAAAAACTATCTATATTGAAGTGGAAGGAAAGGCAAAAAAGATGAAGGCGATTGGCTATTCGGTCAACAAAGATTTCCCTGAACTTCAGGCCCTACAAACTTTCTTATTTGAAACAGCGCCGATTGATGGGAAGAATCTTTTAAAACACTTGCGTCAAGCTGGTGTGCTTGATTTTGTTGGCGTAAGCGGTGTGTTTGTGCGCGACTTCGAACAGCGGCTCGACGTGCTTTTGGCAATGAAGAAATTCTCGCAAGCAAAAGTGGAAAAGGCGATTCGTTCTTTGGAAGCAGAGATTGGTATTGAAATTCGGTTTGCGGCGATGTCGTCGGAAGATCTCATGTATCGAGTAGGAATGTACGACAAACTCACACGAGATTTCTTTGATTACACACATCAAGTATTGGTAGATAAAATCGGTGTACGTGATGAGGTGATGAGTCATAGTACCTTTCGGTAAGCAAAAGCACCGGCCAAATTTTGGCCGGTGCTTTTGCTTAGTGTGCACATTATAAGTGTCTCCAGTTTAGTCAATGCTAGACTAAAAACATGAATACGATCCGGTTAACCGCCAGAGAACGTTTGGTTGAAGATTGGTTTGAGTTGCCGATGCTGGTGGTCACGGTCTGTTTGGCGCTGACACTTGCTGTCCCCGCATTGTTTGCGCTGCCAGACACGTGGGTGCGCGTTTTTGCTCTTCTCAACGTACTCATTTGGTCAACATTTTATTTAGAATTGTTTGCAAAATTTGCCGTCGCTAAGAGCAAGTTGGCGATGCTGAAAAGAAACTGGTCGTTGGTAGTAATCACGGTCATGCCCGTATTTCTATCGCTTCGCTTAATGCGACTATCGCGGCTGGTGAGTCTGTTGCGTTTTCTTCGGTTGCAAAAGAGTGTCGCAAAGTTGCGCAAGAGTGCTCGGGAATTGGTGTATAACATCGAGTACATTCTCATCACCATAAGCATATTTATTGTCAGCACTGCGTTTATCATGTGGCAGGTGGAGATGCGGTTTGATGGCTCAATCACGTCTTTGTATGACTCACTGTGGTGGGCGGTGATTACCATCACTACCATTGGCTATGGCGATGTAATTCCGTCATCTCCACAAGGAAAAGTATTTGGTGGCATAGTGAGTTTGTTGGGGACGATTTTATTTATGATTTTTGTCGCCCGTGTTACCACAATGTTTGTGCACAACAAAGAAATTAGTGATTTAAAGCGAGTGATTGAGCAGCAAAATCGTTCGAAGGCACACAAAAACTAGCAATTTTTCGGTGGGGAAAAACTGTTGATAGAACCGAGGATAAATATCCAGAATAAATGCTTGACTTTATTTTTTATTCGTATAAGATAGCGGGCACGTATTTATGAAGTTTGGAGTTAAAGCTCAGTCGTAGTAAGAGAGTCACTCGTGATTTTCTTGCCGCGACACCGCGGCTTTTTTCTTCCAAAGTTCAAGGGGATGCGCGATCGTTGAAAATTGCATATTCAAGAAGTCAGATTGATAAGGTCTGACTTCGAAAAGTCCTACCGTGGAATCGACGCCCGGTAGGCACCGCTTGGTGTGACTGGTCGCAAGCCCAGAAGCATCAAGCACAGGTAGTGTGTCGGGTTAAGAAATGAGTTTGGTGTTGCAACCGCTCAGGTCTTTTCGTCCCCGACACACATCAGTAATGCCCGCGCCGGTAGGCGCGGGCGACACTCAAAATCTATACAGCGGTGTATAGCGTTCCCTATGGGAACGAAGGGTGTATGGTGGATACCTTGGCTTCAAGAAGCGATGAAAGACGTGATATGGCTGCGATAAGTTTCGGTGAGGTGCCAAATAACCTTTGACCCGGAAATGTCTGAATGGGGAAACCCCACTGTCATCGGCAGTGATCCTTGTATGAGGAGGCGTACCTAGGGAAGTGAAACATCTCAGTACCTAGAGGAATAGAAAGCAATAGACGGAAATTTCTTTTTGAGCGGATGCTTTGCATCAGCTCAAGCAATTGAGCATGGTGCCTAGCGCCATTACGCTCAAGAAGAAGTTTCTTGCGATTCCCGGAGTAGCGGCGAGCGAAAGGGGAACAGCCCAAACCATACGTATTTATATGTATGGGGTTGTAGGGCGAAATCTGCATTTAGTTGCGCAGAGTTATCAAAGCGTAATATAGGAAAACGAGCTGGGAAGCTCGACCCCAGAAGGTAATAGTCCTGTATTCGAAATGTTACGCTCTCTGTTGATTTCGTTCCTGAGTAGCCCGAGACATGAATAGCTCGGGTGAACCCGCCAGTACTAACTGGTAAGGCTAAATATTCTTGAAGACCGATAGTGAACTAGTACCGTGAGGGAAAGGTGAAAAGAACCCCGGAGAGGGGAGTGAAATAGATTTGAAACCATACATCTACAAGGAGTCGGAGCCCTGCGGGGCGACGGCGTGCCTATTGAAGAATGAGCCGGCGAGTGTACCTTTATCCCTTGTCTAAGTGGCAATCCCACGGAGGCACAGTGAAAGCGAGCGTGAACAGCGCGACTATGGGGTAGGGGTACGACCCGAAGCGGGATGAGCTTGCCATGAGCAGGGTGAAGCGACTGTAATAGGTCGTGGAGGCCCGAACCGGTTGGCCGTACAAAACCATCGGATGACTTGTGGTAAGGAGTGAAAAGCTTATCGAATTCCGTAATAGCTGGTTCTCTCCGAAACAGCTTTAGGGTTGGCGTCAAATGTTTCTGCTGGGGGTAGAGCACTGGAAAAGAAGAACAGGGAGAAATCTCGTCTTCTTTATCAAACTCCGAATACCAGTTAGTTAAGTTTGGCAGTTAGACTATGGGGGAGAAGCTCCATTGGTCAAAAGGGAAACAGCCCAGATCGCCAGTTAAGGTCCCTAAATTCATGCTCAGTGCAAAATGAGGAGGTGAGGATTCCTCAACAGCCAGGAGGTTGGCTTAGAAGCAGCCATCCTTTAAAGAAAGCGTAACAGCTCACTGGTCGAGAGTCCTTGCGCCGAAAATGATCGGGGCTCAAGCATGATACCGAAACTGCGGATTTGTACTTTTAGTACAAGTGGTAGGAGAGCGTTCGTATTGCGATGAATCCAAGGCGGGAGCCGCGGTGGAGCGATGCGAAGTGAGAATGCCGGCACAAGTAACCGCAAGGCAGGTGAGAACCCTGCCCGCCGAAATACCAAGGTTTCCTTCGCGATGGTGATCAGCGAAGGGTTAGTCGGTCCTAAGGGAATCCCGAATGGGGGACTCGATGGATAGCAGGTTAATATTCCTGCACACTGCTACGTTCCTATGGAGGGACGGAGTGTTGTACCCAAAGCTTCTTATTGGATTGGAGCTGGAACTATGAGGACGTGTCTTAGGCAAATCCGGGACATATAATCCGAGTAGGGTCTGAACTTACGGCTACGGCCGTGGGAATGAGGGGAGCACACTTCCGAGAAAAACTTCGTTTGGGTTAAGCGTAGCGGTTCCGTACCGCAAACCGACACAGGTGGTAGAGTCGAGAAGACTAAGGCGAACAAGTGAGAGGTCCTCAAGGAACTCGGCAAAAAAGCGACCGTAACTTAGGGATAAGGTCTGCCCAATCTCTTCGGAGGGAGGGCCGCAGCGAAAGATTTCCTGCCGACTGTTTAACAAAAACACAGCTCTCTGCAAACACGAAAGTGGAAGTATAGAGGGTGACGCCTGACCTATGCCGGAAGGTTAAATACGGGGGGTGATATGAGATTCGTCTTGTATTGCTGGACTGTATAAGCCCCGGTAAATGTCAGCGATAACTATAATCGTTCTAAGGTCGAGCGCATGATCCAATAAATCATACGCTCGACGGATTGGAACGATTGTAGGGTTAAGCAGCCTAGCCACAGTTACCTTATGGGTCAGAAATGATTCATATAATCCAAACCAAACCTACAAGAGACCAAATGTTTGGCACCGCAGCATTCACGCAAGTGAGATGGTGGTGAAGATAGAGTCCTATTGTGTACGTGTGATTCAAGGGTCACACATAAAAGAAGGGAAAATAGAGCGTATTTCCTTGTCGGGTAAGTTCCGACGTGCACGAATGGCGTAACGAGTGGGAAACTGTCTCGAGGACTTGCTTGGTGAAAATACAATCGCGGTAAAGATGCCGCGTACCTGCAGTTAGACGAAAAGACCCCAGGAGCTTTACTGTAGCTTCGTATTGGGGCTATTGAATTAATGCGTAGTATAGGTGTGAGACTTTGAAGCGGGCTTTCGGGTACCGTGGAGTCGCCAGTGAAATAGCACCCTTTATTTTGGTAGTCTCTAACCGGTGAGGAAAAACCTCATCGAGACAGTGCGTGGCAGGCAGTTTTAGTGGGGCGCTACCCTCCCAAAATGTAACGGAGGGGTCTCAAGGTTGGTTAGTCGCGAATGGAAACCGTGACGATAGTGTAATGGCATAAACCAGCTTGACTGTGAGGAGTAGATTCCGAACAGACACGAAAGTGGAGCATAGTGAACCGATGGTTGGCTTTAGATGCCGCCGGAGATTACCCGATAAAAGTTACCCTGGGGATAACAGGCTAGTCGTGCCCAAGCGTCCATAGCGACGGCACGGTTCGGCACCTCGATGTCGGCTCATCTTATCCTGGGGCTGGAGCAGGTCCCAAGGGTTTGGCTGTTCGCCAATTAAAAAGATACGCGAGCTGGGTTTAGACCGTCGTGAGACAGGTTGGTCTCCTATCTACTGCAGGCGTCGATTTTTGAGGAGAGTTGTCCCTAGTACGAGAGGACCGGGATGAACGAACCTCTGGTCTATCGGCTGTCACGCCAGTGGCACTGCCGAGTAGCTATGTTCGGAATGGATAACCGCTGAAAGCATCTAAGCGGGAAGCCAACTCCAAGATTAGAAATCATTAAGTTCCCAGAGAGATGATCTGGTTGATAGGCACTAGGTGTACGCACAGTGATGTGTTTAGCCGAGGTGTACTAATAGAACGTAGTTTCCCATAGGGAACGCTGTACATCATGTATAGATTTTGAGTAGCGAAGAAACTTCTTGAATATGCAAATACGATCGTGTGAAATGGTCAAACGGAGGGTAGCTCAGCCTGGTAGAGCGCTAGTGTAAAAAGCTAGAGGTCACTGGTTCAAATCCAGTCACTCCGACCATTTCCCGACAACGGGCGGAATAGCTCAGTTTGGCAGAGCACTGGTTCACCACCAGAGGTCGCAGGTTCAAATCCTGCTTCCCCCTCTTCCTTGTTCTTTTGTCGGGACCATTTCACACGAGCGTAGCGACGATTAATTTGAAAGTTTTATGTTGGTGCTTTGGGGGAAGGGGTACACCCGTTCTCATTCCGAACACGGAAGTAAAGTCTTCTACCACCAATGGTACTGCGCAAGCGGAAGAGTAGGTAGGCGCCAACATAAAGCTTTTAATACTCCTAAAAACCGCCTTAGGGCGGTTTTTTTGTGTGAAGTGGCAGCTGATATCTTGTGTACAGCAAGGGAAGCTATTGCTAGTATCGTAATGTGTGTTATAGTGCAAGTGCCTAATTACACCTGCTAAGGAGGGTAAAGTCATGGCAACCAAGTTCCGCGGTCTTTTTGCCGCTTTCATGTGTGTCGCGTTCTCGCTGTTTCTGGCGGCGTGTACGACCACTCAAACCAGGTCATCGGCTGTTGGCTCCGGCCTGCAGGCGGTGAAGCTGGGCTCTGGCAGCCAAGCGGTGACGCTCCCTAGTGAGCTGAACGGCAACTGGCGAGATGGAAATGCGCGGGGATGGATGACGCTCGAGATCAGCAAGCAAACCGCTGATGGATTCGAAGGCCAAATCAACTTCCGCAGCAAGAACAATCCGGCCTGCCGGAACTTCACTCCGGCAAAAGGCACACTGTCCGCCGACGGCACGCTTCATGTGACGAACAGCTGCCAAAATCTCATTTTGACCCGCAAGGGCAACGTCTGGGTGGATCATCGCCCCTGGGACGGTGTTGAGCTCAAGTGATGAGCTCCCTGCCACGAATGTGGCGGGTTTTTGTTTGTAATAGGTACTCACACACATGCAAGGCGTGTTTCCTGGGTGGATAGTCTGCTGAGCGCTGTGTTGCGCTGGTGGTACAATGCTAGGGATAATGTAATCATATGTCTCTTACCAAAATATTTACGACTCTTTTTCCAGCGGCTTTCTTGCTGGCAACTCTTGTCGCTGCTGTTCAACCTATTGTGGTAGAGGCAGCTGCAACCGATAATGTGTCTGGCTACGCGTGGAGTGAAAACATTGGCTGGATTTCGATGAATAGTCTAGATGTACCTGCTAGCCCAGACTATGGCGTAACGGTAAACACACTAGGAACAATCTCAGGCTATGCTTGGAGCGAACATGTTGGTTGGATTAGCTTTGACCGAGGTGATTTAAGCGGTTGTCCAAGCGGCAGCTGCGTGGCTCAATTAAATCGTGCTACAGGCGTAGTTACTGGATGGGCGCGAGCATTGTCTGCGGTAGCCGCCGGAGTGAACAGTGGCGGCTGGGACGGTTGGATAAGTCTTTCTGGAACGGCCTTGGATGGTGCGCCGTATGGCGTAGCGGTTGATAATTCTTGTGACTGGAGTGGTTGGGCATGGGGATCTTCGGTAGTTGGTTGGATTGATTTTGGTAATGATGGTGGTAATGCTCCTGGGGTTACTGGTTCAGCTAGTGCTTGTCTGGGTCCTGTTTTTACAGCCCCGGATATAGTGGTAGAAAACGTTTCTGTGGTTGGTTTGCTGCAAGAGGGAGAGCAAATTACCTTTAGTGCAGATATTCGCAATATTGCAGACTCAATGACAACAGAAAATACCTATGGCTATCGAGTGGCAAGTGAGTCAGAAAATATGTATGCGGATGGTGGTGTGTATGACATGGTCCAGGTCGGAAATTACTTGTATGCGGCGGTCTACACTATTTCTGCAGAAGGTTTACGTATTTATGATGTTTCAGATCCGGAAAATATTATAAAAGTTGGCGGTGTGGTAGTGCCAGGCGGTGATTATCCAAATCAGATTGAAGTGCGGGGCAATTACGCTTATATCGGTGCGCGCGGAAATGTCGATAATGTCAAAATTTATGATATTTCAAATCCAACTAATCCAGTGTTAGTTAATACGTTTACCACAGCCTTGCCTTCATTTGAGGTGCTAAAGATTGACGAAAGTTACTTATTTACAGGAACAGCCAATGGTAATGCTGGTTTCCCGATGGAAAATCTAGAGGTTTTCGACATCACTGATCCAGTTAACCCAGTCAAAACAGCTTCTATTACTGAAGCAGATACCGTACCAAATTTCACGGTCGGCAATGGTTTTTTGTATAAATTATCGGTTCCAGTGTCAGGAGGAACAAAGCTAAAAGTATACGACTTGAATTCTCTGGCCTTGGTTAATGAGCTGGATTTGCCGGACCTTAGCCCGGTTGGTGTAAACAAAATTGACTTATTTGGGGATGACACGCTGTACATATCGCTCAATGGATCCGATGATTTCGCGGTGGTTGATGTAAGCGATCCTGCTAACCTTATCTTACTTGATCGTATCGACTTCAGTGACTTCTCTACGAATTCAAATTTGCTGTATGGAGGAGGCATTTCTCACAATGATCGCTATGCTTTTGTTGGCAACGTGACTGGTTTTGCCGGAGTCAACGCTGTTGATGTGTCGGTGCCGTACAGTGCTCAATTGGTGGGGCATGCTGGTGGAAAAACCTCTGGCTATGCACATGTAAGTTATGAGTACGGCAATCAACAGTATTTATTTGCTGGTGGTTTAAATGGTGTTCGGTCGTATGGTTTGAACAGTTTAGTTCGATTTTGCGTTGATAATCCAAACTGTGCTACTAGTAACATTGGCCGAGTCCATGGTGATAGTAATACGGGTCGTTTGGCCAATGGCATGACATATTCGACTAGTACCACTTGGTCAACGGCAGTGGTCGGCTCGCATGTCTTGTACGTCTGCGCTGACGCAGTCGATCTTGATTTTGGATTTGATAGCGTATCAGAACTCGATGAGTCGAACAATTGCGCCTCATATCCGTTTACCATTTCGGAAGCTCCACCAGCTCCTAACCTTTCTGCTGATGTTGGCAGCTTGGCAACTTCAGTTACCTTTGATCGGACGACAGGCCATTATGACTACTTCACTATTAATTACAATATTTTTAATGATGGAACTACTGAGGCGCTCGAGTCAGTGTTAAGATTCAACATTGATTATGGCGGTGGAGGTTTTGATGAGGTTGTAAACGTATCTATTCCCTCAATAATGAACGGTAGCGATACCGGAACACAATCAATCAACCTGGGCAGCGATATTCCGCCTGGCCCACATATGGTAGAGATTTTAGTTGATGCTGATGATGATGTTCTTGAATCAAACGAAGATGACAATATTTTTATGCGCCAAATTTATGTTGGGTACCCTGATCCAGACATTTCACTAACAACTGATCCGGATCGTTTGGTACGAGCGGGCAATGCTATTGATCTACACTGGGATCTTAATGGTGCCGGGTATATTGGCAGTTGTGAAATTGAAGGGCCGTCTTTAGGCGGACCTCAAACAGTTTACTCCGGCGGTTTAGTCACGAGCGGAACGCTAAGTAATGTGGGACCAATCAATAACAAATCAGAATTTATACTCCGCTGTGTCGCGGTTGATGGTTCTACTATATTTACTGACACGGCTGTTATTGAAACGACTGGAACGGTCGAGGAGATATAGCAAAATTATCAGACGGTGGCAGTTTTGTGCATAGGGCAACGTTCTTCGCTTTGTTTTACCTGATACAATAAGGCACATGAGCATTAGACCTTGGGCAGTGGCAAGAAGAGTACAGTATGGTTCTGGCTTTTTGTTGTTTTGGTTGCTCGTGGGTGCGTTTGCATATTATGTTAATTTTTATCAAGCTCCTACGTGTCTTGATGGAGTGATGAATGGGGCAGAGACAGGCGTGGATTGCGGTGGTGGCTGTGTGCAGATTTGTGCGGCGACAGTAGTACCACCGCGGATAGTGTGGGCACAAAGTTTTGAGATTGCGCCTGGTCAGTATAATTCGGTCGCGTATATCGAAAACACCAATCAAACCGCCGGTGTGCCGGAATTGAAATATGTGCTAGAGCTCAAAAACAACGGTACGATACTTGCTTCACGAGAGGGTGTTATTGCACTGCCTCCCAATAGTGTCTATCCCATTTTTGAAGGGAAGATTTTTACTACTGGCGCAACAGCGGTGACTGAAACAACACTCACGCTAAAGCCAGCGTCATTGTGGTTACCAGCTTCAGTAGCGCGTGATCAATTCCGCTCACTTGATATCGACCTGACTGACGCTGACGAAAGTCCTCGTCTTGATGTAACCATTGAAAATACCGAACTAGTGGGCGCGAGCGACGTTGAGGTAATCGCGACTATTTTCGATGAGGGAGGCACTCCGGTAACCGCATCAAAGACATACGTTGAGTCAATTCCAGCTCGTGGCACTAAAGACATTGTATTTACGTGGCCAAACTCAATCGCCAAGACTGTAAAAAGCTGTATTATTCCAACCGATGTGGCCGTAGCGATTGACCTGTCGGGTAGTATGAACAATGATGGCGGGGATCCGCCACAGCCAGTGACTGCAGCACTAGAGGCTGCCAGTACGTTTGTGAGCGCGCTTAAAGATACAGACCAGGTTGCGCTTGTTACGTTTGCTACAGAGGCGACATTGATTTCACCACTTGGCGCAAGTCGGGATAGTGTGGTTGGTGCGTTAATGGATTTGCAGATTGCTTCAAGTGAAGAGTCTGGATTTACAAACACCAGTGCTGCGCTCACGCTGGCGGCGTCCGAATTAAATGCAGTGGAGCATAACAACGACGCTCGTCGAGTGTTAGTGCTTTTGACGGATGGATTGCCAACTGCTGCGGGAGATGAAGATGCAGTGGCAGAAGCAGTCACAACTGCTGCGGAACTGAATAAAGATAATATCGAAGTGTACGCAATTGGCCTTGGTGCTGGAGTCGACCGCCAGTTTATCAATCAGATTGCGAGTGAGCCGGCTAATGCCTACTTTGCTCCAACTGGTGCCGATTTGGCAGATATTTATGCTGAAATCACGTCTTCACTTTGTGAATCGGGGCCTACCAAGATTGATATTATTGCTAAGCCGAAAACTAATTTCGCAGAAGTGCGGTAGGTTGCGCAAGTTCCTGGAGCTGCACCAGAGGGGTACAATGAGATAATGGGACAACTCAAAACATTTTTTGGCGGGTTTGACGTAACGCTGTTTCTCAGTGTGATTGGCCTTTCGCTCATGGGGTTGGTCACCATGTACTCACATGTTGGCGATAATGAATTTTTCAACCGTCAGCTTATTTGGATTGCGGCAGCAACGATTGCACTGTTAGTGGCAATGGTGCCTGATTATCGTTTTTTGAGAATGGGGAACACCGCCTTTTTCTTGTACCTTTTCACTATTGGTTTGCTGTTGTTGGTACTTATGATTGGTGAAATTACGCTTGGTGCGCAAAGTCGTTTTGACTTAGGCTTCTTTTCATTCCAGCCATCCGATCCCGCTAAATTAGTATTGATTATTGTGTTGGCGAAGTATTTTGCCAAACGACACGAGCTGATTGGTGACTTCAGACACATTATTGTCTCGGGAATGTACGCACTTGGTATTTTTGGCCTGGTGTTTATTCAGCCTGACTTTGGCTCGGCAATTATTCTTTTCTTTGTGTGGTTGGGGATGGTGCTTGTTTCAGGAATTAAACTCCGGCACTTACTGACGGTGTTTTTACTCGGCGCGGTGGCGTTTGGGATTTTGTGGCAGTTTGTGTTTTTGCCGTATCAAAAAGAGCGTATTATGACGTTCTTAGATCCGCTATCAGATATTCAAGGGGCTGGATACAATGCATATCAGTCGACAGTAGCCATCGGATCTGGTCAGCTTTTTGGTAAGGGGATTGGATATGGTACACAATCAAAGTTGCTCTTTTTGCCTGAATATGAAACCGACTTCATTTTTGCAGCGTACGCTGAGGAATGGGGGCTTATTGGTGTGTTGTTGCTTTTTACGTTGTTTGGCTTGGTGGTGTGGCGATTGCTCAGTAGCGCGGTACATGGTGCAACCAATTTTGAGCGTCTGTTTGCTGCGGGGGTATGTATGCTATTTGTGGCGCATTTTTTTGTGCATATTGGTATGAATATTGGTTTGCTGCCAGTGACGGGAACAACCGTGCCGTTTTTGAGTTATGGAGGTTCGCATTTACTTACTGAGTTTTTGGCCATCGGGATGGTAATGGGGATGCGTCGTTATGCGCCAGTTAGGTACAAAGCATCTCACATTTTAGAGTCGTAGAGCGAGAAGGTCTCACGACACATGCGATTGACAGAAAACGTTTGTTCCACAAATGCTTTGTGTGCTTGGCCAAGACGACGACGCATGCCTTCATCGCGGACAAGCATTTGCAGTGTGGTGGCGAAGTTGGTGGCAGTTGGCTCTACCAAGAGACCGGTTTCGCCGGTTTTGATGATGTCCTGATTGCCAGGAAGATTGCTGGCGACAGTGGGCAGTGAAGCGAGGCCAGCTTCAATAAGGACATACGGCAAGCCTTCTTTTATGGATGGTAAAACAAAGATATCAATGGCTTTAAGCAGCGGTGCAGCGGTATGGAATCCAGCCAGATAGACTCGGTTTTCTAGGCCAAGCTTTTTAATCAGCGCTGAAAGTTTTGGTCGCTCTTCGCCTTCTCCGATAATTATCAACTTTGTCTTTTCAGGAAGGGCGGTCATTGCTTCGATGATGACGCTCCAGTTTTTGTTGGGGTGCAGCTCGCCAACTCCACCAATCCATAATGCGTTTTGTGGTAATGACGGCGCGAGCTTTGCTCGCGCCGTTTTTCGATCAAGAAAATCAATCGGTGCTACACCATTGAAAATAAGGGATGCTCGGTCTTGCATGCTTGGCATATTTCGAGTCCGGGCGACTGTGTCGGTTGAAATCATGATGGTGTGTCGTGAAAGGAGCAGCGTAAGCCATGTTCCAAGGTAAATGAGCCACTGCTGCCACTTAGGGCGCCAGGTTTCATCTGTGGTAAGGCCGTGTGAAGTGAAAATAATTTTTGGTATTCGTAGTAGCCTTCCCGCCAAGGCCCCAATGCCACCAGCCTTTGAACTGCTCGTGTGCAGTACTGTTGGTCGGTAGTTGTGTAGTAGCTTAAGCACTTCAAAAAAAGCTTGGATGTCATTGAGTGGAGACATGTTGCGAGCAAAGTGGTTGATGGGGTAGGTGGGTATGCCGGCTTCACGAAGTGCTTCGTGCAGGTGGCCTACGGCGGCACCGGCTTTGCCGGTGCCGCCGTAGGCCACCGCCACCTCATGGCCCGCTGCTCGCGCCGCAATCGCTAGTTCGTAGATGTATTTTTGCGCCCCGCCCCAGTTGCTCTTGGTAATGAGGTACAGTATTTTTTTTCGATTCTGATTAGACATACGGCTCGTGTTACAGGGTTTGGGGCAATGGGGCGGTTAACTGGAAAAGCGCCCCACGCTTTTCCAGCCCACAGTTGCTCTTAGTGATGAGATAGAGGATTTTGTGCTTATGTGCAGCCATATCAGTAGTATATATCTTTAACTAAATTCACCAAGGTTTTGTTATAACGGTTGCTAATACTGAAAACTCAGGTAGGATTTTTGTATTCAGACATAAATATATGGGTGAACGTGCACGAGAACTGTCAGTTTTGATTATCGGTGATATTATCGCTTTTAACGTAGCGTTGTGGCTGACGCTGTTTTTTAGATATCTTGAAATTCCATCCGTCGATCGACTTGCACAACACGTGCCCCCATTTCTCACTATTTCAGCGGTCTGGCTTGGTATTTTTTTCATTTCTGGTCTGTACGATAAACATACTAATCTACTAAAGAAACTGATGGTGAGTCGAATCCTGACTGCGCAAATTATCAATGTGGTGGTTGCAGGAGCGCTTTTCTTCGTGTTGCCTTTAGGGATTACGCCTAAGACAAACTTAGCAATTTACCTGGTTATCTCTATTGTACTGCTGACTCTGTGGCGATTACGAATCGTGCCTAAACTGTCACCCAAACAACGACACAAAGCAATTTTGATTGCCGATGGCAAGGAGGCGATTGAGCTAGCAGATGAAATCAACAATAACGATCGGTACAATTACTACTTCGTGCGAATTATCGACGCAGAAACTTTACGCAAGACTGATGATTTTGAATCAAAGATTATGCATCTCATGGAACGTGAAGCGGTGCAGCTTATCGTGGCAGATCCACGAGCGGATGAGATAAAGACATTTCTACCAACCCTATTTAATTTATCCTTCCTCCATTTCGCGTTTACGTTCTTGGATTTCAATCGTCTGTACGAAGATACGTTTGATCGCGTGCCGGTGGGGTCTCTCCAGTATGAGTGGTTTATTAGCAATATTTCGCAATCGAAAAGTACTCTTTATGATGCCGTTAAACGAGCTATTGATGTGGTAGGTGCAGTAGTGCTTTTGCTGCCGGCGGCGCTTATTTTCCCGTTCGTTGCACTAGCTATTAAGCTGGAAGACCGTGGTGAGCTCCTGTACCACACGACCCGAGTGGGTCAGTTCAATCGGTTGATTACCATATATAAGTTTCGCACCAAAAACGGCGCCGATAGGGGTCAGGCGGCGCTCAATAGTACACTCGTCGATACTCGAGTAGGAGTTTGGCTTCGTAAGTTGCGTATCGATGAGCTGCCGCAGCTTATCAATGTATTGCGTGGTGATCTTTCTTTCATTGGTCCACGGCCAGAGATGCCAGCTTTGGCTTCGGTGTATGCTAAAGAAATCAAATATTACAATACCCGTCATTTTTTAAAGCCAGGCTTGTCAGGGTGGGCACAAATTAATAACTATGACGTGCCGCGCGGTGGGGTAGACGTAGAGCGTACTATTGCGAAATTGTCGTACGATCTCTTTTACCTAGAACGTCGTTCTCTCTTGCTCGATATTCACATCGCGTTCAAAACCATCGCGACCATCTTAATGCGCACTGGAACCTAAATGAATAAAGGAGTACGACTCGTCCGACTATTATGAATTCGTTGGCGGCGAGCTGTACGAAACAAAATTGATCTGACGAGAGTTATACTTTTGTATGACACGGACATTTTTAATCACCGGCGGCGCCGGTTTTGTGGGAACGAATCTCGCGGAGTATTTAGTGGCGCATGATCAGAATGTGATTGTGGTTGATAACTTAAGCGGTGGCACCGATCCGACCCGATTGCCCGACGCTGTTACGTTTCATCAGCTTGATATTCGTGATACGGAAGCTTTCACTGCTCTCTGTGAAGGGGTGGATGTGGTGGTGCATTTGGCAGCATTGCCGCGGGTACAGTTTTCGATTGAGCATCCTGTTGAAACACATGATACAAATGTAAATGGCACGCTCTCGGTACTAGAGGCGGTGCGGGCCGCAGGGGTGAAGCGGGTGGTGTACGCTGCCTCGAGTTCAGCCTACGGCGACCAAGAGACGCTGCCGCTCTCGACTAATCTCACTCCGCAACCAAAGAGTCCGTATGCACTCCAAAAATACATCGGAGAAGAAATGATGCGCACCTGGAGTGTGGTGTATGGACTACAGACTGTGTCACTTCGGTTTTTTAATGTGTATGGGAAGCACATGGATCCGGACGGGGCGTATGCACTACTTATCGGTAAGTTTTTGAAGTTGGCAAAAGAAGGGAAGCCGCTCACCATTACTGGTGATGGTGAGCAGACACGAGATTTCACACATGTGTCAGATATTGTCTCGGCAATGTATCGGGCGGGGACGGTCGCTGGCGTGGGCGCTGGCGAAGTGTTTAACGTCGGTGCGGGATCTCAGACGAGCGTGAATGAAATCGCGGCAATGATTGGCGGTCCGGTGGAATATGTACCGGCACGGCTGGAGCCAAAACACACCATGGCTGATATTACCGAGACTAAAGCTGCGCTCGGTTGGGAACCAAAGGTGGCAGTTGCAGACGGAATTGCAGCGTTGAAGCACACGATGGGACTGGTATAGCTTGCGGCAAAAACGGGCGCAAATCCTTCGGATTTGCGCCCGTTTTTGCTATACTGCCGCCATCTATGCTCGTAGACGGTAAAGCAATTGCAGCGGATATTTTGGCGACCGTGCAGGAAGATGTGATGGCGTTTAAAAGAGCGCCGCGGCTTTCGGCTATCACGGCTGCACCTAACTTTGAAACCAAAAAGTATCTTGAGATGAAACGCGCAAAAGCCGCGGCAGTAGGCATTACTCTTAATGTCATTGAGTTGCCGGCTGATGTTTCAACCGCGGCAGCTGTTGCTTGTGTGCACGAGGCCGCCGCTCAGTCCGATGGAGTAGTGGTACAGCTGCCGTTTCCCGCTCAGGTTGATCGGGTGGCACTTCTTGCGGCTGTGCCGGTCGAGAAAGATCCTGATGGTTTTCGCTACGGAGAAGTGCCAGGCGCTTGTTTTTCGCCGGTAGTAGGTGCGATTGATGAGATAAGCAAGCGATATGAGGTAGCGTGGGCAGGGAAAAGAGTAGTGGTGCTTGGTGAAGGGATTCTGGTCGGCCGGCCGGCCGCAGCGTATGCACGAGAATGCGGTGCGAAGGTGACTGTGCTCACCAAAGAGACGTATAGTCCAGCTTTGTTACAGTCGGCCGATATTATCATCAGTGGCATTGGCCAGCCGCACTTTATCACTAAAGACCTGGTACAGTCTGGCGTGGTTGTGTTTGATGCTGGTACTTCAGAAGAGGGTGGTGTACTGGTTGGTGACGCTGCTGCTGCAGTGGCGGAGGTCGCTTCGCTTCTTACACCCGTGCCGGGTGGCATCGGGCCAATCACTATTGCATACTTGCTTAGAAACGTCGTCGCCTTAGCAAAGGGTGATACATAGCAGAAAACACTTTGTTTCTTTGTGTAGGGTGCGTTTCAGGGTCTTTGTGTGGTATAACAAGACCCGTAGTTTTCATATATGTCTAGTAAATCAGAACAATCATCAGCTGGATCCGCCGCATTTTTGCGTTGGTTTCGTGCATTGGTGGTCGTGGGAGTGATGGTGTGGCTCGCTTCTTCGGTGTATCAGAACGCCACCACAGAGGATGCTGCGCACCCGTTTAAGCTTGGTCTCGATTTGGCCGGTGGTTCACACTTGGTCTATGAGGCCGATGTAACTGGTATCGACCAGCAGGATGTGCCAGATCTTATGAATGTTCTACGCGATGTAATTGAGCGTCGTGTGAACGTATTTGGTGTATCTGAGCCGATTGTGCAAATTGAGAGCAGTAGCTTTGTGACCGATGAACCAAAGCAGCGACTTGTTGTTGAGCTGCCAGGTGTTACGGATGTCGGTGAAGCGGTGGCCGAAATAGGCAAAACTCCTCTTCTTGAGTTTAAGCTCTATAGTGAAGAACTGGCGCAGCAACAAGCAGCTCTTGAAAGTCTTGGCTCACTCTCAAGCAGCACCGCTTCCTCTGGTGCAGTAATCGGTACGGTGAAGGTAAATGGTGAAGAGATTGACACCACTGCTGACACAGAAGGCGATGAGCCATTCATCGATACTGGACTGACTGGTCGGTATCTCGAAACGGCTACGCTCGCCTTTGCGGGCGCAAACAGTGGACAGCTTGCAAACGAGCCAATGGTACAGGTGAAATTTACTGACGAAGGAGCAGCGCTCTTTGAGCAGATTACATCTGAGCATGTCGGTGAGCAGCTGGGTATTTTCCTGGATGGTGAATTGCTTTCAGCGCCACGTATCAACGAACGAATTAGTGGGGGCACTGCAGTGATTTCTGGCAACTTTACCCCTGATGAAGCGCGTGCATTAGCGCAAAATTTAAGCTTTGGTGCACTGCCGGTGCCAATTGTATTGCAGAGCACTCAGACTATCGGCGCTTCGCTCGGTTCTGAGGTGCTTGGTCACGGAATGGAGGCTGGAATGCTCGGACTTACTTTTGTGATTGCTTTTATGCTTCTGTGGTATCGCTTGCCTGGACTAGTGGCTGGTGCAGCGCTCTTGTCGTATGTAGTGCTAATGCTGGCGTTGTTCCAGCTTGTTCCCGTGACACTCACAGCAGCAGGCTTGGCTGGTTTTGTGCTTTCGCTTGGTATGGCTGTAGATGCCAATGTGCTTGTCTTTGAGCGCATGAAAGAAGAGTTTCGTCACGGTGAATCAAGTCGCTTGGCCGCTCAGTCTGGCTTTGCTCGTGCGTGGAGCGCCATTCGCGATGGTAACATCACGAGTTTGCTGTCAGCGATCATTCTCTTTTGGTTTGGTACATCAATGGTAAAAGGCTTCGCTCTCGTGTTTGGTATGGGTGTGCTCGTATCGATGTTCTCTGCTTTGGTGGTGACACGAACACTCCTCATTGCGCTTCCTGAAGTGCGACGCGAGCGAGGTGGTATCATGGCCTTTTTATTCGGTAGTGGTTTCAGTAAGTAAAGAATGTATGTTTGCAATTACGTATCGAAAAATCTTTTTAGCGATTGCTACCGTAGTAATGGCTGGCAGTGCACTCATCGTGCTTACGCTGGGGCTAAAACCGGGTATTGATTTTACCGGTGGATCGTTGACCGAAGTGGTTTACACTGAAGCACCCGCCCAGTCGGCAATCGAGGAAGGTTTGGCGCCGCTTGAGCTTGGTGGTATCTCAGTGCGAGAAACCATTGCTGATGATGGTCGTGCTGGCTACATCATTCGCACGCGCGATTTAACCGATGATGAACGCACGTCGCTTGACGAAACCATTTCGTCAGTTGGTTCTGAGGCAGATATCATCCGTTACACCTCGATTGGTCCAGTGATTGGTCAAGAGCTTAAAGACAAGGCGGGCTGGGCTGTCTTTGGGGTAGTGTCTATCATTGTGCTGTATGTGGCTTTTGCGTTTGCTGGTATTGGTACGCCCGTTAGTTCTTGGGTGTATGGCATGATTACAATTCTCGTGCTCGTTCACGACGTGTTGGTGCCAACTGCAGTGATGAGTTTACTAGGCTACTTTATTGGTACGGAAGTCGATGTTCTCTTTGTGATGGCGGTACTGGCGGTGCTCGGATACTCAGTCAATGACACTATCGTGGTGTTTGATCGTGTGCGCGAAAACCTCAAGCTCAATCGTACCGAGCACCGCAAAAAGCACACTGAGCCAGGAGGACTTGTGCGTGAAGAAGTGACCTATACGCTCACCAAGCCGTATGATGAGATTGTCGGTTCTGCAGTGAGTGAAACAATGGCACGCTCAATTAACACTTCCTTAACAACCCTTCTGGCGCTTCTCGCACTCTACTTCTTTGGTGGAGCAACGACGCAGACGTTCACACTCATGTTGCTCGTTGGTGTTATCGCCGGAACGTACTCATCAATCTGTATTGCCAGTCCGCTTGTGGTAACATACGCACTACGTAAGGCAGCAGTAGAGAAGAAAAAATAAATTAGTATGCTCGTTGGGATTACAGGTTCATTTGGTGCTGGGAAAGGCTTCGTCGCCAATTATCTGGTGCAGAAGAAAAGCTTTAAGCATTATTCCGCGCGCGCTCTAATCACTGAAGTGATTGCAGAGCGAGGTCTGCCGATTAATCGAGACACGATGACCGAAGTCGCCAACGACTTACGAGCAAAGGGTGGTCCGACGTACATTTTTGAACGTTTGGTCGCAAAAGCAAAAGCGGAAGGTGGTGACGCGGTGGTGGAAAGTATCAGGGCTGTCGCCGAGGCGACGTACATGAAGGAGCAGGGTGGTATTGTGCTTGGTATTGATGCTGACCCAAAATTGCGCTTTGAGCGTATTCAAAAACGAGGGAGCGAGACTGACAAAGTGACTTTCACTGAATGGCTCGCTCAAGAAGAGCGCGAAATGCACTCGGATGACCCAACTAAGCAAAACATTGCGGGAGTGATGCAGATTGCAGACGTGGTCATTAAAAATAACGGCAGTTTGGGTGTGCTCACCGCCGAGATTGATAATTTTATCGCAACACATCATGGTTAATACAGTGGGTATTATTGGACACGGAAACTTTGGTCAGTTCATTCATGAGCTTGGTCAACGCTTTTTTCCTGAAGTGCAGTTTCGTATTCATTCTCGGCGCGAAACACCTGACAACACAACCTTTTTTGATCTCAAGACAGCGGCGCAATCAGATGTGGTTATTTTATGTGACGGCATTTCTGAATATGAAGAGCGTATGAAAGCAACGCTTGAACATGCACTTCCCGAATCAATCATCATTGATGTGGCGACGGTGAAAAAGCACACGAGTGATTTGTGTAATAAGTATTGTGATGGACGTCGTTTTATTTCGACACACCCAATGTTTGGGCCGGTCAGCTACAAGAAACACGACGGTGTAGTGAAGGGGTTTCGTATTGTGGTTACTGACTACGCACTTAAAAATGACACGTACCAGTTACTGAAGAGAAAGTTTGCAGGGCTCGGTTTTGATATTATTGAGATGACTGCTGATGAGCACGATAAGCGCTTGGCAGAAACACTCTTCCTCACTCATTACATTGGCCGTTCAATGATAGAAGCTGATTTTACGCGTACGGCAATTGATACGCTCTCATTTCAGTTTTTGATGGATGCCGTCGATAGTATTCGTGATGATAAGAAATTATTCGAGGATGTCTATCGATTTAATCCATACTGCAAGGCTGCGGCAGAGCGGTTCCATTCGGCGCAAGAAGAGGTGTATCAGGGCTTGCAATAGTAATAAAGCGCGAGGGACTTCGTCCCTCGCGCTTTTTTATGTATAGCTTAGAAAATCTTAGTCCCCACAAACTGCTCGTTGTGCAGATAGTGACGGAGTGCATCTGGGCGATTGCCGTTTATGATTGCTACCTCAATCTGCTTTTCGTCAGCTTCCTTGGCTGCGATAGGATCAAATGGAGAGGAAAGCCCGGGGTCCCATTCGCCTGGTATTAAGGCGCGGAAATCACTCCAAGAAATAGTCTCGATTTTTTTAGCAGTTTCATCCGTGCGGGGGTCAGCCGTGTACACATAATCAATATTTGAAAGGTTGATGACTTTCTTAGCGCCAACTCGTTCAGCAATTTGGATGGCACGCAGATCGGTAGAACACCCCGGGCGGTAGCCGGAGGCGATAACCACCTTTTCTGTGGTTGGAATATCGAGAATGTCGTCTGGATTGGTAATCATGACGCGGTAGGCAGTGTCACGAAATATCGTGCGGAGCAAGTGACCGTTCAAGCGGGTCGCATGAATCCCCATCCAGTCAAGATCATCGCTCGTGAGCTTTGCTACCTCTGCGGCGGCGTCTTGGTAGCGGCGGGCAGTTTTTCCGCCGCCGGCGATGATAATAAAACGACGGCCTAAAGCCGTTTCTGCATCAATAAACGTTTTTAATGTGGTAAGAAAACCAGTGTCAATCTGGTCGGGAACAATGAGCGAACCGCCCACTGACATAACAATCGTTTCGTGTGTATCCATAGGTGCATTGTGCATTGTACGCTAGATGCGTGCTGCTGCAAAATGGTAAGCTGTTGTATACATTAGTAATAACTCACATAGTAATGAATATGTCCCCAGAACTACTTGCAGCAGTTGCCGAACGAGTCGAGCGAGGATACAGCGATGAGCAAATTCGTACCGAACTTGCCGCTGCTGGTCACGATGATGCAACTATAACAAAAGTACTGGCCACAGCACGCACCGAGAAGGTTGGCAATCCACGCACTATTCCTGTCGCCGATTTACCATCTGTCACCAAACTGGTGAGTGAGGGTTGGCGATACGCTAAAGAACACTCGGTACTTTCACTCGTTCTTGCTATACCGGTTGTGCTTTTGTACATGCTCGAAACTACGCAGCAGATGATGTCAGGTCTTGCATTGCCGCTTAGTGTCTTGATGTTTCTTGTAGTGATTGCCAACATTCTTTGCACCGTTGCAGTTTTGTACGTAGTGGTCCAAACACAAGAAGGGGAGCCGCCGCAAGTGTCGACTGGTTTTTCATGGGCAATAAAAAATATCTGGAGTCTTTTGTGGCTCGGTATTCTGGCAGTGCTGGTTGTGTGGGGCGGTTTGATGCTTTTTGTTATTCCCGGTCTGGTCGTGTCATTTTACATCTATTTTGCACAGTATGTGTTTGTGCGGGAAGGTCTGAAAGGATTCCCTGCATTGTTGCGTAGTCGGCAGCTTGTATCAGGAGATGCATTGGCTGTTGCTGGTCGTTTACTTGGTGTTGGATTTTTGTTTCTTGGATTGTTCATTTTGTTCTTCATTACGATTGGGCTCATCGTTGGTATTGGGTCTCTAGTGTCTAGTACAGACGTGAGCGAGTTGCCGGCTGTTGACTGGACCGTGGGACTGCTAGGGCAACTCGCCGGCGCAGTTTTGACAGTCATCAGTCTTCGGGTGACGGTTATACTCTATCAGGCACTCGCATTGAAAAAACCATATGTTGCTACAGCAGAGCTTCCTGGCCATGGAAAGTATCTTGCGCTGGCAATCTGGGGGCTCGTTTCCTTAGCGCTCTTCGTGGCACTGGCAGTAGCGTTTGCTCCTGAAAGGCAGAGTCTGGAGAAAGGTTTTGATGTCGAAGAGTCGTCTGAGCGCATCATTGATCTTGACGCTAAGGATCGCGCGATGGAACTTCGTTTGAATCAATAAGTGTCGAGGTTGGCTGATTGACAAATTTGTAAAGTATGCTAGTTTGATCGTGTCTTCACGGCGTGCCGGACTAGTGGCGAACTCTTCATCGAGAACTCCACAACATCTGTCTCACGTTCGTGAGGCAGAAATGTCGGTATTCCGACGAGTGTTCCTTTCAATAGTATCAACAGGAGAAACATCATGAAGATGATGCAAAAACTGGCAGCTCTGGCTGCATTCGCGTTCGGTCTGATGGCCACTCCGGCATTCGCTGAGGATGCCACGACCTACACTCAGCCCGGTCCGTGCGGCGGCAATCAGTGCTACGACTCGTTCCTCGGTGTTCAGATCGGTGGCGACGCGCTCTCGGGCGGCTTTGGCACTTCGGTGTTCGAGGGCTCCGAAGGCATGAACGAAGTCCTCAAGCAGGGCTACGCCAAGAGCGAGACGACGCTCGAGATCGCCGGCCCGCTGTGCGGTGTCGAGTGTTCCGACGGCAGCTTCACGTTCAGCGGTTCTGCCGGTGAGCTGGTGCAAACCATGACCCAGGCCAAGGGTGCTGAGTCCGGCGTCGCGACGTCGGCGCTCAACCAGGCCGGCGCCTTCTCGGGCGTCACCTTCCAGTTCGGCAAGCTGAACGTCAGTCCGTAATACGGCCTGATTCTCCACAACCCAAGACCCTACGCACGTAGGGTCTTTTCTTTGTCTAGCACTTGATTTTTTTATTAAAGTGTGCTATAAAAGTGCCCATGGACTCTATCTTGACAAAGCTGTATTACATGGCTTTGTACAGACGGGGATGTTCGGTTCTTCACAACTGAAGAGGAAATTAACATGAAACAAACGCGCTTGTGGGCGCACGTGTGGAGCGTTGTCACGCAAGTGGCGGTGTCTCTCATCCTGTTTGCGGCTTTGCCCGCAAGCGCCCAAAATCTTCCGTCATCACCAGCGCAGGGACACTTCAGTCCCTGGCGCACGATGCATCCGTCGTCGTTTGACGTTGATATGTTCTCGGTAATTGAGCAATGTGAGCGGGCTCGGCCAACTGAAAAGTGGCTGACTTCGTCGCATTGTCAGCGATTGCCGGAGCTCATCTCGAATGGTAAGTGTCCGGTGGTATGGGTGCCTGATGGTACTCGCCTGGATCGCTTGCTTGGCCGAGTGGACGGTGACTCCGGCAAGGAGTCAAAGGCATGGCCGCGGCAAGAGAAGCAAACTGGTCGAAACGACCGGGCGCTGCTCTGCAATCTTGGGAAAGGTGTGTACGCGTACTGGTTTACCGGCGATAAGGGCAAGAGCTGCAACAATGTGGCCTTTGTCCACACGCCCCCAAAACCAGTCGTAGTAGCACCACCACCGCCGGTGGTCGAGGAAGACGAACTCGTCTGCTTCGACGAACCAATTGGTGGGGTAAATCCACAGCCGGAAGGTGAGGTACTGTTTATCAATAGCGCTTACATCGAGTCGTGCTGCTGCGGCGGGAATGGGGACTATGTTCCCAGTCTCTACGTAGACCAACGGGCGCCGGCGAGTGTCTCCCAAGGGAGCGTGCGCCGGTGTGTTCCGAAATCATCTCTCAAGCAACATCGTTAACCAGGAGGACAAACCATGAAAACGATGAAACTTTTCGTGATCGCCCTGGCAGCGCTCCTTCTGGGAGCGTGCGCCAGTCCGCGAATCATGCCGGTCGCGTCTCAGGAGGAGTACATCAAAATGACTCCGGAGGAGCGGAAAGCTGTCGACCAAGAAGCCAAGCAGGTGGCGGATGCTGCCGAGGCGTGGTGGAAAAACGTCGGGGAAGTGCTGTACAAGAAGCACCAGCCGGTGACGGTCGGTACCGAAGGCGCTCGCTGGACTATGCAATGGCATAGTCTGCCCGGCGACTACGATGCCGTGACGGTCTATCCGGGTTACAACCCGCCGGGCATGAACGGCAACAACAGCGAAGGGATGTATACGGCACTGGCGGACAAGCAGGGTAACATCCTGTATGCCAAAGGTGCTGGCGGTATTGTGTCGCCAAACCGCTTGCTGGCCAACGTGACCACTGACGAAGACTTCGGTCGACTGGTGGCACGCGGTGTCCTGCAAATCGGTTCAGCGGCCTCCAACGGCCTGCTCGGTCAGATTTATCGGACTGAGCGCGGCTGCGATGGTGGCAACTGCGGCGGTGGCAGTTCCATTTCACTCACGAACGTGGGTGGGGTGAGTACGGCTGCCTCCGGCGCTACCGCCAAGTCGGAGTCGGCGACGGACGCTACCATCGACATCGGTGGCCTGTGTCCGGGTTGCAAACCGTAAGGGTGGTACAGCGGAACAGCAGTGCAAGCTGCTGTTCCGCCGCTTCACTTTCTGTTCCCTCATAATCTTCAAGATTTTTCATTTCTAGAAGGAGGGCATCATCATGTCCAAGCAAATCATTCGTAACGTCCTCGGCCTGATTGGTGCCTTTCTCGTGACTGGCACCTCGCTTGCGGCGACGGCTATCCAGCTGCCGCTGTGGGAGAAGACTAAGGATCCGCAGGTGTTTGAATCCTTCGTGGCCAACGTCAAGAAAGATGGCGGTGTCATCGAAGGGCGCGAGCTGTTCCGGGTGGATCATCTGGCCGGTCTCGCCTGTGGCATTCTGAATCCGGGTCAGCCGGTCAGTGCAGACTGCAAGCAGCAGTTCCGCACTGACAACGGTCTGCGTCAGCCGGTGGTTTCGTTTGCTGCGTTCAAGCAGCGCGCGGTCTCTGGCGGATGGAAAGTGTCGGTGGCTCCCTTGTGGACCAACGGCAAAATCTATCAACAGATCGCTAAGCAACAACCGGCTGAGTCGGTGAGTGCGGGGGCTATCGAAGCGCCTGCTCCGGTGGCAGTATCAGTTCCTGCTGGCGCAACGCTTGAGGAGCTCAAAGCTGCTCGCCAAGCAGCTGCGGCGGCCGTCTCGGCCAATCGCACACTGTCTGGTACGGTGGCTTCGCTTCAAGGCAAGCTCACCCAGGCAACCGCTGGTTCGGCCGAGGCGAAAGCTGAAATTGCTGCATTGCGGCGTGAACAGTCTGGTCTGCAAGCCGATATGGTCACCATGCAACGTGGTGTCGACGAGGCAATGAACGGTATTGTTGGCACCGCAGCCGAAGCAAAGCAGCAGTCAAAGCGAGCTGAGGCAACCGCTAGCACGCTGGTTGGGCGGTTCGAGCAAAATCGGACGCTCATCTACGTGCTTGGCGGCCTGGTCGCGGTTGTGCTTTGCCTCATGGTCTTTGGTGGTCGCACTCAGCGCAAGCAGGGTAAGCGACTGACTAAGGTCGAGGAGAGTGTTGCTGCTACTACAGCATCGTTTGACGGTGCCGTGGAAAAGGGTATTGCTGCGCGTAAAGCCCAGCAGGAGCAGCTTGACGCTCATGGGCAGCGTTTGACGCAGTTGGAGGCTGACCTCGCTAAGACCCATAGACGTGTCAATGCAGCGGCTGTTGAGGCTCACAATGCAACGAAAGACGTTGCTGCAGTTCGTGAGATGGCAGAGGAGGCGTTGGCAGCGTCAGCTCGGGTTCGGGTCATGACTACGCTTGATGCCGATGCCATGGCAACGCTCCAAGATACAAAAGAGCTTCGGCTTGATGTGGTGACTGTTGATGGTCAGCACCGTGCGGTCGTTACTTTGTTGATTCTCGATAATGGTCGAGTTGGCATGCAGGGTGTGTATCGCGGTGCAATGGGCGGAGAGTATGTTGTGGTCGATGCTGATCCAACCAAAATCCTGCGTGCGATTCGTCGCGCGGGGAATGATGGTCGGATTGAGTTCGGTCGTAATATGCTAACGCTGGCTGCATAAGGGGACGGCGCGCGAGCTTGCTCGCGCGCCACCCAGCTTTTGTTTCATTTTTGAATTTCTACAAGTTGTCCATTTGTTCGCCAATGCCATATCCACGATCGATTCACGCACTGACGTGAGTACCATCGATGCATGTGCCTGAGGCAAAGAGCAGATCAACAACTTAATGTATACGTGTGTAGCTTTATGGGCCGTTAGTGGCCGCCTTGAGCAACAGACTCAAAGCCAATCACTGACCAATTCATACAACCTACACAAATACGTATCCTCTTCATACATGTTCATTCGAACCCGAACACAGTCGACGCGCGGTCCTCGCTGCTCCTGTGTTCAAAAAGCCTTGCTGTTTACACGCAGGGCTTTTTACATTTTAGGAGTATGTGTAGTGGTAGTATATAGAGATGAAGAAAATGCGATATCTCTCTGGTTTTACTCTGATTGAGCTGTTGGTAGTAATTGCCATCATTGGCATTTTGGCGGCGGTGGTGCTTGCGTCGCTGAATGATGCACGAAGCGCTGCGCTCGAAAAGCGCGCCATCTCTGATATGCGTCAGCTCCATACCGCGATGGAGATGCTGGCTAACGATACGTATTTGTATCCACATAAGCGTTCGCGATATTGTCCTCCGCGCAATGCAAGTGGTAACGAGATTAGTCTCAATCTGCCAAGTTCAGGATTGGTAGCGACAGATGGCACGTATCAAAACTGGCGTGGTCCGTACATTCAAGAGCTCACTGACCCTTGGGGGAATCCTTATTATTTTGATGAAGACTACTACTGTACGGCAGGTGCAGAAGGGTGTAAGGGGTTTGATACGACGACAGATTTTTGGGCAGTGATCGTATCATGTGGACCTGATGGTATGCTTGGAGATGACTCCGGGAATCCGCAACCATCTAATGGAACTGCATGTGCGTACAACGATGACAATATTGTGTACGTCCTTTGTACGCAGTAGTCCGCAGAAAAGACTTGCAAAGTTTTTCGGTATATGTATAATAGCGCCACTGTTCATCGGAGGGATGCACTGAGTGATTTTCACTCACGACTCACGGGTAAGTTCCGGAGTGGCCTTTCGAAGGGGATAGCGTTGTTTGAAATTTTCATAACCTACTATCTATAGCCCAACTATAGGTAGTAAGAAGTATATTGTTGAATGAACAAATGCTCGAAGAGCATATTGTGAATTTACTTCTCAATTTTTTCCTTCATAGAAAAAATTGCTAGAAGCGGGATTCATTTTAGTTCATTGAATGGTATGCATCACAGCACTTAATAAAGGCAAGAGATTTTTTCTTTTGTCTTATCCTTAGGTAAATCGTTTTTGAGAGAGCGTCGAGACAAGTACACTCCGCTCACTATGCTCAGAAACGCAGATACATGAAGCTTAGCTTCAGTACCTGTCTTAAATTAGAGTTTGATCCTAGCTCAGGATGAATGCTGGCGGCGTGGATGAGGCATGCAAGTCGAATGGGTTCAGACCCATGGCAGACGAGGTAGGAACACGTAGGTACGTACCCTAAAGTCAGGGATAACCCGGCGAAAGTCGGAATAATACTTGATGGTCCCTTCGGGGTAAAGTTTTAACGCTTTAGGAACGGCCTGCGGTCTATCAGCTTGTTGGTAAGGTAACGGCTTACCAAGGCTACGACGGATAGGGGAGGTGAGAGCCTGGCCCCCACCGATGGAACTGCGACACGGTCCATACTCCTACGGGAGGCTGCAGTCGAGAATCTTCCGCAATGGGCGAAAGCCTGACGGAGCGACGCCGCGTGGTGGATGAAGTCCTTAGGGACGTAAACACCTTTTATGAGGGAGGAAGTTTATTGACGTTACCTCATGAATAAGGGGCTCCCAACTCTGTGCCAGCAGGAGCGGTAATACAGAGGCCCCAAGCATTATCCGGATTCACTGGGCGTAAAGGGTGCGTAGGCGGTTATATTAGTCGGGTGTTAAATCCTTGGGCTCAACCCAAGAATCGCATTCGAAACGGTATAACTAGAAGATGTGAGAGGTGAACAGAACTCTCGGTGTAGGGGTGAAATCCGTTGATATCGAGGGGAATACCAAATGCGAAGGCAGTTCACTGGCGCAATCTTGACGCTGAGGCACGAAAGCGTGGGTAGCGAACGGGATTAGATACCCCGGTAGTCCACGCCCTAAACGCTGTCTGTTGGCTTTTGGGGGAATCGACCCCTCCAGAGGCGAAGTTAACACGTTAAACAGACCGCCTGGGTAGTACGAGCGCAAGCTTAAAACTCAAAGGAATAGACGGGGGCTCGCACAAGCGGTGGATCATGAGGCTTAATTCGTCGATAAGCGAAAAACCTTACCAAGGCTAGAAACCATACTGCATACTCCGGGAAACCAGAGTAGCCTTCGAGGGTGTATGGCAGGTGATGCATGGCCGTCGTCAGTTCGTGGCTTGAGCTGTTCCCTTAAGTGGGGAAACGAACGCAACCCTCGTTGCCTGTTACAAGTGTCAGGCGAGACTGCTCCCTCACGGGAGAGGAAGGTGAGGATGACGCCAGGTCAGCATGTCCCTTGATGCCTTGGGCTGCACTCGTGATACAATGGGACCTACAAAGGGACGCAATACCGCAAGGTGGAGCAAATCCTGATAAAAGGTTCCTCAGTTCGGATTGTGGGCTGCAACTCGCCCACATGAAGTCGGAATCGCTAGTAATCGTGAATCAGCACGTCACGGTGAATACGTTCCCGAGCCTTGTACTCACCGCCCGTCAAGTCAGGGGAGTCGGAAGTGCCCGAAGTTCGTCCTTGAGGCGACCTACGGTAAATTCGATAACAAGGACTAAGTCGTAACAAGGCACGGCTAGCGGAAGCTGGTCGTGGATTAATTCCAATTGGACACGTTGTGGTAGGCCGGTGACGGTTCTACAACTCGCAACTAATTGGTCGGTGTCGTAGGTATCAATTGAGCCTATGACGAGAGATAATACCCACATCTCTGAAATGGTATTGGACTCCAGGGAAAGACCGGACCAAAGGATAAGACAAAAGTGAACGTCTCTCCAAGGTGTAGAGCAGGTTATGAAATTTCAATAAAGAAAGAAAAGCGCGGCCCTTTGGGTCGCGCTTTTCTTTCTTTTAGGATTTATCTGAGTGATTTTATCCGCCTTTCAAATCTACATAATCTTGCTTTGGCTGTGTGCCTTCACCTAGTCCAATACCGTCAACGAGCACATTGACGATGCCCCAGAAGGTGATTATGATTATAAACGCTAGTACGCCATATAGCGCCAGCGCTTTGGCCTTTTCTTGCTCCTTTTCATTACTGCCGCCAATAACAAAATAGCGAATAGTATTGATTGCAAAAAAGAGAAAACCCACTCCTATGAGAAAAGGAATAACGGTATCATTAAAAAATTTTACGATACTGACAAGAAAATCTTGCACGCTTTGTGCGTGGGTAATTCCTGGAGTGATAAGTAGTGCGGTCAATATAAGTAGCTGTTTTTGCATGTACACAGTATAGCGCATAGCAGTCGTTCGTAAGGCGAGTAAGCAACATTGACATTACTTTAGATTGTTTTAGTATATTCCCCGGTGTTTTGTTCTATATCAACCTCATGAGGTTTGCATGCTTACCAAAATCATTAATAATACACTCACTTTTATCGTCATTGTCATTGCGTCTACCGTTGATATTGGTGCGTGGGCTAGTGGTGTTGGTTTTTAGTTTTTGCGCTAGCACAATAGTCGACTTGGGTCGGCTATTTTTTTTACAAGACACTTTCTTTTCTTGAAGAAATTTGCTATAGTTCTGGCCACGTTCGCAAGAACAGGTATATCCGCGCTTAGCTCAGTTGGCTAGAGCGTTCGACTGATACTCGAAAGGTCCTAGGTTCAAATCCTAGAGCGCGGACACATAATAAATGCGCGCTGCCTTTGGCAGCGCGCATTTATTATGTGTCCGCGCTTTGCTACTATAGTGCGTATGGAAAAAATCTCACCAGAGCATGCAAATATTGCTTTTTCAGAAGAAAAGGGTACAGAACCTTTGAATGTGTCTCCTGGCGAACAAAAAGTGCTTGAGTATGTTGACCGGATTAAGTCTGGTGAAGCATTGAGTGCGATTCTTGATGGGTTGCCAGAATCGTTTGCGCTTGGCATCGCGAAGGAACTGCTCGGAGATATCAAAACCCCGGATCATATTATTTCTGAGTTAGATGACCGGGGCTACATTGCTCAATTGTTGGCCGAAGAGCCAGTCGATGAAGAGGCTGCAAGTGTTACTGAAGCGCATTCTGTTGAGTTGCCAATGAGATTAGCAACTGAAGTAGAAAAGGAACGTCTGTCTGGCTGGCCAGCTGGATACGAGCTGGCGCGTGTGGCGAAGGCAGAAGGAGTTGATCTGCTGTCGCTCTCCCGAGAGGAGTACGCAGAGTATGCAGTGTCTCACAATCTTGAGATTGATGATGCGCAGCTGCGGGCAGCGCGCTGGGAGCGGACGGCTACCTCACCAGAAGAAATAGTGGCTCGTCGTAAAGAATTGGTAGCCAACATACCATCTGAGCAGCTCAGTGCTTTTTCTCAGTTCGATACTGACATGAGAGCTCTGGCTGCCACCGACAACCGGTTCTTGCGTGACGGTGTGCGAGTCCGTCAGGGTACGGCACAGAGCAACTCGTGGCTGTTTTTTGGTATCAATCAAAGTCTCGGTAATCACCTGACTGAGATGCACAAGGGGTATCTTACATTCAAAGAGTTGGGAAAATTTTCGCCTGAGATATTTGTGGGGTATCTCGAAACGCTCCAGCAAGCTGGCTATAACGGTGATGTGAAGGTGTTCCAGGACATGGGCAGTCAGGGATTGCTACTTAATGATCAGGTAGTTATGCATGGTGCTACTGCGGAAGATGTTGTATTGGCCAATGATATAGCCCGTCAATACTTTGGTGAAAATGTGGCTGAAGTGGGCGTTGGTGTGGATATGCAGATAGCGGGTAAGTGGAAAAGTTACAGTCAGATTTTGGCGGAGCAAGTAAAGGAACGCATCGCACAAAACCGACAGGCGTAAATGTGTGGGGTGTGTTATATATAGTATAGTTTTGTACAGAGAGATTAATTATGGAAACCAAAGATAAAATTGATCGACTACAGGCTCTGGCGGAGGGGGCAATTGAACGACTGCGTAGATTGCCGCAGCCAGTGGTGCGGGTAAGTGGCCCGATAACCTCTGGTGGATATGGGTACGAGGAAAACGTACGACGCTTTGTGCTTGCCCAGCAGAAATTGCGCGAGCTTGGGTATACGGTCTTTGATTACTTTGAAGACAATACCGATGAAGAGGTGATAAAGAGCTTATCGCTGTCTGGCGACGTGGTCATGCAGTATTATCATCAGCCGATTCTGCAAACGGGACTTATCAGCGCCGTGTATATGATGCCGCGCTGGGAAGAGTCCGGTGGAGCGACCGCGGAGCGTACTCACTTTGTGGAGAACGGTTTACTAGTGGAGCAGATTTCTGGAGAGTGGTTTTTGTAAAATAACGGCCAAGCGCCGTTATTTTTATTGCTTTGATTCGTAGTCAACAGTGTCGCTAGACTGGGCGTTTATTTTTGCTTCGAGTGATTTGGTTTGAGCTTGGAGATCAGTAGCAACACGTTCAAGCCTAAGGCTGAGGTTATAGACAAAAAATGCAAAGCCGAGTGTTACTATCCAGGCTACATACGGAAAAATTTTGTACGATTCCAGAGCTTTATCGTTGCCGTTTGTTTTCATAGAGTAAGTATAGCAGTTGAGTAATCATCGAGTGTGACGGGTCGTGTACAGGCTGGTATTTTTTTTCATTTCCTCTATGATGCAGTCATGGAAAATCTAGGCAGTTTTTTTGCAGGGAAGAAGGTGACAGTCATGGGTTTAGGGCTTCTCGGCCGCGGGGTCGGAGATGCGGCGTATATTGCCGAGGCAGGAGCACATGAAGTTTTAGTGACTGATCTAAAAAGTGAGGCTGAGCTGGCTGATTCGGTTGGAAAATTGCGTGATTTTAAAAACGTACGATTTGTACTGGGTGAGCATCGATTGGAAGATTTTGAGAATCGAGACATTGTATTGGTGGCGGCTGGCGTGCCAATGGCGTCTAAGTACGTGGCGCGCGCAAAGCTCGCGGGCGCGCGAGTGGTGCAAAGTGCTGCACTTTTTGCTGAACTTTCTGGCGTGCCTATCATCGGCGTGACCGGTACGCGCGGTAAGAGCACTGTAACGCACATGATTCATCACGTACTGACACAAGCGACCGGAGAAGAAATTTTGCTGGGAGGCAATGTGCGAGGGTTGTCCAACTTGCAGCTTTTGAAACAAGTGAAAGAAGACTCACTCTGTGTGATGGAGCTTGATTCCTGGCAGCTTCAAGGGTTTGGGTGGGCGAAGATGTCGCCGCAGATTGCGGTTTTTACCAACTTCATGGAAGATCATCTCAATTACTACGGTGCCGATGGAGTGAGCAAGGAGGAGGCAATGCGGCACTACTTTGAAGATAAGGCCAATATATTCACACATCAAGAAGAGAGTGGGGTGTTTATCACCACACCAGCAGTCTTCGAACGTGCCAAACAGTTGGCTGGGGTGGAGATTGGGCAAGAAGTGATTTTGGCTGATGAATCGGTAATTCCTGAGGACTCGCTTCTTTCAATGCCAGGAGCACACAATCGCTTAAACGCTGCTCTAGCGTACGAAGCTCTGAAAGCGGTCAGTCTGGAAGACGAAGAAATTTTTGCGGGCTTGGCGTCGTTCCCAGGTGTGCCGGGGCGGTTAGAGTATCTTGGTGAGCGCGATGGGGTGAAGATTTATAACGACAACAATGCCACCACGCCGGCGGCGACCATTCGTGGTTTAGAGGCAGTCGGCAATGCTGATGATAAAAATGTGGTGCTGATTGCTGGTGGAGCCAATAAAAATATTGATCCGGCTGAATTGCTTGAAGCAATTGGTCGCTACTGCAAAAAGGTGGTTTTGCTACCAGGCACGGGTACTGATGTAATTAAAGGCTTGCTTGAAGCAGAGGTGGTGGAGAGTATGGAAGCGGCGGTGGCGGCCGGGCTGGCCGTAGGCCAGCCCGGCGACGTGCTGCTCTTCTCACCCGGCTTCGCCTCGTTTGGGCTCTTCAAAAACGAGTACGAGCGTAACGACGCGTTTGTGGCCTGTGTAAATAAATCAGAATAGGAAACGGCGGCCCGTAGGGCCGCCGTTTATTTAGCGAAGAACGAGAATTACTGGGTTTCTCAACTTGACCCCTGGATCACGTCGATTGCTGGCAAGTTTCGCGTGTTCGTGTGTACAGAGTCCATCATGGTGGAGGTCTGATTCAGCCACGCCGAGGTCAATAAGCTGCTGACGAATAATCGCCACCAGATTAAGCCTGCCGGTCGCATAGTCGATGAAGGCGTGTTCGCCAAATACGGTGAAAGGCTCGACGAGCGCACGCGCTTCTGGCAGGTCGTGCGGAAAGTGGTTGGCACAGATTGATCCGGTAATGAGCGCAATCACTCGTGACGCAGGCAGTTCTTTTGTCAGTCGGCTGAAACCTGAGGTAATGATATTGCTTAATTCGTCCGAGTTGCCACGTGGAGTGAGAGCCGCTCGGCCGGCATGCAGAAGTACCGCCTTCCCATGAGCCGGCGCAAACAGCGCTACAGCTGGGCAGTCGCCGGTGCGGATGATAGCAGCACTGCCAGCCTCGCTTAAGAGGACGCCGTCAGCTGCGATATCGTGCCCTGATTGTTCGACTGGTCCATACACTGGCTCCTTCACTGCTCCAAAACCCGGTTGTCCGAATGTGGCGGCAGCCCGAATAAAGCAGATGTTTTTTAAGCGTGCTCCTTTTTGCGCTGCCAGATAGCGAGGATTACTACTGGTCGACTGGCCATGATACAAAGCGACTGTCGCTTGGGATTTATAAGGAGGTGCAACTAAGTCTCGTTCATAAACAATCATCTCAATCTCCTGGCAATGTAAAGAATGGTCTATTTGTGATATTATGCTTTGTTCGAGGTATGTCAAGCATAGATATTAATCAGATTACGCGGATTCACTTCATTGGCGTTGGCGGCATCGGCATGTCCGCTTTGGCTCGTCATTTTTTGACTGAGAAAAAAATAGTAAGTGGTTCAGATCGCTCACTTTCGCCGCTGACAAAAGCACTTGATGCCGAAGGGGTACAGATTTTTGGTGAACAGGTAGCAGAGAATATCTCCGACGACATTCAGTTGGTGGTCTACACCGAGGCAATGTCGCCAGATCACGAAGAAATGAAAGCAGCCAGAAAGCTTGGAGTGCCGATGATGAATTATTTCGAAGCGCTCGGCCTGGCGATGAATCCATACTATTTAATTGCGGTAGCTGGTACACATGGCAAGACCACAACTACCGCTATGCTTACTGATATTTTTGAAGCAGCAGGCAAAGATCCAACTGCCGTGATCGGGTCGCTACGAGCAAAGACAAAGAGTAACTACCGCGCAGGGAAAACCAAATACGCAATCGTAGAGGCGTGTGAATACAAGCGAGACTTTTTAAGTTTGCGGCCAGATATTTTAGTAATTACAAACGTTGAACTTGAGCATGTTGATTGCTACAAAAATCTTGCAGAAGTGCAGGAGGCATTTCGTACATTGGTGTCACAAGTAAATGAAAATGGTGTAGTAGTAGCGGATACGAGCGATCCAAATGTTAAGCCGATTATCGAAGGGTCGCCGGTCGAGGTGGTGGACTACATGGACTATTTCGATCCACAATTGGCACTTAAGATTCCTGGTGTACATAATCGTCTCAATGCTGCCGCAGCGTTTGCTGCCGCTAGGCATGAGAAAATTGAAAGCGAGACCATTAACGATGCAGCACTTCAGTTTGCCGGAACGTGGCGTCGGTTTGAATACAAGGGAGATTGCAATGGCGCGCTTGTGTATGATGACTACGCACATCATCCAACCGAAATGTTCGCATCGATCGAAGGAGCTCGTGAGCTTTACCCCGATCGTCGAGTAATTGTAGTGTTTCAGCCGCACACGTACACACGTACCAAGGTGTTGTTTGAGCAGTTTGCCAAGGTGTTTGGACGAGCAGATGAGGTGCTACTACTGCCGATTTACGCCGCACGTGAAGAAAATAGCAGTGGCGTGACCAGTCGTGAGCTGTCAGTGCGCGCGCTCGAGTTTAATAAAAATGTGCAGTTTGTAGAAGATTTTGCTGCGGCTGAGCAGTACTTAAAGCAGACGCTTACACCGCATGAGGTGTTGCTGGTAATGGGAGCGGGGAGTGTCACAGAGTTGGCAAAAATGTTGGTGGAGTGAGCCATAGAGAAAGCGCCGACCCGTAGGGTCGGCGCTTTGGTTACTCATTATCCAAGACGCTTTCAATCACTTCGTCACATTCGTGTTGCATGATGACATGACGATGTTGGTAGAAGAGAGCTGTCCAAATGATGAGAGAAAGAGCAATGCTCGGCAGAAGCTGAATTTCGTCAGAGACGCAGCGCAGGAGTGACAGTATGCCAAAGCCGCCAATCACGGAAAAGCTGGCCAGATCAGACCAGTAGTGCGCTTGCGCTACGGTGCCGGTAAATCTCTGAGCGGATTTGTGTAGCTTTTGATTAATCGGCGCTGCAGCCGCAATTGCGAGTGATGTACAGATAAATACGGTGCTGCCGATTATAAGAAAGGCTGTCCCGGTTTCGGCGAAGCTCCATCCTTTGGTGTTGCCGATAGCTACGAGCGATGGTCCAAAGAGCAAAGCGTCCCAACTGACCGACAAGATTGCGAGTGTATTACTGGCCGTCTTTCTCTCAAGGCCGAGCAAGGTTTCTAGCTTGCTAACAATCGCAAATTTTGCGTCGACGCCAATTTTCTCGCAGAACTCTTCATAGAGAAAGAGACTAATGAAGGCAAAGCCGATTAGGTTGATAAATAACTCAGCGATAAGACCCAGTTGTCCAAGAAGCCAGGCTGCGGTAAAGGTGAGTGCTGGAAACAGCGTGTGTGTTACCGCAATGGGAAGGGCCCAGCTCTTTATGCTTACTCCACTTTTGTGTCGTGCTAGAGTGGCAAAAAAGACATCAAGCGAAATTGAACAGCCGATGCCAATGCATAGTCCAAGATATGGTGTGAGGGCCACGAGGCATCTCCTTGTAAGGTGCAAAACTGCACGTAACAGTAGTATGAAGTCAGTAAATGTCAACTGCGAGCGGAACGATGTTTTGTGTGCTACTGTACGACGATATGGAAACAGGCACGTTATATATAGTGGCGACACCAATTGGTAATCTTGAAGATATTACGTACCGTGCGGTGCGGATTTTGGGTGAGGTAGATTATGTGCTGTGTGAGGATACTCGTGTGACTGGGCGATTGATGGAGCGGTACGACATTGTTGCGAAGCTTCGTCGTTATGATGCGCACGCGAGCGAAGGGGCGCATGAGCAAATTCTCGCTGATTTGGCAGAAGGGAAGCGGATTGCGCTCGTGAGCGATGCGGGGACGCCGGGAGTGAGTGATCCGGGCGTGCTTTTGATTCAGCGCGCCCGCGAAGCGGGCGCGCGTATTGAGGTCATCCCTGGTCCGTCAGCGGTGACGGCTGCGGTATCGCTCGTGGGTATCCCCGGTAATCAATTTACTTTCCTTGGCTTTGTGCCGCAGAAAAAGGGCCGGCAAACGTTCTTCGAACGTTTGCCGGCCCATGTCCAGCCAGTGGTTTTCTTTGAATCTACCCATCGCATTCTCAAAACTCTTGAGGCGCTTAATGACGTGTATCCAGAGGCGACCGTCTATCTCGCGCGAGAACTGACCAAGCTCCATGAGACGCTTCATGTCGGCGCGGCGGGGGAGCTGCTTACGGAACTAACCGAAACTCCGGTTACTCAAAAAGGGGAATTCGTAGTCGTGGTAGACACATCTGCTGCAAAATAGTCTGATTTATACACATTTCGCATCATTTCGCATTTTGCGTTATACTGCCTCTTGTATTTACGTATGACGAAAGAAACGCTGGTTTTTGTTGCAGGGATTGTACTCACGATTGTGCCGTATCTCGGAATTCCGTTAGCTTGGAGACAATATATTATTTTTGGGTTTGGTATTCTTTTAATACTGATTGGCTATGCGCTTCGGCGCGCGGTCTACTTACGACAGCTCGACCTTGGTAATGGCGAGCGCGGCACAGATTCGTTTGTTGAAACGACCGAGCGGCTTTTTGAAGATTCTACGCTACAATAAGGTATGCATACATATGGCACACCACTGGTTCTCGCTGCAGTAGCATTTGCGGTCTTGAGTTTTGTGCCGGTTACTTTTTTTGATGTGACCGTTGAGCAGACTGCAAGCGCAGTGTCTAGCTCAACCACCACTACTGCTGGGCCTGCGATGGTAACCGAACCGCTGCCGGAGCCAGTTGACGTACGGCCAGTAGTGCAGCATGTACCACTCCCTGAAGCGGTGAAAGCTATCTATATGACTTCGTGTGTAGCCGGAACGCCGTCGTTTCGTACGAAGCTGGTGGAGCTGATTCGCGCGACGGAGATAAATTCTGTCGTGATTGATATTAAGGATTACTCAGGTACCATTTCATTCCCACCAGAAAGCACTGAGTGGCAATCTGCTTGGGTAGACGCGCGTTGTGGTACGCGTGATATGCCAGAGCTGATTACGATGTTGCATGACCATGACATCTATGTGATTGGTCGCATTACGGTCTTTCAAGATCCATACTATGCGCCGAGTCATCCGGAACTAGCAGTGCTACGTAGTGATCAGCAGACAGTTTGGAAAGACGGGAAAGGGTTGTCGTTTATTGATGTGGCTTCGAAGCCATATTGGGATCACATCATTCAGCTCTCAGTAGATTCATACAACATCGGCTTTGATGAACTAAACTTCGATTACGTACGCTATCCGTCAGACGGCAACATGAGCGATACATACTATCCACAAAGCGTAGCTGGGCAGTATGGAATGGACAGGCAGGCCAATCTCGAAGCGTTTTTCAAATATCTCAACGAGCAGCTCGACGACGAGTCGAAATTTTCTGCTAAAAAACATACTAATACTGGTCGCGCTTCAAGCACTCCGTATACCTCGGCTGATCTTTTTGGTATGACAACTACGAATTACGACGACCTCTCGATTGGGCAAGTGCAAGATCGGGCCGTGCCATATTTTGATTTCATCGCGCCGATGGTGTATCCATCACACTACCCGAATAATTACCTTGGTCTGGGGGATCCAAACGATCACCCATATGAAGTGGTCTATCACGCCATGAAGACCGGAGTCGATCGCTTGGCAGCTAGTACGACACCAATGAATGGCTTCTTGCACGAGCCGCTCTTTACCTACAATGCGAGTGGTACGCCGCTTGCGACCGGGAAGTATACGAAGCCAGTATATGGCCCAGAAAAGCTCCGCACGTGGATCCAGGACTTTGATTATGGTGGCGATTATGACGCGGCTGATGTGCGTACGCAGATTCAAGCGAGCTATGACGCTGGGGTGGAAAGCTGGATGATCTGGGCACCATCTAATATCTACACCAAAGCGGCGTTGTTGCCGGCCGCCACGAGTACCGGACTGGCCTTGTAAAGTGTGAGCTAGTGTCAAAATAAGGTTGGTTCGTGCGGTATGATAGTGGTATGTCAAAAAAGCCAGATTCGTCTGTAAAGCTGTTTTCGTATAGTGATGATGTGCCTAAGAATGGAAAGGGGATGCTTATTCCGCAAACTGGCTCAAAAGCAACCGTACATCCTAAACACACCTTTACGCCACAAAGTGCTCGGCCGACACCGTTGCTTTTACCTGCTTCACGAGTGATTGTTACAATCATGGCCGTATGTGCGCTTTTTATTCTGGGAGCGACTGGATACGGATTGGTTTCAGAGCGAAATCTAGCAGCTCCAGTCGTAACGGTGGTGAATCCGTACAGTCAGGTGAGTGTTGATCTTGAGTACGGTCCACAACCGGCTCTAGCGCAGGAGTCATTTTTTGCCAGTACGAGAGATTCGTTCATTGAGGCAGGACTTAGTTTTATTGAAGTCGATTTAAGTACTAAGCAGGTTCGCTTGTTTAAGAAGGGTGTTTTGTATTTTAGTGCTGATGTGCTTGCAGTTGGTGAAGTTGGTTCTTGGTGGGAGACACCGTCTGGTTTGTACCAGATTGAAGCTCGTGATATTGAGGAGTTTAGTAATATTGCGCAGGTTGAATTTCCTTGGCAATTAAAGTTTGGTGGCAATTACATTATTCATGGTATACCAACCTATCCAGGAGGCGGTGCAGTTCCCGATGATTTTGTTGGTGGTGGAATTCGGCTGGCTAATGATAAGGCTGAGCAGCTGTATCGAGATGTTGCTGCAGGGTTGCCGGTCTTGGTGCGCGCCAAGTTAGAGCAGAAGCGTGATGTGTTTGTGTATGAGCCACAGGTACCAAATCTAGACACGCCGCACTACTTCATCGCGGATATCGATAACGGCACCATTCTGGCTGCAACAGACTTAGATGCAGAGGCACCTATCGCATCGCTCACTAAGTTGATGACCGCAGTAGTGACAGCGGAAGAGCTCGACCTTGATGGTCGTGTGCAGATTACGTCACCAACCTTTGTTCACTCACTTATCCCACGTTTGTCTGAGCGTAGCAGTGTATCAATGTACAGCTTATTACAGTTGCTCTTGGTTGAATCTTCCAACGAAGCAGCTGAAACAATTGCTGGTGAAATGGGTCGGGTTGAATTTATCGAAGCAATGAATGCAAAAGCGCGCCAGCTGGGCATGATGCATTCGCGCTTCGCTGACCCATCGGGTTTGAGTGCTGACAATGTTTCTTCTCTTGGTGATTTGTTTCGGTTGACCAAGTACATTCGTAGTAATCGCAGCTTTATTTTAGAAATAACTGCTAATGATAAAATCCCAAGTGCGTATGTTGGTGGTGAGTTTGATGGCCTCATCAATTTCAATGAAGTAGAAGATATGGATAATTTCGTTGGCGGTAAAGTGGGTGAAACCTTGGCTGCTGGCAAAACATCCATTTCACTGCACGAGGTTGAGCTGCAGGGTCAGGTCCGTACTTTGATTGTGATTATTCTTGGTTCTGATGATCGGACTGGCGATGTTGTGACTTTGCTTGAGTATGTCCAAAATCGCTTTGGACGCTAGTGGTATACTAAATACAAATGACAGCTTTTGATCCGGAAAAGATTACCTTTTTCGCTAAGACTGACGCTCGAGGTCAGGAGGTGGCTTTTGGTATTAAGGCGAAGGATCGTCAGCGTCACATGTACGTGGTGGGAAAGACCGGTATGGGTAAGTCCACCTTGCTCGAAAACATGGCCGCGCAAGACATCCAAAATGGTGAAGGGATGGCTTTCATTGATCCGCACGGCTCCGCCGCTGAAACCCTGCTTGAGTATGTGCCAGAACATCGCGTACAGGACGTGGTATATTTTGCGCCGTTTGATTTAGACCATCCAATTTCATTTAACGTCATGGAAGACGTTGGTCCGGACAAGCGGCACTTGGTGGTGTCTGGGCTCATGTCGACCTTCAAAAAGATTTGGGTTGATGCCTGGAGTGCGCGCATGGAGTACATCCTTACCAATGCGCTCTTGGCACTCATTGAGTATCCAGACACTACACTCTTGTCAGTAAATCGCTTGTTTGTCGATAAGGAGTTTCGTAAGAAGGTGGTGGACTACATTCAAGACCCAGCGGTGAAGGCATTTTGGGTGGATGAATTCGCCAACTACACTGACCGCTTCACTGCTGAAGCACTGCCAGCCATTCAAAATAAGATCGGTCAGTTTACAGGCAATCCGCTCATTCGTAACATTATCGGGCAGCCACATTCAAGCTTTGATATTCGAAAGCTCATGGATGAGAAGAAAATTCTCATTATGAACCTTTCAAAAGGATTGATCGGTGAAACCAATGCCAATCTATTAGGGTCAATGCTCACCACGCGTATTTACTTGGCAGCAATGAGTCGCGCCGATTTGCCGGTAGCGCAGATGAAGCAGATGCCAAACTTCTATTTTTACGTCGACGAGTTTCAGTCATTTGCAAACGCTACTTTCGCCAATATTCTTTCTGAGGCACGTAAATATCACCTCAATCTCATCATTGCACACCAGTACATCGAGCAGATGGAGGAAGACGTGCGCAACGCGGTGTTTGGAAACGTGGGTACCACGATTGCATTTCGGGTCGGTCCGTTCGATGCCGAAGTGCTCGAAACAGTCTTCGCGCCACGCTTTGAGGCGACTGACTTAGTGAACTTGGGCTTTGCGCAGATTTACCTCACGCTTATGATTGATGGGATTGGTTCGCAGCCGTTTTCTGCTAAGACGCTCCCGCCGGTGCCAATGCCGCAGGTGTCGTGTCGGGAGATGGTGGTGGAATCGAGTCGAGGACTATACGGCAATGAGCGTGAGGCAGTAGAAAAGATCGTGGCAGAGCTGCACACACCGGAGCGTACCGAAGAACCGAAGAGATTTGATAAAAAGCCAGGCGGCGGAGCTGGTGGGCAAAAGCGTTCAGGCAACAACAGTGGAGGATTCGGAAACAATGCTGGCAACAGTCAGTCTCGTGGTAGTGCGGCACCGCGAAGCAGGGATTCGCAACATGACGTGCGCTCCGATGAGCGCAAGCGGCCGCCTGAGAAAAGCCCAGATGATTTGCGCCAAATTCTTGCCAAGATGGCGAGTGATTCTGATACTGATAAAAAAGAAGCGAAGCAAGCAGAGCAAAAGACTTCAGAACAACCAAAAGAGCCGGCAGCCGGCTCTTCCCAAAAACAAAATGAAGTGACAGCTAGAAATAGAAATAAGTATAGCGATAAGAAAGAGCAGCTGCAGCCAAGGCCACAGAAATCAGAAGATGCATCACCACTTCGCATGGCTTTGGCTGATGCCCTAAAAAGTGTTCAGCCAAGTGATTCTGCTACACAAACGATTTCAGCGCCAGCTCCGAGACCTGAATCTGTCTCAACTCCTTCTACGACATCAACAGAATCAATTGTGCCACCAGTACAGCCGGCTAATACTCTAGCTGCCGATGCCAGGCGCGTGGTATTGGAGTACCGTAAAGATAAACCCATTCCTGTGTCAGGTGCTGAGGTGTCATCAACTGCACAGGTAAAATCATTTACTAAGGAGTCTGGTGATGTTGGTGTTGATATCGCAACAGTTCGTAAGCTGCTTAGAGAATCACCTGAAGGCCGGTCGCCATTCCAGTAGGTAACTATGTGGCGGGTGGTGTTGGTCTTGTTTACAGGTATGTTTCCGACGGCTGTCCAAGCTGCGGTTTCAATCAGTGAAGTAGCTTGGATGGGCTCGGCTGAGTCTGCGAATTATGAGTGGATAGAGTTGCATAATGATGGAGCGGCAATAGACGTTACAGGGTGGCATGTGAATGATGGTGTGAATCTTGATATCACGTTGAGCGGTGTGATTGCAGCTGACAGCTATGTGGTTTTAGAGCGCAGTAGTGATGCGTCTGCTCCTGGTTCTGCATTTATGATTTACACTGGAGCATTGGTAAACACCGGTGCGACCTTGAGTCTTGCTAGGGTTGATGGGAGTCTGGTTGATCAAGTGAGTGGGGGAGAAGATTGGGAAAATATTGGAGGCGATAATGTAACGAAGGAAACGGCGCAGTACACCGCAAGTGGCTGGGTGACAGCGGCAGCCACTCCTGGGCGAGGAATTACGACAACTGAGATACAAGTAGCCCAAGCGAAGTCTGAATCCGCCTCCGTCCGAAAAACTGATGGTGGGCCACTCGCGAAGCCGGTTGAGGTAACTGAAACAAAATTAGTTTTACCAGGCATCACTTTGGAATTGGCAATTAGTGCACCAAAGACGGTGTATGTGAATCAGGATATCACTTTTTTAAGTAGCGCTTCCGGCATCGGGGATCATTTGATTGACTCTCTTTTGTATGAGTGGAATTTTGGCGACGGGTCAGTGAGTAGCGGGAGTGAGACGACGCACTATTTTACGCACCCAGGAACGTACGCGGTAGTTTTGTATGCTAGCTTTAAGCGGCAAGAACAAATTGCGCGCCACACGATTACGGTGCTGCCGGTTGCGTTGTCGCTTACCACCAACTCGGTGGGTGATTTGCAAATCAATAATGACTCGCCGTACGAACTTGATTTGTCTGGGTATCGCGTAGTGGGTGCAAAGGAGGTGCTGTTGCCGCCGCGAACAATTCTCTTGCCGAATCAGACCATTACACTCTCAAAAAAACGTATTGGTAGTACTGATATGGTGCTGGCGGTGTACGACGCACAAGGTGAGAGTGTGGCACTCAAGCTTCCCAAGCAGCTGCAAACAGAGAATGAAATTGAACTTGCGTATGCTGATAGTGCGGTGACTTTTTATCCAGTGATACGTGATGAGATGCCAGAGAAGTCCACAGAGTTTCCGTTAGCTCAGTCTGTTGAGGTGAGTGAAGTCACTGCTGCGCCGTCGCAATCACCGGCAGGCGCGGTGCCACGAGCAGGCGGTGAGTCGTGGCCATACTATGCCTTTGGAGCATTGTTGGTAGTCGGCACGTTTGGTGTGCTCGTGGCGCCGCGCCCAGCAAAACCAGCTGAAAGCGCCTTTTTTACCGACTCAAAATAACGCTCGTATCACAGACGTATTTTTGGTACTATCTAACCACTATGGAACAGCAATTAGCAGTCGTGACCGGCGGAGCCGGATTTGTCGGGTCGCACCTTTGTGAGCGGTTGGTGCAGGAAGGGTATGCGGTCATTTCACTCGATAATTACTTTTCAGGTACCAAAGACAATCATGTGCCTGGAGTTGAGTATCGCGAAGGTCACACTAAGGATATTGCGCTCCATATTTCTGAAACACCAACGGTGATTTTTCATCTTGGTGAATACTCTCGCATTGCGCCGAGTCTGGCGGAGCCGCACTTGGTGTGGGATTTAAATACTGCTGGCACAATGGCTGTGCTTGAATTCTGGCGCGAGAAGCAGTGCAAGTTGGTGTACGCTGGCAGCTCGACCAAACATACGCAAGATGAGCGGAGCAGTGAGATAGAAGCGCGCAATCGAGCGCCGTATAGTTTTTCTAAGGCAATGAACTCAGAGCTGGTACACAACTACGGTCGCTGGTACAATCTCGAGTATTCGATTGCGTATTTTTATAATGTCTACGGACCACGTGAACGTGCGGGGCAGTACACTGGTGCGTATGGTACGGTGGTAGAAACATTCAGGCAGTGCGCCATAAAACACGAGCCATGCACCATCAATGGTACCGGCGAACAAACGCGCGCGTTTACACATGTGTCAGACACGGTTAGTGCGCTGCTTCTCATTGCCGAAAAGGGCATGCGCGATGAGTACGCAATTTGCGCCAAAGAAGTGTATTCACTGAATGAACTGGCCGATATGTTTGGGCTGGAGAAGCAATATGCTCCCGCAACAAAGTCATCACGTTCTAGTATGGCAGATGATACGAGTAAGCTTGAAGCTCTTGGTTGGCAACAGCAGTACGAGTTGTCTGAGTATACACAGTCTAATTTGTAGCAAAAATGGTCCGAAGTTGAGGGCTACTTTTATGATAAAGTGAGTTATATGAAAAAGCGAATAGCAGTGTTTTCCTTGGCCTACTATCCATGTCATGTCTCCGGCGCGGAGGCGGCAATTAAAGAAATCACCGAGAGGATTAGTCCAGAAGATATTGAGTTTCACGTCATTACGCTACTCTTTGATACAACTGCGCCGCGAACTGAAGTGATGGGAAATGTGACCGTGCACCGGGTTGGGTTTGGTGGAGCGTATCTTTCGAAAATTCTGTTTGTGTTTTTGGCTGCACGTACGGCACGGGCGCTACACACAGAATCGCCACTTGCCGGTATGTGGGCGATGATGACCTACATGACTATGCCGCTCACGCTTGCGCGGTGGATTGGAGTGAAGGTGTCACATGTGGTGACGTTCCAAGATGGTGACCCATACGATAAGGTCTTTGAGCGCTGGTTTATTAAGCCAGCGCTTCCGCTGATTGATAGTGGCATTAAAAATGCTGCAGTTATTCAGGCTATCTCAGAATATCTGGCAACGTGGCCAGAAAAGCGTGGCTACACTGGTGAGGTGGTACTGGTGCGTAATGGTGCTAATCCAAAAAACTTCGACCAGTACTACGGTGATGCCGAGCTTGAAACGGTTAAAGAATCACTCGGAAAGAAAGAGGGAGACGTGTACCTTTTTATTGCAGCGCGACTGGTGTATCAGAAGGGAATTGATGCAGTGGTGCGAGCGCTGACGCTTTTGCCAGAGAATGTACATTTTTTGATTGGCGGCGGCGGACCTGATGAAGCCATACTCAAGGCTTTGGCTGCAGAGCTAGGTGTAAGCGAGCGAGTGAAATTTTTAGGACAGCTTGAGCGCGACGATGTGCCAAAGTATCGCAACACGATTGTGAGCGATATTTTTGTACACCCGAGTCGTTCGGAAGGGCTGGGTAACTCAGTACTTTCAGCTATGGCTGGCCGCTTGCCGGTGATTGCTTCAAATGTCGGTGGGTTAAAAGATTTTGTGTTTGACGAAGCGCACAATCCAAACAAAGCACCAACCGCTTGGGTGGTAGAGCCGGATGCGCCAGAGCAAATTGCCAAAGCGGTTGAGGATATTTTGACGCACCCAGAAAAAGTGGCTGAAGTGACCGCCAATGCTCGAAAGCTCATGGAGACGGAGTATCACTGGGATGCTGTGGCGAAGAAGATGCGTGAGGAAGTCTTTAGCAAAGTAGTAGATTAGTATGATGACACTAACCGAGAAGGCGCTCCGGCTCGCCACAGCCGCCCACAAAGACCAAGTGCGAAAGAGTGATGGTTCGCCGTACATCACACATCCAGTGATGGTGGGCGTGCTCCTTAAAGAGTACGGTTTTTCTGAGGCTGTGGTAGCAGCTGGCTTTACACATGATGTGCTTGAAGATACGTCAGTGACGCGGGAAGAGTTGGCGGCGAAACTTGGTGAAGATGTTGCAGTGATGGTGGACGGAGTGAGTGAAGATAAAGACTTGTCGTGGGAGGCGCGGAAAGAGCGGTATGTCGCGGGAGTGGTGGCGGCCGGTGAAGGAGTGCGCGCGGTTTCAATTGCGGATAAGATTCACAATGCGGAGAGTATTTTAAACGATTACGAGCACAAAGGTCGCGCGGTTTGGAATGTGTTTAATCGCGGCAAAGCGAAGAAGCTGTGGTTTGAAGAATTGCTCTATACTGAACTAAAGAAAGACTGGGAACATCCACTCTTGGAGCGATACGGGAGATTAATTGAACAGTTGAAAGGACTTGAGGAATAGAAATGAGCGCGGCCCGAAGGGCCGCGCTCATTTCTAGTGCAAGTTTTTCTGTCTCATTTTTTCTTCATCGCTACGAAGTGTGTCGCGAAGTTTTTTATACGCGGCTACGATGGTGTGATCAACTCGCGTATTTTCCAGTTCTGCTTCGAGCACATCACGCCAGAAGTGAATACGAGCGGTGTTGAGATCGTGTAGACTGCCCGTGCTACTTCCGAGCGTGCGAACATAGTACGTGATGATTTCAGCGAGTCGATAGATGCGCAAGAGTTGTAGTGATTCGCGTTCTTCTGGAGCTCGATTGTCTTCAACGTAGCGTATGAGCAGCGCTTCAAGTTCAGGGTTATAGAGTGTCATAAAATTTAAAAAACGTGCCCAGCCTTCGTGTTTGTTGCCAAACGTGAGTGAGGAGAAGTCGAGCAGGTATAGTTTGTCGTCGGCAATACGGAAGTTGTGTGGAACAAAATCAGTGTGTGTCAGAAAGCCGCAATACTGTTGGACGCGGATAAGATTGTTGCAAAAGTGTGTGTGCGCGCGAGCAACAACAGTTCGTACTTCTTTTGAACTGCAATTGTGTTCGAGAAATTTTGAGAAGCCATCAAATAAGTCTTGGTAGCTTTGGCTGGTTCGCACACCAAAGATTCTGGTGATTTGCTGATAGTGATTGCGCGTCGTGGCGTGCACGCTTTCTTGGTTTTTTAGTCCGGTTAGTGCGTACGAGAACTGTTCTGGCAGTGATCGTTCGGTAAAACTTGAAGACTGCTCTATAAAACGCTGTATTGATATTAAGAAGTTGTGTTCAGTAAACAAGGCAAGTTCTTCCGGTGATGAGAAGGTCTCATATGCAAAATTAATTTTATGTAGCAGCTCGCGACATTTTCGCTCATGCTGCAGTTCAGCTTTGCCGGCATAGTCTCGCGTTGCTTTTATCACCACAGGTGTTCCTGTGTGTGTAGTACCAATAAGGATTAATTTGGTGCCGCTCGTGGTGGTAATGTTTCTCATGAGAAAGCGTTCACCGCTAATGTGGGGTTGATTATCATCCAATGCAATGCCACGCCGAGCTAAAATCGGTTCTAATACCGCGAGTTCCACACTGACATATTCTCGCCAAGTTTGTTCGGTGTTATGACCCATACGATTCAATTTGTTTACAGTGTTCATTCCACCAGGCATCTTGAGCCGCTTGGCACGCTGTGTCGATTTTCCTAAAAGGAAGTATTTCAAGTGGCAGGTAGTCCGATTCGTGTGTTGGCAGTTGTAATACACCGCGGGCACGCTTTCGTAGATTCCGGTGTACCAATGCGCGCAGTCCTGTCTGGCTATGAGAGAGAGAAATTGGGTCGCTCTCAATCAAAATGAAAGGTGTTTTTGCAAAAAAAGAATAGATGAGCATTGGTAGTTCAACAGCTGGTCCGTTATTCACTACGATAAGGTCAGTCTTGACTAGGAATAGTTGGCGCAGGGTTTTTGCGATGAGGATAGTCTTGAGAGAATTTTTAGGAATAGAAATGATAGTGGCGTGCGGTACCGTTTCGGGAAGGGTGCCGTGAGCAAGAACGGTTACGTCGTGTTTGGCGAGTCGTTTGGCCAGTAGCTTAGAGTACGGCGCCGGTGCACCGGTGTCGGGAGGAAAAAGTGGAGTAATAATAAGTACTTTCATGGTATCGATTGATTATAACGTATTATTCAGAAACATTTATTGTAAACGTAAAGTGACACGGGGTGAATATTTACTGTTATAGTCCACTGATGCAGAAACAGAAAGTGGTTGTTATTGGCGGTGGAACGGGAACCCATACCGTACTAAAAGGTTTGCGAAAGTATCAGAAGCACGTTGATCTCGCGGCGATTGTAACGATGGCTGACTCAGGCGGTTCGACGGGGCGGCTGCGTGATGAGTTTGGTTATCTGCCTGTCGGTGATGTGCGTATGGCACTTGCAGCCCTTGGGAGTGCTGATGATGAATATGAAGAGTTGGTGCGCCAGCTGTTCTTGTACCGGTTTGAAAAAGGGCACGGCCTCTCGGGGCACAACTTTGGCAATTTACTACTAGTCGCGCTCACTGATATTCTCGGCGGCGAGGAAGCTGCCATTCGCGCTGCCGGTCGCCTCCTTGGTGTGCGTGGCGCCGTGATTCCGGTCACTACTGAAAAAGTTAATCTTATGGCGACCTACGATGATGGCGTACAGTTGGTGGGAGAGCACGGCATTGATGAGCCAGACGAAGATCGTGCGCGCCACAAAATCATCGCGCTAGAGGTCACTCCCCACGCCACCATTAGCGAAGCGGCCGAAGCGGCTCTCTTGCAGGCTGATTTGATTGTAATCGGTCCAGGCGATTTGTATACCAGCGTACTGGCAAATTGTGTCGTGGACGGAGTGTCCGAAGCGGTTCGGCACGCCACAGCGAAATTAGTGTACGTCTCAAACCTCATGACGAAGGTGGGGCAGACAGCAGGTATGGGATTAGCTGAACATTTGTCAGAAATAACCAGGTACATTGGACGACATCCAGATGCCGTGGTGGTTAATACTGCACCACTGCCAGCTGATTTGCTGGCACGCTACGCTGCTGATGGCGAGTACCCGGTCGTCTTTAATTGTGAGACAGAGAATTGTCGAATTATTCCAGCTGATTTGCTGGCGGATGAGGTGGTACAAAAAAGCCGAGGCGATGTGCTTAAGCGTAGCTTGATTCGTCACGATTCGCGAAAGTTAGCCCGGAAGCTCATCGGGCTCTTATAGAAGCAGTCTGTCTACTTCTGCCAAGAGACTGATATTGGTATGATGAGAATGAATATGAAAGTAACGATTGCAACAGGATTATATCCACCGGAAATTGGCGGACCAGCGACCTACGCTGCCATGCTTGAGACGGAGCTGCCTGGACATGGATTTGAGCTTACCACCGTACCGTTTGGCTGGGTGAGACAGTATCCAAAAGTGCTTCGACACCTGGTGTATGCTTGGAAGCTTTGGCGGGAAAGCAAAGGTGCCGATATGATTTATGCGCTAGATCCAACCAGCGTTGGCTTAGCTGCGTACTTGGTAGCAAGAGTGCGTCACAAGCCGTTCTTGGTCCGACTGGGCGGTGATTATGCTTGGGAGCAGGGTCGGATGCGGTTTGGAGTGACTGATACGCTAGATGTCTTTTTGACGAAGCGGGCATCGTGGCCATTTATGGTGCGGCAGCTTGCGAAGGTGCAGACGTTTGTGGTGTCACAAGCCGTGCGCGTAGTGGTGCCGAGTGAGTATCTCAAGCGCGTAGTGGTGCAGTGGGGAATTGATTCGAAGAAGATAAAAGTGATTTATAGTGCACTGTATCCGCTCGAGGTGCATGGAACCAGACAAGAACTGCGCGAAGAGCTCGAGTGCCCGTACCCAACCATTGTCTCGGCTGGGCGCCTGGTGCCCTGGAAGGGCTTTTCGGTACTGATTGATGTGGTGCATCGTCTAAAGGATCGATATCCGCAGATTGCGTTGGTTATTGTGGGTGATGGCGCCGAGCGCGCAGCACTGGAAGAAAAGGTAGCACAGCTCAAGCTCGCACAGCATGTGTGGTTTACTGGCAGTATTACCAAAGACGCGCTCGGCGCTACGATCAAAGCGGCTGATGTTTTTGTACTTAATACTGCATATGAAGGACTTTCTCACCAGCTGATTGAGGTAATGGATATTGGTACACCAATTGTGACGACTGATGCCGGTGGCAATCCAGAGCTTATCACTGATGGCGTAAATGGCTTTTTAGTGGAGTTTAACGATGTTGATGCTCTGACTGAAGCAATTGCGCGAGTCCTTGGGCATCCTGAGTCGCGCGAGCGATTAGTGCAATCGGCTCGTGGTCGATCAAAACAATTCGCTAAAGAAGAGGTGGTGAAAGAAATAGTTTCACTTCTTACATCGATCTATGAAGGACGAATCTAAGTTGCGGTTGATTGCAATCAGCTACGCTAAGCGGGCGCTTGAGACAGGCACGCGTGAGCGCGCGCGTATGTTGGCGTATGCGGAAGCAATGGGTGAGTATCACCTTATTGTATTTACGCGTAAACACGATGGATACCCAGCGTATGTTCAGGATGGTAATTTACATTTGTATGCCACCAATACTCGTACTCGATTAGGAATGATGTGGCAAGCATTTAAAATTGGTAGACGGATTTTAGCGCAGCGGGGTGGTGACTGGGTGGTATCGAGTCAGGATCCGTTTGAGACGAGCGTGGTGGGTAGCGCGGTTGCCTTTGGCAACTGCGCTACCCACCATATTCAAATTCATGGCGACGTATTTAATCCGCGGAGTTATCAAGTGTCTTTATTGCAGCGGGTCCGCGCGACGTACGGCCATTTGGCCGTACGTCGCGCGGACGGCATCCGCGTCGTTTCATCACGTATTAAGCGCTCACTTCTATCGCTTGGTGTATCGGAAGAAAAAATCACCGTCTTACCGATTTTCTCAGATATCACAGCTTTCAAGGCGGTTGGTGTCAGTAGAAATTACGCAGTGGGCGGTAGAGTCTCATTTTTATATGTTGGTCGGTTTGCTCCGGAAAAGAATCTTCCGTTTTTAATTGATGCGTTTGCTCAAGTGGCAGTGCGATATCCAAATACGTCACTTACGCTTGTTGGTGGAGGTTCTTTACAGAAGGTGCTTGAAAAGCAAATCACTGCGCTTGGCTTACAAAGCCGCGTCACGTTTATCCCGTGGACTGAAAACGTTGCGGCAATTATGGCAACGCATGACATCTTTTGTCTTACGTCCAATCATGAAGGTTGGGGTATGGTGCTGGTTGAAGCAGCTGCAGCTGGTATGCCAGTTATCACTACGGATGTGGGTTGTGCCGGCGAGTGTGTAAGGAGTGGAGAAACGGGTCAGGTGGTTTTAGTGGGTGACCGTGACCACTATGTACAAGCAATGGAAGTATATCTTAAAAATCATAGCCTCGTAGCAACTGAAGGTGTGCGAGGACACAAGCTGGCGCTCGAAACGACGCTGGATGAGGCAGCCTATATTACGCAGTTAGTGGAATCTTACGCTTCTTGTGTCCCTAGATAGCCTGCTATACTAGCTGGTAATGGCGAGACGAGATCTTTCACAGCGTGATGCTTCAGATCATGCAGCATCAGAGCTTCAGTACATCATCCGTAACGAAAAACGAACGGCGGAGGGTGCTGTGCGTAGAGTGACCGCTGAGCAAGCTTTGCATTCTAAGCGTATGCTCGAGTTCAAATCAAATCGCAACGTTACTCGCGTACTTTTTATCTCGTATAACACAGAGTTGTTGAATCCTACACAGCAATCGCTCGATGGTTACATCGATATTCGTAACCTGTTCGATGAGGTGCATATTCTGATTTTGCGTACTGGAATCGCACCGAAGGATCCGGTTTTGCGTGTGGCGCCAAATGTTTGGATTTATACTGCTGCTGCCTCACAGTGGTGGCTTACACCACGTGCTGGTATGGAAATGCTCAAAAGCCAATTAGAGTTTGCTTCAGGATTTCGGCCAGATTTAATCGTCGCTCGTGATCCATTTGAGTCAGCGGTGGTGGCGCTTCAGGCAGCTAAGCTCTACGATCGTCCAACTCAGCTCCATATTCTTGACGACTATCGCACGACAGATTTTTTACGCCGCAGTCGCCGTAATTTTTGGCGTTTGTTTTTGCCGATTTTCACCGTGCCGCGTTTCCTGAGTGTGCGTACGCTGACAGACACCATGTTGACTTGGTTGCAAAAGAAATACGTTATTTCAGATATTGCACTTTTGCCACGGTACCAAAATTACGAGGCACTCATCACCGCGGAGTCTTCACTTGATCTTAAGAGTAAGTACAAGCCGTTCATTTTCTTCTTGCTATACATCGGCCGTTTAGATCACCAAAGCACGCTCTTTCGCGCACTTGATGCAGCACGGTTTGTTTTACGTAATCCGCGAGTGGGCATGATTGTGCTTGGTGATGGCCCAGCTCGATCGGAGTTTGAAAAACGCGCCAAAATTTTAGAGATTGAACATCAGGTAGTGTTTGAGACCAAGGCAGAAGAAGCGCTGCCTTATTTAAAGGCAGCCAACATGCTTATCGTGACCGATACCGATCCAGAAAGTGAGGAAATTGTCTTGCGGGGGGCCGCTGCTGGAATTCCGATGATTATGTCACGCACCGAAAAGCGCGCTGATATTTTTGAACATGGTGAGGACGCGTACCTCTGTGAGCCGAGTGACGTCCAGGCTTTTACCGACCGAGTCAATGATCTTTTAAATAGTGTTCCGCAGCGTGAGGAATTTATTGAAAATGCGCAAGACATGATTCGTGAAAAGTTCCATCACGACCCGCGTGAATATCAGGAGGCCTACCGTACTAGTATCGAACAAGCTTTTTTCGTTGGTGAATCATCAGAATCAGACCATACGTAGGTAAAATAGGCTGCTGTATCAGCAGATGAGTGTGGTATTATGGGCCGAACTATGAACACAGAGACATTAGAGACACTGCTTAAACCGCAGTCCACGATTGAGCGAGACGGCATCAAAATAGCAAAAGAAATCGCTGAAAAGACCGTTTGGGACAAGCTTGCTACCGAAAATCCTACGCACGCGGTAATTTCTGCCAAGGATGAAACCGAGGCGAAGCGTAAATCAGAAACCCAGATTGCCGACATCAAAAGCCATCTCACCGGCAATGAAGTATTGCTTGATTGTGGGACTGGCTATGGTCGCGTGGCTAAGTACGTACTGCCTGATATGCCGCTTGCTGGCTACATCGGTGTTGATAGTGCGTACGAAATGCTCACTCTCTTCAAGCAGCGCTATAACGGCAATGAAGCAGAACAGCAAACGCCGGCGCTGTTTCTCAATGCCGACATCCACACGCTTCCGCTGAAGAATGGTAGTGTTGATGTAGCAATTGTCTCAGCGGTGTTTCTTCATAATCACAAGAGCGTGGTAGAGCAGGCAATGAGTGAGATTAAGCGAGTATTGAAACCAGGCGGAACGCTACTGGTGTATTCATCTTTCCCGCGGTCGGTTACGCTTATGGGCATACAAGGACTTGCGTACCAAGCACTACTCAATCTGATCGGCCGTCCGTTTAAGAATGGTCCAGTACGATATTACACACGACGTGAGGTCCTCCATCTATTAGATGGGTTTACCGAAGTGGAGTTAAAGCCGGTAGGGTATGCAGTGCTGCCAAAGTCGATTATCTTTTTGCCGCATATTTTAGACACAGTCTGGCGAGTGGTGGTTGCGAAGCCGCTCAATTTTCTACTCGAAAAAATCACCCCACCGTTCCTCAAATACTACTGTGCGGTGCACTTTGATGTAGTGGCTAAGAAGTAACATTTAGCTACGATTGTTACTTCATGTAGTCGTGGTAAGTTGTATAGATTATGAAGTTACTTATCGTTACACAGGTGGTAGACAAGCAGCATCCAGTGCTTGGCTTTTTCCATCGTTGGATTGCAGAGTTTGCGAAACATTGTGATCATCTACATGTCATTTGCTTGCGGCAAGGTGATTTTGATTTGCCTAGCAATGTCACAGTTCATTCCCTGGGTAAAGAGGATGGGAAGGGGAGATTTACCTATGTGTGGCGTTTCTATAAGTATATCTGGAGTCTGCGGCATGAGTACGATCGAGTTTTTGTACACATGAATCAAATTTATGTAATTTTAGGGGCCTCACTTTGGCGTATTTTAGGAAAAAGAATTGGTTTTTGGTATATGCACGGAAGTGTGCCCCTTTCACTTCGTTTAGCCGAGAAATTAGCAGATACCATTTATAGTGGCTCAGTTGAAAGTTTTCGTCTAATTAGTGACAAATTGGTAGTTACTGGACACGGAATTGATACTAATTTGTTCAAGCCTCAAAAGATTGAAAAGGATACTGACCTGATTACAGTTGGTAGAATTACGGAATCTAAAAATCTTTTGGTACTTGTCGACGTGTTGAACTTAGTTAACAAAAAGACGAGTGCTTCTTTGGCGATTGTTGGATTGGCTGTCACTGAATCAGAAAAAAGGTATTTGGAAAGATTAAAAAGTTGTATTGCGAAAAAGGGACTAGAGAACAAAGTTCATTTTCTTGGAAAAGTCGATCAAAATTCATTGCCTGCCGTTTTAAATAGAGCAAAAGTTTTTGTTACGGCGGCAAAAAATGGTAGCTTAGATAAGGCGGTGCTCGAAGCGATGGCTTGTGGCTTGCCTGTGGTCTCTATGGCTGAGGGCACAAACTCTTTGCAACTCGGCGCTGCTCAAGTTGTAAATAAAAAAGATTTTTCTAATGAAATAATAAAATTCCTTGATGAAAGAAACTCAATCGAAGAAAAAAAAATCGGCTTTGTGAATGAATTTCATAGTTTGGAGAAACTAATACCTAAAATATTAATTGAAGTATGAATTTATCAAAATTTAAATTTTTATTGATGGAAGTTAGTGGTGGGAAAAGTGTAACGCGTGCTTACCTTAATTTTGCACTTTTGAAAGAAGAGTTGAAAGGGAAAACAATTGATATTGGCGGCGGTCGAAAATCATCATACCTTTCATTTATTCCTAGGAAAGAAGGAGTGACGTTTGAAACCTTCGATTTAAAATCAGGAAACAATGTAAATTTTGAAACCGATACTCTTCCTGCTGTAGATAATTCGTACGACACTGTACTTTTTTTAAACGTAATGGAGCACATATTTAATTATCAGCATATTGCAAACGAGGTGGTTAGAATAACAAAAAATGACGGACAACTTATAGGTTTCGTTCCGTTTTTGATGTGGTACCACCCCGATCATTCTGATTTTTTTAGATATACAGATGAATCGTTGCGGAAAATATTTGAATGTGCTGGAGCAAGGTGTACAGAAATTATACCAATTGAGGAGGGTCCTTTCATTGCTTCATTTCAAATGTTTAATTTAAGCTTGCCGCTATTTTTAAGGCCAGTATTTTTGATTATATTCTATGGCCTTGATTGGCTGTATTTTATGTTGAGAAGACCTTTGCGTAATAAATATGTATTGGGCTACTTATTTAAAATTTCAAAATAAGCGAATGATATTGTTATACATATGATTAAAGAAATGACCAAAAAAGTATTCAGATATTTTGGTAAAAGGATTACTAATTACCATGCTCCCGCGAAGCCTTATTGTGAAGGACTCTTGTTTTTAAGTACGTTAATATCAAAACCAGATTGGGTCATTGACATTGGTGTTGCTGATGGTACGCCAGAGTTAATCAATGCTTTCCCGTTCAAACATTATAACTACTTATTGGTAGAGGCAGATTCTCGGTATAGTGAGTCACTGGATGTGCTTGAAAAGCAATATATGTCTACTGTTAATGTTGAAAATTGTTTCTGCGGCGCGGAGGATGGGACTGTTGATTTTTATGAAAATAAAAACGGTCGATTGTCATCAAAATATGCCAATCGTGAATCTTCTAGTGTTATTAAGAAAGAGGTTAAGAAACTCGATTCATTGTGCGAAAAATATCATATTAAAGGTAATATATTTCTTAAAATTGATGTCGAGGGGGCTGAAATGGATGTCTTGAGGGGGGCGACTAAAACTCTAGCATTGTGTGATGTGGTTTTGTTGGAGTCTTGGATTAATCCACTAGGTAGCGTTTCAACCCCGAGTGATTTTGCAACTATCGTTAGTTTTATGAAACAAAACTCGTTTGTCGTATTTGATTTCTTCGGTGGACATTCATATAAAAATGGTGTGCTGAAAATGATTGATATTGTCTTTGTAAAAGAAAATAGTGAATATAGGAAAGTTTGATTAGTTTAAATTAAAGAGCTTTTTGTTGACTTATTTTTAAAAAGCCACCTGATTCTTTTGGTTGTAACTAAAAATAAATTTAGAGTGTTAATATGAAGTATATGAAAATCGGTTGCATTGGACAAGGTTTTGTCGGGAAAAATATTGCTGATAATTTTGAACACCGTGGTTATGAGGTGGTTCGATACTCTGTAGAGTCTGAGTATGTACATAATGAGGAAAAGATCTCCGAATGTGATGTGGTTTTTATCGCCGTCCCCACACCAACCACTCCTGTGGGCTTCGATTATAGTATTGTCGAAGAAGTTCTTGCGCTAGTTACTGAGGGAGCGGTGGCCGTTATTAAATCAACCATTCTGCCTGGCACTACAAAAAAACTGCAAGAAAAGTATCCAGGTATTACGGTGCTATTTTCGCCTGAGTTTTTGTGCGAAAAGACTGCTGCGTATGATGTGGCAAATCCGATTATAAATGTAGTTGGTCACCCTTTGAGCACAGAGCAGCAGAAAGGGGCAGCTGAAAGAGTGTTGTCATTGTTCCCGAAGTCGAAATACAATCACGTAGTTTTAGCTCAAGAGGCAGAACTGTTTAAATATGCGCACAATCTACAGGGTTACTTTAGAGTGATTCTTTCTAATTTGCTTTTTGAGGTAGGTGAAAAAACTGGTGGTGACTGGGAAGCGGTGAGAAAAATGATGGACGAAGACGTTATGATGTCACCGTATTACAATAGTCCGATTCATAAGAGTGGTCGTGGAGCAGGGGGTGCTTGTTTCATAAAGGATATGGCTGCTTTTCGTTTCTTGTATGATAGTTTAGTAGCTGAGGATAAGGTCGGTTTAGAAGTGTTAAAATCTCTGGAAGCCAAAAATCTTGACTTGTTAGGCAGTACTGGTAAGGATAAGAGTCTAGTTGCTGGTGTATATGGAATTTCACTGCTGGAGTGATTAAAAATTACGTATGGATATTTACTATGTTGCGAATGTAAGAATCCCGACAGAAAAAGCTCATGGGTTACAAATCTCAAAAATGTGTGAGGCCTATGCTGCACAAGGTCATTTGGTTAACTTGGTTGTTCCAAGACGAAAAAACAGCCTTAATGAGGATGTTTTCGAATTTTATGGGGTAAGTAAAAATTTCAAAGTTACTTATTTACCTATTGTCACTATTTTTCCCAACACGTTGTTTGGATACTACCTATTGGAAGTGTCATTTTTATTTCAGTTACTTTGGTTCTTCTTTAGAAAGGAAAAAAAGAACGAAGGCGTGAAAGTAGTAACTAGGGATATTTTTTTTGCACTATTCTTTGGGCGTTATTTAAGTGTCTTCTATGAAATGCATGATTTTCCTGAGAGATACTTGAAGTTATTTACCTCTGCCATTAAAAATGCAGGGCTTGTCATAGTTACAAACGAATGGAAGAAGAGAGAGGTTGTGAACCGATTTGGACTTTCAGTTTCTGACGTCTTAACCGCTCCCAACGGTTTTGATCCAAAACTGTTCTCGCCTAATGTTATTCCCGTCAAACGAGATAAAATTGGAATACCAATTGATGCAAACATTATATGTTACGCAGGAATGCTTAAAACGCTTGGTATGGACAAAGGAATTCGTTTATTAATTGAAGCAGCGATACAATTGCCTCCAGGGGTCGTTTTTTTAGTGATTGGAGGGTCTGAAGCAGATATCGCAGAATATCAGGGAATTGCTGAGATGTATTCGGTTAAAGAAAAATTCTTTTTTGTCGGGAGAGTTCCACATCATAGTATGGCGAGTTATTTAAACGTAGCTGATGCTTTTGTGGCTCCATTTCCAAACACTGACCACTATCGATACTACATGTCTCCAATTAAACTATTTGAATATATGGCAATGGGGAAGCCTGTAATCGCCTCTGATTTGCCATCAATTAGAGAAGTGCTTAAAGAGGAAGGGTACTTTTTTAGTCCTGATGATGTGGGCGATTTTATTTCTGTGGCTAGTGAAGTTATTGCAAAAAGGGCGGGTGTATCGAACCAGTTACTAGAGCAGGCCAGCAAATATACATGGAGCAGGAGAGCTGAAAATATAATTTCGTTTATGTCAAAAAATGTTCCTGAGCAAAAACTTTGATTAGTCATTACTATGAATATAAAACTTTTACAGGCGATTCTAAACATTGGGAAATCAATCTATTGGTTTATGGCAGCAGCGCTATTGCCGACTAAGTCTGGAGCTGTAGTTCTTACGTATCATTCAGTTGGAGATAATGGTTTTTCGTTCACTGTGAGTAAGAAAGTCTTTGAAAGACAACTTAAGTATATTAAGAATAAAAAATGGAATGTTGTGTCACTGCCGGAACTTGTTGTGATGTTGAAAAAAAAGAGAAAAATCCCCCTAAAAACAGTCGCTATAACTTTTGATGACGCGTACTCTGATTTTATTGAAAATGCTTTACCGGTGCTTGAAAAATATGAAATACCAGCAACGATTTTTGTACCAACCGATTTTGTGGGTCGAAGCATGAACAATGTGGATGGAGCGTTGCCTCTCTTGAACTGGTCTCACTTAATAAATCTTGCCGCTCACCCACTTGTAACTATTGGCTCACATACCAAATCACACCTTGTTTTACCAGACGTGACCAATCTAGATCTTCTTTCGTTAGAGCTTAAAGAAAGCAGGGAAACTCTCAATAGTAAGTTGAACATAGACTGTAGGTATTTTGCCTACCCGAAAGGTAAAAGGAGCGAGCGTATAGAGGCTGAAGTTGCGAAATACTATGATGTTGCTTTTGGCACAAGGCCGGGTAGAGTTACTGTTGATAATTCGAATATGTTACATTTGAACAGAAAAGGAGTATATTCGTGGACGACTTTTGAAAAATTTAAATTTTTGCTAAAGAGATGAGCATATCTGAACAGAATAAGAAAGTATATGCACACCAAGCCAGTCAATATGGTGAAGTAAATTATTGGGGGCACGATGAGGAAATTTTAGCAAAGAAACACTTTAAAAGAGATAATGTGTTAGTGCTTGGGTGTGGTGGAGGGAGAACTCTGAAGCCACTGCATGATTTAGGATTCTGTGTTACAGGAGTTGACATTGTTCCTGAAATGGTTGACCAGTCAAAAAAAAGAATGGCAGGATATCAAGTAAAAGTATTTGAGATGGATGCTAGTCGACTAGCATTTGAAGATGATACGTTTGACACAATTTTTTTTCCTTTTCACGGCATTGATTATGTTGAACCAGATATCTATTCTGCCGTGTCAGAAGCTGCGCGTGTATTAAAAAGAGACGGTGTATTTATTTTTAGTTCTCATAATCGTTTATATTTAAAAAAGTTGCACCGTTTTTTTTCTGGTAGATTTGATTATTATCATGAACTTAAAACATACAGAACAAGCCCGTCAGATTTTTTTAAACTTAAAAAATATTTCAGGGATATAGAAATTATTCATAAGATTTCATTGGCAAAAGAAGATAATTTAAATTGGAAAGATAAGATTTACAGATTCTTCCCGTGGTTCAGTAAGACGACCTATTTCGTTTGTCGTAACAAGAAATGATTAGAAAAAAAACAGTTTACAATTTAATAAGAGTGTGTGAGATTTATTACGAAAGTGAAAACGTTGTTTTAGATGTTATAAGAAAATACTCATTTCACTCTGCGAGGGTATATTCCTATCTTCCGATGAATTTGCCGGACGATTTCAAACTGAGTCGAGTTAAAAAAACAACAAGAATTTTTTTGACAAGTAAGACGGACGAGGATATTTTACTCTCATTTAAAAAGAATTATAGAAACGAAATTCGTAAAACATACAAAGAAAATTATTCGTTTAAGCTAGTTAAGGGTTTTTCTGAGGAAGGTTACTCTTTGTATGATGTATTTGAAAAAGAAAGCAATCGCCCGTCTCTCAAGAGAAGGAATGCAAACGGTATTTGGGCGCTTGGTTGCTGTAACGGGAAGGTGGTTTCCGGCATTTATCTTATTGATGCTAATCCTGTTTTAAAGGTCATTTCAATTTTTTCATCAAGAAAGCATGATGAAAACGTTTCTCAGAAAGATATTGGCTATATAAGTAAGAGGCTGATATACGAAGTTTGCTGCTTTGGCGGGGCAAGAGGATTTGAATATGTAGATTTGGCATACATTAATATGACCGACGAGTCAAAATCTGGGATTAACAGATTTAAGTTGGGTTTTGGTGGCGATATCGTTGACGAGTATCTCTATGAGAGACATACCAGATTCTTGAGTGTACTAAAATCAGTACGGAAAAATATTGGCTTATGAAATTTAGTATCATTGTTGCTACTTACAATCGGTCTAAGGTTTTGCAAAAGTGTGTTGAAAGTGTTCTTAGCCAAAAATATCAAAAATTTGAACTTCTGGTTGTAGATGATGGTTCTACGGATGATACTCAGAAAGTGATGGGTAGATTTAAAGATCAGCGCATTAAATACATCAAATTAAATAGAAACTACGGAGCTGCGACAGTTGCTAGGAATACGGGCATAGAACATGCGACTGGAGATGCTTTAATTATATGGGACAGTGATGACTTGTTACTGCCTAATGCTCTCGAGGTTTTGTTAAGTGGTTTCCAAAAATTTGAGGTTGGGGTCGTTTGTGCAAGTACTGTTTTCTATCGTAATGATGGAGAGCCGCAAATGCTCCCGCGTTGTCAAACGGGTCTTTTAACAAAATATGATTGGGTTGGGGGACGAAGGCCTCAAGATGCTGAAATTATTGCAGTTAAAAGAAATTTGATAGATGACGTGCGGTTTCGTTCCAGAGGAATTGACTTCATGTTTTATATTGAAATATTGGAAAAATCTGGAAGCAACATTGCCTACATTAATGAAACCTGTGGTGAAGTATTTTTAGAGTCAGACTCAATGTCGCTTACAATTCAGAGGAAAAAGATGAACGTTGCGCTCTCAATTGAAAGGGGTCCCGTTCTAGACGCTTTCCTATTAAAACATAGGTATCTGTATCTGGTTGCAGATGCACGCGATAAGTATGCGGGTCATGCATATGGTGCTGCTGTTGGTCTGCTTCTTGGCGGCAATAAAAGAAGGGCTCTTTGGAACGCCTGGCAGGCGTTTCTGTACTCATGGAGAGGTAGATATTTTTTGTTTTTTGCTTTTTCAGTACTTCCTTTTTCTTCAAAAATAATGAGATTTATTGCCGATAAAAAAGCATTGCGTGTTTAAGCTATGCTAAACTTCGTAAATATGACAAAAAAAGATTTAACATTAGAGCAGCAAATACAGGAAGATGAGTACAGTTATCCATATCACTGGTGTAAGAAAAGTTCCACTTCTTCGGGTCGCTTGTACTTTGGTTATCTTGACCTTGCAATAAGACAGTCATCTTTAATGAAAGAATCTCGTACTTTGAAAATTCTTGATTTAGGGTGTGGTGATGCACGTTTCTTAAAAGAATTAGAAGATCGATATCAACACAGTCTTTATGGTATAGATTATTCAGAGAGGGCAATATCGTTTGCAAAACTACTTTTGCCTAATGTTACATTTTCATCTAAAAATATTGCTAATGAAGTTACGTGCGAGAGTAACTATTTTGATGTTATTTTCATGATTGAAACGTTAGAACATATCATCCCTGATGAAATACCGTCTCTCTTAAAAGAGGTGAGCAGGATGTTGAAGCCGGGAGGTGAGTTTATTGTAACTGTTCCATCAGATGCGCTGCCTCCTGGACCGAAGCATTACCAGCATTTTTCAGCACAAAAGCTGACCGACACACTAAGTCCCTTTTTTGATGTTAAAGAAGTGGTGGGGCAGGACAAAATGGGTTTTCATCCACTTAAGATTTATGATAAGTTGATTGACAATAAAATCTGGACACTTAAAAAGCTTTCTAGTCATTACAATCTTAGTATCTGGCCTAAGTATTTTAATAAGTGTGAAAATAACAAAGGTCGTCGAGTAATCTCTGTGGCCACGAAACCTATGCAATAGGAATTTTAGCGAGTTCGTTTGAATATCAAGAATAAACTAACGAGTGTCAGAAAAGCTTTTCCGAGTAGTACATTAACTACAAGTCCTAAAATGCCGAAGAAATAGATAGCGGGTATCGTCAAAAGGTCAAAGAAAATAAGAATGCCGTTACTTAGATAGAGATTACGGATTTGTTTTTTTGATTTCATTATAGTCATCAGGATGATGTTGATGCCTGTGAACAGAAGGCTTACTGAAAACACCTGTGAAAGAAAGACAGATTCTGCATAATTTGGGAAGAATAGCTCATAGATAAGTGGCGCTAAGCCAATGTAAATGGCCACAAGAAGCAAGATTATGAGAAGAAAAGTTGCAGATTTTTTAAAAAACCATCCAATGGAGTAGGTTCTCCATGTTTTTTGAGCCATGTTTGGCATGAGTAGGTTTTCAGTTAGCTGAAGCATTGGCCGGACTTGTTCAATCGGTGCGAGTGCCAGTGTGTATACAGGGAGGGCAAGAGGGCCCAGGATTTGCCAAAGAGCTATGGTGCCAATGGAGCCAGAGGCAACGGTAAGTCCTTTGAGTAGCGATAGGTGTTTTGCGTACCCGACAATCTCAGGGTCAGTTGTTTGTTGGGTGTTGCGGAGTGTTCGTGAAATTTTAAGGTAGATATATAGTTGCAGCAGAACGGAAAATAAAAAGTAACCAAGTAGTATAACGACAATGTTATTGGTTAGGAGCAGTACGGCAGAGAACAATAGAAAAAAAGCTATATTGTACAATGTAGTTTCGCGAGCGATTGCTTTATATTCTTTCTTCCCGTTGAGGTATGATCGGTATAAGTTAAAGGTGCCAAAAAAAGGTATTGCAAGAGCGGTGACTAAAAAAGAGCTTCCCAGTATGGTGTTCTCTTGAAGAAAGTAGTATGCACTTATAGTCAAACCAATAGCTGTTCCAATGCTTCCGAATAACATTTTGGTGCGGATACCTTCTTTGAGAGCGTTTTCGTAGCCGCGACTCACTGACTGCGCGACCGCAGTATTCATTCCTTGAAGTGTAAAAATGGACAGAATGCTTGCAATCGACAGAACATATTTATATGTACCGAAAGTTTCTTGCGGTATAAAATTAGCAAATATATAGACAATGCCGAAGCTTGTGATTGAGGTGATTAGATTGGAGTAGGCTAAAAATCCACCGTTTGTGAGATGATGCCGATGAGACCTTATCAAATTTAAGAGTTTTTCAATCATAATTTTCCTGAAGAATGAATTCGATGTTACAAATTCTGTATGACCACATCTAGTGTCTAACAGTTATACTTTGTAATTAGTTACAAAATAGTGTAACCAAAATTTTGCATCTTTCTCATAGGTTAATATTAGCAGCTAATTAGTAATTAAGTACATTGTTAACCATAAGTAGAACCTTTAAAGATGTCTCTTTAAGTTTGATGTGTTGTTTCTCGTAAAAATGTGCAAAGTGACTGCAGTTTATGTCTTGCAAGAGCAATTGAGAAATGGTGACAGTGGACACAAAGAGCTGCGCGAGAAAGAAGGGAAAAGAAAGGGAGAGAAACGGTAGAGGATAAAACCGGTGGGTCGTGCGACTAAATTTTCAAGAAGCGAAGCGACTATGAAAATTGAAGTACTCTTGTAGTGAAGCGCCCACCAGTCTTTCTGTGTATAGCCTACACCTCCAAATCTCGGCCTCGTCTAGTCGGAGCTTATCGGGCGTACGTGGTATAGTTTCACCCATATGAAAGACGTAATGAAATGGTTGGTCTACGCAGGTATTTTTGCCGTGCCGTTTTTGACCTTGTACGTGGAGAATGATTACTTCTTCCCGTACATTACTGGTAAGAATTTTTGGTTTCGCATTATTGTCGATGTAACATTCGCGGCGTGGGCAATTCTCGCGTTGTATGAAGTAAAGTATCGGCCGAAAGTTTCGGGTATTGTCTGGAGCTTTGGTGCGCTTTTGGTGGTGATGTTTGCGGCCGACTGGTGGGGTCTCAATCGCAATGTAAGCTTCTGGAGCAACTTCGAGCGTATGGATGGCTACGTATCGCTTGTGCACACATTCTTGTACATGCTGGTGGCAGGAAGTGTGCTGCAAACGAAAGAGCATTGGCAGCGACTGCTCAACACCTCACTCTTCGTGGCGTTTGCAGTAGCGTTTTATGGCTTGGCGCAGTATGGTGGATTTGTCGATGGCAGCAGTCGTATCGATAGCCGTTTGGGTAATGCCGCATACATGGCGGTGTACATGCTCTTCCATATTTTCGTAGCGTTTTGGCTCTTTGTAGAGACGCGTGTCACGTTCCATAAAGTGCTCTATGGCGTGCTGGCTGCCATGTTTACCTTTGTGCTCATCGAGACCGGTACTCGTGGTACGGCAATTGGTTTGGCGGTTGGCATCATGGTGATGGCAGCGTACATTGGTCTCTTCGGCAAGCAGTTTGTGCAGTATCGCAAGTATGCCATCGGTGCATTTGTGGTGCTACTACTTGGCGTTGGTACGTTTATTGCGGCTCGTGATACCGCATTTGTGCAGAATAGCCCAAACTTGGCACGTATCGCCAATATTTCTCTGGGCGACTTGGAAATCAGAACTATCATTTGGGGTACTGCTTGGGAAGGGGTGAAAGAAAGTCCAGTCCTTGGGTATGGCCAGAGCAACTTCAATTACGTCTTTAACAAATACTATGATCCACGACTGTACGGTCAAGAGCAGTGGTTTGATCGATCGCACAACATTTTCATGGATTGGCTGGTGACCGGCGGCATCCTTGGTTTGGTGGTGTATCTCAGCATCTTTGGGTGGTGCGTGTGGTACCTGCTTGTTCGTCCACTTATCGACAAGGAGGATCATGCGTTTAATGCGATGGAGCGTGGGGTGCTCCTTGGTATCTTGGCCGGGTACTTCACCCACAATCTCGTAGTGTTTGACAATATTGTCAGCTACATCTTCTTTGCAATTATTCTTGGTTTGATTAATTCACGAGTTGGACTCGTGCCAAAGGCTGTAGCGGAGTGGAAGGTAGACAAGTCAATCATTGAACAATTTGCTGCGCCGGTCATGGCCGTGCTTGTGGTGGCGGTGATTTACTTTGCGCATGTGCCGGGTATGCATGCGGCAGGTGATATTATTTTGGCTTTTCGTGCGGCAGATCCGGCTGAGCGACTCGGATACTTTAAGCAGGCGATTGGTCGCGAATCATTTGCTCATCAAGAGATTACTGAACAATTGGCTCAGCAAACTATGAGTGTGGTGCGTGACACAAAGATTCCTGAAGCGGTACGGGCCGAGTATCAGTCCTACACTGAAGAACAACTGAGTCGCTTAGTGTCGGAAAAGCCTGGTGACGCGCGCGTGCATGTGTTTGTGGGAAGTTACTATCGCGCGATTGGTAATCTTGAGAGAGCAGCTGAGCATATGGCACTCGCGCGTGAATACTCACCGCTAAAGCAGGCCATTATTGAGCAGCAAGGTTTTGTGGCGCTCTCAGAAGGAAAGAATGACGAGGCGCTCGAATACTTTAAGACCGCCTTTGAACTCGACGTGCGCAATCTTGAGGCACGTGAGTATTACGCAGCGGGACTTTTGTATGCGCAAAAGCCAGATGAAGCGCGATTACTTATGATAAGTGCTGATGATCGAATCACCGATGACGCAATTATGCGTCGCTTGGCAGCGAGCGACTTCCTCATCAGCGCCGCCAATCAGTTTGGGCAGTACGACATTGCAATTAAACTCTTCGAGTATCGCACCCAGGCTGCGCCAGATGGTGCACAGAAGTGGGCTGAAGAGCCACAGACATGGGCCACACTCGCGTATCTCTACTACCAAAATAGTGAGCCGGAGCAGGCAATTACTGTGCTAGAAGAGGCAAAGGAGGCGTTGCCAGATTTCGAGACCACTGCCAACTGTTTCATTGGCAACATTGAGAACGGTAACGATCCGCAGGAGGGTTGTTAGTACTATGACAGTACGAGTAGAAGAAAATATTCCGTTGGATGTGCACACCACCTTACATGTAGGTGGTGTTGCTGCGTATTTTCATCGACTCACTGATGAACAAGTTTTGCCGGAACTGTCAGCTTTTGCACAAGAGCACAAAGTGCCCATATGGGTGCTTGGGGGAGGGTCAAATGTGCTTATCGATGATGGAGTGATTGGTCGACTCGTGATTAAAAATGAGCTTACTGGAGTTTCGTTTGAGGCGACCGCTGATGACGCTATAGTGCGCGTCACCGCTGCTGCTGGAGAGCCGTGGGACGCTTTTGTAGCAGCAACAGTTGAGCGAGATTTGTCAGGTCTCGAAAATCTCTCAGGAATACCGGGCACTGTCGGTGCCGCACCAATTCAGAACATCAATGCGTACGGAGCACAGGTAGCTGATGTGATTGAGGCGGTGCGCGTGTACGATGTGCAGGCCGGAGTTGAACGAGTACTAACCGCTGCGGAGTGCGCGTTTGGGTATCGAGATAGTACTTTCAAACATGCGGCGGGAGCTGATTTGGTGGTGTTGGAAGTGGTGTTTTTGCTGACAAAAGCTGCGGTAGTAAATCTCCAGTATCGTAGTTCGTCACAAAGCATTGCGCGATATCTAGAGGAACAAGGTGTTGCTGAGCCTGGCTTGGCAGATATCCGTGCAGCGATTCTGCATGTGCGCAGCAACATTGGCATGCTCGCGGGACAGTTTCGCTCAGCGGGATCGTTTTTCAAAAACACAATCGTGAGTAAAAAACAGTTTGCTGAAATTCAGTCGGTGGTGCATGAAACGTTTTCTGAACTTGATGAAAAAATGTCTCCCTGGCACTGGGAGGTTTCTGAAGCAGAAGAAAAAATTTCTACTGCGTTTTTGCTTGAGTGTAGCGCATACAACAAGCGCACGTATGGTGAGAAGCGATATAGAGGAGTGGTCGGCATTTCACCTAGGCATTCACTCTCAGTGGTGACAGAAGTCGGTGCAACAGCAAGCGATGTGCTCGATTTTGTCACCTTAATTATACGCTCAGTTGAGAGTACGTTTGGAATTACGATTGAGCCAGAGGTACATTTTGTTTTGAGTAATGATCGCGAGAAAAAATACGGGTAAAAAATTTCTTTAAAAAATTTTTAAAGAAATTTTTTTATCCCCAAAATGGTTGTAAAAAAAATTGTGTAACGATTAATAACGCGCCATAATATTTGTAAGCAAAAATCTTCTCCTGGTTTGTTCTTTGAAAATGAGAAGGTCTTGCGGTCGAACTTTATTCATACAAGTATCTCTCATCACGCTATGCCAGCAGCAAAGAAAAAGGTGGCTAAGAAGCCAGCTAAGAAAGTTGCAAAGAAGGCTGTTAAGAAGGTAGCAAAGAAGGCAGTAAAGAAGACTGCAAAGAAAGCTACCAAGAAAGCGGTAAAGAAGACTGCAAAGAAAGCAGTAAAGAAGACCGCAAAGAAGAAGACAGCTTCGAAAAAAAAGTAGTTAGGACGGACGGTGTTCGTCACCTCCGTGTTCGACTTATTGCATAATCGCCCTTTGGGGCGATTTTGCGTAGTGCAATAGTAGAAGCCTTTATCTTTGGTCAGATTGCGCTATACTACGCCCATTATGTCATTTTTGGATAGATTTTTCGGTCCTACGTACGAAAAGGAACTAAAGGCAATCAAGCCAATTGTCGCTGATGTTAATAGTCGAGAGGAGGCAATCGCTGCGTTGTCTGATGATGAGTTAGTGTCTCGTTTGCAAGCAAACAAAGCAAAAGTATCCGGTCCAGACGATTTGGATGCGGTTTTACCTGATGTGTTTGCACTGGTGCGAGAGGCGGCTAAGCGTACACAGGGTATGCGTCATTACGATGTGCAGCTCATTGGTGGTGTTATCTTGCACCGCGGGAAAATTACCGAAATGCGTACGGGTGAAGGTAAAACATTGGTAGCAACGCTGCCAGCGACGCTCAATGCACTCACTGGCAAGGGTGTTCATGTGGTAACCGTTAATGATTACCTTGCGCGCCGTGATGCGGTGTGGATGGGTCAGGTGTACAACAAGCTCGGACTCAGTGTTGGTATTGTAAATCATGAAGAGTCGTATCTCTACGACCCTGAGCATCAGGAGAAGGATGCTGAGCGTGATGAAAAAGGTTCATACAAGGTGGTACATGAGTTTCTTCGTCCATGTACGCGTCAAGAGGCGTATGCTGCCGACATTACGTATGGTACCAACAGCGAGTTCGGCTTTGATTTCTTGCGCGACAACATTGAGTACGACGCAGCAAAGTTACGCCAACCGCACCATGCGTATGCCATTATCGACGAGATTGACTCCATCCTGATTGATGAGGCTCGTACCCCGCTTATTATTTCTGCACCGGCTTCAGACACAGAGAATCTATATCCAACCTTTGCCACCATTGCCGCACGACTAAATATCGAAGAGCACTTCACTGTTGACGAGAAGCACAAGAGTGCAACGCTCACTGATGCAGGGATTGAGGCGGCTGAAAAGATGCTCGGCATTGAAAATATTTATACCGAGAAAGGTCTTAAGTATGTACATCATCTTGAGACAGCTGTTCGTGCGAAAGCTCTCTTTACCCGCGATAAGGAATATGTGGTGCGTGATGGTGAAGTAGTTATTGTCGACGAGTTTACTGGTCGTTTGCAGCCTGGTCGACGTTGGTCTGACGGCTTGCATCAAGCGGTTGAAGCCAAGGAGTCTGTACAGATTCAGAAAGAGTCAAAAACGTTTGCGTCTATTACGTATCAAAATTACTTCCGTATGTATGATAAGTTGTCAGGCATGACCGGTACGGCGATGACTTCACAAGAGGAGTTTTATACGGTGTACAAGCTTGAAGTAATTCCGGTACCAACTAATCGTGAGGTGCAACGTATTGATCGTAACGACCTCATCTATCAGAACGAAAAAGGTAAGTTCGCAGCGATTATTGAAAAAGTGAAAGAGGTGCATGCCAAGGGTCAGCCAATTTTGATTGGTACTGCTTCAATTGAGTCAAACGAACGTCTCTCAGCGGCGCTTGCTACTGCTAGTATTAAGCACGAAATGCTTAACGCAAAGAACCACGAACATGAAGGTGAGATTATCGCGGCAGCTGGTCGCCCAGGTGCGGTGACGCTCGCTACCAACATGGCGGGTCGCGGTGTCGACATTAAGCTTGGTGGACCTGATGCGTCCAAGGATGAGGCGAAAAAGGTGAAAGAACTTGGTGGGCTTTTTGTGCTCGGTACTGAGCGTCACGAGGCACGTCGAATCGACAACCAGCTACGTGGTCGTTCTGGTCGTCAGGGAGACCCTGGTGAAACCCAGTTCTTCGTTTCAATGGATGACTCGCTTATGCGTGTCTTTGGTGGCGATCGAGTGAAAAGCCTCATGGGTACGTTTAAGATTCCCGAAGATCAGCCAATTGAAATGGGTATGATTTCCCGCACGTTAGAGAGCGCTCAGTCTAAGATCGAAGGGTTCCACTTTGATGCTCGTAAGCAGGTGCTTGCCTACGATGATGTACTCAATGTGCAGCGCCAGGCTATTTATGCTCGTCGACGCAAACTGCTCACTGGTGAACCGGCCGAAGTGGAGAGTGTTATGGAGGAATTCACTGACGAGTTCCCGGAGTTAGAGGCAGTGGTTGTGGCTAAGAAACAAGAATTCGGTGCTGAAGTTTTCACTGATGTGTTTCGTCGCCTCACGCTCCAAATGATCGATATGCTCTGGGTGGAACATCTTGAAGTTATGGGTTATACGCGCTCAAGTGTGAGTTTGCGTGCCTACGGACAGCGTGACCCGCTGATTGAATATCGCAAGGAGGGCACTCGTCTCTTCAAGGAAATGCAACAAGCTCTCTTCGTGCGACTTTCAGAAGTATTGCCACGCATTCAGCCACAAGTGGTAGCCAAGGAAGAAGAAGAACGAAAGCATGAAGCTGAAGTTGCGCAGCAATCAGCTGGTGAGACAGTAGAATCGCAGAGCAAGAAACGCGCACCGGTTGTGGCCAATAAGACGCACAGTCGTAATGATGTGGTAACTATCACCAATGGCTCAGAGACACAAGAGCTCAAATTTAAAAAAGCTGAACCGCTCTTGGCAGAAGGGTGGAAATTAGTTAAGTAGCAGTTAGTCAAAAAAGATCCCGCGAGGGATTTTTTTGTTGTTCAAATAGTAAATGCAGTTTACAATGTGCTTCTATGACTCTTATTCTAAGACTTCTGTTTAACGCACTTGGCTTGCTGTGTATCGCGAATTTTGTAGCAGGCATTCATGTCGACGATTTTTACGCAGCACTTATTGCTGCCATCATTCTCGGTCTTTTAAATGCGATTATCAAGCCAATTCTTTTTGTTCTGACACTACCAATCACGGTCATCACTCTTGGCCTGTTCGCTTTTGTATTGAATGCGCTGCTGTTTTTGTTCGCAGCTTCGTTCATCGAAGGGTTTGCTGTTGATGGTTTCTGGTATGCGCTTCTAGGGTCACTTCTTATGAGTGTGGTGAGTACTGTTGGTAGTCGCTGGATTGGCAAAAGTACCACTCGCTAAGGAGTCTAGCCAAACCGTATTTTAATTGCATATTTTGCCTAAGTAAGGTACTGTTTTGAAACTCAAAACAGTATGTTTGTTGATGAAATTACAATTTACGCAAAAGCAGGCAACGGCGGTAACGGCGTTGTTCGCTGGCGTCATGAAAAATTTAAGCCAATGGCAGGGCCAGCTGGTGGCAACGGCGGACGCGGCGGTGATGTTTTTGTGCGCGCAGTAAAAGACCTTAATCGCCTTGCTAAATATACGGGGAATAAGTCATTCGTGGCGGAGGCTGGCGCTGCTGGCGCCAACAATAGCCGTGAGGGTAAAGACGGCGAAGATTTATTCATTGACGTGCCCGTTGGGTCTAAAATTACTGACATTGACCGTCGGCGAGTATTTGAAGTGACTGATGTGGGGCAGACAGAGCGTATTTTAAAAGGTGGCGGTGGCGGACTTGGCAATGAGCACTTTAAGTCCGCAACAAATCGATCTCCAGAGGAAGCGACCAAAGGTCGTCCTGGCGAAGAAGGAAATTTCTTAATCGAGGTCGCACTGATAGTTGATGTTGGGTTTGTTGGATTGCCAAATGCTGGTAAGTCTACGCTCATCAATTCACTTACCAATGCGCAGTCTCGTGTTGGCGCGTATCCATTTACCACACTGGAGCCTCACTTGGGTGAGTTGTATGGTTTTGTCTTGGCAGACATCCCAGGTCTTATCAGTGGCGCCGCTGACGGAAAAGGTCTTGGTCATAAGTTTCTACGTCACGTATCACGCACAAAGATGCTCCTTCATGTGGTTTCGCTTGAGCACGAAGACCCTGTCTCTGAGTATTATGCCATTCGTGAAGAGCTATCTAAGTACGGAGATGGTTTACTAGAGAAGGAGGAATGGATAATTTTGAGTAAAAAAGACCTTGTAAATCAAGATCATATTGGAGATGTCTGTAAAAGACTTGAAAAAAATGAGAAACGTGTTCTTGTTGTTGGTCAAAATGACCCTGATTCCTACAAAAAACTGCAAGATACATTGATGCAGCATCTGCAATCTCGCTCACGGTAGCGTTTGAATTCTACTCAAAACACACTGTTTGCAAAACGCAGCTGTTTGTTGGTGAGTCTGCGCGCCAGCTTGTCAGTTGAAGAGTCTGTCCGTACAATGTGGAGCACAGACTTAGTAGCTAAATATCTGTTGAAACCCATGTCTTACACCCCGACAATTGGTCTTGAAGTTCATGCCGAACTAAAGACCGCTAGTAAAATGTTTTGTGGTTGCAAAAACGCTCCACATGACAATGAACCTAATACGAATGTTTGTCCAGTATGCTTGGCACACCCAGGTACACTGCCGGTTCCTAATGAGCAGGCGATTGAGATGGTTCTCATGTTTGGTCAAGCGGTTGGTGCAACGCCAGCGACATACTCAGAGTTTGACCGAAAAAATTACTTCTATCCAGACATTCCCAAAGCGTACCAAATCAGTCAGTATGCTTACCCGTTCTTGAGTGGTGGCTCGCTAGAAGAGGTTGAGCTCACTCGAGTACATTTGGAAGAAGATACTGCTCGCAGTCAACATGATAAGGGTGAGGGAAGTCTGGTTGACTTCAACCGGTCAGGTGTGCCGCTCATGGAGCTCGTTACGGAGCCAGTCATTCACGATGCTGCGACTGCCGGAAAGTTTGCACGCGAGTTACAGCTTTTGCTTCGGACACTTGGTATTTCTGATGCCAATATGGAACGAGGGGAAATGCGTGTTGAGGCAAATATATCTGTCAGTCCTAATGAACATTTTGGCACTAAAGTTGAAGTGAAAAACCTCAACTCGTTTAAATCAGTTGAAGCAGCGATACAGTACGAGATTGCTCGACAGATTGAGCTTTTGGAAAAGGGAGGGAAAGTAGTGCAGGAGACACGGGGGTGGGATGAGAACCGTAGCAAGACATTTAGTCAGCGTTCAAAAGAGACCGCCAAAGATTACCGCTACTTCCCAGATCCTGATATTCCAAAGATTAACGTGGCTGAACATGCTGAGTTTTCTTCAAATCGTCTATCCGAGAAAATGCCTATTTTACCAAGTAAAAAAAGGCTAGATTATAAAAATCTCGGATTACCGAGTGATCAAGTAGAGGTAATTATATCCGATAAAAACCTTGACGATTACTTTTCCTTGCTTATCACTGAAGTGGGGCAATCTGAATCAATACTCAAGCTTTCAGCAAACTACCTCACTTCAGATGTGGTTTCAATTCTGTCTGCAGGAGATCGACACTTATCAGATCTCAAAGTCGCTGATTTCGCTTCTCTTATGCATATGATAAGTGCAGGCGAAATAAATTCTCGTGTAGCGAAGGATTTGTTGCCGGAACTTTTTGGATCTGAGGTGTCACCGCAGGTACTCGCCGAGAATAAAGGCTTACTACAAGTTTCTGATACTGCATCACTAGAGTCAGTTATTGCTGAAATTATCACTGAGAACGAAACTGTTGCGGCTGAATATCGTGCGGGTAAAGCGGCTGCTCTACAGTACTTGCTTGGACAGGGCATGAAAAAAACACGTGGCGCTGCCAATCCTGCGGTACTAAAAAGTTTGCTGGAAAAGGCTTTAAAATAAGCTTTTCTCGTCTAGGCTGGAAAGTAATACACCTTAAGTAGAGGTGTATTATTTTTTTCTCTGTTAAAATATGGACATGGACAAGGTGGTTCTTGATGGTATTGAGTATGTGCGGGCTTCAGTTATTGCCAAGCGGTTTCGGTATACTGCAGATTATGTTGGTCAACTCTGCCGTAACAAGAAAATTGATGCTAGGTTGGTTGGTCGTTCCTGGTATGTTAATCCGCTTTCGATGGATGAGTACAGAGCGGGTCGGCACCAAAAAAGAGAGGCTACGCAGCAGACAGAATTTGTAGCGGAAGAGTCAGCTAATATCACTCACACTCAGGTTCAACCATCTCTACAGCGCAGCGTCGCCGGTACTCCTTTGAAGTCGGCCACCCTTAAAATTCTAGCCGATCAGCAACTACGCCAGCATGGTGCCAGGCGCAGCTTGCGTGTCACATACGAACCGGATCACGGCAATCTTATCCCAACGCTTACTAAGCGAGAGACAAGACCACCCAAGTACATTCACATCCAACCTGCTGAGTCTAAAAAGCTAGGTATATCGAGCAGCCGTGCACACCATATGTCATCATTTGCTCCAACAGAGATGCCAGAGGTAGCTTTATCAGGTAAAATACCTGTTCTAGACTATCCTGATGCAGAAGCGACTCTTGCTGCGCCTGATTTATCAGCGGAGACAATACCAGATGTCGCATCAGATAGACGAAATATCTTTAAAAATAAAGATATATCTGATAAACCTGTAAGTACCGAGTCTTTGGATGTTAATGTTCATGGCACTGACACAGCTTTAGCCAAGGTTGGAAAAACTAAAAGAATAAGGAACAGTGCAAATCTTGTTCAAGAGGCGCAAATGGCTGAAACTCCAGCAAATCTACCGACGGGAGACTTTTTGACCAAGGTAAGTCTTGAAAAAGGAATTCCTCACGTTGTAGGCACTGTTCCTGATAAAAAGATGGTCTCTTCATTTTCGCCAAAATCAGTTACTTTGGATGAAGCCAGTTATCGCACAAGCAGCTTGGTGCTTTTTTCGCCGGTTATTGCCACGGTTATGGCACTGGTGGTTGTTGTGTTGCTATTTTTAAGTAGCCTCCAGGTTACGGTTACGAACGATAATTCTGACTCTCGACTTGTTTTTCAGATGGCGAGCCTGCTCGATTTTTTGCGTCAATAAGAGTGATTAATGTAGTAAAAGTTATACACATATAAACGTTCTTCGAGTAGTCGATTCAGCTTTATAATTAAAGTTAAATCGATATGAATAGCTCACTCGAGATTGATGGAAAAGTACTGCATCCAATCAAGGAAGCAGCTCGGTCGACAACGTATTCGCGTGATTACATCACGCGCCTCGCTCGTGAAGGTAAAGTTGTCGCTTCTTACATCGGTCGACAGTGGTTTGTCGATCTCGCTTCACTCAAGTCGTACGCAGAAAACGCTGCGCTTGAGCAAGAGGTACGAAAAAAGATTTTAAGTCAAGAGAGGAAGCGTGAGCGTCAGTTGCGTGAGGCTGTTGAAGAACGTCGCACCCTACAGATTAAAAAGGCACATTCCCTTAACGCACGGGCTGCCTTTGCCGCTGCATTTGTGCTCGGGGTTGGTTTGCTTGCGGGGCAAGGGGCGTACCAACTAAAACACTCGAATGCTCACGTGTCACTTGCCGACAAGGTGACCGTACAGCAATCGGCCCAGTTGACTCAAGTAAGTCCGGTTGTTTCAGAAGCAAAGCGGCCGGCGACTCAGGCTCAGAAAGATACGGCTCAATTTACGCAAGCATCGCTCGGCGAGATTGATCATGGAATCATTCTTTTTCCGGCAGGGCTCAATACAGAACGACCAGAACGATTATTTTCCGACACAGTAGAGGTTCGAAGTCTTTCTGATGGTTCGCAAGTGATTGTTCCGGTGGACGCAAGCGGTAATCAAGTCGGTAATGAAGTGCCTTTTGTAAGGGTGCCTGTATCGTCTTCAAATATGTAGGTATGTTTTTAGCTTATTCGACAATCAAGAAAGTGACCAGGGCAATGAGTCTTGCCATGTTTGCTTTGTTTGTTGCGGTAAGTTTTGTATCTGCTGAGCCAAATCAGCAAATTAATTACCAAGGTAAGCTTACCGACAGTTCAGGAGTGGCAGTGCCTGATGGTTCGTACAACATGCGTTTTTGGTTGTTGCAGAGCACCAGTCAGGCTACTACGTCGGCAGTATGGACCGAATCACTCACTGGCGCTGATCAAGTGCAAGTCACTAATGGTCTTTTTAGCGTAATGCTTGGCTCCACTTCACCGCTTACTAGTGTCGACTTCGGTCAGACGCTCTATTTGGGTGTGGAGATTGGCGGCACTGGAGCGCCTGCCTGGGACGGCGAGATGTCACCTCGCAAGCCACTTGGTGCAGTGCCCGCCGCTTTCGAATCGATGAAGCTTGGTGGTGTTGCCTCGTCGTCTTTCTTACGTTCCGATGAGGCTGATCAAATGATTGCTAATACTTTTGACGGCACTCCAGTATTAACAATCCAGCAAACTAGAAGTATTGCACCAGGCGATGTTTTGTCGTTGCTGGACTATAATTCGAATGATTTATTTACAGTGACGGCTGCTGGTAGAGTAGGAATTGGCACGACTACTATGGATCGCTTATTAAATGTTGCAGGCGCGACAAATGCTGGCGCTCGCTTCACTGATACGACCAATGAGGTAAAAGTTGATGTACGCAGTGAGGACTTCCAAGGCTTCCTAGGCACCTTCTCAAATCATGATTTACGACTCATTACCAATAACACTTCACGGCTTACCATCACCTCGGGCGGCAACGTTGGTATTGGGACATCAACACCAACTGCTAGGCTTGACGTGTCAGGTAGTATACAAACAACGAGTACTAGCTCGCATATCTATGTCAACCGTTACGGTGCTATTACGGATGTAAACTATATAGGTATCACTAATGATCGTGCTGCGTTTGGGTATAACGGTAGTACTGCAAATACTGCTATACATGGAGGTTCTGGAAAAGGTATTGAATTTAATGTCAACAGTTCTGTTTTTGGTTCTGGTACAGCAGCGGTTATTACTCCAACTGGCAACGTCGGCATCGGTACCACCTCACCGTACGCCAAGCTATCAGTAGCTGGCGATATAGCTCTTACGGGAGGTGTGTATGACAATAATGCTACTCGAGGTACTACTGGTCAGGTGCTTCAGACTACGGGTGCGGGTGTGGAGTGGGTCGCAACTTCTAGTCTAGGCTTTTTGTCCGACACGAGCGGTGATTGGGTGGGCACATTCGATGGTCAAGAGGGTAGTTATTACATAGCTAATAGCTTCTCAACAACTTCAGCAAATTTTTGGGAAACACAACAGACAGCGCGTACGGCTGATAATTTGACTGACAACTCTATTGAAGAATTGTCTGACGTGGCGGCCATGACCAAAAATTACGGTGACCTTTTTTACTGGAATGGTACCGCCTGGGCAGACATTGCCACCTCATCGCTCGGCCTTGGTAATGGCACTTTCTTAGGGTTGTCTGATACGCCGGGGTCTTATACCAGTAATGCGATTCCGTATGTCTCAGGTTCAGCGCTCGCGTTTGATTCCACCTTTGTGTACGACGGTACCAATCTTGGTTTGGGTACTGCTTCACCTGGCGCGATGCTCGATATTTTCGGAGCAGGCAACAGCCTCCGGCTTTCATATGATGGTTCAAATTATGCAGAGCTGAGCGTTGATAGTTCTGGTATCCTTTCACTCGCCTCTACTGGTGGAACAGGGAGCGGCTACACGCTTGGCTCTGGCTTAGCTGAAGACACCTTTACTTTGTTTGATGGTAACGCACTCGATTATTACTTTGGTCTTGATGATTCAGACGACACTTTCAAGCTCGGTACTGGCAGCACCGTGGGTGCGAATGTGATTGGAGCATTTACGAGTGCGACGAGTACGTTTAATACAGCGATTGTGGCATCTACGACAGCTACCTCAACTTTCACCAATGGTATCGCTCTCTCTGGTGGATGTTTCCAGACTGCCGATGGAAACTGTCTCAATACCGCAGGCGACACTTCCGTGGTGGTGGCAGCCTCAGACTCTCCAGCAGCAGAAAAGGCATATGCTGACTACGTGGCTGATGGTACGAGTGACGAAGTTGAGATTCAGCAGGCGATTGATTATGTGTATGCCAATGGCGGTGGTGGTACGGTGTATCTCTTGGCTGGTAACTTTGAAGTTTCTACATCCACCGCACCAGGTATCGCAATAAATATGGCGACCAACACTCAGCTTATCGGGCAAGGAGTTTCTACTGTGATTAAATTGAAGGACAATAACGATTTGGGTGATGTGGTTATTTTGAGAGCAAGCAGCACTCCTCGAGTGGCAATTTCTAGTCTCAAAATTGATGGTAATCAGGCAAACCAATCTAGTTCACAAACTGCGGTGTACCTCAGTGATTCAAGTAGCTCAACCATATCTGAGCTTGAGGTAGTTAATGTTGATAACTATGGTGCTGATGTTAACAATTCGACTGATGTTCTTGTGATAAATAATAAACATATATATGGAATAAACGTTTTTCTTTCCAGTCGCATAAGAATCAAGAATAACAATATCGCAGGCATTGATATTGACGGTTCGTCTGATGTGGAGGTTGCTAGTAACAACATTAGTGAAAATTGGGACGGCATAGCTGCATATAATTCGAGTCGGTTGTCAATTCAGAACAATACAATGTGGGCGAGTGCTGACAGTGCTCTTTACTTCGAGAATATAACTTACTCTAATGTTGCTAATAACGTTATCTCCAATACTGGCAAGGGTGTTACTCTAACTGAGGAGTCTATGTACAACGTTATTTCGAGTAACCAGCTATCAAATCTTAGTGCAGGTATTTATTTTGACGCTCCGTATAGCTATGCTCCTTCACATAATATTGTTAGCAATAATGTTATCAGAAACATCTTCGGCAGCTTTGTTGGTGCAAACGGTATCTTTCTAGGTTGGGGTGCTTCAGATAACACTATTTCTAACAACAAAATTGAGAATGTTGGACATGCCGCAATTGCTGCATATAGTAGGTACGGCGGCAATGCTGCCAACAATGTCATTTCTAATAACCAATTGTACTCAATAGGTTTGTCTGGTGCACATCCTGCAATCGATATTGCAGAAACCACAAACATCGCAATCGTTGCAAATAGTATTTATTCGACGTCGACGTATGCGTTGATAGAAATTGCCAGCGGTGCTGTTGATACGACTCTTGCTTCAAATCATTTCGAAAATCCAAACAGCACAAACTACATCGCGGATGCGAGTGCGAGTACTCGCTACAACGAATGGGATAGGACTACGATCACGACAGATAGCGCTCGCGGGTACAATCTCTTCAGCATCATTGGTTCAACTACTGCAACGTCCGCTGCTATCACACAGCTAGGTGCAGGAGATATTCTCACACTCGACAATGCTTCCGGTCGTGTCTTAACCATGACCAACAGTGGCAATCTCGGCCTGGGTACGTCAAGTCCAGCGGCAAAACTTTCTGTCGCCGGCAACACCTGGCTCGACTCAAACGTGATTAACTTCGCGTCTTCAAGTGCATCTTCACTCCTTCTTCATTACTTCACTGCTGCCACCAGTACGGTAGTGAATGGTGATAGTTTTGCGTGGACTATCGCTACTTCAAGTTCAGTGTCGCCAATCTTCCGGATTGATACCTCAGGTTCGTATGCAAATACACTTATCTCTGGTGGCTTTGATGTTAATAATGGTGCAATTTCGTATAACGCAGCAACCAACCAGACCACTATTGAGAACCTGGCGTTGGGCAACATGAAGTTTGAGGATGATGCTGGAGTGGTGACGTGGACTGACATGGGCGTCACTGCTGGCGCTTCGGTTGGTACTGTCGAAAGTTATACTGCTGCTATTGATGGTAACTCACTACTTACTCTGTATGGTGAATCTGATGGAGCGGGTAGTGTGACCGATCTTGCTGTGGGTATTGGTACTACCTCGCCTTGGGCACGCTTCAGCGTGCTTGGTGACGCAACCGATGCTACCAAGCCGCTCCTTACGGTTGCGTCATCAACCGGTGATGCGCTCTTTCATATTACAAACGCAGGTAGGGTTGGTATTGGCACCACTTCACCAGCGGCAAAATTGGCAATTCAAAATACTGCGTTTTCTGGAGCAGGAGTGGTTGGACTTGATCAGTACCTCGAAACACAAAACAGTGTTCTTTCAGCAGTGCAGTATGGTAATCGATTTTTCCTCGATGCTAATAACACTGCCACTACCACCATTGTGGGGAGTATGATTCGCCTGCGGGACGATACTACATATGGTAATACGGTGCGTACGCTTGAAGTACAAGCCAATCGCGGTGCGAATACGTACGGTGAAAATACGGCGATTTCAGCCTTCGCCCGCACTTTTGGTGTGCGAGCAGTCACGACTGGTGAAGCAGGCGATACCTACGAGCCAGCAGCTGGTTTCTTTGAGACCGAAGGTACTGCTCAAGGTAATGCAATTCGTGCGTATACTGATACGCTTACTACTGCCAGCTTGCTTTCACTGTTCCAGTCAAGCTCAACCTTCGCCGGTACCGGCCTTGAGATGAATTTTGGTAATGGCACGGGGTCATTCTCTTCGTCCACATCTAAGTACCTCGACTTCCAAAACGGCGGCGCATCGGTCTTTACAGTATCAGCCTACGGCACGACTACCATCGGTGATGGTACCACCAACCATCTTGCAGGACTTCAGATTGGTTTTGGTGGTATTTGTGTCGATAATGATGGTTCGTGTACTGCTTCTACGTCAGGGCGCATCACTTCAGTAGAAAGTCTGACTGGAAATTCTGACCTCGCAGAAATGTATTTCAGCAGCACCAATCTCGAGCCAGGCGAAGTGGTGGTGCTTGATGGTGAGCTTTCAATTGATCGTGCAGAACAGGGAAGTGACATGCCGGTTCTTGGTGTGGTTTCTACCAAGCCGGGTCTGCTTCTTGGTTTTGACGATTCCTCACTTCGTGCCGGAGAGCGTGGGTACCCACTGGCGCTATCTGGACGTGTGCCAGTGAAGCTTTCAACCGAAAACGGTCCAATTAAGCGTGGTGATTCACTTATGCTTTCATCTCTGCCGGGCGTAGCCATGAAGGCAACTGGCACGGGAGCAACTATTGGTATTGCTCTAGAGGACTTTGATGATGCACGCAAGTACAGTGAAACATATCTCAATCAATTTGGTGACGACATGGTGGAGCCAGTGTATGAGCCAATTTATACCAATCTTGATCCGCGACTTGATGATGGTTGTTATTACGGTGGTGGTAATGCGGTAGGCGATGAACCGTGTGTGCCGCTCTCGGCCACCACTACACAAGGTCAGATTGATGAAGCAAACCACATCGCTGAAGCAGAGAGTGTGGCTGAGCAAATGGACGCGCTGCGTGATGAGCGAAGTGAAACAAAGCGATTGGCGGACGGTACGGCAGTGAAGGTCGGTCGCGTGGTAATGTTTGTTGATCGAAGCTACCGCTGGTTTGATGATTCACAGCTTGCGTCGCTCGGCACACTCTTTAGCACCTCATCGATTGAGACGGTTGGTGATAATGAAGACGAAACAATCTTCGATCGCCTAGTGACACTTGCCAACAACTTCGTAGACGGCGTTCTTTCAGTCTTTACACTTAAGGCAGACAAGGTTGAGACTAGTGAGCTCTGTGTCGACGGAGTGTGTGTCACCGCTGATGACTTGCGTACTATGCTGAACACAAATTCTAGCGCGCCAGTGAGTTCAAATAACTCACCAGTGACAGGAGAGGGTAGCGAATCCTCTGAAGAAGGTGCTGTATCGGAGCCACCAACTGAGGTGCTCCCTCCGAACTCCGCCACTTCCACCGACGAGGTAGCCACCACCACGGAAGAGCCGCCGGCGCCAGTGGAGACGGCTACTTCTTCATCTGAAACAGAAGCTGAGCAAGGTGTGCCTGTGACAGAAGCAGGTGAAGGGCTTGGGGACGAAGTCGTGGCAGAGAATGAAGAAAATATAGTCATAACGGAAGATGAGTCGCTGGAAGTACCGGAGCCGCCGGCTGCAGATACAACGGAAGCCGACCCCGTTTCGGCAACTGAGGAAGTAGAAGCAGAGTCTCCACATAGCGAAGATGCTGTGTAGTAAAGAAAAATTGTATGACAGTAGCCATTAAAAACATCATTGAGTACGTTAAAGCCGCGGTTGTCGCTGGTTGTGCTGTGATTGTGTTTGCGCCGATGCTGGCTGAGGCAGGTACATTTACGATTTCAGGTACAATTTATGATGATGAAGGTGCGACAGCTGCTTCATTTGCAGAATCTTTGTTTTTAGCAATTGGTACTTCGACTGTCAGCGTGCAGGCGACTTCATCAGACAATAGCGGGAATTTTAGTTTCACAGTTGATAATAGTAATGGTGTTGGTGTCGACACGCCATTTGTTATCTGGATTTGGAATTCTGGTTTTGACGAAGGAACTGTTGTGTCAAAATTTGCCTCGTCAACTGAGAATCTAACTGGCGTTGATATCTACAATAATCGGATAATTGTACGTCAGGAGGGAGCAACAAGTACTACGTTGGCTGATTTGGATACGTATGATGCAAGCCAACATGCTGATATTGGATACACCGCCTCTACTACGGGTGACACTCTTACCGTTGAAGACGGTAAGGAGTTATATATTTGGAGTAGTAGCACTTTCGTAAATGCTGCGTCATCTACCTTCTCTGGTTCATTCCATAACGACGGCGGAGTGTTTGATAATAATGGTGGTTTAGCAAAATTCACCGGCACCAGCAAAACGCTCTCTGGCACCCTCACCGGCTCTTCAGCTTTAGGCGACATCTCTATTGAGGGTTCATACACTGCCTCAAACAATGCGTCTACCTCAAACCTCACCATCTCTGGCTCTCTGGTCGCGCCAAGTCTTCTGACTATCGGTGGTGACTTTAGCCAGAATGGCACCTTTGATAACAACGGTGGCACAACCTACTTCACTGGACCAGATCCGCTCGTGATGGGTGACTTGGTGGGAGCTAACGCACTCGGAGATGTGGTGGTGGCGCCGAGTAGTGGAGGTGGGGCATGGACCGCGCGCAGTGCTGCGGGGGATAATGATGACTGGTATGATGTTACCTACGGCAACGGCCTCTTCGTGGCGGTGGGTTGGGCTAGTAATGGCGCAGACGACGTCGTCATGACCTCACCCGACGGCATCACTTGGACCGTCCGCTCCGCCGCCGGGGATAACGACAGCTGGCAATCAGTCACCTACGGTAACGGTCTCTTCGTGGCGGTAGGCAGCTCCGGCGACCGCGTCATGACCTCACCCGACGGTGTCAATTGGACGGTGCGTTCAGCCGCCGGAAATAACGACAGCTGGCTATCAGTCACCTACGGCAACGGTCTCTTTGTAGCGGTGGGGTACTCTGGCGACCGCGTCATGACCTCACCCGACGGTGTCAATTGGACGGTGCGTTCAACAACAGGCTCATGGAACTCGGTGGCTTACGGCAACGGTCTCTTTGTAGCAGTTGGAGCAGGCGCAGATCGCGTCATAACCTCACCAGATGGTATTACGTGGACTGTTCGCGAGGGTCTTGGCAGCTGGGAATCGGTTGTGTATGGCGATAGTTATTTTGTGGCGGTTGGTTGGAGTGATGATAATGTGATGCGAAGCGTGACTCCATCGCTAACAATCTACGATGCATTAAGCCTTGATTCTCTGACTAACGCAAGTACCAGTTATGCGACTGTAATTAGTACGTCTACAGTAACTGTCTCAGATTCTCTGACCAACGACGGTTACTTAAACCTGACTGACGCGACACTTTCTGTGGGTGGAGATTATACCAACAACGGCATCTTAGCAGCTTCTACTTCAGAGGTGATTTTCTCGGGTGTTACGCAACAAACCGCCACGGGTACATTGTCTGGTGACAGTGCATTCTATGATCTCACCATTTCAAACACGTCGCAGGATGGTACAACTACCCAATCAGTCATTTTCGGTATGCCGGTAGAAACAACCGGTACGTTTACCATGACTGCAAGTACATCTGCTCAGTTTGTGGCAGGCGCTACGAGTACATTTGAGAGCGTAGACTGGCAAGGCGGTGCTTCTTCTCCTGTGTGGCTTCGCTCAAGTGAGCAGGGTACGCAGTGGTACCTCGATATTCCAGGTAGTCAGCTGAATGTTCGATATGTAAATGTAGAAGACAGCGGCGCTTCGTCGACTGTTGCTGCTCTTGATTCGGTCGATTACGGAAACAATGTCAACTGGACGTTCAGCACGTCATCTCTCGTTGTTGGTTCCACCACGATTACAAATCATGACGACACGCAAGTGAATAATGCCTTTAACTTCCAAAACAAAACTGATGAAGCACTCTTTGCTTTCAAGCTTATCCCGGAGAGTGGTTCTGCTACGGTGACCGACCTCACTATTACCGTCAGCGGTGCGAAGAAGATTGATGCGAGTGACTTCTCAAATATTCGCTTATTCCGTGACCACAATAATGACGCTCTCTACGACGGAGGCGATGAGCAGGTTGGTGGTACAGGTGTTTTCACACTTGATGACAAGACTGGCACGATTGTTTTCACAACTGACTTCCTCTCTACTACTACCACGAACTACCTTGTAATTGCAGACTGGAATGCGCCGGAAAATGGCGCTGCTATGATGCTTGCGCTGTATGCGGATGATCTGGCAGTGGCGGATGAAGTGGGAGTACAGGATGTGTACGGTACTGTCGACTCAGTGCAGCACAATCGCAACAATCAAAGCGGCGGAGGCGGCAGTAGTGCAGCTGTCGGCGATTCGGCACCAGAAGGTCGTTCGGTCGAGACTGGCGGCACCGAAGAGGCAGGGGAACAGATTGGGGATGATCCAAATTACAAGTGGCCAACTGCTCATGCTGGTGACTTCACTACCGGTGCCAATGCCTATGACCAGACCGACGGCACCTATGCGACAACCAACACCACTAATGCCTCTTCTTCATACTCAGCGTACGGCTATGCGCTTGGCGGCAGTAGTGTGGTGACCGGTATTGAAGTGAAGCTCGAAGTGTCTGGTACTACCGCCGCCGGCGACATTGGTGTTCAGCTCTCGTGGGACGGCGGTACCACGTGGACTAGTGCCAAGACAACACCAACACTCACGACCGCTGATAAAGTCATTACACTCGGCGGTGCGAGTGATACCTGGGGCCATGGCTGGAGTGCTGGTCAGCTCAGTAATGCTAACTTTGCGGTACGCATTGTGGGTAATCCATCCAGCAATACAGTACAGGTTGATGCGATTCAGGTGCGGGTGTATCACTACGTTGGCGGCGGCGGGGCCGGCGGCGGCGGGGCTATTTAAAGTGTATAGTATGCTTACTTTATACACAGGCACAGCTCAAAACGGGCCGTAGGTGGCAGAAAATTGCTATAATTAATAGGTTAAAAACGCAACAAATTAATCATGAATTACAATCTTAAACATTTTGCTCAGTCTGGAATATTTGCTTTCTGGGCTAGTGTCACTATGGTAGCGACGCTTTTTGCGACGTATTTCCTAATCGAACCGGCAATCAGTCACGGCGACGAAAGTGTAGATATTACTGTTCGAGCCCAGATCACTGACGAAACCTCATTCTTGGTGCCGCCAGCAAACGTAACCATGGCTGGTACACTGAACGGTGTGACTGGTGGTCAAGCAACCGGTACCACACAGTTTGTGGTACAAACCAACAACACGGCAGGCTATTACGTAACGATCGATTTCTTTGATAATGGATCAGCGGAAGCAATGCAGGGAGACACCTCACTTAGTGATGCGATTCATGATTACCAGGGATACACCATTGGACAGCCAACCTACGGCTATGTAGCTAGTACTTCAGCTCAATTTGCGTACACCGTGACCGCTTCTTCTACTTCAGATCTTGATCAGTCATTCTTGAATAACGGCGCCGCTTGTAACTTGGGTGGTTCACAAAACGGCGCAGTAAGCTGTTGGATGGCGCCGAGTACCACAGCGTTCCGTATCATGGACACGTCAGCTGCTGCGGTGACCGGTGCCACCTCAACAGTAACCTTTAATCTCACTGTACCGAGTGGTGCCACTCCGGTGCCACAGGCAGAATGGTATACTGCAACAGTGACCTTGTCGGTTATTGCTAAGTAAGCTATTCTGTAGTCACTCTATGACTACCAGAACACAGATTCTCGTTGCGTTTATTTTTACTCTCATGCTCACACCTCTCTGCTTTGGAGAGGTGTTTGCGCAGTCTATTGGCGGTACAGATGTAGCAGATGAACTGGCTGCTGCCAGCTCTACCGAGGCTATCGCGTCAACTACAACACAAACAGTAGCTGTGACTGATTGGTATAAAGTGGAACGTATTTTTGGTAATGTCGAAGTGGGTGATTTTGTGGTTGGGCCTGGTCGAACAGAAATCGAACTTAGTCCGGGCCAAACGGTCGTGCGTGAAATCACGGTTGCCAACCGTGTGGCTAACGATAAAGAATATTTGCTAGAAATTGAGGACGTTGAGGGTTCGGCTGACGGAAGCTCAGCGGTTACGCTGCTTGGCGATAAAAAGGGGCCATATAGTGTGCGTGATTTTATCTCATTCCCAGAAGACACGGTGAGACTTAATTTGGGTGAACGAGCACGAATCCCGATCACTATTAGTGTTCCACCAAATACCAGCCCAGGCGGGTATTATGGTAGCGTATTGGTATCTACGGTGCAGACCGCCCCTGCAGAGGGCGAGGGAGTGGTGCCACGTTCTCCGATTATTGCTCGTGTTGGTTCGTTGTTCTTCATTCGCGTAAAAGGAGAGGTCGATGAATCTGGACAGACTAAATCAATTGATTTGATTGATGACAAGATGTGGTATGAGTCGGGACCGGTTAACATGGGTATTTTATATGAAAACACTGGTACCGTTCACCTTAATCCATACGGTGAGATTTCAATCACTAACATGTTTGGAGAAGAGGTCGGATTTGTTGAGCTGGAACCTTGGTTTGTATTGCCAAAATCGCTACGTGTGCGTGAAATTGAGTGGAATCGAGAGTTTTTACTCGGACGTTATACGGTTACTGCTCGGGTTAATCGTGGGTACAATGATATTGTTGATGAGGTGGCAGTTAGCTTCTGGGTGCTTCCTTGGAAGATTGTCGGGGGCGTGTTTTTGACTTTATTTATTATAATTTTCAGTGTGAGAGCATTTTTCCGTACGTTTGAATTTAAACGAAAAGATGCGTAAGCATGAAAAAAACTGTTCTTTTGCGTAGCATATTTGAAGCGGGGGCAACAACAATGATTGTCTTGTTGTTGCTGAATGTGAGTTTGGCCCAGGTGCGCTCGAGCGCAAGCTATCAATTGCAGAGTGATAGTCTTAATGTGGGTGGTGGTTTGTCTACGTCTACTTCATACATCAGTGAAAGTACCGTTGGCGAAGTTGCAACAGGAGAATCGAGCAGCGCGTCATACATGTTAAAAGCGGGCTATCAGCAAATGCAAGAGGTCTTTATTGGTTTGACTACCACGGGTAATGTAATTATGGATCAGTCAATTCCGGGTATTACCGGAGGTGAAGCAAATGGATCCTCAACGTTTACCGTTGTGACTGATAGTCCGTCTGGTTATCAGCTTACAATCAAGGGACAAAACGATCCTGCTATGCAAAACCCTCCCTATAGTATTGCCGATTACAATGAGGGAGCTGAGCCAGACTACTCCTTCACTGTTGGGGCAGGCGAGGCGTACTTTGGATACACTCCCGAAGGGATTGATATAACTCAGTTTTTCAAAGACGGCGGCGGTATTTGTAACACCGGCTCGCTAGATACTGCTTTTGCGTGTTGGGCTGGTGTGTCAACGACTGCTCAAGTAATCGCGGAGGGCGCAGGAGCGAACCACCCAAGTGGAGCGACAACTTCCGTGCGCTTTCGAGTGGGTGTCGGAAGTGGGGCAGGGGTATTAGATGGCGTGTATATCGCAACCACTACAATCACGGCTTTGCCGTTATAATGGGTTGATGAAGTATTTAATCACACGCGCACTGATTGTTTGCTTTTTTGTTGCCGCCGCGAGTTTTGCATCAGCTCAATCTGATGAAACCTTTGTAGTGCGTGTGTTCGGTGGAGTGGATGCTAACCCGCCGACTACACCAACGTTGCTTTCTGTCATTCCGGTTGCGTCGACACAAATTGATATTACCTGGTCTGCAGCAACAGACGACACCATGTTGTCAGGTTATTCGGTCTTGCGTGACGGCGTCCCAATTGCGACCACTACACTACTGTCATATTCCGACTCTGGTTTGGTTGCAAGCACCACCTACAGCTACGTAGTTCGAGCATTTGATCCATCATTTAATTACTCGTCTACTTCAAATGCTCTAGCAACTACCACACCAAATCCACCCGTGGTGCCGCCGGTGGCCACCACTACAGAACCAGTAAGTGGTCAGAGTGGAACCGCAGCGCGTGTAATAGCTGAAGCAATCGCGATTGATGTCGGTATGTCTACTACTAGTTTGCTTGTGACAACTGCGCATCAGGCTCGTCTCGAGGTGCGATGGGGAAGAACAGGATCGTATGAGCTTGGGTATGTGGTGAGTAGTGTATTTGCAATGGATCATACGGTGCTTTTGACTGATCTTGAGCCAGGCACCGAGTACGAGTATGAAATTGTTGGGTACACTCCATTTGGAGTTGCGACTGTAATCAAGCAAGGTTCATTTACTACGGTAAAAGACGAAGGACAATATGCGGTTTCAAACGTTGAACAATTTAGTGCGATTGCAGTAGACACCAATGTGCTGCTCTCATGGAAATTGCCTAGCCAGCCCGATCTTGCGCACGTTCGGATTGTGCGCAGTCATTTGGGGTTCCCAGAACATCCACAGGATGGTGCGATTGTGTACCAAGGAATAAAAGAATCTGCCACCGATGAGCGCGTGCTTAATCAGTACTCGCCTGTGTACTACACCGCTTTTGTGTATGATCAGTTTGGCAATATTTCGTCGGGAGCGGTGGCTGTTGTATATGCGGCTACTGTATTTCCTGGCGCAGGTTTTGAACAGACTGGACCAGGTCAAGGGCCGATAATCGGAGTGCCTGTGCCGGACACGAATGATGCCACGTCTTCGATTGATACTAAGCGGTTCACGGTTGAAATGAAAATGCCTCTGTTGTCTGAAGTGTTGGTTGCTCAGGGGAATCTTACGTATTTGTTTACCGACGCGCCAATTCAGCTTGATGCCGCTACTGCCTTTACCGTGTCTGTGCCGCGGACTGCGGTCGCGGGTAATTTGAAGTCGCTTATTGCCACGATTCAAAATCCAGTCGATCCTGAAAAAACGTATTCTTTCCTGCTTCGCATCAATCGAGATCGAACTGCCTATGAAGCACAAATCCCGGCCTTGTTTGTAGTGGGTCAATCACTGCTCATTTTAGAGATTTACGATTATGAAGCATTTGTAGTTGGTACGTACCAAACACCAGTAATCTTTATCGAAACGATTGATGAAACAAAAACACCGGTGATTTTCCCAGACTTACTTTTTGCATGGTGGCCATCAGTTGCGCTTGTGCTGGGAGTGTTACTTGTACTGCTTATTCTATTCCTTCTGCATAAACGACGAACTGAGGATAACGCGTGATGTCGAGTTGTCTGATTGCTTGTATAGTTACAGGAGTTAATTAATTTGTTTATTTCTTATATATGGTACGTGTAGCAATCAACGGTTTTGGTCGAATTGGTCGCAACTTTATGCGGTCTGCCTTTGGGCGTTCAGATTTTGAGATTGTCGCGGTCAATGATCTCGGTAGTCTCGATAATTTGGCGTATCTGCTTAAATATGACTCAGTCTACGGCCGTGCTCCGTTTGAGGTGGAAGTGATGGAAGGTGGTCTTAAGGTGGGTGGAAAGGAAGTAAAGTTCTTAAGTGAACGAGAGCCTGCTAAGCTACCGTGGAAAGATTTAAATATTGATGTTGTGGTTGAATCAACTGGCTTCTTCACTAAGTTTGGTGGTGCGAAGCAACACATGGATGCTGGAGCTAAGCGTGTGGTCATTTCTGCACCAGCTAAAGATGAACCAGCAGAATCTGGCGTGCGCGGCGCAACCGTCTTGATGGGGGTCAATCATGACCAGTTGGCTACTTGTGATATTTCTTCAAATGCATCATGTACCACTAATGCGACCAGTCCGGTAGTGGCCGTCCTCAAGGAAACAATTGGTATCGAGAAAGCAATTCTTAACACTGTGCACGCATACACGGCAACCCAGTCATTAGTGGACGGTCCGGCCAAGAAAGATTTGCGTTCTGGACGAGCTGCCGCTCTCAATATTATTCCGGCTACAACGGGTGCGGCTGTTGCTACAACAAAGGCGCACATTGAACTTGAAGGGAAGTTCGATGGAATCGCTATGCGTGTTCCGGTACCGGTTGGCTCAATTGTAGACCTTACCTTTATCGCGAAGCGCGAAACGACCGTCGAAGAAATTAATGAAGCATTACGTAAAGCGGCTGCTGATCCACGTTGGAAGAATATTTTAGCAGCAACCGATGAGCCGATAGTATCAACTGACATTATTGGTGCGCGTGTCGGTTCAATTGCTGATCTGTCATTCACACGCGTGGTTGGTGGTAACCTGGTGAAAGTGCTGGCGTGGTATGACAACGAAACCAGCTACACACAAACGCTTGTCGAACATGTGGCAGAGGCCTCCAAGTACATTTCGTAATTTACTATGGTGATTCATCTTGCTACAGATCATGCCGGACTTGAACATAAAGATGCGGTTTTGGCATGGCTAGAGCAAGAGGGGTTTGAGGTGGTAGATCATGGTGCGAAGGATTTTGTTTCTGATGACGATTTTCCAGATTTCATTTCAAAGGCTGCGGCGGCGGTGAGTGCTGCTGCAGAGTCGAGCCGCGGTATTATTTTTGGTGGTTCAGGGCAAGGTGAGGCTATGATGGCAAATCGGTTTCCGCACGTGCGAGCGGCTGTATTTTATGGAGGAGACAAGTCTATTGTGCCGCTTTCTAGGCAACACAATGATGCGAACATACTCTCGATCGGTGCGCGCTTTGTAGATATAAATCTCGCTAAAGAAGTGATTTGGACATGGCTCCATGAACCAGCGCTCACCGCTGAAAAATATGAACGCCGCAATTTTAAGATTGAAGATATCTCTAAGAAGATTCGTTAAAGAGTATGATGAAGTATAGCCAGGTTGTACCAGCCATAATCCCTGAAAGCAAAGAAGCGGTGCTCTCATATGCAAAAGATTTAGCGTTTTCGCGTGAGCTGCAGCTCGACTTGGTAGATGGAAAATTCGTCTCTTCTGTATGCTGGCCGTACCAACCAATTGGTGACCCTGTGTCAGTAAAGCACTTACTTGATGTCTATACGCTTGAAGTTGATTTGATGGTAGAGGAGCCACTGCCGGCTGCACGTGAGTGGATTAAGGCGGGGGCTGACATGCTCGTCTTCCATGTAGAGACAGTATCATTGGAGGCTTTTATAGCCTTTTCAGAACAAACTGATGTGTCACTTGGAGTAAGTGCACATGGTGACACACCGCTTGAAAAGCTTATTGAGTACGCGAAGCATGCTGACTACATTCAGCTGATGGGTATCTATGAAATTGGTGCACAAGGGCTACCATTTTACGAACCAACGCTAGATAAGGTGCGCGAGCTCCGAAAAGCGTTTCCTGATATGATGATTTCGGTTGATGGCAGTGTTAATAAAGACACCATCGTGCGCCTTAAAGAGGCCGGTGTGGATCGCTTCGTGTGCGGCTCGGCGATTGTAAAACAACCAGACCCCAAGGCGGCGCACGCAGCGCTCGTAGCACTTATTAACTAGCTCTCACCGTCATTGGTGAGAGCTTTTGCTATACTGGTGGTACATATGCAGTACCTTACGTCAGACGAAGTAACAGCGCTGGAGCGCAAGGCGAATAGTATTCGTCAAAGTATTATTGAGATGTTAGTGGAAGCGGGGAGTGGTCACACCGCTGGTCCTTTGGGCATGGCAGATATTTTTACGCTGTTGTATTTTGGGATTTTGCGGCACGATCCAGAAAATCCCGATTGGGAAGAGCGTGATCGTGTGATTCTTTCTAATGGCCACATCTGTCCGGTGTTGTACGCCACGCTTGCGCATGCTGGATACTTTCCGGTTGAGGAGCTGCTAACGCTACGTAAGCTCGGGTCACGTCTCCAGGGACATCCGCATCGCGGTACGTTGCCTGGGATTGAAACAAGCTCTGGTCCGCTAGGTTCTGGTCTGTCGCAGGCGGTTGGTATGGCAATTGCCGAGCGTATTGACAATCCGTATTCATCAAAGTTTTTCTACTGTCTGACTGGTGATGGTGAGCTGAATGAAGGGCAGGTATGGGAAGCACTCATGCACGCCGGCAAAGAGAAGCTCCATAATCTTATCGTCATTATCGACCGTAACGGTATTCAGATTGATGGCTACACCAAGGACGTGATGCCGCTTGAGCCACTTGCAGAAAAACTCGCCTCATTTGGCTTTGATGTGCAGGAAGTGGATGGGCACAACATTCGCTCAGTTAATGACGCGATTGGAAAGGCACAGTCGGTATACAGTCAGCCATCCGTGATTATTGCACACACAATTGCCTCTAAGGGAGTTGATGTCTTTGAGCGCGACTTCCGCTGGCATGGTAATCCTCCAGGGAAGGGGCCAGAAGATCGAGTAGATCGCAGCGAGCAGGCGGAAGTTGCGCTCAAAAAACTCCGCACTTTAGCAGATACTATTGAACCTCAAGACTCATAATATGTACGCCGAACATCTACAACCAAATCTTGCGTCAGGAGACGTAGAAAAAGTACCAACTCGCCACGGCTATGGTGATGGGCTCTTAGAGGCAGGGAAACGCGATGAGCGCATTGTGGCACTTTGTTGTGATCTGACTGAGTCTACACAGACACATAAGTTTGCCAATGAATTCCCGCATCGTTTTGTGCAGGTTGGTATTGCGGAGCAGAGTATGGCTTCAGTGGCATCAGGTATGGCGGCAATGGGTAAGATTCCATTTATTGCATCGTACGCAATGTTTTCTCCAGGTCGCAGCTGGGAGCAAATCCGCACGACGATTTGTTACAACAACAGCAATGTAAAAGTGGTTGGTGCGCACGCTGGTGTGTCGGTTGGTCCTGATGGCGCTACGCACCAAGCGATTGAGGATATGGCGATTATGCGCGTCATTCCAAACATGGTGGTAATTGCGCCAGCCGATGTACATGAAGCGCGTAAGGCAACCTTGGCTGCTGCCAAGTATGACGGCCCGGTTTATTTCCGTCTTGGACGTAGTGCGACGCCGGTAGTTACTACGCCTGAAACGCCATTTGAGATTGGTAAGGCACAGGTGATGTATTTGCGTGATGCTGCACATGAGCAGACGGTCGGTATTGTGGTGACTGGCTCACTCCTTTTCAACGCGATTAAAGCAGCTGAAGAATTAAACGCTGCTGGTATTGGTGCGTCTGTGCTCCATATGGCCACCATTAAGCCGCTTGATACTGAAGCGCTTCTCTCGTTTGCGAATGAGCATAAGACGCTCGTGACTGTTGAAGAACATCAGATTACTGGTGGGCTTGGTAGCGCGGTCGCAGAGTATCTCTCTAGCGTCCGTCCAACCAAGATTGCTCGAGTTGGGGTGAAGGACCGCTTCGGTGAGTCTGGCGAGCCAGATGAACTGATTTCGCACTTCGGTATGGATGTGCCTGGGATTGTGGCAGCGGCGAAAGAGGTGATTGGATAGATATATTGAAATAGAAAAACCGCTCATTCCTTGAGCGGTTTTTTGCTTGCCGGTTTTTTCGGCGGTCGGTTGTGATTTCGGCCCCGTGACATTCTTTCAATAAAATTGCCTGGAGGTGTGCTATATCTTCCACCAGTTCCTTTTATGGGTACGTCATTAGGTCCAGGTTTTCTGTCCATGTTGAGCTCCTTTGCTCGGTTGTCTGTTTTGACTATACAGTAAATTTAAAATAATAAAACTGGCTTTAGGCCAGTTTTATTATTTTGCACGTCTTAATCAATCTTCTTAGCCACGTAATCTTCTGGTCGTGATTCGAGATACTTGAGCAGTTCTTCGCGGGGGAGTAAGCCGGCTTGTGCACCGACGTATTGCACCACATTCATTGAATTGATTGGTCCCCAAGCGAGGGCTTCGGCTGGGTCTTTGCCGAGGATAATCGCTGCGGTGAAGGTTGAGGAGAATGAGTCTCCAGCGCCGGTGCGATCCACTGGTGGTGCTGGGTCTGGGTACATTGGCATGTGCCAGGCCTGATCGTCGGCGTCTACGGTGAAGGCACCGTTCGGACCGTCCGTTACTACCGGAATCGTTGGGCCAAGTTCGCGGATACCGCGAATGAGGGTTGGGATGTGCTGTTCCGTGGTCTTCAGAATTTCCTGAGCTTCTTCTTTGTTGCAGAAGAAGATTTCAGTAGCTTCGTAGACGTCGCGAATTTCTTCGTATCCTACCTTGATCTGGAAGGTGCCTGGTTGGAAGGCGAGCTTGGTCTCGTTATTTTTTACGTACTCGGCAATTTCATGATGGTAGGGGAGACCGTGTTCGCCAACCGAAGAGAAGTAGAAGAACTTCGGTGCTACCGGGAAGTCGGGTAGTGAGTACGGGTAATGCTCGTGGTTGATGAGGATCGTTCGCTCTGGGCCATACCGAAGTACGTAGTGGTAGTTGGTTACCTTGTCTTCATGAATCTTCACAAAGTCGGTATGAATCCCTTCTTGTCGGAGTGCATCGATACACTCCTTACCAAACTTATCGTGACCGAGGTTGGTGACGAGTGCGGTCTCAAGGCCAAGTCGGTGTGCCGATACTGCAGCGTTTGGTGAGTTGCCGACGGCTGGCACTACCACGACGTTGTCGTACGGCAGCTTGCTGCCGAAGGGCATTTGCAAGGTCTTGCGGCCAGTGTCCATATCAATGGAAACATCAGCCTGGTCTTTATTTAATTGGATAAAGGCGTCAATCAAAATGTCGCCAATGGCTACGAAATCATATTGTTGTGACATAGAAAAAGTATACCACTGGGCGGGTGCGGAGGAGGGTTTGATGGTGAGTACTACGGGCGGAAGCGAAGCTTCCGCCCAAGTGCGTACAGCAGAAAAGCTATCCATAGGTTTGTCGAGTTTGGCTGTGGCGCGCCTCTGGTATAATGTCGGCATGATACAGAGGATTGCTGCCGCCTTTTTTATTTTAATATTCTTGCTGCCGCCAACGACCGCATCAAGCGAAACTGACGCAGAGCGACGCAAGCGTCTTGAGACTGAGCTGCAGAATGTTGAGCGGCAAATTCTCACGCAACAGCGCTTAGTGGAAGACAAGCAACAAGAACGTCAATCGCTCGAGCGCGACATTACCATTATTGAAGGTGAGATTAAAAAAGCGCAGCTTGGTATTCAGGCGCGCTCACTGGCGATCGCACAACTCTCTGACCAAATTGGTGAGAAGGAAGTTGTGCTCGATATCTTGGCTGAACGTCTGGAGAAGCAGCAAGAATCTCTTGCAGATTTAGTACGGAAGTCTGCACTGGTAGATGAGTACTCTTTGGTAGAGGTTATGCTGAGTAAGCAAAGTTTCTCAGAATTTTTTACTGACGTCGCCACATATCAGTCAATCAAAGAATCACTCAATGAATCCCTTGGTGCACTCCATGAAATTCGGCGTGATACTGTCGAGCAAAAAAATGACCTTGAAAATAAGCAGCAGACCGAGGCTGAGATGAAGCGTATCCAGGAGTTACAGAAAGAAGAAATTGAGGACAAGGAAGCTGAGAAACATGAAATTCTGACTGTTACAAAAGGGGAGGAGGCACAGTATCAAGCACTCTTAGAGTCACAACGTAAGACTGCTGCGCAGCTACGAAACGCACTCTTTACGCTGCTTGGTGGAGGTGGTGGCATCCCGTTCCCCGAGGCTGTTTCTTTGGCACAGTACGCCTCGAAGGTGACAGGAGTTGATGCGGCACTGATTTTGGCTATTCTCGAACAAGAGACCAACATTGGCTCAAACCTTGGTAGCTGCCTTTTTACCGATAGTCATAGTGCTCGCCCAGTAATGCATCCGACGCGTGACGAGCCAGTCTTCTTGGCGATTGCAGATATTCTTGGGTTCGATCCATTTACTCGCACGGTGTCATGTCCAATTATGCAAAACGGTTCCCGTGTGGGATGGGGAGGTGCGATGGGACCATCGCAGTTCATTCCGTCTACTTGGGCGATTTATGGCGGCATTATAAATAATGGTAGTGGCTGGGTGTACGATAAGAATTCTGATGCGATTCGTCGTATCAATGGTACTAATAGTCCAGCAAACCCATTCAATAATAAAGACGCGTTCATTGCGACTGCGCTCTTGCTTCGCGACAATGGCGCGAATGGCACGTATAGTGGCGACCGCCTGGCTGCGCTGCGATACTATGCCGGCTGGGGAGGGGCCTCAAATCCTGCCAATGCTTTCTATGGTGACCAGGTAATGAATCGTAAATCTCGCTTGGCACAGGAAATTCAGATTCTGGGAAGCTAGTAAAAGTTGCTAAACCAGTATCTTCTGGTATAGTTGTCGCCACAAGTAATTAGGTGTTCCTGCTTATTATATTCCAGATTGGACGGGAAAATCTTTTCAAGATTTTCCCGTCCAATCATTGGGTTCGCCGAAGTAATTGAAAATATGCAAAAAGATATTCATCCAGAAAACTACCGCATGGTAATCTTCCACGATAACTCATCAAATGAGCGTATCTTGATTGGTTCAACTATCGAGACAGACGCTACTGATACGTGGACAGATGGTAACGAGTACCCACTCGTTCAGGTAGACGTAACCAGCGCATCACATCCTTTCTACACTGGACAGGAAAAGGTGATGGACACCGCCGGTCGCGTGGATCGCTTCAAGCAGCGTATGGCCAAGGCTGGCGCTCGCACCAAGAAGGCATAAGGAGAAGTATAAAAAAGCGCCGGTCCCACAAGGGACCGGCGCTTTTTTTATATAAGCCAGAGATAGTATCATTGACAAAAACTAATTATAATGTATTATTTTCTATAGATTTTCTTTTCACATCTTCAAACGGAGGAACTACCCATGACGCTCAACGAACTTCTGGAAATCGGCGATGAGGTCGTCTTCAAGGTCGACCCCGAAGCCCGCCACTGGACAAACATCTACGACAACGTGCCCGACGGCACGAAAGGCGTGGTCTGCCGCATCCACGACGCCATCATGTACTACGGCCGCACCCGCGTCCTCGTGCATGCCCCTGGCGTCTATCACACGAAGGGCGGCACAACCATCCTTCTCCCCGACGGTCGCCTCATTCCTGGCAACTACAGCGTCACGATGACAGACCAGGTCGAGGAGAGGCGGCGCGATGGCCTGAGACGTGACAAACGCGGCGTGTTCCAGGAAACGTACATCCGTCTCGGCGACCTGCCCCCGACTCCCTTCTGGGAAGAGGACAAGGTGCTCGTGCACCGTCACGACGGCGACGTCGAACTCGTCGTAAAGGGCATCAGCTATCATCAGTTGCACGAACGCAACGAAGACGGCTCGCCCTGCAATGCCTACGAGGTGCATCATGCCGACGGCTGGCAGACGGGCGCATCGGCAGACATGATGGAACTGATCGAACGCGGGAACGTCTGGAAGTACCATCACGGCGAACCGCTTTCGTTCGAGTCCCTCGCGGAAGAAGTTGCGTTCTTCACCACCATCGGTCGTACCGAGGAGGTGCGGAATCCCGAATCTGAACTCTATGACTGGACGCTGGAACAGGCGCTCCAAGCCATCAAGGACGGAATCGGGCACGGCTTCACGAACGGCATGATTCCGTTCGCCAACGTTGGGAGAATTTCGGTGAAGCGCTTCCAGGATGAAAACCTCGGTTGTCGCGTGGCCGCTGAAACCCTCAGGGGATTCAACGTCGCCGCCTGACCTTGTGTCGAGAACCGCTCGGCTCACAAAGTCGGGCGGTTTTTTATACTCCCTAAAACCTTGCGCTTACAACATAATTAAGTACACTGGTGCGACATGGATTTTAACCAAGACAAACTAGCTGAATTTAAAGAAAATCAGAAGACGCAATTTTTGGCGTCGCAGTTTGAGAGTGAGCTGGCGAAGCTCCGTGAAGCAGAAGAGCTTGCTGCATCAGATCCAGAAATGGCGGAGCTGGCGCAGGAAGAAATCACCAGACTGACTGAACAGCTCCAAGGGCAGTTTTCAGAAATGGAACGCATCATCGAAGCTAATAAGGAAGAAGAAGCTCGCCCGTATGGAGTGGTCCTTGAAGTGCGGGCGGGTGCTGGAGGGGACGAAGCGTCGCTGTTTGCAGGTGAGCTTGCGAATATGTATTTGAAGTACGCTGAGAATAATAACTGGCAGCGCTCTACGACGCATGTTTCTGCGACTGAAGCCGGCGGCTACAAAGAAGCAGTATTTGAAATTTTAAGTCCCGTAGTCTACGACCATCTTCGCTACGAGACAGGTGTGCATCGCGTGCAGCGCGTGCCAGCAACCGAAAAGCAGGGACGTATTCATACTTCGACCGCATCGGTAGCGATTCTTCCGATGCGTAAAAAGTCCACGATCGAAATTAACCCCGGCGACATCGACATGGAATTCTCACGCTCAGGTGGGGCAGGGGGGCAGAACGTAAACAAGGTAGAAACTGCTGTACGTCTCGTGCACCGGCCAACTGGTATTGATGTACGCTCTGAGACTGAGCGCTCACAGCTAAAGAACCGCGAAAAGGCGATGACGATTTTGATTGCGAAGCTTGAGTCACTTCACGAAGAAGAGGAGGCAAAGAAGCATGCGGAAACGCGCAAGAATCAAATCGGTACCGGCGACCGCTCAGAAAAAATCCGCACCTACAACTTCCCGCAAAACCGCATCACTGATCATCGCATCAAGCAAAGTTGGCACACTATTGAGGCTACCTTTGCTGGTAATCTCGGACCGATTGTCGAGGCCTTGCAGGCCGTAGCGGCTGGAGGAGAGATTGGGACCGATGAGGAGTAATTATGTTCTCAAAACTCCTTAAGGATGTTCAGAATTTATCGCTCCCTAAGGGCGAGTATGCGCTCTTTGGCTCAACTCCAATTATTGTGAGGGGGTTACGAGAAGCCTCTAATGATATCGATGTTTTGGTTACACAAAGGGTTTGGAATGAATACAGCGTATTGCCAGAGTGGCACGTGAGAGAGCTTGGGAGCGGAGAAGAGTACTTGGAGTGGTTAGGCCATAATATTGAACTGTATAAGAGTTGGGGGTCCTGGAGAATGGGATATTGATAAAATACTAGACTCGGCTGAGGAAATTGATGGCGTATATTGCGTTACTTTAGATACTGTTCTTGAGTGGAAAGTACGCTTAGGAAGACCCAAAGATGTGCGTGATATTCAGCTAATTAAGCACTATTTGCGTGATGATATTTCTTGATTTCAATATATGTCTATGGTACTATCTTGCCGCTAACGCGTTACGCGGCTTTTTATTTAGAAGTCGGCCGCCAGCGCTTCATAGACTCAGGCCATGTGCTCCTCTTAGCTAGTTGTACATAGGTTGCGTTGCCCAGGAATGCACTTACTCTAACCCGCACTCCAGCGTGACACCTCACATGAGTCTCCAGTAATAATAATTATGTCAACCAATAACCCAACATTCATCGACCGTCTCTTCAAGGCTGGAGCACACTTCGGTTTCAAGAAGAGCCGTCGTCATCCAAGTGTTGCGCCGTACCTCTACACAACCAAGGACGGTAGCGATATTTTTGATCTTGAAAAGGTAACTGCACTCCTAGATACCGCTAAGGAAACTATCAAGGAAGCTGGTCTTCACGGCAAGACTGTGCTCTTTGTCAGCACTAAGGACGAAGCGTCTAAGCTCGTAAAGGCTGCTGCAGAAAAGGTAGAAGCACCATACGTAACCAATCGTTGGATTGGTGGTATGCTCACTAACTTCAGTGAAATCAAGAAGCGTATCAATCGTCTTGAAGCGCTTACACACGAAAAGGAGTCAGGTGAACTGGAACGCAAGTACACTAAGAAGGAACGTGTGGTAATCGGTCGCGAAATCGACAAGCTCTCATTCAATTTCTTCGGTATCTCGAAGATTACTCGTATGCCAGACCTTATGGTAGTGGTTGACCCACGTCATGATGAAATCGCTGTTACCGAAGCGCTTGATAAAGGAATTGCAACAATGGCTATCATGAGCTCAGACTGTGATGCTTCAAAGATTACGTACCCAGTAGTGGTAAACGACTCACTCCAGAGCAGCGTGTCACTTATTCTCGACGAACTTGTTGCGTCATACGAAGAAGGGAAGGCAGCGTACGTGCCTAAGGCACCAGAACCACGAAAGTCAGCACCTCGCCGATAGTTAGACTTGCCCGCTGGCAATCATTACTCAAACTAGTTCATTAAATAATATGGAAATTACTTCAGCACAACTTAAAGAATTGCGTGAAAAGACTGGCATCTCAGTGATGCAGTGTAAGAAGGCACTTGAAGAAGCTGGTGGTGACATGGAAAAGGCGGTCATCATTCTTAAGAAGAAGCGAAGCGAAGCGGCAGAGAAGAAGTCTGACCGTGAGCTCGGCGCTGGCGCTGTTGGTGCGTACGTGCATAATACTAATGAAGTAGCAGCGATGGTGCTCCTTGCGTGTGAAACTGACTTCGTGTCAAAGAACGAAGAGTTTGTAGCGCTTGCAAAGGATATTGCCATGCACGTAGCAGCGACTAATCCTACCTATGTTTCAAAGGATCAGCTTCCTGCTGATGCACTTGAAAAAGCAAAGGAAGTATTTGCTCCTGAGCTAGAAGGAAAGCCAGAAGAGATGAAGGAGAAAATCATGGAAGGTAAGCTCAACTCTTACTTCAAGGATCAGATTCTTATGGAACAGGATTTCATCAAGAATCCAGACACTACTATCGGTGAAATGGTGAGTGGTGCGGTGCAGAAGTTTGGTGAGAATGTTTCAATCGCTCAAGTTTCTCGCTTGTCTGTAAAATAATTCAGAATGGTTTCTACCGCTCTCACAACCTTTCTACTTTGTAGTTTCGCGTTGGTGTTGCTGCTCGTAGTCACCAGCAAAGAACGTCGAATAGGTCGACGTTTTTTTGCTATCGGCTTGCGGTCGTGGCTTGATGGAGTGGTGGAGATGGTTAGCAATCGTATCACTGAATCAGTTACGCACTTTATGCGCTATATGGTGCAGCTTAACTGGTACTACAGTATTCATTCTGTCTTGCGCACAATACTCCGTAGCTTAGTCGCTGCGTACACCTTCTTTGAAAATATCTTTGAGCGTAATCGGAAGCGTACTAAAGAGCTTCGTGCGGAGAAGAAGCAGCTTAGTGAGCAGAATCATTTGCGACAAATGGCTGATCATCGTGAGAGCACGGCGCTGACGCCGGCAGAGCAGCGTCGCTTACGCAAAAAGACATTAGAAGGGAAAGAATAGCAAGGTAGCGCAATTTAAAAAAATTTGATAGGATTTCGGTCACTCGTGGTATTGAAAGCTACGAGCCAGCTTAGCTCAGTTGGTAGAGCAACGGATTTGTAACCCGTAGGTCATCAGTTCGACTCTGATAGCTGGCTCGTAGCTTTTAATGTATATGGTGGCCAGCTTTGCGAAGTTGGTGGAGTTAAAACAATCTGGGAGATTGTTTTAAAGATTTGTAACCCGTAAGCAAAAGCTTTCTTGCTGCGCTCGTGTCGATAATGAAAGTGAACTTTCATTTCGTACACTCGTTTGCAAGTAGGTCATCAGTTCGACTCTGATAGCTGGCTCTCAGAAATGTACTAGTATTACTACACGCATAGTCAATCCGCTAAATCATCAGTTCGCACCACCAGAGTATTTCTGAAATTATAGTCGAGCAAAACTCTCCTTAATTTCTAGGTCACTCTGATAGCTGGCTCGTAGCTTTTAATGTATATGGTGGCCAGGCTGGCCTAAAAAGGCGCCCGCTATGCGGGCGCCTTTTCTTTGTTTCAGCCTTTATTTTCTTGGTAAAAAGGTATATACTCCCGATACTCATGGATCTTAAAGACCAGTCGCATTTACTGCCGTATGCGCGCCGTTCCGATTTTAAAGTAGCGCGAGCCACCGAACTTTCAGGGAAAGATCGTCGTTTTTATCGCTTCTTAGAAATCTTACCAGGCGTTGCTGCGTGGGGTACTATCATTGGTATTATTCTCGCGTCAATGTACGCGCCGTTTTTTGCTGCGTACTTTATTATTGCCTTTGCTATCTACTGGGTGCTCAAAACTATCTTTCTTTCGTATCACGTGCGATACAACTGGAAGCGACTGAAGCATCACATGGAGCTCGATTGGGGTAAGCTCATCACTCGATTTGAGTACGACCACTTTTACCACTTGGTAATCTTTCCATTTTACGAAGAGCCTCGTGAAGTGCTTGAGGGTGCCATTCAGGGCCTGAAAAAATCTAAGTACAATCCAGAGCGACTCATTGTTGTCTTGGCTGCTGAAGAGCGAGCAGGGGAAGAGGCGACGGCGCTTGCTACAGAAATGGAGGTAAAGTACGGGAAAGATTTCGGTCACTTCCTCGTAACCACTCACCCAGCCAATACCCTTGGTGAAATTGCTGGCAAGGGTTCAAACACACACCACGCCCTTCATGAAGTGAAGCGAAAGGTGATTGATGTACATAATATTCCGCTGAAGGATGTATTGGTGTCTATTTTTGATGTAGACACGGTGATTTATCCTGACTACTTCAACTGTCTTATCTGGTATTTCATGACGGTCGAAAATCCGTATAAGAGCGCCTTCCAGCCGGTGCCACTCTTTACCAACAATCTCTGGGATGCGCCGGCACTCTCACGCGTAATGGCTATGTCGAGCACGTTCTGGCAGATGATTATGCAGGAACGACCAGACAAGGCGGCGACATTTTCTTCGCACTCTGTGAGCTTTCAGGCGCTCTATGAAATCGGCTATGGACAGCCAAATGTCGTAAGTGAAGACTCACGTATCTACTGGAATCTTCTCGTGGCAAACGATGGTTACTTCGATGTAATTTCGCTCTCGTATCCAATCGCTATGGATGCAACCACCGCACCAAGCATGTGGGGGACGGTGAAGAATATCTATAAGCAGCATCGCCGCTGGACGTATGGAGTCGAGAACTGGGTGTACCTCATCTATCATTTCACCAAGAATAAAAACATTCCACTAAAGCGTCGCTGGTCAATTGCGCTCTTGCAAGGTGAAGGATATTGGTCGCTCGTGACCAACCCTATCATGCTCTTTATTCTCGGGTGGGCGCCGATTTTCCTTGGTACACGAGAATTTCATGAGACAGTACTTTCATACGAGCTTCCACTCATGGTGCGCAATCTTTTGATTGTAGCAATGGGAGGGTTGGTGGTATCTTCAGTAATCTCGCTTTCATTAACACCGCCACGGCCAGATCATCATAGTCGTTTTCGTTATGTCGTGATGGCGGTGCAGTGGATTATGGTCCCAATGACCATGATTGTCTTCAGTGCAATTCCCGGACTTGATGCGCAGACACGTCTTATGTTTGGGAGATATATGGGATTCTGGGTGACGCCAAAACGATTAAAATAAACACATGCCAACCGAACCACAAATCGAGATAATGTCAGTTAAAAAACGCAAAGCCTTTTTTGCGTTGTTAGTGCTGGTATTTGTGCTGCTGCTCCCTGCGATGATTTTTTACACGACTGGGTATCGTCTTGATTTTACTAATGACGAGCAGACGGTGGTAACAACCGGCGGAATGTACGTGACGGCGGAGGCTGATGAAGTTGATGTGTATCTTGATACTACATTGGTCAATAACCGTCTTCGAATCTTTCGTTCTGCCTATTACATTCAAGATATTTCAGCCGGGCAACACCGAGTGGTGGTGCAGCGACCAGACCTTGTTACCTGGGTGAAGGAATTGCCGATTGACCCTCATATTGTTATCGAGGCTTCCGCATTTAACATGCCAGTAGTGCCTCACGTACGTCCAATCACTGAGTATGTTACTACGACAGGGGAGGCGATATATCTTGGCGTCGCTAGTACGTCAGAGATGTTTGTGAAAGCAACGTCGACTACGCCTGTGATTTTCTCAGAACGTCTTTCACCAGCTACGCTTACTATTAATCAAGAATATGATTATGTTGTAAGTCTTTTTGCGACTACTTCTTCCAGCACGCGTTCTGTCTTCGAAAGTTTTTTGGATGAAGTCGACCGTTTCCGCTTTGCGACCACAACACCACTTGTGCCGGTGGCATCAAACACTGTGTCGTACATTGAGCGCGGTGATATGCGTATCGCAGAGCGTGAGACAGATTTGTATGCAGTATGGCTTGGTCCAGTTGATCGAATTCCGTATTACTTCTGTGCTACGGAGGGTACCGCTTCCAGCTCAATTGCTACAAGGTATGGCGAACATGTGGCGGAGCAGATAGAAGTACTAAAAACTTCTACCACCACACCACTGATTGTTGACGGCAATCGTGTCTGTCGACCGCAGATTAAACTCAATCGCTTGCGACAAGACGTGTACTTTTATGATTTCTTCCCGAACACTAATCATCTCGTATTGCTTCAGCTCGAAGACGGTCTCTATGTGACTGAAATCGACGACCGTGCCTGGCAGAACGTTCAGCTTTTGTATCCCGGTCGTGATCTGCAGGTGGTGGTAGAAAACAACACTATCTATGTGCATGACGGTGACTATTATTTTGAAGTAATTACCCAAATTGAACCAAACTAATCCTGTGATACAGTAACCATATTATGCAAACACCAAAAGGACACCAGCATCCGCTCACGCAGATGATCGCGGAGATTAATAGTATTTTTGCTGAGATTGGTTTCGTGTTTGCGGAAGGTCCGGAGGCGGAGACAGAGCACTACAACTTTGATCGTCTCAACGTGCCGAAGGATCATCCGTCACGAGACATGCAGGACACCTTTTGGTTTAAGGCAAAAGACGTGCGTGAACCAATGGTGCTCCGTACCCACACAAGTCCGGTACAAGCGCGCTATATGGAAGCGCATAAAGACCAGCTGCCGATTCGTATCATTGCGCCAGGGAAAGTGTTTCGAAATGAGGCGACTGATGCAACTCATGAAGCGCAGTTCTATCAGCTCGAAGGGCTGTATGTTGATGCTGATGTAAACCTGGGACACCTCAAGGGTACGCTTGAGTATTTCTTCTCGAAGTTTTTCAACGGCAAGACAGAAGTGCGTTTCCGGCCGAGCTTCTTTCCGTTTGTTGAGCCAGGGTTTGAGGTAGATATGAAAATTCTTGAAGGTGAAGGGAAGCTCGTAGGGAAGTGGATTGAAGTGATGGGTGCTGGTATGGTACATCCAAATGTACTGCGTGATTCAGGTCTTGATCCCGAGAAATATTCTGGCTTTGCCTTTGGGATCGGTATCGATCGCCTCGGCGTAATGAAGTACGGTATTGATGATATTCGCGATTATTACACGGGCGATCTCCGCTTTGTTAATCAGTTCTAAAGTATGAAAGTAGTACACAGTTGGCTAAAAGACTATCTTGGCGATGCGCTTCCGGAGGTGAGTGAAGTAGAGGAGCTGCTCACCAAGCATGCGTTTGAAATTGATGGCGTGGAGGAAGTGGCTGGAGAGTCGGTGATTGATGTTGATGTATTGCCGAACCGCTCGAGTGATTGTCTCTCTCATCGAGGTGTTGCGCGCGAACTCGCGTCGATTTTAGATGTGTCACTTGCGAGTGATCCGCTTACCGCCGCAATTACCATTCCAGAAATTACCGATATCAAAATCTCGGTAGCTGACGAAGTTGCTTGTCCGCGCTTCACAGCTGTTTTGATGGAGGGGATTGAAATTAAGGAATCGCCGGCGTGGCTGAAGGCTCGCCTCGAAGCGCTCGGGCAGCGGTCTATCAATAATATAGTGGACGCGACCAACTACGTGATGTTTGCACTCGGGCAGCCTATGCATGCGTATGATGCGGATAAAATTCCTAAGGTAGACGGCGTGCTGCAGATTGGCGTGCGTATGTCCAAGGAAGGGGAGACGGTGAATCTTCTTGGTGAGAGTGGTTCTACTGAAAATCGCACTATCGAGCTGCAGGGTACTGAGCTGTTGATTGTAGATGGTAATGATGTGCCCGTGGGGCTTGCGGGGATTAAGGGCGGGCGGTTTGCGGAGCTTGGCGCAGACACCAAAAATATCATTCTTGAAGCGGCGTATTTTCACCCGACGGTTATTCGCAAAACCGCCCGCCGCTTAGGCATCCTAACTGACGCCTCAAAACGCTTTGAAAATGAACCATCAGTTGAGCTGCCGGGCTATGCGCAGCAGATGATTGTAGAGCTTATTGCAGAAATTGCTGGTGGTACAGTGCGTGGTATGGCGGAGGTTCGTGTACCAACGGTAGCTATGCCAGAGGTGATGGTAACTAAAGCGCGCGTAAACAAACTGCTCGGCTCTGATTTGTCTATTGAAGAAATTGCCGCGCTCATTGCGCGTGTTGGTGCAAAAGTGGATGTAAAAGATGACACATCGCTTGCTGCTGTATCGCCTTGGGAACGCAATGATCTCAAGGAAGAAGTTGATTACATTGAAGAAGTAGGGCGCCTCTATGGACTTGATCACATTACTTCGGTTGTGCCTACGGCTATTCTGATTACAGAAGTAAATCCTCGTCAGTATTACACTGAGAAAATTCGCCAGGCACTGCTTGAGATTGGGTTCTCAGAAGTGATTACTTCTTCATTCGCTAAAAAAGCTGATATTCAGCTCATGAATTCACTAGCAAGCGACAAGAGCTACGTACGCAAGACGCTCATGAAAAATATCGAGGCGGTCCTTGATGCAAACTATATCCATAGCGATTTGCTTGGGATGGATGGTATGCGTGTATTTGAAATTGGCACCGTCTTTGAAAAGACTGAAGATGGCATAGGAGAGTATACTGCGCTCACTATCGGTGCGCGTCTTAAGGGTAATGGTTACAATCAAAAAGACGATGTGGTACAGCAGGCTGGTATCGCGGCAGCAGAGGCAGTGCTTGGTGCTGGGCTTTCATGGAAGATCGAAAAGGGAGTAGCTGAACTGAATGTGAGCGAAGTGCTCAAGAACCTTCCGGTGCCCGAAGCATATGACGCGTATGAAAAATCAGCGGCAGTCACGTACCGTCGACCATCTGCGTATCCAGCGATGTCGCGAGACATTGCGTTGTGGGTGGCCGGCGGCGAAGCAGCTGCGGCAGTAAAGGGCACGCTTACTACCGCCGCCGGCCCACTATTAGTACGAGACACGCTCTTCGACACCTTCGAAAAGGATGGTCGCACGTCGTACGCGTTTCGTTTTGTCTTCCAGTCTATGGAACGCACGCTGACTGATGAAGAGATAAATGGCGTAATGGACGCTGTTTACGCAGTGGCTAAAGAGAAGGACTGGGAAGTGAGGTAAATTATAGAAATATTTAAAGCCGCCCTTCGGACGGCTTTTGGTTGCTTAGAACATGAACTCTGCATAGACTGGGTGGCTGTTGCGGAACTGGGAGATGGCGGTTTGTTTGGTTTGCATCCAGTGCCAGTGATGATACAGGGGCCAGGTTGAAACGACTGCAATCACAACAATCGCATCCTTAAGGTTGTCTGTGCCAGTCCAGTGCTGCATCATTGCCAATGTCGCCATGGCTAGGAATGTTGCTACGAGTAGCTTTGCTGCGAACCAGATATCCATACCGTTAGTCCGGTTCCGGACGTACCTACGTTCTGCTCTTTGAACTTTCTTTAGCTCTGAGACTAATGCTTTTCCTTGTTTGATGGAAAGATCAGGGTGCTGCAAGGAATTTTGCTTGGAATACATAATGTGAACTCCAGTGTTGTGCCGATGGCATAGTAGATCTGCTTAACAATTTCGTCAATATAAAAAAGCGCAGCCGGAGGCTGCGCTTTTGCAAAAATACGTTCTCTAGCTGATGTGTTGTTTGTGTAGCTGGTTCAGCTCATTGAGTCTAGGGTTGTGCTCCAAAAACTCAGCTTTGTATTTCTTTTCTATGCGAGCTCGAATCAACTCAGGCATTAAGACAATCAAGCTTCCGACAAGAATCGGAATAAGCAAAGAAGTAATACTGTCTTCTTCAAAGAGATTAAGGGGTGTGAAAATGCCTGATAATTCGAGGCCGTAGTACACACCAAACAGAATTGCAATGAGAACAGTGTAGGTAGTGCTCAAACGCAATAATCCTAGTCGGCTTTGTACATATCTATACTGCTCTTTTTTTAATCCTGACCACTCGTTCGGACAAACGAGGTGCTCCAGGTTGGTTTTTGGATCGGTGTAGTAGATAGTTTCGGACATGATGTCCTCCTTAAATGTAAAGGGCGGGTACTGAGCGAATATTCCCATAAATAAATGTAATGTCAATATCTAATTACTCAACAAAAGCATCATTTTGGCACGGGAAAGGGTGGCAAAAATTTGCTATACTAGGACGTTATTTATCATACTGAATTGACTCGATTTATTTATGGCTGCAGCAAAAAAAGGTTCTGAAAAAAGCTACGACGCGTCATCCATCTCGGTCCTAGAAGGGCTAGAGCCGGTGCGAAAGCGTCCAGGTATGTACATCGGTACGACTGGTCCGGAAGGTCTTCATCACATGATTTGGGAGATTTTCGATAACTCACGAGACGAGGCGATGGGTGGCTTTGCCAACCGAGTCGAGGTGGCGCTCTTGCCAGACAACTACATTCGCGTGGTCGACAACGGTCGTGGTATTCCGGTTGATATTCATAAGCAGACCAAAGTATCAGCGCTCGAGACTATTATGTGTACGCTGCACGCTGGCGGTAAGTTTGGTGGCGATGAGTCTGGCTACAAAGTATCTGGTGGTCTTCACGGTGTAGGTGTGTCGGTGGTAAACGCGCTGTCTACTCATACTCGAGTAGACGTACACAAAGATGGTTTTCATCACATGCAGGAGTACAACATCGGTGTGCCAAAGGCGAAGGTAAAGAAACTGGGTGCAACCAAGCACAATGGTACGATTGTGATTTTCCAGGCTGACCCGACCATTTTCCCGGAGATTAAATTTGAATGGAAGAAAGTAGTGAATCATCTTCGTCAGCAGGCATACCTTGTGAAGGGGATGCAGATGTCAGTGATTGACGCGCGTGAAAGCGAGGAAAAACTCGATCCTAAGTCACTCGAGTCAGTAGTGTATCTCTCTGATGAACACATGGCTGTGCCACATCAACACTTCTATTTTGAAGGTGGACTTAAGTCGCTCGTGGCTTTCAATAACCACTATCAGAAGCCAATCAACAAAAATATTTTTTATGTTGAAAAGACTGATGTGAGTCCTGAGGTGCTTACTGTAGAAGTGGCGCTGCAGTATATCGACGATATTTCGCCGCGCATTACTGCGTTTGCTAACAATATCTACAACCCAGAACACGGTACGCATGTAACTGGTTTTAAGACGGCACTTACTCGTACGCTCAATAACTACGCTAAGAAAGGTAATTTTTTCTCAGTGAAAGATAAGGATGCTGGTTTTACTGGAGATGACGTACTTGAAGGACTCACTGCAGTGGTATCGGTCAAGATGCCGGAAATTCAGTTTGAAGGACAGACGAAGGCGAAGCTTGGTTCGGTAGAAGCGCGTGGCGCGACTGAGCAAGTATTTGCGGAAGCATTTGCAATGTATCTGGAAGAAAATCCAGATGACGCTAAGGCGATTATTAATAAGGTAATCTTGGCGGTAAAGGCGCGTAAAGCAGCGAAGGCGGCGAAGGACAGCGTGCTTCGTAAAGGTGCACTTGAGGGTATGTCACTTCCCGGAAAGCTGGCTGACTGTCAGAGCAAGCGGGCAGAAGATTCAGAGCTCTTTATTGTAGAGGGAGACTCAGCGGGTGGTAGTGCCAAGATGGGGCGTGACCGCAAGACGCAGGCGGTGTTGCCGCTACGAGGTAAAATCCTCAACGTTGAGCGCGCGCGAATCGACAAGATGCTTGCTTCTGAGCAGATTAAAAATCTCGTAATTGCGCTTGGTACCGCGATTGGTGATGTGTTTGATGTTTCAAAGCTTCGTTACCACAAGATTATTATCGCAACTGACGCCGATGTGGACGGTGCGCACATTCGCACACTCTTGCTGACACTCTTCTTCCGCTACTTCCGTACGTTGATTGATGAGGGGTATATCTACATTGCGCAGCCGCCACTCTACAAGATTCAGAAGGGTCGTGAAGTACATTATGCTTTCACCGATGAGGAAAAGTTCAATATTCTAAAGGGAATGGGAGAAGAAGTGACCGACGAGGTGGATGAGAGCGAGGAAGGTGAGGGTGGAGAAGAGACTGAAGAAACAACTGCTAAGAAATCTGGCAAAGCGCGTATCCAGCGCTACAAAGGCCTTGGTGAAATGAACGCTGAAGAGCTTGCTGAAACCACGATGAAGGTAGAGAACCGTATCTTGAAGCAAGTGCAAATCGAAGATGCACAACAGGCTGACAAGATATTCGATATCTTGATGGGTACTGATGTATCAAGTCGAAAGTCATTTATCCAGAGCAACGCCAAGATGGCGAATCTTGATATTTAGAGAAGTATAAAACAGCCGGCGCCCGAAGGGCGCCGGCTGTTTTCTAGTTTTAGTAGAAGCTCACTGTCTTCTTAAATGCGTTGTTGATAGTGGTGGTGTCAGTGCTGTCTTGTACTGTTACCGCAAAAGTGTGTGATGATGTATTGGTAGTACTAAAGCCAATAGTGAGTAGTGCTCGCTCATTTGGCTTGAGTGGTAACTGGCTGTCTGAAGTATAAGTGGTTCCGTCAGGAAGTGCAGCTGAGAAGGTCCAATTGCCTGAAGTCTTGGTCCCGTAGTTCCTAACTTCAAATTGAATTGCGCCGCTTTCGTTCTTTTCAATTTTTCCGGCAAAGAATGTCTTACCAACAATGGTTCCTGTGCCAAGGTAGGCGATACCCAGATCAGTGCGACCATTTGGATTAGAAACCGGCACGGTGTACACATATTCTTCTGTATAGGTAGGAGTACTTGGTGTTGTTGGAGTCGGTTCAGTTGGCTGTGCTGGCTCGGGCGAAATGGTTGGTGTTTCTACGGTAGAGACAGCTTCTTCGTTGGTCGTCGATTCTTCCGTTGCGACGATTGAGCCGGTTGCTTCGGTGTTGAGGACAGTAAGCTTATTGTTTCCACTGGCTCGTGGAGTGGTGTCATTAGTGCCCAAGAACGCAACGGTATATGTGACATCAGCATATCGATCTTTTGTGGAGCTGATTGAGAGGTTGAGGTTAGTTACCGTACCAATATTGTAGTTTGTAGCACAGTCGATACTTCGCACGCCATCAGTGTCGATTAGGTCGATGGTAATACCTTCTCGACATTCATACGCAAAGGTAAATGTGCCAGGCACACTTGCTTCACCCCAAGAAAGAGTGATAGTCTCGTCAGTATTTGCAAGACTAACGTTGCTCGTTATGGTGATTTTTTTAGCAGTGTTGGCATCGAGTGCGGCCTGCTCGCGACGTTCGTTTAGACTTTCTGCTAGAGATGCTAATGATGAAAAAGCACTCGGTGCCAGGTTTACGATTTTTATGGAAATCCAAGCCATTAAGACAATAATGCCGATAAAGCCCAGTATCATCAGTGGGAGCGGAAGTGCTCGTTTTTTCTCTTGTGGTGTCACATCGTTCATAGTGAGCGAAAACTACCACAATCTATATGTGGTGTCAATATACATGCAAGCTAAAGTTTCGTAGTCTTTGAGAACGCGGAGCTTACGGAGAATCTGTTGACATTATTTAAATTTGTATTATAAATACAGAATATTTTTACGACTCGTAGTTATGAATGACTTGTTCGACCGTGTTTGGGAGCGAAAGTTTGCGTTTTTGGGCGCGTTCTTTTTGGTGTTTACCATCACATATGTATTGCTTATGGCAATCGATTTTTTGCCTGAAGCTCCGGCCGCTACAGCGGATACGCATATTGAGATACTAGACGCACCAGCAGAAGTATCTTCAGTGGAAGTCCCTGAGGTTGCCGTTGTTACCGAGCTTGCAAAGGAGCAAGAGCTTGCAATCATAGATTCTGTGGAAGCATTTCCGATTAGTATCACAATTCCAAAACTTGATAAAGCTGTGACAGTGCTAAATCCTCAGTCGCGCACGATTGCTGATCTCGATGCAGCGCTCCTTGATGGCGTAGTGCGCCACCCTGATTCTGCTACGTTAAACCAAGAAGGGAATGTGTTTATTCTTGGTCATTCAAGCTATTTGCCACAAGTCTTCAATAAAAATTTTCAGGCCTTCAACGGCATACAAAATCTTGAATGGGGGGATACGATTGAGGTGAAGACTGAGGACTCAGTGTATTCATATCGCGTTGAAAAGGTGTATCGAGCTAAGGCGCAGGATGTGTCGGTACCAATTGCCGGTGCTGGATATCGTTTGACCTTGGCCACTTGTAACAGCTTCGGTTCGACTGACGACAGGTACATTGTGGAGGCCAAGCGAGTGGAAGTGGAGCGTCTGTAAAGCCTTGACAAACAGACCTTTTATACCTATTGTAGCGATACTTTACTGTTCTCTTTGGTCTTGGTGGCCGTGTTCTTACGTTGTCATTTCGTAAAATTAAATACTCTTGCGTAACAGGGTGTAGGTAGGAGTATAGGTTTTATGAACGAATTATCATCTACTATTATGAACAAATATTTTAAAACCATCGCAAGTGTGATGGTGGTTTTCGCGTTACTGTTGTCTGCCTTCGCAACGCCGGTGGCAACCGTGGTAGCAGTCACCAGTCTGGAAACTCCAACTGGCTGGAATACTCCCGCCAATCCGGACAGTACAACAGCTGGCGTTTCATACACTGAAACTGACTATAACTATGTCCGGTGTGTACTGGAAGCAAATAAGCAGTTGGTGGCTACTGGGGAAAGTATTACGCTAAGCTGGCAGACCAGTGGCGTGTCTGATATCACTATCAACGGTGAAGCAGTGTCACAGACTTCAGGCACTAAGACTATTACCAACTTGCAGCAGAGTACTATCTTCACACTGAAAGCAATCAATGATGCAGGTTCTTCATGTACTCAGAATGTTGTTGTAACGTGTTTGCCGCCAGAAGAACCAAAGATTTGTGAACTTACCCTTACCAAGGTCGTGAACAAATCTACAGCTGTTCCTGGTGATGAACTTGCCTACACCATTACCGTAAAAAATATCGGCGACGGTGATTGTACTGGTGGTGGTGTGAAGATCGAGGATGTTCTCGATACAAATTTGACATATCTTCGCTACTCAGTTTCGAGCAATCTGACTGCCGGCTACGGTAGCGACCCGGTGTATACGAGCGCTAATCGTACGTTGCATTTCAATGCGGGTACACTCACTCCTGGTGAAGTGGGGACTGTCTCTGTATATGCAAAAGTAAATAATCCTACACAGTGTGGTGATTTTTCAGTGAAGAATCAGGCAAAGGTAACTGCGGCTGAACTCAATAACTTCACAACTTGGGTGTACAGTCCAACCGTTACAACGGCGGTTGATAATGATTGTTACGTACCAAAACCACCTACTTGTACCCTCACTCCAGCAACACAGACGGTGCCATACGGTGGCGCTGGTTCACTTAACTGGACAACTACCAACGCAACAGCGGCAACGCTCACTAGTTTTGGTGCGGTATCACTAAATGGTGCAACTTCAACCGGAGCGCTCTACGCAACAAAAACCTATACTCTTACAGCTACTGGTCCAGATGGTCAGGTATCATGTGCCGCTAAGGTAACCGTGGAGCCGCAGACTCCATCACCTACTTGTACCCTCACTCCAGCAACTCAGACTGTGGGGTATGGTGCCGCGGCTGGCCTAACGTGGACTACGAGCAATGCTACCGACGTATCACTGTCAGGTTTCGGAGTCGTATCGCTAAACGGTGCGACTACCACACCAGCACTGTTTGGGAATGCGAGCTACAAACTTACTGCAACTGGCAATGGCGAGACAGTGTATTGCGATGCGGTAGTAAACGTAAACACTGCTCCAGCGCCAAGCTGTGACTTGTTTACCGCTACGCCAAGCACAATTATGACTGGCGCTAGCACAACGCTCGCCTGGCAGACATCAAATGTAACCGAGGTATTTATTAATAATGGCATTGGTAAGGTAAGTGAAGATGGCACTATCAAGGTGTCACCGCTTTCAAATCTTACCTACACATTAACTGCAGTAGGGGTAAATAATCAGCAGGTAACCTGTGCTGTTCCAGTAACGGTTGCTGTAGATCCCGTGCCGGTTTGTGAAGCATTTACAGCAACTCCAAGCCAGCTCCCGGTTGGTGGAGGACAGACTACGCTGGATTGGAAGGTAACCAATGCAACACAGGTCAGCATTGCACCATCTATTGGTGCGGTAGCCACCACTGGTTCTAAGATGGTAAACCTTACGCAGTCGGTCACGTACACCCTTACCGCAACCGATGATAATGGCGACACCGTAAGCTGCGCGGCTCCGGTAGTAGTGCCAGATCCAGAAGCACCACTTACCTGTGCGGATAATGTGTCATTCACTGCGTCAGATTACTCAATTCGCCGCGGAAGTAACACGAACCTAACTTGGAGTACGACTGATGTTGATTCAGTGTCCATCAGCGGTATTAACGCAACAGCGCTCTCTGGTAGTCAGTCAGTGTCACCATCAAGTGATACTACGTATACGCTTACAGCAAAGCGTGGTACTGAGACAGTGAATTGTCCAGTAACTATTGATGTTTCAACTGGTGGCGGTGGCGGCGGAAGTGCTTCGCCTCGTTGTGAGCTTGATATTTCAAAGCAAACAATCAAAGCTGGTGAGTCAGTTACCCTTACATGGGACACTAACAATGTTACCGAAGTTACTTTGACCGATAGTCATGGCAAAGAACTTCTCAGTACAGACGATTATCTTGCAAGTGAAAAGAAAGAATATTTTGATGGCAAACTGACAGTAAAGCCAACGCGCGACACGACGTACACATTGCTCGCTGAGCGAGGTTCCCGTGATGAAGAGTGTACCGTTAAAGTAAAAGTAACTGACAGCGTGGTAGTGCTTCAAACTCGTGATCAACAGCCATTGGTAAGCAGCATTTCATTGTCACAGGTTCCATACACAGGTTTTGAAGCTGGTCCGTTTATGACGGCGATGTTTTACACCTTACTTGTTGCTTGGTCACTTTTCATCGCATACCTCCTAGTAGCGCGCAATCGAACTGCTCCGGCAGTAGCTGCGATTACAGAAGATATTCGACAGGAAGAAATTCGAGTACAGAATCTTGAATCAATGAAAAAGGCTGAAGCAGTGCGCCCAGATGTATTTCCCGCTTCAACTGCTCCAATTAAGCCAGTAACGGCGCGTGTGGTACCAGCGAATTTGCCAACCGGCAATGTACAGATTGGGTATGCGAGCACCGTGGCCGACGTGGTCGAGGAAAAGGTGATTGATGTGAATCCACATCAAGTAAATGACGCTGTTGTGACTGAGCTTGAAAACCGGGCACATGCACAGCACGCGCTCCTTTCAAGTGATGCCGTGCGCCACTTCATCAGTACGACTAGTGGTGAAGTAGAGCGCAATGAAGCACTTGATGCGGTAATCGCTGAGGCAAAGAAAAGCTATCCGCTTGAAGACGGTTGGATTGTGATTAATGAATCACGTATGCAGAATGTTTGCGAAGTGTGTAAGGTAAATGAGACCGCTTCTAGCGCTGAGCCATTTATTCCAGCAACCGTACCAGAAGGTACCGGTTCGCTTGCAGAAGCAATTGTGACAGGCAACATTGTGGCGGCGTATGCCATGATTGGCAATCGTCCAATGTTTGCGCTGGCTGATGCTGCGGCCGACCTCGACGCGGTCTATCGTATCCGTCGTGGTGAGAAGAAGGAAGTGTCTGAACTCCTTAAGGCTGAAACGGAGAAGCTTTCAGATGAAAAGGTTAAGAACATGATTGCTGCACTTACTGGTGCGCTCGACGGTACCTACAATGACGAAGCATCGGCGGTGAAGATGGCGATTATGAAGGCAGTGAAGGAAGTTGCGTAACGCAACGAGCGGAAACTTGTCTACGAAAACAGAAAAGGCCGCGCCCATAGGGCGCGGCCTTTTCTGTTGTGCTGTCTGCATTTCTATACGTTCACTTCGTCACTTAATTTCACCACCAGTTCATCAAACGAGAGGGAAGTTGATTCTGCAGTGTCGCGACTTTCAAGTGTCACGCTGCGGCCTTCTACTTCCTTATCGCCAATGACGATAAAGTACGGCAGTTTCTGCTGCTTGGCGGTGCGAATCTTTTTGCCCATACTGTCCTTTGAGGTGTCGAGCTCAACCCGGAAACCTTTCTCGCGAAGCAGGGTAGCTACTTCAGTCGCGTATTCAGCGTGTACGTCTGCGACAGGAATAATGGCGAGCTGTACCGGTGAGAGCCAGAGTGGGAAGTTGCCGGCAAAGTGCTCAATCATAATGGCCATGAAGCGCTCAAGTGAACCAGCAATGGCACGGTGAATCATAACCGGGCGCTGCTTCTTGCCTTCGTTGTCGACATATTCAAGGTTGAAGCGTTCTGGCATCACGAAGTCGAGTTGAGCAGTTGCAAGCTGTCGTTCGCGACCAAGTGCATCCTTAAACATGAAGTCGAGCTTTGGGCCGTAGAAGGCTGCTTCTCCTTCAACTCGCTTGTATGGCAAGTTGAGTCGCTTGGCTACATCTTCAAGCATGCCTTCAGCCTTCTCCCATGTCTCAGGATTGCCAAGGTATTGGTCTGGCTCCGCTGGGTCACTGACTGAAAGTGATACCCAGAATTTACCTTCCTCATACATGCCGAGCGCGGAGTAGAATTGTCGAATCACATTCACGATATTTTCAACTTCTTGGTCAATCTGGTCGACTGTACAAAATACGTGACCATCATCTTGCGTGATGCTGCGTACGCGGCCAAGGCCGATGAGTTCTCCGGCTTGTTCATCGCGATAGACCATTGTTGTTTCGGCGTACCGAATTGGCAAGTCTTTGTATGAGCGTGGCTGCGAGTCAAAGATTTGGGTGTGGTGCGGACAATTCATTGGCTTCATCACAAATTCTGCATCAGACTGACCTTTTACTTTAAAAAGCTCGTCTTTAAATTTGTCCCAGTGACCAGAAGTCTTGTACAGGTCGCTTTTTGTAATGTGCGGAATGGCGACTTTGGTGTAGCCAAACTTGCCTTGGATGTGCATGATTTTGTCGACAATCAAATCACGAAGCAATGTGCCTTTTGGAGTGAAAAGCGGCAGGCCAGGCCCGACAAGTTCGGAAAATGTAAACAAATCTAGTTCCTTTCCAAGCTTGCGGTGGTCGCGCTTTTTCGCTTCTTCGATTTGCAGTTCGTAGGCAGCCAGTTCTTCTTTGGTCTCAAACGCAATACCATAGATGCGGGTAAGCATTGGGTTTTTCTCATCGCCGCGCCAGTACGCGCCGGCAACTTTATCGAGCTTGAAAGCATCGGCATCGATGTCTTTATTTGGGTGCTCGCAGTGTCCGCCACGGCAGAGGTCAGTAAAACCGCCACAGGTGTAGAGGGTAACGGTTTCGCCCTTGGCTTCAATCTCAGAAATAAGCTCAAGTTTAAATTCATTGCCAGCAAACATCTCGCGCGCCTTGGCGGCGGTCACTTCCTCATGAGTAAATTCAGTCCACTTGTTGAGGAGTTTTTTCATATCCTTCTGGATACCTTTGAGGTCGGTATCGCCCGGCGCTTCGCCGGCAGAAAAATCGATGTCGTAGTAAAAGCCAGTGTCGATGGCTGGGCCAAGAGTAAGCTTGGCGTATGGGTACCGCTGCAGTACCGCTGCCGCCAAGAGGTGGGCAAGGGTGTGTCGTTTATGTTCGAGTTGTTGGTTCATGGTTGTTTTGATTGTTTACTCCTAACTTTCCCCAGACACGCATCCTCGCCTCCTGCGGGCTCGGTGCTCTGCTCGCTCGATTTTCGCACCGGTGTGCGTCCGAGCAAAATCGAGCTGTGCAAGGTCTGTTAAAAGTTAGGAGTAAACAATCTTGAGAGGTCGCTGTTGCAGCTTTTGCTAGACCTCGCGGAGCAGCGGTTCTGTCAAGATACGAAGCATCTTGACAGGTTCGCGTCGCGAGCGGAGAGCTTGACTCGTGTCTAGAGAAAGCTGTAAGCAGTGCTCAGAATTAGTTGTTTGGTAAATAGAAAATCGCCCAAGTGAATGTACGAAAATTCGTACGCTCACTCGGACGATTTGGGATCGCGGTTCCACCGAGTTTCCAAGCTGGTATGCCGGCCTGGCACTTCATTGGTCAGATTAGAAGAGAAGGGGATTCTCATGGCGGCGAGGACTTCGTCCTCGCCGCCTGATGGTTGGTAGCCATCACAATCTCTGATGTTCTTAATCCTAGCGCGAGTTGGGAGATTGTCAAACAAAAACCGGCTCAAGCAGATTCCTTGAGCCGGCAATTTTACCAGTCGAGATGTAGAATAATATGATTGGCTTTAATGTACAGATTGGCAACATTTCGCTGTTTACCAGAAGCCCAAAGACCTTGAGCACAAATTACTCCGTACACGGTATACCGTGTCTTTCTAGGTTCGGCTGTACCGTTGTTGGTAACAGCGTCAAAATACTGAGTTTCTGGGACATTATACGCTTCAACATGGTCACCGTTCTTTCGCTGAATAGTGACCTTGAGCAGTTCGTTTTTGGGATGGGTGACCATCATGATCCACTGACCCATAAATTCATGCATAAAGTCAGCAACTAGGCGATAAACTGGTTTACCAGCGTCGTCGCGTCGAACGATGTCTAGGTAAGCGTCGATTTGAATTTCCATCTCCTTACTCCTGTACTGTTTCTGCTGCCGCAATAGTGCCTGAGTTACGTGGAATGTCAATTAGTAGAGATGGGTTCACCGACCATCTCATTGTTGCCTAAGAGCTTCACTTTATCGATAAGGATTGATGGCTCGTCGTTACGTAGATTAAATTTGCCCTTGATAGCGACGCAGTTGCCGGGTTGGAGCAGCTCATGATTCTCTTTGTACGTTTCAGGGAAGGCGACTGTTTCGATGCTGTCGACTTGGTTGGCGAGTTTGATGAACGCCATTTTGTCACCCTTCTTGGTGAGGAGTTCTTTGGTGACTTCTACCAGGCCGGTGGTAATCACAGTGGTGCCTTTATGGCTTTGCTTTACTTGGGTAATACTCGGGCGTTTGTCGACTTCTGCCTGTACAGCGTCGAGTGGATGGCCAGACACGTACACACCAAGGAGCTCTTTTTCCCAAATGAGCTTTTGTGCCATCGGTGCGTCGTTGGCTGGGTCGAGTACGAGACCGTTCACTTCTTCCATGCCGCCAAAAAGAGAGTCTTGACCAGTTTCTCTGCCGCTGACTTGCTCACGGTTGTAGGCGAGGAGGTTGTCGAGATTGGCATACAGCACCCCGCGTTCATTGAAGCAATCAAATGCGCCGGTCATAATGAGCGCTTCGAGCGACTTTTTGTTGAGGCCGCGATCGTGAATGCGGGAGAGAAAATCCTGCATTGATAAAAACGCACCGTTCTGTTTTCGCTCTTTGATGATTACGTCAGCGATACCTTCACCAAAGTTTTTGATAGTAGTGAGACCAAAGCGAATTTGGTTTTTCTTTGGCACTACCGAGAAGTCGGCAAACGATTCATTAATATCAGGGGGCAATACCGGTACTTCCATACGGTCGCACTCATGAATAATCTCCGAAATTTTTTCGGTGTCGCCCGAGTCGGCAGTGAGCACAGCCGACATATATTCCACCGGGAAGTTGGCCTTCATGTAGGCAGTCTGGTACGCCACACGACCATAGGACGCCGCGTGTGCTTTGTTAAATCCGTACGCCGCAAATGGCTCAATGAGTTTCCAGAGCTGGTCTGACTTTTGCTGCGAGAGGCCGTGCTCCAAAAAGCCGGCAAAGAGTTTTTTCTTTTGCTCTTCCATGAGCTCAGGAATTTTCTTACCCATCGCCTTACGCAGCTTGTCGGCCTCGAGCCAAGAGTAGCCAGCGAGCTCGATGGAAATCATCATAACGTCGTCCTGGTAGGTAATAACTCCGTATGACCGCTCAAGAATTGGCTCGAGGCGTGGGTCGAGGTAACTTACGAGCGTAGGGTTTTGCTTGCGCTCAATATAGGTCGGGATCATTTCCATCGGTCCTGGGCGGTAAAGCGCCACCATCGCGTTGATGTCGTGAATGGTGGTGGGTTTCAGCTGCTTGAGGAATGACGTCATGCCCGAGCCGTTTAGCTGGAAGAGCCCCATGGTCTCGCCGCGGGCGAGCATCTCAAAAGTCTTTTGGTCATCAAGCGGAATGTTTTCGATATCAATTTTAATGCCGTGGAGCTTTTCTACCCGCTTCACCGCATCGGCCAAAATCGCCAGGTTTTTGATACCAAGAAAGTCGAACTTGAGAAGTCCAACACCGTCTTCGCCCACGCTATGCATTTCGTACTGGGTAATCTGCTTGCCGGTTTTGGAGTCGATCTGAATTGGCACAAAGCGATTGAGCGGCTCTGGCGCAATTACCACACCAGCGGCGTGTACACCGAGGTGACGGACACGACCTTCGATTTGTTTGGCGAGGTCAATAATCTCGCGACTTTCCGCGTCTTTTTTGTAGAGTTCAGCAAGCTCAGGTTCGATATCAATCGCGCGGTCGATGGTCATAGCAAACCCTTGGCTGCCCATTGGGATGAGCTTCGAGATGCGGTCACCGGTGTTGTATGAGTGACCAAGTGCGCGCGCCACGTCACGCACGGCGGCCTTCGCCATCATCGTACCAAAGGTGCCAATCTGCGCTACTTTATCGGCGCCGTACTTTTGCTTGGCGTAGTCAATAATTTCGTCACGCCGATTGTCGGCGTAGTCCATGTCGATATCAGGAGCTGATGGACGTTCTGGGTTGAGGAAACGCTCAAAGGGAAGGCGGTACTCCAAGGGGTCCACGTTGGTAATTCCGAGCACATAGGTGGCATAACTACCCGCCACCGAACCACGAATAGTAGTATAGATGCCACGCTCGCGCGCTTCACGCAGCAAGTCTCCCACGGCGAGGAAGTAGGTGGCATAGCCCTTGGTCTTGATTACATCGAGCTCGTAGTCGATTCGTTCTTTGATTTCGCTATCAGCGATGTTGTGTCCGCGCCACGCGACGCCTTCGTAGGCGCGATCCTTGAGTTCGTCGTCGGGGGTTTTGCCACTCTCGATGATGTAGTTTGGGAACATCCAGGCATCTTGTCCGAGTGTGATGTGGACGTTGCACTGATTAGCAATCTTCACGGTATTAGCAATTGCTTCGGGTGTGTCGGCAAACGCCACTTTCATTTCTTCCTGGGTCTTGAACGAAAAGTCTTCCCCGGTGTCGTGATCGGCAGTGGTATCGACAATGCCACCGGTACCAATCTTTACCATCGTTTCGCGCGCGAGGCGATCGGTCGGCTTCATGTAATAGATGTCTTGCGCGGCAACGAGGGGGGTGTTGGTTTCAGTCGCAAGCTGTTTGATGAGCGCTTGATTTTCTTGGTGACCGAAGATTTCTGGGTGGTGAGAAATCTCCAAATAGCAATCATCACCAAAGACGCGCTTATACCAATCTAGTCGTTCGGCGGCTTTGTCGTGATTGCCATCCTTAAACGCCTGCACTACTTCGCCAGCAAAAGAGGGGATGATACAAATAAGATCATCCTTGTGTTTTTCCAGTAGCTCATCGTCGATACGGGGGCGATAGTAGAAACCGTCTACGTTGGAACGGGTAACCATCTCAATGAGGTTTTGGTAGCCAGCGTGCGTCTTTGCAAGTAGTACTACACGTGAGCGTGGTTTGTCGGTCGGGTTTTCTTTATCGAAGCGTGTGCGCGGCGATAGGAAAGCGTCGAGGCCAATGATTGGCTTAATTTCCTCAGCGGTACAGGCTTTATAGAAATCAATAGCGCCGTAGAGGGCGCCGGCATCGGTGATAGCAAGAGCGTCTTGCCCATCAGCTTTGGCTGCTTTGGCGAGTTCCTTGGGAGTCGGTACGGCGTTAAGTAGGGAGTACATCGAGTGTACGTGCAAGTGTACAAATTCCGCGGTCACGTTTGGGTAATCAGATTCTGCCATGGTGGGGGAATTATAGCAGATATGGCTTGCAAACAAACCAGACACATCACTCGATTCGTGTCGCTCCTTGCACGCCCCAGCCAAACCCACCCGTGCATAGTCGCTACCTCACTGAGTGATGTGTCTAGCCTCTATGTGGTCGTAATTTTCGTCTCTAGCTCCTTGTAAAACAAATAGCTCTCCGTAAGGCTGTTTTGGAAGGAGCGCCTCGCTTGGGTGAAGCTAGAGTATGTTTGATAAGTTATAGAAAAGCCCCAGACCGAAGTCTAGGGCAGGTCGTTGTATATTGCATTGTGGGTAGTCGACCCATACTCCCACGCTCACCGCTGTATATGCCTTATCTGTGCTCGCGGATCAACGTTCAGAAAGGCTCGACTGTTTTCGCGCTGCACCGTCGACGTGTAATCAGCACAAATATATTATCACTATTTATGCAAAAGTCAATAGTCTGATATAATTTTACGTATCATGAAAACTAAATGGCTTGTCGGAATAGATGAAGCAGGGCGCGGGCCACTGGCGGGGCCGGTGTCGGTAGGAGTGGTAAAAGTACCCGTCGATTTTGATTGGAAGTTAATCCCGGGGGTGGGGGATAGTAAGCAGATCAAGCCGGAAAAGCGCGCAGCGCTTTTCCGGCAGGCCAAAGACTTGCGTCACCACCGGCAGCTTGATTTTGCGGTGGCAATGGTCGGATCTTCGGTTATTGATGAGAAAGGAATTGTGTATGCGATTAATCTCGCCATGTCTCGCTGCTTAAAACGCCTGAAGCTCGATGTGTCCGAGTGTCATATTCGCCTCGATGGCTCGCTTCACGCACCGAGCGAATACTCGCAAGAAACCATCATCAAAGGCGATGCGACAGAGCCAGCAATCGGTTTGGCGTCAATTATTGCCAAAGAAACGCGCGATACATATATGAGACGCATCGCTAGGCGTTATTCGCGCTATGGCTTTGAACAACATATGGGTTACGGCACCAAAGCCCACCGGGCTGCGATTGCGACATATGGAAAATGTCCAATTCACCGCGTCAGCTATTGCAAAAATATAAAAGTATTGTAGAGTATTTTAACGACGTTTGTCGAAGTTCTTTTGGTGGCAAGGAGGCTGCATGAACAAAAATAAGCGGAAGGGCGCCGAAGTGTCTTCCGGCGGTAAGGCCAATATATCAACGGTAAAGTTGGTGCTTAATGTCGGGGCGTGTACTGATTGCCCTGATCATAACAGCATGCGGCCTTTCAAAGGGGTCCTGGTGGACGGTGAGTTGATTGTGCAATCGATACACTGCATGGTTGCCTCTCGATCGGGTCAAGGGGCGCAGGTGAAGCCTATGTTTAACATTGCCGACTGGCATGAGTGTCCTCGGCAGCAAAAAGGAAAATAGTGCATTCTGACACCCAGATGTCACAAATCAGGCCAGCAAAGTGCTGGCCTTTTGCATGCTTCTTTAAACCATTGCGTTTTCTGGCAATTCTGCTATAGTTCTGCCACTATGGTAATTCGAATGCGTCACACGCGGTCACACACCGCGAACCGTCGTTCACATCACGCGCTCCAAGCGCCAGCTTTGGCGACTTGCAGCAATTGTGGTGCCAAGCATCGACCACATCACATGTGTCTCGATTGTGGCTTCTACAAAGGGCGTATGGTTGTCGATCTGACGGCTAAGAAACAAGCTCGCGAAGCACGTCTTCAGGCAAAGCGCGAAATGATGAGCGCAGAGCAGGGTGAAGTGACTCCAGAGGTTTCTGCAGAAGAGGTTAAGGAAGAAACAAAGTAATCACAATAAGCCCCGCGTAAGCGGGGCTTTGTGGATTTGTCCTTGGGTAGATTTATCCGGGGTGATACACTGTTCTCAGTAGTAGCTTAGTACATTAAATATGGCAAATCGACATTTATCACGCAGTATCGTTCTTCAGTCACTCTTTGAGTGGGATTTAAACACGCTCGAAAAGAAAGCGGTGCATGAAGTATTAGAGCGCAACGTTTCAGAGTTTGCGCCCAATAAAACCGATTTGCCATTTATGGAAAAGCTTTTGGATGGGGTGATGGCGAAGCAGCCAGAACTCGATCAGGTAATCGAAAAGGCCGCGCCTGAGTGGCCAATTGACCGTATCTCTCCAGTTGATAGGAATATTCTTCGGTTGGGCTTGTATGAGCTTTTGTTTGCTGACCGCAGTGAAGTGCCTGCAAAAGTTGCCATCAATGAAGCGATTGAGCTCGCGAAGCAGTTTGGTGGCGATAATAGTAGTCGCTTTGTAAATGGTGTGCTGGGCGCAGTTTACAAAGAAATCGGTGAGCCTGGCAAGGATGAGCAGAGTAAGCGTCGCAAGAAAGATGTGCCGTTTGACCAGATGCCAATCGAGCGATTGGCTGGTGCTGTTGTGTACGCTGAGCAGGACGGGCAGATATATTTAGCACTCGTACACGATATCTTTGGGCATTGGACGCTGTCTAAAAGTAAGGTTCGTGAAGAAGAGACGGTCGAGCAGGGTGCTACTCGCGCGCTTCTTGAAGAGGTTGGATTGCCAGTTGAGATTGAAATAGAGCTTGGCAACAATGAATATGTTGCTTCGCAGCCGGAAAAGGGCAAAATCCGCAAGCAGGTACACTATTTCCTCGCTAAAGCACCATACCAGGAAGTCGAGTTGCTCAAGAAGGGTGGCTTAGACGATGCAAAATGGTTCCGTGTTGCTGATATTCTTGAGCTAAATTTCTACGAAGACATTCTACCAATCGTCACCAAAGCCGTGACGGTACTGGTTGGCAGAGGCAGTAAATAATGCTAGTGTTCGAAAAACACTGTTATGGAAGAACAAAACATACAAACGGACCTCGTAAAGCTACAGCATCTCCTCGACGTTCAGTTTAATGATACGTCATATCTCTTGACTGCGGTGACGCACCGTTCATATCTCAATGAGCATCGTGAGGCAACTTGGGATCATAATGAACGCCTAGAGTTTTTGGGCGACGCAGTACTGGAGTTGGTGGTCACCGACTTTCTTTTCAAAAAATATCCTGATAAGCCTGAAGGAGAACTTACTGCAGTGCGGGCCGCGCTCGTAAACACTGTTTCACTGGCGGCTGCTTCCGAAAAGCTTGGCATTAATGATTTTTTACTGATGTCAAAAGGAGAAGCGAAAGACGTGGGTCGTGCGCGACAGTACATCTTGGCGAATACGTTTGAGGCATGTATCGGTGCGCTATATTTGGATCATGGATATGACACTGCGGCGCAGTTTATTGCCAATCAGCTCTTTGCAAAGACTGACGAAATTGTTCGCAAGCGTTTGTGGCAAGATCCAAAAAGTCGTTTTCAGGAGTTGGCGCAAGAACATGTCTCAATCACGCCAACCTATGAAACAATTGCTCAAGACGGTCCGGATCACGATCGAGTCTTTACTGTCGGTGTGTATCTCAAGTCTGATTTAGTAGCTGAAGGCAAAGGGCGCTCAAAACAGGAAGCTGAACAAGCGGCAGCAGAAAAGGCGGTTGAGGCGAAAGGTTGGGAGGTTGCATAACAGGCTTTTTTAAAAAACTGCGTGATATACTGCTGGTATGAAACGATCGGTAGCTGGTTTTACGTTTGTTGAAATGCTAGTAGTGATTGCGGTGATTGGGGTTTTGGCTGCAGTTATTTATCCAAACTTTAGTCAAAGTTCCGCTGTGGCCCGCGACGCTAAACGCAAAGCTGATTTACGCGAACTTCAGGCAGCGATTGAACTATATAAACAAAAAAACGGCCGATATCCAGAAGGTTGCAAAGGTCCAACTACCAATCTCACAACGGTGTGGTCTGGTCACAGCGGCACTTTCGCGTGTGCGTCGGGCAATCAGTACATTATTGATCTTGCGCCTGAATTCATTTCCGTTTTGCCGCAAGATCCAAAATTAAACGGCGCTAATAGTGGGTACGTGTACGCAGTGAATGATACAGGTTCTGTGTACAAAATTATGGCACTTGGTACCGTAGAAACTGAGACGGTGACACAAAGTGATGATTTTTTTCGGTGTGATAGCAGTTGGCCTCTTGGATTGGCTGTAGATCCAATTACTGGAACATTGACTGGTCGGGATATGTCATTTTATGACCCGGCTATTTGTCAGCGTACGCCGCACCAGCCAAATGGTGGATATGCACTTGGTTCTTATACCGAGTATGGAGAGTGTACCAGCGCTGCTTCGTACGCCAATGTATATGCTCTCTCGGGCGGTATTTCTAAGGATAATCGAGGTAATACGAGTTTCCCTGACAAGGGAATGGAGTATGATACGGTAATTGTGCGCTGTAAGTAGTGGGTAATATCATTTCAGTAAGTTCTGGCTTGCTACAATGTAGACATGTACGGAAAACTAAACAGAGCCTTCACGCTTATTGAGATATTGGTTGTGATTGCGATTATTGGCATTCTTTCTTCAGTGCTATACGCAAATTTCAATGATGCGCGAAAGGATGCACGCAATAAGTCACTCCAAGGTGAGCTCAAAGAAATTCAGCTAGCGCTTGAATTATACAAATCTCAAAACGGAGTATATCCAGATGTTCCTGCTTGTGGTTCGGCCCTTGGGCCGTTGGCTTGGGCTCAGAGTACTGTCTGCACCGGTGACTACATTGCGAGTATTCGACCAGATTTCACGGCAGATTTACCACAGGAAGGAGATAGCGCTAATACAAGCTGCGACATTATTTATCTGACTGACGATGGAGTCAATTCCTGGTATAAGCTTTTGGCTAAAAATTGCCATAGCGGTGATGCAATTACCCAAGACGACCAGTTTGCTCACTGTCCGAGCTCTTGCTCTGCTTCTGGAGATTGTGATCCTACCAGCTCAGTGTTCCAGCAGTCATACGCAGTGTATAGTGCCGGCGGTGAGTGTCAGCAGAAGTAGTCATGTATCTTAAAGAACTATCAATTAATGGTTTTAAATCATTCGCTAAAAAGAGCGAGTTGGAATTTTCTGCGCCCATTACCGCAATCGTGGGTCCAAATGGTTCAGGCAAGAGCAATATTGCGGAGTCGTTTCGGTTCGTGCTTGGTGAGCAGTCAGTGAAGTCTCTGCGTGGAAAGCGTGGCGAGGACTTAATCTGGGGTGGTTCGGAAAAGGTGTCTCGAGGTAATCGAGCGAGTGTGGAAGTGGTGTTCGATAATAAGAGTCGGACGTTTGCGCTCGATTTTGACGAAGTCAAAATCGAGCGCATTGTTCATCGTGATGGGCAAAATGAATACAAGCTCAACGGCTCTGCAGTGCGCCTTAAAGATATTCATGAGCTGCTTGCTAACGCAAACATTGGATCAACGGGTCACCATATTATTTCCCAAGGTGAGGCCGATCGTGTGCTTGCAGCTGGTCCCAAGGAGCGGCGGGAAATGATCGAAGACGCACTGGGGCTTAAGGTGTACCAACTTAAGAAACAGGAAACTGAACGAAAGCTTGATAAGACCATTGAAAATATCGCACAAGTAGAATCGCTGCGTCGTGAAGCAGCCCCGCATTTAAAATATTTAAAGAAGCAGGTTGAAAAAGCTGAGCGGTCACTAGAGGTGCAAAAGGAACTAAAGACCAAGTACGCCGAGTATTTAAAGCGCGAAGATACGTACGTAGCTGTGCAGTCAGACAAACTGAAGCTCGCTCGCGTAACACCAGCAGAAAAATTGGTGCAGATTGCCGAGCGAATTGAGGAGGTGAAGCACATTCTTGCTGCAGCAGAAGAGAAGCCAGTTAAGTCAGAAGCGCTCTCTGAGGCTGAGGGCGTGTACCGTGTGGCTGCTGAAGCAAGGCGTAAGGCAGACTTGGAGCTTGGAAAGCTCGAAGGGCAAATTTCTTTTATTGAGCGTCGCATTACGGCTGCTGAAAATCGCCCGAAGGACAAGGTACCCGCGTTTGTGTCTCGAGCAGAGCTTGAGGATTTGGTGCGTGATATTGAAAAAGCAGCTGAAAAGGCGCTTAGCAATGGCGAGTCGCCAGCTTTGGAGCGTACGCTGGCAGATGTGGTTAGGCAACTTCACGCCTTCTTAAAACATGAGCAAGGTGAAGTGATTGATACTTCTGCTGCCGATAAGAGCGAGCTTGAAGCGCTTCAATCTGGCTTAACGGCACTCCAGGCAGCAGTAGCGGCCGCAGCTGAAAAAGAGGATAGTGCAAAAGAAAAAGTTGCGACACTGCAAGCGGCACAAGTAGAGAATAGTGAAAAGAATCGTGAGATTGAACGTGAGATGTTTACGCTTATGGGTGAACGACGCGAGCTCGAGGCTTCGGTGCGAACCATTGATGCTGAACTCACAGTGTTGGAGCGCGACCGCAACGACTTTAAGCAACAGCTACAAGAAGCGGTCGCGCTCCTTGGCCGCGGCGCCAGCGAATACTTCACCTTTCAGATTTTAAATGAAGCAGGGGAAGTAGTGACCGATGAGCAGATTGCAGCCGAAGATCGTGCAAAGCAGCGCACGCGTCAGTATGAGCTCGAGAAACTAAAGATTCGTCTTGAAGAGCTCGGTGTAGGCGCTACTGAAGATTTGTTGAAAGAATATAATGACGCAAAAGAACGAGACGAATTCTTAGCTACAGAGCTCGAAGATCTTGAAGCATCAGTAGAAAATCTTAGGCAGTTGATTGTAGAGATGCAGGAAAAGCTGCATGAGCAATTTTCCGCGGGAGTAGAAAAAATCACCAAAGAATTCCACACATTTTTCACCCTGATGTTTGGTGGTGGTGCCGCTTCATTAGAGCGAGTGAAAATCAAAGCTCGTACCCAAGACGACGAAGAGTCTACCGAAGAAAGCGCTGAAGAGGGAGTAGGGCTTTCTATTTCACTGCCAAACAAACGTGTAAAGGGCCTTGAGATGCTGTCTGGCGGTGAACGAGCGCTTACCTCAATTGCACTTATCTTTGCGATGAGTCAGGTAAATCCACCGCCGTTTATTATTCTTGATGAGACAGATGCTGCGCTCGACGAGGCAAATAGTCGTCGCTATGGCGATATGATTGAAGCCTTGGCAAAACGATCGCAGCTCGTACTCATTACACACAACCGCGAGACGATGAGCCGAGCCGGTATTTTGTACGGTATCACGATGGGAATTGATGGTGTTTCAAAAGTGTTGTCAGTGAAGTTTGAAGAAGCGGCAGCGGTAGCTAAGTAATCTATGTCTGAAGGGGAATTTAAAGTCATAAAAGAGACAGAATATGGTCCGCAGTTGGTGCGCGTTGGTTCGGCCGCCGATCCTGAAGCGGGGAGGGAGGATCTCGGGGTAATGACCGACGAAAGTCGTCGAAAATTTATGTTTGGTGTTAGTGCCCTCGGGGGAGCATTGGCGCTCCTTGGTGGTCGCGCCCTACTCCAGGGTGATGACGAATCGCCTTCGACTCAATCGAGTGGTGGCAAAATACGCGGTGCTGCACAGAATGCTCATGAACATCAAGACGAAACTTTAGAAAGTGGTGTGCGGTCATTTGAAGGTGAGCTTGCGGGGTATCGTGAATGGTTTGGCCTTAAAAAAGATGAAGTGGTGTTTGTTGACGAGAATAATGTACCGGTTGGGCGTCCTGTGCAGCTGCGTGAAGTGGTGGCACCGAAGTTTCACAGAGATGGACGGGTGGCGATGCGTGAATATAAATATTCACCAGGTCCACTTAATGAGATTGGTATTCCGGGAGAAGGAATTTCTGGTGAATGGCTTGATTTAATCAGAGATGGTCTTGCCTACAATTTTCCTGACCGTAAGGCTGTGCGGCCGCTCCATGCAGTGATTGATTTCAATAAAGCTTTGCACGAAGATGATGAGCCTGGACTGGTTGATGCGCTCAAGGCTGGACAGATTACCGACTACAAAGGTTTGGTGGAATATTTTGCTGATAAGCCGGTGGTGGGCGCGGAACACTTATCTCGTGTTGAGTATGTCGAGCAGATGATTCAATTTGAAGACTTTGTGCCTGCTATAGTCCAGGCGGAGTTGCGCAGAATACTGCCTGGTCTATGTGCTCAGGAATCAAAGTTTAATAACGGCCTCACCAGTGTGGCTGGTGCCCGGGGTATTTTCCAGTTTATGCCAGATACGTGGGCACACTATGGCGGTACGCCTGAAGAAGTACATTCACTGCGACGTCAGGTGGAGATCGCCGGTCATTTTTTCTCTGATTTGTATCGTGAGGTGTTAGTGAATGTGGGCACAGAGGCGATACGCTTTTTGGAGATGAAATTTGGTAGCAGAGAGCTACTTGAGCGACAGCTGATTGTGCCGCTTATGGTTAACTCGTACAACGCTGGTTCGTCTCGAGTGGCAGATGCGGTAAAGGGGTATATACGAAGTACTGAGGTGGAAGATATGCCTGACGGTCAAGATCTTTTTCTGGCAATCGCTGATTTTGCCGTGGCGAGTAAGCGGGGAAGGCTTGGTGGTTATGGTAAGCACGCTCGCGAGTATGTGCCACGGATTTATGCGCAGGCAGAGGTGTTGCGTGGCGAGCAGTAAAATGGCCGGGGCGCAAGCGCCCCGGCCATTTTACTGCTCACTGCTACTTCTTCGGTTCGACCAGCTCAAAGTCGAGTTGGCGCTCATCTTTATCGGCGCGGGTGAGTTTGACGCGAACCACATCGCCAAGGTGGTACACTTTACCGGTACGTTGACCTTTTACGCGGTACTTGCTTGCTTCGTGTTCGAAGAAATCGCTTTTAATGCTTGAAAGTTTTACCATACCATCTGCCATCGATTCTTGCTCTTGCACATAGATACCCCAGTCAGTTACACCGGTGATGACACCGTCGAATTCTTCGCCGACTTTGTTCATCATGTATTCCACCTGCTTGAACTTAATTGAGTCACGTTCGGCAGCCACCGCTTCCATTTCTCGTTCTGAAGATTGAATTGAGATTTGCTCGTACTTAGCAGTTTCTTTTTGGCCAATGGTTGAGCCATCCAGGTGACGGCGAAGCATGCGGTGCACCATGAGATCAGGGTAGCGACGAATCGGCGACGTGAAGTGGGTGTAGTACTTGAACGCCAAACCAAAGTGACCGATGTTTTTGGTTGAGTAGATTGCTTTTGCCATCGAGCGAATGCTGGCAGTTTTGATGAGGGCTTCTTCTGGCTTGCCTTCAACTGCGGCCATGAGCTTATTAATCTCAGTCGCTTTTACAAACCCTTTCTTGACTTCAAACTCATAGCCGAGAGCGTGCACAAAGGTGGCAAGTTCTTCAATTTTGTCTGGGTTTGGCAGGTCGTGAATACGATACACAAAAGCTAAGTCCTTATTCTGACTTTTAGCTTTTTCATTTATATACGTGGCCACCTCTCGGTTGGCAAGGAGCATGAAGTCCTCAATCATGAGCATTGTCTCAGTACGGTGTTTTTTGTATGCACGGATTGGCGCGCCGCGCTCATCGAGTTCAAATTTTACCTCTGGCTGCTCAAAGGCGATGGCACCATTAGCGTATCGTTTGCGACGAAGGATGCGTGAGAGACGCATGAGTTCATTAAGTTCAGTGAGGTATTCACCAGCTTGATCGGTAATGACTTTTTGCGCGTCTTCATAGGAGAAGCGCTTGTCCGAGTGAATGATAGTCTGGCCATACCAGGCGCTGGCGATTTTGGCTTCAGGCGTGAGCTCAAATACCGCTGAGAAGGCGAGGCGGTCTTCATGTGGACGAAGGGAACAGAGGTCGTTGGAAAGCACTTCCGGCAGCATCGGGATCACCCGGTCGACGAGATAGACTGACGTGCCGCGCTCTTTGGCCTCCTGGTCGAGCGGTTCTCCTTCAACTACATAATGAGACACATCAGCAATGTGGATGCCAACCTCGGTATTGCCGTTCTCCAGAGTTTGGATTGAGAGGGCGTCGTCGAAGTCTTTGGCGTCGTGCGGGTCGATGGTCATGGTCGTGACACCGCGGAAATCGCGTCGCTTTGGATCAGCGATAGCGTCAGCAAAAATCTGCTCTTTGGTTTCGTAGAGTTTGTGTGCGGCTTCTTGGACTGATTCTGGGAAGGCTTTTGAGAATCCTCCTGAGCGAATGATTGCCTGCATTTCGGTTTCGTGATCACCGGCGCGGCCGATGGTCTCGACAATCTTGGCAAGCGGGTCGAGGAGTGGTTGTGACCACTTAGTGATCTCAACGACCACCTTCATGCCGAGGTCGTTTGCAGTGGCTTCAGAAAGAATGGGGCGAATATGAATACGGTGGTTGTCAGGAGCTAGGAAAAGAATTTTCCGTCCACCCTCGGCTTTTTCTTTAACCGTACCAATGAGCTCACGGTGCACTGCTTTCACTACACGCAAAACCTTACCTTCTTGGCGCTTGCCTGGTACTTTTTTCTTAAGCTCCACTTCGACGATGTCGCCATCGAGCGCGAAGCCAAGGGCTTCGCGCTCCACTACAATATCTTCCTCTAGGTCTGGATGGGCGACAAAACCAGTGCCTTTCCCGCGAACCATAATCGCGCCTTCATGGGTTGTATTCATTTGCGCAGTATACCTTTTATAGGTGTAATTACAACGTTCTAATTGCCATAAGTCAGGCTCCTGTGTTTTAATTTAGGGTAATGAATCAAGAAAATTTTTCTTCAGCTCCAGCTGAATTATTGGGCCCCGATGAAGAGGTGGTGAAAATGGTTAATGCATGGACTGTTGCTGAGCCTGGCACGCGTGAGCGCAGGGAGGCGGGCCGAGTACTCGAAAGCGCAGTACTTGACTTGATTAGCGATGAAGATTTTAAATCCTTAAGCCTGATTCTTGAGACTCCCAAAATGCACTTAGGTGTAAAAGAGATGGCAGGAACTGCGATAGTTCAGATGATTGTCGGTGAAACTTTGAGTGATGGTGCCATGATTGACTTAGTGGAAAATGGGAAAATTGCACGAGCTTCGCAGGTTCGATATGCTGCAATAGATAAATTGATAGAAAAGTTAAAGGCTGGAGAAATCACTGATCAGGCAATGTTAGAACGGCTAGTCACAGTTGGGAACACTGAGTTGCGGGTTGAAGCCAAGGATGTCTTGCGTACTCGCGGCTAAACTATTGACGAAAACTATTAATTTGCTATGCTAGCGCCACTATGTTAATGATGCGTTTACAACGAATCGGCCGCCGCAACGATCCTTCATATCGTATTGTGGTTACCGATAAGCGAACTGGCCCGAAGAGCGACAAGCATGTCGACCGCCTTGGTTCGTACAACCCAAAGATGAATCACGTTCAAATTGATGCTGCAAAGGCAAAGGAATGGCTCGCCAAGGGCGTACAGCCATCTGATACTGTGCACAACATCCTCGTTGGACAGAAAGTGATTGAAGGTAAGAAGATTAACGTTCTTCCTAAGAAGTCACCAATTATCGATGAAGAAGCGCTAAAGCGCGCTGAAGAAGAAGCGGCTGCCAAGGCAGAAGCTGAAAAGGCTGCTGCTGAAGCTGAAGCAGCTAAGGCTGCAGAAGCAGCTGCACCAGCTGAAGAAGCTCCGGCTGCAGAGACTGCAGAAGAAGCACCAGCCGAAGAAGAGAAGAAGGACTAATTTCTCGCATACGCAAACTCCTATAATGCACGGTGTCGTATTGACGTCGTGCATTTGCTTGCGTATGATTTTAGTAGCACGTTACATTCCGTGACGGTAGCTTAACAGTATAGCCAAAATTGATGTATGGATACGCACGAAGACAAGCAGTTTCTCGAAAATCTTGTAAAAGCGTTGGTTGATCGCCCAGAAGCAGTTTCTATCAACCGGACCGTTGACGAAATGGGAGTGCTTCTCACGCTTGATGTTCACGCGGATGATATGGGAAAGATTATCGGTCGCTCGGGCAACACCGCGAAAGCAATCCGCACACTCCTTCGCGTTGTTGGTATGAAGCACGATGCTCGCGTTAATCTTAAGATTAACGAACCGGAAGGTGGAAAAGGAATGAGTCGTGAAATGGCTGACGCAATGCAGGAAGATAATCCTGCTGCTGCGCCTAAGTCACTCGATGAGGCAATCGACGACCTCAAGATTTAAGCTGCAAATTTCTTTGTCGAACTTCGAAAAGGCCCGCACTGGACAGTTGTCCTACTCGGGTCTTTTTTGTGACCTGGTTTTTAAGGAGGACTTGTTCCGACTATAAAAATGGAAATACTCTTGTGGTGTGTTCTTCGCGAACTTTACTCAGCTTATAGTCTTGAGGAAACCTCAAATGTAATATGAAAAGCGCCACAACCACGCGCACAAGCACTCACATTATTTATGGTTGTGAACTTCCTAAAAATTAGGTCGAGTGGGCGCGGCGCTTTTTCTGTGCTAGGATTTTTCTATGCAATTTCACGTCATTACATTATTTCCAGAAGTGTGTCGGGCGTACACGGACGCGAGTGTACTTGGCCGTGCGCAAAAGACCGAAAAGGGAAAAGGGGCAAAACATCGCGGCAAGAAGATTGAGGTGAAATACTACAACCCGCGCGACTATACCAAAGATAAGCATCATAAAGTCGATGATAAGCCCTACGGTGGTGGGCCAGGTATGGTGATGAAGGCCGAGCCGGTTATCAAGGCCTGGGAAAAAGCGGTGGGGCGCAAGCAAGACAAAAAGAAAATCAAGACGCTCGTTATGTCGCCGCGCGGGCAAGTCTTCGACCAGGCCCGCGCCAAAGAGTACGCGAAAAAGTACGACCACGTGGTATTGATTTCTGGTCGCTACGAAGGAATTGATGCTCGTGTCCTTAGTGCACTCAAAGCCGAAGAGGTGAGTGTGGGCGACTACATACTGACGGGTGGTGAACTACCAGCGCTGTCCATTATTGATGCGACATCGCGGCAGATTCTTGGTGTACTTGGCGACATCGAATCGCTTGAGGATGGTCGGGCGACTACTGGTGAATCGTACACCAGGCCGGAAGTGATTGAGTATAAAAAGAAAAAGTACAAAGTACCGGAAGTGTTTTTAAACGGCAATCACGCTGAGATTGAAAAACGCCGACAAGTACGAGAATAATCGTGCTAGCATAGAAGGATGAGGTTTATTTTCTAAGATAAGAAGACTATGGAACCAAACATAAACACAGAGCAGTCTAAACAGACGGATTCAGAAGCATCAACAACCGAGCACACAACAGCTCCTGAAGTCGGGACGGTGTCTGGAGTAGAGCAGTATCGCACTTTTGCTATACTCGGCTATATTCTGCCATTTTTGTTTTTCTTGCCACTGCTTGATGATAAGACAAAAAATGTACCGTACGTACGTTTTCATGCCAATCAGCAGCTAGTGTTGTTGGTGGTAGTAGTGGCAGCTTCTATTTTGCATAATTTCCTGTTTGTCATGCTTATGTCCCTTGGTTATATGGTGTATCAGGTGTTGAATTTGGTAATCTTGGCGTTGGCTGTGTTTGGGGCATATAATGCGTACCATGATCGCATGAAGCCATTACCGTTTGTGGGACAGTTTCAGATTTTAAGGTAATGAGAGCAGAAAAGGCCTGAGCGCATGCGCTCAGGCCTTTTTTATTACAAATTTTTTCAAAAAAAAGTACTGGAGTTCTGATTGTTTTTTAAAGCCGATGCAGACGATGTCGCGAAAGTCGCGTCGGGGACGAGGGCGTTTGTCGGTGGCTTTTTCCATGTCATCGAGAGCCAGTGTGCGGTACGTACACTGACCATTGCTTTTGTGAAGATAGAACAATCGTTCCCCTTTGGGGTATGTGACAAAACGGTGGTTATCTTGCACATATGACTTACGTGACAGAGCAATCAAGTACCAGCCGTTCTCCAGCATTCCCGCGATACGGGGCCATTCATCATATGAATAGCAACGCATGGTTGGGTCTCCTTTTGTGAACAAAGCTGGAGGCATAATGCCTTGTAAGAAGCAAAAGTCAAGTAAAGGCGGCAAAATATGCTTGCATATTTTGCCGCCTCCTGTATACTGCCGGCACAAACGCAGTCATGCGATCTCGAATGAGTTTTGGGTGGTGAGATTCATATCCGCGGGGGTAAAGAAAGCACTTTCTCGTCGTTTTTGTGTTTTGGATGTTCACAAAGGCAGGTAGTGGTGTGTAAATCACAATAGTGATGTTTTTATTCATCGGGTAGACAAACAAAGTGAAACAAGAGCGCTTCAGGCGCGATTTTTCTGCTGTCTTTCCAAATTATTACAATAACTTCAGTTAGCTATGAGCAAACAGGATGTTACCGAACTGTCAGTGGGACACTGGCCACAGCGACGCTTTGAAAAAGCGGCTGCGCCACGTATTCCGCTTCCAGACCTCATTGAGCCACAGCGTGAAAGCTACACGTGGTTTGTTGAGACTGCACTTAAGGAAATCTTCAAGGAGTTTTCTCCAATTGCAGACTATTCAGAGAAGAAGTTTGAACTTGCCTTTAAAAAATATGAGATGGGTGCGCCAAAGTACTCACCAGAATTCGCGAAGGAAAATAAGCGAACCTACGAAGCGCCACTGCGTGCAACCGTAGTTCTTAAGAACAAGACCTTTGATTCTGACAAGGAACAGGAAATCTTCATGACCGATGTGCCGGTAATGACCGACAACGGTACATTCATTATCAACGGTGTGGAGCGCGTTATCGTGCCACAGCTTGCTCGTAGTTACGGTATCTTCTTTACCGCAGCTGAGTCTAAAGGCAAGACACTCTTTGGAGCAAAGATTATTCCAGCTCGAGGAGCTTGGGTAGAAATCGAGTCTGAAGCCGACGGCGTAATTTACGTAAAGATTGATCGCAAGAAGAAGTTCCCGATTTCTTCACTCCTCCGTGTACTTGGTGTCGAAAAGGATGCTGACATGGTCAAGCTCATGAAAGGCGTTGAGCGTGGTGAAGAGTACATGAAGGCGACGATTGAAAAGGATCCTGCTAAGACGACTGATGATTCATATATTGAAATCTACAAGCGTCTTCGTGATGGTGACTTGGCGACGATCGATAACGCAAAGGAATTCGTAAATTCTATCTTTGCACCAGAGCGCTATGACCTCTCAGAGATTGGTCGTCACCACTTCAATGGTCGTTTTGGTTTGCCTATTGATGCAAAGGCAGTAGCGAATCGGACTGTTTCAACTGAAGACTTGCAGCGTATTCTAAAGTACATCATTGAGTGCAATCACGATGTGACCGCGCTTCCTGACGATATCGACCACCTCGGTTTCCGTCGCGTGCGTTACTTTGGCGAAATGCTCCAGCAGCGTGTGCGTGTTGGTATGACTCGCATGAAGCGAAACATTCAGGATCGTATGTCTACGATTGAAGCTGAAACGTCGCTTCCGATGCAGATCATCAACCCACGTCCACTCCAGGCTGCGATCAAGGAATTTTTCACCACCAACCAGCTGTCACAATTCTCACAGCAGCAAAACATCCTCGCTGAGGTAGAACACCTCCGCACCCTTTCTGCGCTTGGTCCAGGCGGTCTCACTCGTGAGCGCGCTGGCTTTGAAGTGCGTGACGTACACCCAAGTCACTACGGACGTCTCTGTCCAATCCACACGCCAGAAGGTCCAAACATTGGTCTTATCTTACGTCTTTCAATGTACTCACGCGTCAACCGCTTCGGTATCATTGAAACACCGTACATGAAGGTGCATAAAGGAAAGCTTCAGGATGAAGTGATCTACATGAACGCTCATGAAGAAGAGGGCTTTACGATTGCGCACGCTGCTGTAGAGGTAGACGACAAGGGCAAGATTAAGCCAGAGCTCGTGGAGGCTCGCTTTAAGGGCGAACCACGTGTAGTGGCTCGTGAAGATATCGACTACATCGATATCGCTACCAATCAGCCATTCTCAGTGGCGACTTCAATGATTCCATTCCTCAATCACGACGACGCCAACCGTACCCTCATGGGCTCAAACATGCAGAAGCAGGCTACTCCGTGTGTTGTGCAGGAGGCGCCGATTGTGGCAACTGGTGTTGAAGGTGAAGCGGCACGTGACGTTGGTCGCGTACTCTACGCTCGCGAAGCGGGTGAAGTAGTAGAGGTAGACGCTAAGAAAGTAGTAGTGAAGAAGAAGGATGGTAAGACTGATGAGTATCCACTTACGTCACTCCAGCGCACAAACGACTTCTCTGCGTTTGCACACCGTCCAGCGGTCGCGCTTGGTCAGAAGGTAAAGCGAGGCGACTTGCTTGCTGATACAACCTCAACTGACAATGGTCAGATTGCAGTAGGTCAGAATGCACTCGTGGCATTTATGTCATGGAATGGTGCTAACTACGAAGACGCGATTATTATTTCTGAGCGTCTCGTGAAGAAGGCAAAGTTCTCAACCATCCACATCGATGAACTCGAAGTGGCGGTGCGAGATACTAAGCTTGGCCCAGAAGTAACTACTCCAGATATCCCTAACGTATCTGAACTTAAGCTCCGCAATCTCGATGAAACCGGTGTTATCCGCATTGGTGCGGAAGTACGCCCCGGTGACATTTTGGTGGGTAAGGTAACTCCTAAGGGAGAAACCCAGCTTACACCAGAAGAGCGTCTTCTTCGCTCAATCTTCGGCGAAAAGGCAAAGGATGTGAAGGATACGTCACTTCGTCTTGAAGCTGGAAAGCGTGGTCGTGTGATTGGGGTAAAGATCTTCTCGCGCGAAAACGGTGATCAGCTTGAATCAGGCGTGATTAAGCGCATCCACATCACGATTGCTCAGGTACGTAACGTATCAGTCGGTGACAAGCTCGCTGGTCGTCACGGTAACAAGGGTGTGATCTCACGTATTCTTCCAGAGGAAGACATGCCGTACATGGAAGATGGTACGCCAATTGATGTACTGCTTACTCCGCTTGGTGTGCCATCACGTATGAACCTCGGTCAGATTCTTGAGCTTCACCTTGGTATGGCAGCAAGCACGCTTGGCTTCCAGGCTATTGTGCCACCATTTGCTGGTGCCAATGAAACTGACGTAAAGAACCAACTCACTGAAGCCGGTCTTCCAACCGACGGTAAGATTCAGCTTCGCGACGGTCTTACTGGCGAGCCATTTGCGCAGAAGACAGCGGTTGGATACATGTACATCTTGAAGCTGCACCACATGGTGGAAGACAAGATCCACATGCGTTCGATTGGTCCATACTCACTTATCACCCAGCAGCCGCTTGGCGGTAAGGCGCAGGTTGGTGGACAGCGTTTCGGAGAGATGGAAGTGTGGGCGCTCCTTGGTTATGGTGCGGCCTATACACTCCGAGAAATGCTTACTATCAAGTCAGACGACATTGTTGGACGTTCAGCAGCCTTTGATGCGATTGTGCGCGGTGAACAAATCAGTCACCCACACACGCCAGCTGCGTTCAACGTACTCCTCAATCAGCTTCGTGGCCTCGCTCTTGATGTGAAGCTCGATAAAGAAGAGACGCGTCGTAATTATGAGAACAACTAACGCTTCTGCCTATGTCTAACGAATCAACATTCAAGAAAACAGAATTCAAGAAGCCTGCACCAGTGCCAACCAATTACACTGGCGTAAGCCTCAAGCTGGCTTCTCCAGAACAGATCCTTGACTGGTCATGGGGAGAAGTGACCAAGCCAGAAACCATTAACTACCGAACGCAGCGTCCGGAAAAGCATGGTCTCTTCGACGAGCGTATCTTCGGCCCGGTCGAAGACTACGAGTGTTCGTGTAAGAAGTATCGCGGTATCCGTTACAAGGGTATTGTGTGTGAAAAGTGTGGGGTGGAAGTCACCCGCGCGATCGTTCGTCGTGAACGTATGGGTCACATCGATCTCTGTGTGCCGGTAGCACACATCTGGTTCCTTCGTGGCGTACCAAGTCGTATTGCGATGATTCTCGACATCACCGCATCATCAGTAGAAAAGGTGATTTACTTCGCTGGCTACATTGTGACGAAGGTGAGTGAACAGGATCGTACGCGCATCCTTGGTGAGCTCGATACTGAATTTAAGACGAAGCTTAAGGCACTTACGAACGAAGAAGCCCGTGACGCACTCAAGCTTCGCATGGATGAGGTAAAGAAGGAAGTAGAGGGTATTAAGCAAGGTGTAGTACTTGATGAAGCGAGCTTCCACAAGTTCTCAATCAAGTACTCAACGCTGTTTGAGGCTCGGATTGGTGCAGAAGCTATCTTCGAACTCTTTAAGAATCTTGATTTGCCAACGTTGGCAGATCAGCTCGAAGACCGCTACACCAAGGCTGGTGCTATGGAACGAGCTAAGCTCGATAAGCGTTTGGCGCTTATTCGCGGCATGATCAATGCTGGCGTGCGTCCAGAGTGGCTCTTCTTGACTCGTCTTCCAGTGGTACCACCAGCGATTCGTCCAATGGTGGCACTTGAAGGAGGACGTCACGCGTCTTCAGACCTCAACGACCTCTATCGTCGTGTAATCAACCGCAACAACCGTCTTAAGAAGCTGATTGATATCCAGGCTCCAGACGTAATTTTGCGTAACGAAAAGCGTATTCTCCAGGAGGCGGTTGACGCGCTCATCGACAACTCTATCCGTCACGGTGGTGGCGCGTACTCAGCTATGAGTGCTGCGCAGCGTCGTCCACTGAAGTCTCTCTCTGACTACCTAAAGAGCAAGCAGGGGTACTTCCGCCAGAACCTGCTCGGTAAGCGTGTAGACTACTCAGGACGTTCAGTGATTGTGATTGGTCCTGAGCTCGCGCTTGATCAGTGCGGTCTCCCGAAGCATATGGCACTTGAGCTCTTCCGTCCGTTTGTGATTGCTGAACTCTTGGAACAGGAGCTGGCGTACAACATTCGCGGTGCCGGCCGACTCATTGAAGACGGCGTACCAGAAGTATGGGCCATTCTCGAAGATATCATTAAGAGCAAGCACGTAATGCTCAACCGTGCGCCAACGCTGCACCGTCAGGGTATCCAGGCATTCCGCCCAGTACTGATTGAAGGTAATGCGATTCAGGTGCACCCACTCGTCTGTCGTGCGTTCAACGCCGACTTCGACGGTGACCAGATGGCGGTACACGTACCACTCTCTGAAGAAGCGCAGATGGAAGCTCGTACAATCATTTCTGCTAACAAGAATATTTTGAAGCCAGGTTCGTCTGAGCCGGTAGTGTCAGAAAAGTTGCTTGATATGGCACTCGGTGCATACTGGATGACGAAGGTGGTAGAAGGTGCGAAGGGTGAAGGAAAGTATTTTGCGTCACCAAACGACGCTATCAATGCCTACGACTACGGCGTGATTGATTTCCGCGCGAAGGTAAAGGTGCTTGCAACTGATACTCCTAAGTACCAGCAGTTTGAAGGAAAGATTTTCGAAACAACCGTTGGCCGCTTGCTCTTCAACTCAGTGTTGCCGAGTGATCACACGTTCATCAATGACGTGATTGTTCAGAAGACACTCTTCCAGGTAATTATCGACATCATTGATGATCGTGGGGCTGAAGCGGTACCGCCGATTGTAGACCGACTCAAGAAGTTTGGTTTCCGCTACGCGACACTCTCAGGTACGACTTGGGGTATTGATGAAGTGGTGGTTCCTGAGCAGAAGGCTGCGATTGTAGCAGCTGCTCGTGAGGAAGAGCGCGATATTATCGAACACTACGAAGAAGGTCTCCTGTCTCGTGATGAGCGTCGCCGTATGATTGTAGAAATCTGGCACCGCGCTAAGACTGAGATTGAAAAGGTGCTTCCTGAAACACTCTCAGATGATGGTTCTGCGTTTGAAATGTGGAAGTCTGGCGCTCGAGGTTCGCTCGGACAAATTGCGCAGATGGCCGGTATGAAGGGTCTGATTGTAAACACTCGTGGTGAAACATTGGAGACTCCAGTTATCTCATCAATGAAGGAAGGTCTCACACCGATTGAGTACTTCAACACCACTCACGGTTCACGTAAGGGTCTCGCCGACACGGCGCTCCAGACTGCAAAGGCTGGATATCTTACTCGTCGTCTCTTCGTAGTAGCGCAAGACGCTATCGTGACTGAGGCTGATTGTAAGACTAAGGCTGGTACAAAGATTAGCCGTATCTCAGCTTCAGGTATCGAAATCTCATTTGCGAAGGCAATCAAAGGTCGCATCTTGGCTGAAGATGCTGTCGACACGAAGGGTAACGTGATCTTCAAGAAGGGTCACTTGCTCTCACGTCGTGATGCAATTGCGACTGAAGAGTCTACGTGTGAACACGTAATCGTACGTTCACCAATGACCTGTAAGACGCTCCGCGGTGTGTGTCAGCACTGTTACGGTATCGACCTTACTACCAACGAACTCGTTGATATCGGTGAGGCAGTAGGTACGGTAGCAGCGCAAGCGATTGGTGAGCCGGGTACTCAGCTTACGATGAACACGAAGCACGCCGGAGGTGCGGCGTCAGCTGGTGGAGACGTAACACAGGGTCTTCCTCGCGTAGAAGAAGTCTTCGAAAAGCGTCAGCCAAAGATTCCAGCAGTCGTTGCAAAGCATACAGGTGTAGTAACCGAGATTCGTCGCGAAGGTCGCGAGCAAATCATCGTGGTGGCGCCAGATATGACGGCTCCAGGTGCACCAAAGAAGAAAGGTACCAACGACGAGTACGAAGTGCATTATCGTCGTACGGTGCTTGTCTCTAAGGGCGACACAGTGATGGCTGGTCAAATCCTCACTGACGGTTCAGCGCTCCTTCCAGAACTCTTTAAGTTCGGTGGACAGGAAGTAACCCAGGACTACATCATTTCTGAAGTAAACAAGATTTACGAACTCCAGGGTGTGACAATTGCGCGTAAGCACATCGAACTCATTGTGAAGCAGATGATGTCACGGCTTAAAATTACTTCACGAGGCGAAAGTCGCTTCACGGTTGGAGAAGTGGTAGAAGAATGGATTGTGGTAGAAGAGAATGAACGCCTGAAGGCAGAAGGAAAGGAGATTGCTAAGGGTGATCGTCTCATTCTCGGTATTACCGAAACGTCACTTTCACGTAAGTCATTCCTCTCAGCAGCGTCATTCCAAAACACGACTCGCGTGCTTATCAACGCGGCGGTAAAGGGAAGTCATGATAATCTTGCTGGTCTCATGGAAAACGTGATTATCGGTAAGCTTATCCCTGCTGGTTCTGGCTTCAAGGGAAGCAAGAAGTATCAGCGGATTGAAGAATTGCAGGCAGAGAAAGAGTAGTGTGTATCTGCAAAAAGACCCGTCAGGGTCTTTTTGCTTGGTGTTTGTGTTTGAAAAGGCCGGCCCTTTGGGCCGGCCTTTTCAAATGCGCATAAAAACACCCCGCGTGTGCGGGGTGTTTGTCAGCGCGGTATCAATCTGGCAACCGCTTGTTCTTGTAGTTTGCGTGCAATGACAATCAGCGCTTTCCGATAGATTTCGTTCGCCTTGTCTGAGTGTGTGAGTCGACCGTTATAGCGAACTTCGTCAACCGAGCCATCTTGCAGCTCGTCAGTTAGCTGCAGGCTTTCTATGCGTGTTTGATTATGCTCATCGATAAAGACCGATGTTACAGTGAGCGTGATGACTTTCTGACATAGATTGTTGGGCTCTTTGCAACTTGGACTGAGAACGACGTATTCAGTGCTTTCGATGAGCACTGTCAGCGGACTTCCTTCGTGCTGGTTTGCTTGTCCATAGACGTACGCACGGCTCTCATCTGCTGCAGCCGGTGTCTGTGATTGTAGCAAGATAGTGCATAAGGCAATCAAAGCGCGGAAGAAAATAGTACTCATGACAACCTCCTTCAGTTAGTCTGTGCTGCATACTACATTTTTGTAGGCAAACTGCAAGACTGTTTGTTACTCACTCGACTAGAAAAACGGCATGCTAAAATGTGAAGACTATGGAGATGTTAACTGAGTTTATTGATTCAGCGTTCTTTACATACTTTCTATCAGTATTAGTAGCAGCGCTTGTGGGAGGGATTATAGGTGTTGAGCGAGAGTTTCGTGATAAGAGTGCCGGGTTTCGCACAATGATACTGATTTCGGTTGGCTCGTGCTTATTTACTATTTTCTCGTTTATTATGGGTAAGCCGGATGGAGAGACGACGCGCATTGCGGCGGCAGTCGTGTCAGGGGTTGGCTTCTTGGGGGCGGGTGTGATTCTGAAAGATGGTATTACCATCCGCGGCCTCACGACTGCCGCCTCTATTTGGCTCGTAGCGTCTCTCGGGGTGGGGGCGGGTATTGGAGAGTATGAGCTTGTTGGTGCGGTGACAGTGCTGGTTATGTTAGTGCTCTTGCTTTTGCCCCCAATTGAGTATTGGCTTGACAGCTTACACGATTTTCCAGAATTTAAAATTACGATTAAAAATAGTGACAAGGCTGAGGACGAAATTCTCGATATTTTTGATGAGTTTGGAGTAAAGATTGTTCAGGTTAAGCGAACACGGGTAGAGAAGGGAGAGCGTATTTTGCACATCAAGGCGAAGATGAACACGACAACCCATGAAGAGCTTGGGGCGGTGCTGGTTTCTGAAAGCGTGGTTATTTCAGTCACTGAAGTTTAAGTATATTCTGTGCTATAACTTGCTGCGACACCGCAGGATATGGGTAGCTACTTTACCCTAATGCGGAAGAGAGGGTATACTACCTGCACTATATGAGCGATGCTGTCCAGCAGATTAAAGACCGATTGAATATTATTGATGTGGTTTCCCCGTACGTGGAGCTTCATAAAGCGGGTAAGAATTTTAAGGGAAAGTCACCTTTTTCGGCTGAAAAAACGCCGTCGTTTTATGTCTCACCTGATCGGGGGATGTACTACTGTTTTTCGACCTCGCAAGGGGGAGACATTTTTAATTTCATCCAGGTGATGGAAGGTGTGGATTTTAAAGAAGCGCTTAAGATTTTAGCTCAAAAAGCTGGGGTGGAGTTGGTGCCAGAAGATCCAAAACAGAAGGGAGAGCGCGATCAGCTCTATGCTGCGATGGAAGCGGCGACGGTCTTTTATCAAGACGCATTACTGAGAGAGTCTGAGGCGGTGGAATATGTAAAGCGTCGTGGCGTTAAGGAAGAGACGGTGGCGAAGTGGCGCATCGGGTTTGCTCCTGGTCCACCAAAGTCTGGCTGGCGTGAGGTGAAAGACGCACTCGAAGCGAAGAGTTTTTCGAAAGAAATTCTTCTTAAAGCCGGTCTCATTAAACATGCTGAGAGTGGCAAGGAGCCGTTTGATGTGTTTCGTGATCGAGTGATGTTTCCGATGAGTGACAGTAACGGTAAGGTGGTGGCATTCTCAGGGCGTATTCTACACCCAAATGATAAGGCTCCAAAGTACGTAAATTCACCTGAAACAGCACTATATAAAAAGTCCGAATTGCTTTTTGGGTATGACAAAGCTAAGAATGGGATTCGTAATCTCAAGTTTTCATTGATTGTAGAAGGGCAGTTTGATGTGGTGATGTGTCATCAGGCGGGGTATGCCAATGCGGTGGCGGTGTCTGGCACAGCCCTCACTATTCATCATGTACAGCTTTTGGAGCGACTTTCTGATAAGGTGGTGCTTTCCTTGGATGCTGACCGAGCGGGTATTTCGGCAATGAAGAAGGCGGCCGAGGTAATGCTTCGTCGCGGGCTTGATGTGAAGGTGGCTGAGCTGCCGCTCGGAAAGGACCCGGCAGATATGATTGTCGAGAATCCAGCTGAGTTTAAAAAGGTAATCGGTCACTCAGTACATGTGATTGAATTTTTGCTCCATGTACTGAGGCGTGAAATTGAAGATGAGCGATCATTTAAGCTTAAGGTAAGTGCTGAAGTGTTGCCGTTTATTTTGTTGCTTCCAAGCCGTATTGACCAAGAGCATTTCTTAGGTAAGGTAGCGGAAGCAATTAGTACGACTGTCGACTCGGTGCGCTATGAGCTTGATCGGTTGCGCGAGCAGCAGGCTCCGGCAGGAGTTATTAAAGCGCCACCCAACACGGCGGTAGCAGATAATCGTGCCCAAGCAAAGGTGAGTTCTGATATGGCACAGAAAGCATATGTGTATCTGCTGGCGGCTGCAGAGGTGTTGTCGCCTGACTTTGCTAAGAAGGTAGAGTTGGAAGTGGCTGCTATAAAAACAATTGGTGAGGTGGGGGATCCAGATGAATCTGAGCGGGCGGGTGTGCTTTTTACACTTGAGCAGCATTTCACAAATTTGCCAGAACTTGCGCTTCAGGAAGAGATTGTTGCAAAGCTAAATCAGTTTAAGACCGCACTTATCCGCAAGCATTTGGCTATGTGTCGGTCAGAGCTTGGTGCTGCCGAGGCTGCTGGTGATGATGCACGAATATTGCAAGTGCTTGAGGAGATTAAGAAGTATGAAACAAAACGTCGTGAGCTTGCGTATGATGTAGAGAGCTTCACAGCTTCGTAGTTTTGTATAACGAACAAAGGGACTAGACAAATTAAGGTTTTTCTGTATATTTGGAACATTATGGCTACCAAAAAGGCCACAAAAAAAGTAGCAAAAAAAGCGGTAAAAAAGACCGTTACAACAGTAAAAAAGACAGCCCTAAAGAAAGCTTCTACAACAAGTAAAAAAGCGGTGGGCGTAAAGAAAACTGCAACAAAGAAAGTCACCCCCAAAAAGGTGGCTAAAACTGCTGCAAAAAAAGTAGCGAAGAAGGCGACAGCAAAAAAAGTCGTGGTCAAAAAAGCTGCACCGAAAAAGACAGTGCCTAAGAAAGTGGCTGCTAAGCCAACTTCTCCAAAAGCTGTCGCACCTAAAAAGCTAACCAAAAGCGAACGAGTCCTTGAAGCAAAAGCGGCCGAGTTGATGCGGCTTGGGAAGGAGCGTGGGTATGTAACCTACGATGAGCTTTTGCGTGCGTTTCCTGAGGTTGAGAAAGATGTCAACTTTTTAGATACGCTTTACGAACGATTTTCTATTGCTGGGATTGATGTGCTGCAAAGTGGCGGTATGTTGGGCGAAGACCCTAGTGCTGAGGTATTGGCCCAAAAAAATGCGTTCAAGCGCAGCGACAGCGGTTACGATTCTATCCAGATGTATCTTCGCGAGATTGGTCAGTATCCACTCCTTAATGCGCACGAAGAGCGAGTGCTCGCGAAGCGTATTGTGGAAGGTGATGATGAAGCACGCAACTTGCTCGCTCGCGCCAACCTACGTCTCGTAGTTTCGATTGCGAAGAAGTATGTTGGTCGCTCACCAGACCTTACCTTGCTCGACTTGATTCAGGAAGGTAATCTTGGTCTCTTTAAGGCAGTAGACAAGTTTGACTTCACAAAAGGATTCAAGTTCTCTACCTACGCCACGTGGTGGATCCGTCAGGCCATCACACGTGCTTTGGCTGACCAGTCTCGTACCATTCGTATCCCCGTGCACATGGTAGAAACCATGGCGAAGTACAAGCAGGTATCACGTCGTTTAGCGCAAGACCTGGGTCGTGACCCAATGCCAGAAGAAATTGCGACTGAAATGCAGGTAGAGGTGGAAAAAATCTATCAGATTGAAAAGATTTCTCAGGACACCATTTCACTCGAACTTCCAGTTGGTGATGATGACGATCGTTCACGTCTCTCAGACTTTATTTCTGATGACAAGATTGTTTCACCAGACCAGGAAGTGGCACACAGTATTTTGACTGATCAAATCACTGAAATTCTCGATACGCTCTCTGAGAAGGAACGGAAAATTCTTGAGATGCGTCACGGACTTCTTGATGGTACGTACCATACACTTGAAGAAGTGGGTAAAGAGTTTGGCGTAACGCGTGAACGTATCCGTCAGATTGAAGCCAAGGCCCTTGAGAAGATCCGCCAGCACGAAAAAGCACGTCGTTTGAAGTCGTACTAGCGTATAATTGGCTTCCGCAAAAAACGCGCCAGAATGGCGCATTTTTTGTGTTACATATACATAATTTGGTCTTTTAGCCACATGATGGCATCAAATCCAGTAATCATAATCCAAAGCCAGACGGCTACCCAAGCAAAAGCGATGGGCACTTCGTAGATAATAAATTGTTTAAACGAAATATGGAGCGCTCCGTTAATGAGGGCGTAAATAGGACGAGTTAGTGTGATGAAGCGACCAAATAAGACAAATAGAAAAAGCCCGCGCGTTCTTAAGAACGCGCGGGCTTTTTCTGCGGCTGTAGACTGTAGTGTCTTCGCGACAACCTTGGTTGTGCCAAGATGTCGGCCAATGAAAAAGTTCAGCATGTTGCCGGTTAGTGTGCCGAGAAAGGCAAACCACGCAATTTCAGGTGCAGAGAGAATACTGTTGTTATACAACATCAGTATTGTCGCTGTAGTTGTTGCTCCGTACAGTAAATAACCGGTCAAAAAGAATATGTCCAAAATAGCTGCTGTAAATATACCGAGCGCGGCATAGTCAGATAGTGTGTGCAAGAGCTCTACCATAGAATAGCATCGCTATTCGTTCATGAATTTAGCCAGAATTTGCTTTAATCCTTGGCGAGAGATGATGCCAATCGGATGATTGTCTTCGTCCACTACTGGAATACGAGCACGCTCATGCGCAATTGCAGTGCTGGCAATGGCCATTAGGTTGTCTTTGAGGGTAAGGGGAGTGAAGTCGAAAGACATAAACTCACCAACCGGCAAACTGCGCGCCACATCGATAGAGGCGATAAACGCATCATCAGTTTTGAAGTGGTTAACCACTTCATCGCCAGATAGGGTGTCGGGTACAATGGCGTTTAGTAAGTCGGTGACCGTTACTTCGCCTGTAAGTTCACCGTCTTCATCGGTTACGAGTAATGTATTGGTGTGCTGCGTAGTCATTGCCTTGAGAGCGGTCTCAAAGGTGTCTGTCTCGGAAACGATTACCGCAGGCTTAACGATATCCTTGACTTGCATATGTCTATACTATACACCCGGCATTTTGGGTTGTCATTAGTCTTTGATGACGCCAAGTTCTTCTTTGAGGGTGATGTATAGTTTTGGTGTAATGAGCTCTTTCTTAAAGATTTCTTCGAGAACATTTTCTTCAATCGTATGTACACCATGACGAGCAAGCGAGATAGCAAGTTTATCTGCCGCTACTTGATTGTTGGCGCTGTGGTCCTGCAGCTTTTTTTCAGAGTTTTCGCGGAATTCGGTATACAGTTCGTATACGTGCGCAACAGCTTCATGGGTAAAGATGTTGCCTGAAACTTTTTCAAGCTGCGCTAGTTCCTTAAGGACCTTGCGAGAAATAATCGACTGCGCGCGGTAGTACATATACAGTTCAGGGAAAGAGTGTTTGGTGTCCTTAAAGCCAAACAGGTTTTTGATGGTGATGAAAAGTCGGTCAAAAATGTCACGACCGTCAGCGTGAATGGTGAGATCTGGCGAGAGGTTGCCACTTTCAATTGCTTCAAGCTGTAAGCGTAGTTTTCCGACAATGCGACGGTAGACACGTTCGGTGACTTCGTTATGAATGAAAAGAAGCTTGAGGTGACGCTTCTCAATACCGATAGCATAGATACGTAGTACGCGGAACGCAAGATCGTTACGTGTTTCGTTATTGAGGGTGCTGGCTTGCTTACAGGCGCGTTTAAAGGCGGCGTCATGCTCAGCACGAAGTTGCGAACCAATAGCAGCGTCTATGTAGCCACGACTTTCGTAGGTTTCGAGACGATTGGTTACTTGGTGGTGAATGAGTGCTTGCGCTTCCTGGTATTCAATTTCTTCTACCGCAGTGAAGCTGTCGAGCTTAAAGCGGCGCACAAAGTGTTTGATAGTAGTAGCTTTAACAAAGAGTGTTACAGCAATACAGCCAATTGTCAGTGAGAGGAGAAAGTCTCGTGGTGAGATGTCGAGGTTCCAGCCAGGAAGCGCGAGGTCCTCTGGGATTAGGAACACCATGGTGACGGCAAGCGCGCCGCGAAGTGAGCCCCAGGCGAGGAGGTGTTGCCATGTTTGTGGAATGCGGCGAGCTTTAGTTTGGAATAGGTTATACAGTCCTACGACAGGGTAGATTGAGATTGCGCGCGCTGAAGCAACAACAAGTACTGTAATGGCAATAGCGCTGAGCATGAGTGGGTCAAAGAGTGGGGTTTGGAACATGAGCACACCAATCAAGATGAAGATAAGTGAGTTGGCCATGAAGGCAAACTGTTCCCAGATATTGGTCACAATAGATTCGGCGTGCGGATTCATCTTGGTACGGCCGTAGTTGCCCATAAGGAGAGACGCAATAGTGGTGCTGATGATTGGAGAAATATGAATCTGGAATTCGCCAAACCAGTGCACTTCAGACACGACTTCGGCCAAAATGAAAGTGATGTGAGCAAGTACAATAGTGAGTGTAATGCTAGCTACTTCACTGTCGCGCGATTTGCCCACCAGGTAGGCAAAAATGCCACCAACTAAAATACCAAAAATAACACCAAAGACGAGCATTGAAAGGAAGGTGAAGCTCCCCGAAAGGGTGGTGAAGATAGTAACACCGCCGCTCTTAATGACTTCAAGTGTAATCAAGAACAGTGCCACTGCAGTCGCGTCATTAAAAAGACTCTCACCTTCAAAGATAAGTGAGAGTCGGCGGGGGACTCCGTACTCTTTAAAGAGTGCGAGTACGGCGACTGGGTCAGTGGCAGAAATGAGTGCACCAAAGAGAAGGGCAAGAGTAAATGGCATACTAATGCCAATAAAGCCTAGCCCGATGTGTAAGAGCCCGGCAATGAGAATGGTTGAAATTAAAAAGCTGCCAATCGCAAGAGAGAGTACCGCGGTGCTGTCAGCGACAAGCTTGCGAATATTCATATTGTAGGCAGATTCAAAGATGAGCGTAGGGAGGAGGAGGTAAAAGAGTAGCTCTGGCGTGAGCTGGAACTCTTCAATAAATGAGAACGGATCAAGGAGAGAGAGGAAGCCAAGACCAATGCCAATAAATACCAAGAATACGGTGTGAGGAATATTGAGACGCTTAGCCCAAAAAAGCGCGAGACTTGAGATGCCGAGCATTAAAAAAATGGCGAGTGTGGTGCCAATGGTTAACATACATGAGTTATTTATCCTGCAAAATCACAGGGCGCTACTATACAACGAAAAACCTTTATTTACAAGGTTTATTGTGGACACCTATCCCCCCCCCTCGCATAGCATATTTCTCACATGCGCTGATGTATGCCGAGCTCGTACAGCCTGTAATCCCCGCGGATGCTCGAAATATGCGTCTATCATTCTGCAGATTGTGGGTACTGAAACTCCTTAATTTTTTTGTTGTAGAGATGTGTAGGCGAAAACAGTTAAAAAGATAATGCCCTGCACGAAGACAATGGTTCCGCCTGTTTCGATATCGAAGTAGTAGCTGCTGTACGCTCCGACAAGTGAGCTAATAATGCTAATACTCACTGCAATTTGCAGCATGCTGGGAAATTGCTTGGTGAGTAGAAAGGCGGTCGATCCAGGTGTAATAAGCATCGCGATAACTAGAATGATGCCGACTGTCTGGATTGAGCCAGTAATGGTGATGCCTAGCAGCGCCAAGAATATGTAATTGATGAATGTGATAGGAAGTCCCACTGACTGAGCATGTGTAGGATCGAAGCAAAAGACCATAAAGACTCGTCGATAGATGAGTATGATAATTGATACGATGGCGAGTGTAACGGCGGTGTACCAGGCTGACTCGTCTGAAATACCGAGAACTTGACCAAAGAGCACATGAGTTAGGTCAACTGAGCTCGTTACTTTCGAAATCATCATCAGTCCTAAAGCAAACAAGGTGGTGAAAACGATACCCATGACAGCGTCCTCTTTAATCTTGCTGTTGCTTTTAATGAAGCCGATTAGAAAGACAGCAAGCATGGCAAACGCGAACGCACCGATGCCAAAAGGGATGCCGAGGAGATATGCGATGACCACGCCAGGTAACACAGCGTGTGAAATGGCGTCACCCAACAAAGACCAGCCCTTTAAGATAAGGAAACATGACAAAATCGCACAAGTAATGCCAACTACAACAGAGACAATGACAGCCTTTGTCATGAAGGCATATTGTAGCGGTTCAAAAATGAATGTGAGTATATCCATACTTAGTTGAAAGTAACATGGTGAAGCAAGCCATCGAATGTTTGTGAGACGAGCTCCTTAGTAAAGACTTCTTTGGTTGGGCCGTAGGCAATGATGCCGTATTTGACTAGTGCTACATGATCACAGGTGTCTGGTAGCGACAGTAGGTCGTGAGTAGCGAGGATGACTGTTTTCCCTTGCTCCTTAAGCTGTATGAGTAGCTCTATCAGTGAACGTTCGCTGGTGGCATCAAGACCAGCAAAAGGTTCGTCTAGAAGAAGGATGTCAGCACCTTGTGCGAGTGCTCGAGCGACGAATACGCGTTTCTTTTGACCCCCGGACAATTCACCAATTTGGCGATTAGCAAAGTCGGTCATTCGCACCTGTGCTAGTGCATTCATGACCTGTTCGCTGTCTGTAGTATTTCGCTTTAAAAACTGGTTTTGGTGTCCAATGCGACCCATCATCACTACATCGTAGACAGAAATAGGGAAATGCCAGTCAACCAATTCAGTTTGAGGTACATATGCGACGTGGCCGTGCTTCTGCGCCACGTCAGTTGGGTCGCTGCAAACACTCACGAAGCCGCTTTCTGGCTTAACTAACCCCATAATGACTTTAAATAATGTTGACTTGCCGGCGCCGTTCATGCCAATGACTCCAGTAAAGGTGTGGTAGGGGATTTTGATGGAAGCATCCGTAAGCGCTCGCTTGGTGCCATAGTTTACAGTGACACCACGTAGTTCAATAGCAATATTTTCCATAGTTGCAATTATTCAGTTTCGGTTAATCCATGCTTGATAGTGTCAGCGGTGTGCTTAAGTAAGTTAAGATAGGTAGATGCGGGTAAATCTGGAGTTGAAAGTGAGTCAACATACAGCGTGCCCCCGAGCCGTGCATTTGTTGCTGCTACTACTTCGCGTTGAATGTGTGGCTCAACGGTGCTTTCGCAGAATACAGCCGGAACCTGCTTCTCCTTCACAAGGTTGATGACCTTAGCAACCTGCTGTGGCGAACCCTGTGTGTCTGAATTAATGGCCCACAAATAGACTTCTTCAAGGTTGTAGTCATTCGTGAGGTAGCTAAAAGCGCCTTCGCAAGTGACCAAGATGCGGTTATTCTCTGGGAGAGAGTCGAGGGTAGTGTGTAAGTCTTGGTCAACCTGCATGATTTGCTGACTGTAGGTTTTAGCGTTAGCAGCGAAATAGTCCGCGTACTGTGGAGCGACCTCCGAAAGTGCTTGGCGAATATTTTCGACATATATCAGACCTTGTTTGGGCGACATCCACGCGTGCGGGTTTGGTTTGCCGGCATATGCATCTTCGGTGATGTACTGTACTTCGACATCTTTACTCACCGTGTAGGTGGGAACATCAGGAATGCCAGCTTTAAGCTTTTCGGTCCAAAGTTCGAGATTCATGCCGTTTTCAAAGATAATGTCAGCCCGTGAAGCTTGGACTAGATCGCTTGGTGTTGGCTGATAGCCATGGATTTCTGATCCGATTTTGGTGAGTGAAATCGAGTCAACTTTATCTCCACCGACATTAGCTACCATATCTGCAATGATGGTAAAAGTGCTTAGGGCAACAATTTTCTCGGGTGTGTCAGGAGTTGATTGAGGGCTCGAAAGTCTTAGTGCCGTTACTGTGATTGCTGCTATGAGCAAGATGAATACAAGAGTTTTTTTCATGTTGAATAAAATTTATTGGTGCTATTTTTACCAGCGGTTTGGTTTAGTAATCACTGTCCCGTGCGGGTCAGTGGTTGGGTGGTTTAGAAAAATTGCGAGACGTTTTATGACATCATCACTACATGCGTGTTCTAGTCTCTCTGCTTCAGCGTGAACCTGGCTTGCTGGAACTTGTAAGATTCTGTGTAGAAAAACTTCAATAATGCGGTGTTTGTAGGTGAGTTTCTCAGCACGGACGGTTCCGGCTTCGGTAAGTGTGACTCCTGCGTACGGGGCAGTGGAGGCTAGTCCGTCCGATACCAAATCTTGGACACGTTCAGAAACGGTTGATTTGCTTAGATGTAGACGCTCGGCGATTTTCGTTACGCCAACCGGTTTGTTGGTTTTTATATGGAGCAAGTAAATTGCCCGTAAGTAATCTTCTTTAGTTGAACTGAGTTTGGTTTCTTCGCGAAATGTTCGCATATACGAACTTTATCAAGATAGAACTATTTTGCAAGTATGCACCTAGCTGTTGCGTTGATAACTTGTTTTTTACTCGTTTGGTATACTGGCAGCTATGGAAAAGACTTCAGGTATGGCGGCGTTTAAAGAAGCGTACGCTTCTTTAAACGCCGCCCAGAAAAAAGCGGTGGATACAATAGAAGGGCCGGTGATGGTCATTGCTGGGCCCGGTACCGGCAAGACGCAGATTCTTACCCTGCGTATCGCCAATATTTTGCTCCAGACCGATGTAAATCCTTCTAATATACTGGCGATTACCTTTACCGACTCCGGCGCTAAAGCGATGCGTAATCGTCTGAAGTCACTCATTGGCGATGCTGCGTACGAAGTGACCATCACTACCTTCCATGCCTTTGCCGACAGTCTGGTGGGTCGCTATCCTGAAGCGTATGCCAAAATCATTGGCGGTAAAGCCGCATCAGAAATTGAGCGCGTTCAAATCATTGAGCAGATTCTTACCGACACGAGCTTCAAAGCAGTGCGACCATCGGGCGATCCGTCATACTACGTCCGTCCGCTGCTGCGAGCCATTCAAACGCTCAAGCAAGAAAATGTCACACCAGACGCTTTTGCACTGGCGATTGAAACCCAGGTGCAAGCGCTCGGCAGTATCGAGCAGTATCACCAAAAAGGCGCACATAAAGGCAAGGAGCGTGGTGAGTATAAAGATGCGGTAAAGCATCTAGAGCGCAATCAGGAGCTTTTGGCAGTCTATCGTCGCTATGAAGAACTGATGCGTGACCAGAGGCGCTACGACTTTGATGACATGATTCTTGAAACCGTTCACGCACTTGAGACGAATGAAGATATGCTGCGGGACCTGCAAGAGCAGTATCAGTATGTGCTCGCTGACGAGCACCAGGACGTAAACGGCGCGCAAAATAAAATTCTGGAGCTCTTGGTTAATTTCCATGACAGCCCCAACATATTTGTGGTGGGAGATGAGAAGCAGGCGATTTATCGTTTTCAGGGCGCGTCACTCGAAAACTTTCTCTATTTTGAAGAGGTGTTTCCAGAAGCTGAGCTTATTTCGCTCACTGAGAATTATCGGTCGGGCCAGCCGGTTCTTGATGCAGCACAGGCTGTTATCGCGACTGAGGATGAAACTCTCGCGAAGCTTCGTGTACCACTGACTGCCGCCGCAGTCGATACAGCAGCGGTAGAACTGGCGGAATTTCCGCATACCGCAGTGGAGAAAGATTGGCTGGTGGCAGCGGTGCGTAAGGATATAGAATCCGGCATAAAGCCAGAAGAAATTGCGCTCATTGTGCGCACTAATCGCGAAGTGGAGGAGTTTACCGCCGCACTGCGAAAGAAAGGGGTGTTGGTAGCACCGTCAGCTGATAGTGATATTCTCGAGCATCCATTGCTTCAGAGAGTTTTACGTCTTATGCGGTTGCTCGAAAATCCGTCTGATCGTGTGCTCCTGACTGAAATGTTACATGAACCATACTGGCAGATTCTGCCAAAAGATTTAGGACTTGTGCTGCAGGCGGTATCTCGCACAGTGCCGCTTGCTGAGCTTCTAGGTGAAGCTGAAAAACTAACGGCACTTGGGGTGAGTGAAGAGTCGCGTGTTCGTGCCATCATGCCGCTTTTCTTAGGACTTAAAAAGCGTGCAGTGACCACACCGCCACACCGACTCCTAGAGCTTCTGTTGGTAGAGAGTGGGTTAGTGCATCATGTATTGCAGGCCGACCCAGAGGAGGGTGTGCGTGTCTTGCGGCGACTGTATGACGAAGTGGAGGGAATGGTTGAGCGGCGCGAAGCAGTGACACTAAAAGAAGTGGCGGAGCGATTTAAGCTACATACCCAGTATGGCGTGCCACTGCCGGCGCCGTTTATTTCCTACGGTGGTAGTGCGGTGCAGGTTCTTACTGCGCATAAATCAAAAGGTCTTGAGTATGAAGTAGTGTACGTGCCGCATGCGACCGACAAGGCGTGGGGTGCAAAAACCGGACGAGAAATCTTTCAGTTGCCAATCATTAAGTTCGATACTAAAAATGCGGATGTGGCTGAAGAGGATGAGCGGCGACTCTTTTATGTGGCAATGACGCGCGCAAAGCGAAAATTGGTCTTTACCACATCGCAGACATCAGTAACTGGTAAGGAGCAGCTAGTATCTCGCTTTATTGGGCAGATGACAGCTGAGGAAATTGTTTCAGTAGATGTGGCAGATTTTATTGCTGCGTTTTCACCGCTCGATAGTCTTGCAGGTGTGTTGCCGGCTCCAGAAACTAAAACAATTATTATGTCGGTGCTTGATGGGCGTGGCTTCTCACCAACGGCCCTGAATAATTATCTGAAAAGTCCGTGGGAGTATTTCTTCCGGAATGTGCTCCATGTGCCGCAGATTAAGACGACGGAGTTGCAGTTCGGCACTGCCGTGCATGCTGTGCTTGACCAACTAGTACGCTTTCATTCTAGTGAGAGTCTGGATGAATGGCTCACTAAAGCGCCGCAGCTCCTCCGGCAGTCGCTCGAGAAGGAGGCAATTTCGGATGAGGAGTATGTCCGGCTCCATGAGCGCGGCATGAATGCTTTGGTGGCCTACTTACCACAGGTGCACGCTGAAGGGTTGAAGGAAAGTAAAACCGAGTATCACATTGAGGCGGTCCTAGAGACGGGGATTCCTGAATATCCAGAACTAAAGCTAAACGGTAATCTCGACCGGGTTGATTTTAAGGACGGACTAGTGACACAAGTGGTTGATTATAAAACAGGAAAGCCAAAGACGCGCAATCATATTGAAGGGAAGACGGCTGATAGTCACGGTGACTATAAGCGACAGTTGGTGTTTTATGCATTGTTGCTCTCACTCCAAAAAGACACTACGCTCCATAGTCGAACTGGAAAGCTTTCGTTTGTAGAAGCGGATAAGAATGGGGTAATTAAAGAAGAAGTGTTCGTAATTACTGATGAAGAAATTGCCGGGCTGAAGGCTGAGCTGATTAGAGTGACGAAGGAGATAGTCTCTGGCGAAGCACTTAAAAGCGCTTGTGATAGCGACATGTGTCACTACTGCGACTTGGTGTCGGTGTGGGTTGAATAAGGAATTACAAAAGGCCGGCCCCGAAGGGGCCGGCCTTTTGTAATTCCTTATTCAAGAATCGGTGCACCGTATTCGTTGGTTGGAACCTGTGTTTCAACTGTTTCTGTTTCAGGGTCGAATGTCCCATCCAGTTGGTCTACCAAGTTTTTCACAATGCCTTTTACGACATCATATGGCTGAGCACCGTTGATGACGGCCTGTTGGTTACCAACAATAAGTACGGTGAACGGTGTGCCACGAGCGCCAGAGTTGAAGCCATCGGTGATTTGTAGTTTCACTTCTTCTTCCATTTCGCTGTCATCCATACATTCAAAATATGCCGAACGCGAAACCCCTGCTTCTTCAGCAAACTCTGGAAGCTTAGTTACGTTGGTTGCTTCATCAACATCACGCGAGTCAAAGACCGTTTTAGTGAATTTCCAAAATGCGTCATTTTTACCTATTTTACCAACACAAAGTGCAGCTTTAGAAATCATTGGTGAGTTTGGGTGAAGTTGTGCGAGAGGAAACTGTCGATACACCCACGCAACTTGCCCTGTGATGCCGTACTCATCCATGATTTGGTGCAAGGTGGTGTGATATTGTTTACAGAATGGACAGTCGTAGTCAGAGTACTCAACCATGACAATTGGGGCATTGGGATTTCCAAGAATGTAGTCATTTTTGGACACTGCCCGCGGCGTACTATTTGTTGTCTGTGTAGTCGGCGTGGCTGAAGTGTCTTCAGTATCTTTGTGGCTGCTCGTAAAAAAGATTGCTATTGCGATCATCGCAAAGCCGCAGATAATTGCAATTGGTACAGCTGGAGATGATGGCTGTGGGCTTGGTTCCATACAACGCTCAATGTTATTCGTAATATGAAAAGTATAGCATAGGCAGTTACGTGCTATACTCTGTGTCATATGAATTGGGTGGATGTGATTGTGCTAGGCTTAGTGCAAGGTATTACTGAATTTTTGCCGGTGTCATCAAGCGGACATCTGATTTTATTTGAAAGCTGGCTTGGCGTGCAAGGAATCAATGGCTTGGCATTTGATGTCGTGCTCCATTTTGCCACTATTGGTGCGGTTATTACCTATTTCCGAGCTGATATCTGGGTCCTCATTCAGGTTGCGTTGCGTAAGTTGGGGAGACTCCCGGTAAATCAGCGAGATATCACGCTACTATACGCATTGCTCATTGGTACGATTCCAGCCGGGTTACTCGGTCTCTTACTTGAATCATATATTTCTGACCATCTACGAAACCCGCTCTTTGTAGCCGGCATCCTCTTTTGCGCATCGGTATTTTTTATGTATGCAGAATGGCGGTATTACTTAAACCCAAAGCAGGAAGAACTAACTGTTAAAACCGGCCTTATGATAGGGCTCTACCAAGCTTTGGCGCTCATGCCGGGAATGTCTCGCTCAGGCTCAACAATCGCTGGTGGTATGTTGCTTGGTCTTTCGCGCTATGAAGCATCTAGGTTTTCATTCTTACTGGCAATCCCGATTATTATTGGTGCTGGCCTTAAAGGGTTGACTGATTTACTCAAAGAAACCGGCACAGTTGACTGGCTTAAGATTGGTGTCGGTTCTCTCATTGCGTATGTTACTGCGCTGATTGTGATTCACTACTTCTTACGTTTCATCAGGAAGTACACACTCTGGCCATTTGTGTGGTATGGGATTATTTTGGCGGGGATGGTTGGCTACGTGCATTTCTTCACGTAAACATTGACTTCTGCTTTTTGATTCGGCAGAATTAATGTAGGTCCTACAGATGGGGGAACTGCTATGAAACAGCTTTTCTCTGGAGTCTTTGTGTTTTTCTGTGTCGTTGGTACGGCGAGCGCGTATATCGCTGATTCAGGAGTGGCACGAATCGATTTTGAGCAAAGCAGATCAAATGCCATCGAGCATGAAGTGGTGCTCATTTTGTACAAATGGCAGCCGGTTGTGCGCTTCACGTGCGAAAACTTCGACTTTCTCGTGCTCATCAGTCCGGATCGACAGCGTTACGTTGCTGCGTATTCGATCGATGATGATGTCTTTGCATTTGTCGAGTTTCTGGTTGTCACTAAGGAGCGTATTCGCTCAGCTGTGCGCACTCAGTACAAATGGTGGGTGGACGACGGCCACAAGAAGATGGAGTTTGTCAGTCGCCTTAGCGAGTCTGCTGCGCTGCAAGGGTATAGCAGCAGTCGTATTGCTCTCTGTATCAGTCCTTGAATAGTAAACCGCCTGACGTACACGTCAGGCGGTTCTTGCTAAATACGTTCGTTTGTTGCACTATCAAAAAGGAATAGTTTGAGGAGGTTGTCATGAAACATGTTTACATGTTATTGATTCTGTATCTTGCATTGGTGCATGGTGCATGGTGCATGGGCTGCAGGCGCTCACTCATTGAATGATTATCAAGCTGAGCGACAAGTAGCTGAGTTGTCGCGTGACTGGGTTATGGAGCACAGAACTCAGTGTGGTGATGTACTGGTAATCGCGTATGTATCACCTTATCAGCAAACGTCGACTGCAATTGCGTATGTTTATGAGGGTGCTATTGTTGCTTTCGATTTGGTTACACCTGGGCGTGATCAATTCACTGCAGCGGTGCGACATGCTCAGGGTTGGTGGTACAGCGAATCAGCAACCACTAAGGAGTATCAAGACCAGCTGATTGAAGTGATCGACGGTAACGGACTCTCAAAATGGTTTTTGTATCTTTGTGCTTTCCCGGTATATGCAAAGTACAGATAAAGCGCTCGGCTATGCCGAGCGCTTTCTTAAAAGAGAAGTGAATGAGTAAGAGCAACGTCTTCTTTTTCTTCCCAGTGCTTGGTGTCGAGAGGAAGTTCTCGATTGCGCGTACCGTCCTTAAATTTTACAAAACCATTTTTACGCGCAAACTCAAAAACTTCCTTGGTAACTCGAACGTCCTGTTCGCAGTACTTCATGATGTCTTTTACATTACCTTCCTTCCACCAGCGTACTGCTTGAAGGCCGTCAGCAGACTTCTTGGCGCCTACAGTAGCCTGAGCAACGCTATCAAGGCGAAGACGGCGACCAAGTGAAAGCTTGATGTCTTCCAGAAGATCGATGCTTTTGATTTGCGTAAGGTCACCCGGGTAGTATTTATTCAGGAGCGGAATATCAAAGTGGTTGCTGTTGTAGCCAACCAACGCGTCAGCTTGTTCGATAATTGGCCAGAGCTGTTCGATCTCATCAATGGTGACGGTGGTGTACTTGTCGGTTTCGCTATCATAGACAGTAGCGACTGATATATCGAGGGCGGTAGGATCGCTGGAGCCGACCTCTTGGAAAATGTTTTGAGTTTCTAGGTCAAAGACAATGTATCGCATGGGGGAGATTGTAGCATATTTAGCTATGCTCAAAAAAGCCCCCATTTAGTTCCACTAAATGGGGGCTTTTCTATAGGGAGGAGGTTTCCTCTCCTGTTTCTAAATTCTTAAAGGTAAGCTGGTCAGAAGTCATTTCGTTTTCGCCAATCACGGTCACAAATTTTGCGCCTTTGGCAGCAGCACGGCTAATCTTGTCACCGACTTTTTTGGTACTGATGTCAGTTGATGCTGATTTGCCTAATCGTCTAATGTGTTCAGCAGCAATCTGTGCATAGAGGTTTTGATCTGCGGTCATCGGAATTACTACTACGTCCGCTGTGGTTGAATGAACGTCCTTAGGGAGCAGATTGTGGGTTTCAAGGAAGTCGCGCATGGTGACATCGCCCATGCCAAAGCCTACGCCAGAAATCGGCTCGTTGCTAAACATCTGCGCGAGGTTGTCGTACCGTCCGCCACCAAGCATGGCGCGACCTACCTTATTACCTTGTGCGTCGGTCTCAAAGACTTCAAAAATAGTACCAGTGTAGTAATCAAAACCACGAGCAAGATCAATGTCCAGCTCGGTTTCGATGTTCATTTGCTTTAGTCCAGCCCCAATTTTCACGAGATATTCAAATTCAGGCAACTTCTTTGAGTAGGCAGCCACTTTTTCTGATGAAAGTTGCTCGAGTAGCGCTTCATTTTTTTCTGGACCAACAATTTCACCAAAACGTTCATTGAACTCAATATCCTGTAGTTTTCCTCTTCTGTCATTAAGTCGAATGATGTCGCGAATTTGAAGATCAGAAAGCTTAATGCCAATTTCAAGTGCTGATCCAGCAATTGCTTTCACGAGTAGTTCTCGATGGTTGATAAAGGTGGTGAAGTTTTTTTGGTCAGCGCCAAATGCGGTAAAGATTTTGTTTGCTAGGAGAATAATTTCAATATCAGCGGTGTAATGGTCGACACCAAAGATATCGCAGTTGAGCTGCCAGTGTTCACGCAGACGGCCACGTTGTGGACGTTCATAGCGGAAAAGATTAGGAATTGAGTACCACCGCAGCGGGAATTGTAACTCGCGACGACGTCCGGCTACCATACGGGCGACAGTCGGCGTCATTTCTGGGCGAAGTGTCACCTCGCGGTCGCCGCGGTCAGTGAAAGTGTAGGTTTGTTCGTTTACCATCTCTTCATTTTCAGCACCCTTAGCTTTGTAGAGGTCGGAGGGTTCGAGGATGGACGCGTCGTAGCGCTCAAAGCCAAAGCTTTCAGCGGTCTTGGCCCAAGTATCAAAAATATAGCGTTCTACCGCCATGTCTTCTGGGTAAAAGTCGCGCACGCCCTTGTATGCGTCGGTGGATAGTTTGTTCTCTGACATGTTGGTGATTGTAGGGGAGATGGATAGTAAGTGCAATAGGAATAAAAGAAAAAGCCTGCGCGGACGCAGGCTTTTGAGCTAGAGATGTTTGATTAGGATAAAGATAATCCCACCGATAATAAGAACGCCACGCATCTTTCTGAATCCCGTAGATTTTTATGCTGAAAGATGTCTCCTTGTCGCACTCTATCTTTTTTAAGCGAGGTTTGCAAATGATTTTCTATTCAGAATGAAAATAGAGGTCTTTGAGTCGTTCGTCCATCGCCTTTTGAATGAGCGCTTGAAGTCCGCGTGGGTCAGGTAGACCTGGGGTTTTGAAGTTGTTGCCTGACTCTCCAGCAGTTTGAGCACGAATGGTGCCAAAATTGAGTAAGGTGGGAATAATTCCTTTCACAATAAACTCGATGTCTTGCAGGCGTTCAAGGCGGAACATGCTGACGTTTCGGTTGAAGAAGCGAACTTGATCAACCACGATAATGCGTCGATCGGTGATGATCCAGAGGTCAAGATAGTAGTGGGTCCAGGTGGCAAAGCCTGCCATTAAAACCATGATGCTCCAGGCGGCAATACCAAAGGCAATAAGAGTGGTGAAGTGTTCAATGCCGATGTCTACATTTAAGAGTGTTTTTGGGAAAAGAGCCGCGATAAACAGCATGAAAAACGGAAAGAGCAAAATCAGAAAAGTGCCGACTAATTCGGTGGCAATTACAAACCAATGCTTCCGTACGACCTTAAGCACCTCTTCATTTGGTTCGAGTTCAATTTTTTCGTACAACATAACTTATATTTTCAAGGTCAAAATACCCATCACCAAAACGAGCGGCAAGGTAAGCAAGAAGTAACTGATAAGTGTATAGTTGGTGACCCTAGTGTCCGACCCATACGCTTTCCAGTGATAGTAGAAGATAGCGGTAAAAATGGTGTAGCCAGCCAGAACCAGATAAAACGTAAAAAGAACCAGGTCATGTACAGGAATGGTAGCGATTTCGATTTGAGTCAGGTCGTACATAGGGTTTATTGTAGCACTAGAATAGAGTAGCGTTCGACGCCGTACTGGTCTTTGTGGGTTGTGGCGGTGAAGTGATGCTTGGCTGCTTGTTTGGCAATTGCTTCAGACTGTTCTGGCTCATGTTCAATCCAGAGTTGACCGCCGGGCTGAAGGTGGGCGGGGGCGTCGGTAATGAGTTGGGCAATAATCTCCAGACCATCAATGCCACCAAAGAGCGCAACGTATGGTTCGTGTTCGCGGACTCCACGGTCGGTACGATGTAGTGTTTCGTCAATGTAGGGCGGGTTACTAAAAATAAAATCGTAACTTCCTGGAGTGTTTGAAAATAGGTTGGAGTGGATTGCGCGTGTGCGTTTCTGCTCGATGTTGTTCTCTTTAATATTTTTCTCGATAGTAAAGAGGTGTTTACTATCGAGCTCGGCAAAGTCAACCAGGCACTCTGGCAAAGCTTTTGCCACCGCTACGCCAATGCAGCCGCTGCCCGCACAGAGATCGAGGATTTTGAGCGGTTTAGTCTCGACGAGTCCAAGCGGTAGAGTGGCACTGTTCTTGATAACTTTAATCGCTTCAGCCACCCAAAACTCAGTCTCAGGGCGGGGGATGAGTGGCTTAGTATCGAGGTACATTTTCGTGTCAAGAAACGGCGCCCAGCCGATCAGGTAGGCGAGTGGTTCGCCGAGCGACAGACGTTTGCAGTCGGCGAAAAAAGCTTCGCTTTTTTCGCCGCTATATTTCTCCCTCAGCAACCATTCAATTTCTTGACTTTGAGCCATATATCAGTACTATCCAATACGGAGTATTTAAAGTCAACTATTTTAGGAGAGCGAGATGGATACCGTCTCTGAGTCTGATTTTCAAACAGGAAGCTTTCGAGTTCAGAAGTTGTTATTTCTTGAATATCGTATTAACTCGCTCGCTCTGCGGGTGAAGTTTCTCGATGCGGTCAGTCGGTGGCTTTGCGAACAATCTTCAATTGATTCGTGGGTTTTCAGAGATCAGCTGTCACAGGTAGTCACGGTGTCAGACGATCGAATCGAAGATCTTGAAGAGTGTATTGGCATGCCTGGTGCAATCAAGATGTGGCTGAAAGGTGAGGCTATACCGGCAGAAAAACCAGGTAAGCACATCTTGCTTTGTCTTGTGATGGAGCTCATGAGTCAGTTGCAGGATGAGTCCGCCGAATGTGAAGCAGATAAGAGTCAGTTGCAGGCGTGTCTTACGGCGACTGACAATTTTGACCCGGACATCGAGGTGTCGCCAGGAGCTTGATTCCTTGAGTGGCCAAAAGCCGGCGCGCTAGCGCGCCGGCTTTTTTCTTTGTCTTTGGTATACTAAGGAAACTTATGAATACACCAATGTTGGAAATTAAGAATTTAGTAAAGATTTACGGTAGAGGGAAAGACGCTACTTGCGCGGTCGAGCATATTTCGCTGTCGATCAAGAAAGGAAGCTTTTTTGGTTTGCTTGGGCCAAACGGTGCAGGTAAGAGTACAACAATTCATTGTATCACTGGGATTGCACAGCCGACTTCCGGGCAAATATTGATTGACGGCATCGATGTGGTCGAAGACTACAAGAAGGCACGCACCAAGGTTGGTCTTTCGCCACAGGAGTTTAATGTTGATATTTTCGCGACGCCGCGCCAGCTCATGAGTTATATGGGGGGATACTATGGCATCCCGCGAGAGGTGCGCAGTGCTCGTATTGACGAACTCATTACGCAATTCGACTTGGAAAAACACCAAAATATGAAGTTCCAGAAACTGTCAGGTGGACTTAAGCGTCGTGCCATGCTTGGGCGCGCCTTGGTGCATACGCCAGATTTACTCATTCTCGATGAGCCAACTGCTGGTGTAGATGTCGAGCAGCGGCACGACCTGTGGCGGTATCTCAAAGAACTAAATGAGGCTGGAAAGACAATCATTCTCACCTCCCACTATTTGGAAGAGATCCAGTATCTTTGCAATGAAATTGCGATTATTAATCACGGCAAGATTGTGGCTGAAGGGACAAAGGAGGAATTTATGAAAGACGGCAAGAGTATCGAAGAGCGGTACTTAGAAATTACTCGCGAAACTAAAAAAGTGTAAGTATGGTGAACTGGATTGGTCTATGTACAATGTTTGAGCGGGAGGTGCGTCGTACCTTCCGGGTGGTGACGCAGACACTGATTGCGCCGGTGGTGTCAGCTGCGTTGTATCTTTTTATTTTTGGTACCGTAATCGGAACAAAGATTGAAGATTTTGCTGGTGTGCCGTATATCAGCTTCGTGTTTCCGGGTGTGCTAATGCTTTCACTCATCAATGCGTCGTTTGCGAGTGCGTCATCGTCCCTCTACTTTATGCGCTTTACGCGTGGCATTGAGGAAATGTTGATTGCACCCTTTTCATATTTGGAAATGCTCATTGGCTTGGTCGGTAGTGCGGTAGTTCGGTCTATTATGGTGGCGTTCCTTATTTTGGCAGTTGGAGTAATCTACGGAGCAGTTTCGCTCGTTAATCCGCTCGGTTTTGTTTTGTATGTGGTCATGATTGCGGCAATTTTTGCGATGCTGGGTATTTTGGTTGCACTCTGGGCGGAGAGTTTTGAGCAGTTGCAAATTCTAAATACTTTTGTCATTACACCGCTAACGTACTTAGGTGGCATCTTTTACTCGGTGACTTTTTTGCCGCCTTTGGCTGCAACGATTACGCATTTTAATCCATTCTTCTATTTCGCAGACGGCATTAGAAGCAGCATGATAGGGTACAGCGAAGCGGATACAGGAACAGGTTTGGTCGTGATTATCGGGTTGGTGGTGGCGCTGGCTATTCTGGTTGTGACTCTCTTTAAAAACGGTTGGAAGATTCGGTCGTAGAGTTGCCCACAGAAGGGCGGCCCCTTTGGGGCCGCCCTTTGTTACACTTTATATAGTATGAAAAAGAACACTAAATTATATGAGATTGCAGCAGCGCTCATGGAGCCAGGTAAGGGGATTTTGGCAGCTGATGAAAGCGATGGAACAGCGGGCAAGCGTCTAGATATGGTGCACTTGCCGAACGAACCAGAAAACCGACAAATTTTCCGCGAATTATTATTCACCGCGCCAGACATCGAGAAGTATCTCTCAGGTGTCATTATGTACGACTCATCATTACGTAACTCCACGCGTGATGGTATTCCGTTTGCCGATGTGCTCACCGCCCGTGGTATTATTCCTGGTATTAAGGTAGATCTTGGGGTGAAGGATTTACAAGGCTTTAAAGGCGAGGTGGTTACTCAAGGGCTGGATGACCTCGACCAGCGTTTTGCTGAGTACTACGATATGGGTGCGCGCTTTGCAAAATGGCGAGCGGTGATTTCGATCGATGAAGATGAAACTCCTACTGACGCATCAATTAAAATGAATGCCGTCATGCTCGCACGCTATGCACAAATGGCGCAGGAGGCGGGAATTGTACCAATTGTAGAACCTGAGGTGATCCATGCTGGTGATCATTCGCTCGAAAAGGCAGAAATGGTTACAACGCGCACGCTGCAAATCCTCTTCCAGACACTTATGGAATATAAAGTGGATATGGCTGGGCTTATTCTTAAGTCATCTATGGTTCTGGCGGGAGATGCATATTCTGAGCAGACTAGCCCCGAAGAAGTAGCTACTGCGACACTTCGCACTTTTCATATGAGTGTGCCACATGATGTTGCTGGTATTGTGTTTCTTTCAGGCGGTCAGTCGCCGGAGCGTTCGACTGATAATCTCAATGCTATCGCTAAGCTTGGTGAGCAGCCATGGCCAATTACGTTTTCATTCTCTCGCGCAATCGAAGAGCCGATGCTTCGCGCCTGGGATGGAAAGCGGGAAAATGAACAGAAAGCGATGGATGTTTTACGAGATGTGTGTAAGCGAAATAGCGAAGCAAGTTTAGGTAGATTGTAGGAGAAAAGGGCCAGCACCTGAAAGGTGCTGGCCCTTTTTATCAGTTACTACAAGTGCTTAATCTGGAATTGGCCGCAGGATTACGTGGTTGATGTAGAACAAGGTAAACAAAAAGCCCTTGCGGGCTCATGTTTACTTCTTCTGCTTGTAGACGGTGTGCTTTTTGGCAACCGGGTTGAACTTTACTGTTTCGTACTTCTTGCTCGGGTCCTTCTTGTTTTTATTATTGAAGCGAGTGTAGTACACGTGACCTTTCCCAACGCCTTTTTCGTCGCCTTGAGATACGAGTTTTACTAACAAATCCTGTGACATAGTGGCGAGATTTTAGCAGAAGAGTCGAAAAAGGTCAATCTGTTAAACAAACAGTTGCTAGTCAACAGTTTATACACCTCCCAAAGTCGGCGATTAAAAAGCGGGCGTGGTACTATGGGGTCAGCTATAGCTAAGTGGTGCAGTAGGCATAGCGTGCATTAGCCATGAGAGTACTTACCTTTGGTTGGGAATTTCCGCCGGCCAAGAACGGGGGCCTCGGAGTCGCCTGTTACGGTCTAACTCGAGAACTTCTACAAAGCGGTGTAGAAGTTATTTTCGTGCTCCCTAAGACACAAGACACGCGTGGTGACGCGCGTTTTTTATTTGCTGATCAGGAACGTCTGGTGAAAGTACGTCATGCTGATGTCTCGCTGCTTCCGTATCACCAAGCCGACAGCATGGTACAAGTGATTGTTGGCTATGATAAGCATGGTAAGCCAATCTACAAGTCGCGCACTATTCTTGAGGAAGCGCATCGATTTGCACACCAAGCCTCAATCATTGCACGCGAAGAGGAGTTTGATGTGATCCATGCTCATGACTGGACCTCGTATTTAGCCGGCGTGGCTGCCAAGAAAGCAAGCGGGAAGCCACTCGTACTCCACGTACATGCAACATCGTTTGATCAAGCAGCTGGCAACAATGTTGATCCATCGATTTACCAAATTGAATACGAAGCATTTGCAGCGGCGGATAAAGTAGTGACCGTGAGTGGCTACACTAAGGAGATTGTGGTCAAGAAACATCACGTACCTGCCGCTAAGGTAGAGGTGGTGCATAATGGCTGTGATTCACATGAGCCCCCTCGGCTCGAGCCAACACTCAAAGAGCTTAAAGCACAGGGCAAGAAAGTGGTTTTGTATCACGGGCGCATTAGTATTCAAAAAGGCGTCGACAAGTTTGTGGAAGCGGCAAGACGCGTAGTAGATGTTGATCCGAACGTCATCTTTGTGATTTCTGGTTGGGGTGACATGACCAATCAAATTATCAATCAGGTCGGCGCACTTGGTCTTTCTAAACACGTTCGCTTTGCCGGGCCGCTCTGGGATGAAGAACGTGACCGTATGTACCAAAGTGCCGACCTTATCGTGATGCCGTCTGTTTCAGAGCCGTTTGGTCTGGTGCCACTTGAAGCTATTCAGCACGGTACGCCTGCTATTATTTCCAAGCAGTCTGGCGTGGCTGAGGTGCTTACGCATGCGCTTAAGGTGGATTTTTGGGATATCGATGAGCTTGCGAATAAGATATTAGCTGGCTTGCGATATCCAGTGATGCGTCAGCAGTTGGTTAAAGAAGGTAAGTGGCAGTTGCGCGATATCTCATGGAAGAAGGCGGCAGATAAAATTCGAGACATGTATCGCCATCTGGTACAATACGTAACACCATAGTCTATGCTTACTGTTTGTCCCTATTTTCACGTTCATCAACCATTTCGAGTAAAGAAATATCGTGTTTTTGACATCGGTAATGACGCCGAATATTTTAATGACGAAAGCGGCACCGACCTCGACAATCGCTTCATTGTTGAAAAGGTAGCAAACAAGTCGTATCGACCGACCAATAAAGTGCTTAAAGAGCTTTTAGATCGACATCCTGAGTTTCGTTTTAATCTCTCTTTTTCAGGTACGGCTCTAGATCAATTTGAAGCGTATGCACCAGACGTGCTGGAGTCTTTCCAAGAGCTGGTGGCAACTGGCCGAGTGGAAATTTTGGCTGACACCTATCATCACTCACTGGCATTTTTCTATTCAGTGCCAGAGTTTGAACGACAAGTGAAACAGCATGAGAAGCGCATCAAGCAGCTCTTTGGTGTAAAACCACGCGTGTTTCGCAACACTGAATTGTCGTACCGCAACGATTTAGCAAAGTGGTGCGAAGACAATGGCTACTTGGGCATTATGGCTGAGGGATGGGATAAGTACCTCGGGTGGCGTAGTCCGAATTATCTCTACCGTCCAGCGGGTTGTTCCAAGATTAAGGTGCTTCTTAAGAATTATAAACTCTCCGATGATATTGCGTTTCGATTTGGAAATAAGGCTTGGGAAAGCTGGCCGCTTTCAGCCGATACGTACGCTAACTGGATTCATGCGCACCATGGTGACGGGCAAACCGTCAATCTGTTCATGGACTACGAAAGCTTCGGTGAACATCAATGGGAAGATACGGGTATATTTGATTTCTTACGTGCCATGCCAGAAATGGTCATGCGGCACCCTGATACAAGCTTCAAAACGGCAACTGAGACGGTCGAAGCATATGATGCAGCCGGTGAATATGATGTACCAGATGTGTTGACTTGGGCAGACACTGATCGCGACCTTACTGCGTGGAACGGTAATGATATCCAACGAGATGCAATTGCTGCCACCTATGGCATGGAAGATGCAGTGATGAGGACCAAGGATAAAAAAATCATTGAAACCTGGCGCAAACTCCAAACGTCAGATCACTTTTATTATATGTGCACCAAGTGGGCGAATGACGGCGACGTGCATGCGTACTTCAGTCCGTACAAATCCCCATATGATGCGTATATTGCTTTTATGAACGCGCTCAGTGATTTACAATTAAGGGTAAGCCATGTGGTGGCGAAACGTGAAGCAAAGGAGAAGCTAAAACAAGCGGTATCTGTCGAACGGGAAGAGGTAACTTTACGGCCAGAGCTACTTGTTGAAGAGTCAGCTCCAATAGCGGTGCGTGAGGTTAGTGAGCCTACACTTGGTTCACTCCTTGGACACTGGTGGAGCAAACTTCGCAGCAAACTTCCGTTTCTTAATAATCTCTCCTAGTTTGGAGATAAGTTCTTAATGTACATGACAACAAAAAAGACAACTAAAGCAGCGTCAAAAAAAGAGGCTGTGAAGAAGTCAGTCACTAAGTCGGCGCCAAAGAAAAAGGTGGCAGCAAAAAAGACTGTGCCCAAAAAGACTGCAAAACAGTCTAAGAAAGAATTAGTATATGCCGATAATGAGCGCTCATTCTGGGTTAGTGACGGTCAAGTTTTAAATAGTCTCATTGCACTCCGTGATGCGCTTGATGCAATGGAAAAGGAGGTCTACGGTTTTCATGCTGGCCCAGTGCAAAACGACTTTGCAATTTGGGTTGAGCAAGTGCTCTGTGATGCTGATTGTGCCAAGGACCTCGGCAAGGCAAAGACAAAAAAGTCTGCCAAGACTGCAGTGGTGAAGCATCTTAAATTCTACGCTGTGTAATTAGTATGGCTCGCGCGGTCACTATTGGTAATGGAAAAGTGTTGGTCGGACTTGATACGAAAGGTCAGGTGCGTGATTTGTACTACCCATATGTTGGTGAAGCCAATCATGTTAGTGGTGCGAGCGGTAATTATGTGCACCGCATTGGCGTGTATGTCGATGATCGAATTTCCTGGCTTGATGACTCCGATTGGAAAGTGACGGCTGGCTTTGAGGCCGAGACTTGCATTGGTTCGCTCTTTGCTGAAAATGAATCTCTCGGTATTTCAATATCAAGTCGTGATGCGGTGCATAATGAGCACGATGTTTTTCTGCGTCACTTCACCATTCATAACCACCGGAAAGAAACGCGCACTATCAAGCTGTTTATTTCGCAGCAATTTCGTATCTTTGAATCGCGGCGCGGCGACACTGGCTTTTTTGATCCGCGGGTGAATGCCATTGTCCACTACAAGGGAGACACGACTATTTTGGTAAATGCTATGAGTGGTGGTCAGCCGTTCCAAGAGTACAACATTGGCTTATTTGGCATTGAGGGCAAGGAAGGTACCTACTTTGATGCCGTCGATGGAGTGTTGGAGCGAAATCCGATTGAGCACGGCTCGGTTGATTCGGTGATTGGTCTTGCTTTTTCAGTGGCGGGGCATGCTTCAAATGATGCGTATTACTGGATTGTGTGCGCGCCATCAATTGCTGAGGCACATGTGCTGGATGAGCTGGTATTAAGCGAGGGTGCTGACCGACTCATCGCGTCGACTGACGCGTATTGGCACGCCTGGCTTGAGAAGGAGAGGACCGATCTTTCGCTGCTTTCCGAAGAACTGCAAACTCTATACAAACGTTCGCTCATGGTCATGCGTGTGCATACGGATAATCGTGGTGGCATTATTGCGTCGAGTGATACTGATATGTTGCATCATGGTCGCGATACCTACAGTTACGTATGGCCGCGTGATGCTGCGTTTATCGCCGAGGCGTTGGGGAAAGCAGGGTATCGTGATGTGTCGACTCGTTTCTTTGAGTTTGTGGCCGATCGACTTGATCCGAGCGGTTATCTGATGCACAAGTATCGATCTGATGGGGTGCTTGGTAGTTCGTGGCATCCATGGATTATAAATGGTGAGCCTCGCTTACCGATTCAGGAAGACGAGACGGCAACAATCGTGTTTACGCTGTGGGAACACTACGAGCGATACCGAGATATCGAGTTTGTAGAATCAATGTACAATCGCTTTATCGAGCCAGCGGCTGAATTCATGTGTCAGTACACCGAGTCCTTGACTGGTTTGCCGCAAGCATCTTTTGATTTGTGGGAAGAAAAGTACGGAACATCAACCTACACTGCGGCGTCAGTTTATGGTGGTCTGATGGCGGCGGCAAAGTTTGCCAACTTACTCGGGAAAGACGAGCCGTCACGCACATATCAAGCAGTAGCACAGCGTATGCGTAGCGCGATTGAAAAAGTGTTGTTTGATGAAGAGCGAGGAATTTTTGTGAAGCATGTGGTGCACACTGCGGATAGCGAGCTTGTTTTTGATAAAACAGTCGACACAAGTAGTCTGTACGGCTTATTGGTGTTTCGAGTGTTTGATGTTGAGGACGAGAAGATTACGCGTATGATGCAGGCGGTAGAGTCTTGTTTGGCAGTGTCGGGAAACAGTAAGGGGTATGTGCGCTACGAAGGTGATCAGTACTATCGCATGCGTGAGGCAGCATCACCAAACCCGTGGGTAATTACGACCCTGTGGGTGGCACGGTATCATATTTTGAAAGCGGAAAAATTAAAGGATTTGAAGCCAGTCTTGGAGCTCTTGGAGTGGACTGCTTCACATGCAACAGCTGGCGGAGTGTTGGCTGAGCAGATGCATCCGGATACGCGTGAGCAACTCTCAACTGCGCCTTTGGTGTGGAGTCATGCGGAGTTTGTATTGGCGGTTCAGGCGTACTTGGAAAAAGCCGGGGAGCTGAAAGAGAAGTAGGTACTAAAAGCGGCGGACCCTTTGGGTCCGCCCGCTTTAGTGCTGCGTGGTCCAGTTTTTAGTGGTGGTATCAAACGTGCCGATTTTGGTACGGTGAATGCGCCAGGCGAGACTGCAGCTGCCGAGTTTTTCTCCGATGAGCTCGGCGAGTGAACGCATGTAGGTGCCCGAAGACGCAATGCAGCGTAAATGGGCGATAAGGTATGAATCAGGGAGGGGGACTGGGCCGAAATTGCCAGAGGCAATTTCGGCCCAGTCCTTTCGTACATCAACGCGCCTAAAATCATTGCCAAGTGCTTTGCGTAGGTCGGTCACTGGGGGGATGGTATCGATTTTTGCTCGCGCTTCCGCAGCCACCACTTCGCGCGTTTTGGTTTCGGTGCCGACCAGTTCCAGTTCGTAGATTTCAGAAGCTTGGGTTGGAATAGTGATTTCATTAAGTCGGCCTTCTAAGGTCCACATATGCAGTGGTTTGCCTTGGACGGTTTTGGCTGAGAAGTGTGGGTAGGGGAGTTCGATGGGGCCAATCAGAGTTGCAATTTCTTTTTGTAGTGCACTGACAATCGAATCCTCATCCTGTGCGCTCCGGGGCGCTAGCCCGAGTCCTACACAGTCCGATGATTGATTGTCAGTGCTGTCGAAGGTACAAGTTGAGAGTCGCCCCAACACATCCTGCGTATCTGACGCAATACCAAACAGCACCGAAAACTCATACTCTTTATCGAGTCCGTGGTAGTTTGTTTGGTTTTTACATTCGTCACCAAGGAGTACAAGTAGCTTACCCGAAGCCATCGGGTCTAGGCGACCGGCGTATGCCATTGGCACACCAATAAGCTCAGGGCGTGTCGCACGGTACGCTTCGGTACAAGAAAGTGGCGTTTCGCCAACGGCTTTATCAAGAATGATATACTTAGGTATCTTCATGTCTCAAAAAGTACCACAAAAACCAAAAGTCGCCATTTACTATGATGGTAATTGTGGCTTCTGTCGTCGAGGTGTAGAACTCATAGTGCGGTATTTCTTAGTGCACACTTCACACACTGGTCCAGCACAAGCAGACAGTGGAATGTACGCAATTATGCAAAAGTATGATTCGTGGGTGGTGGTAAATGAAAAAGGCGAAACATTTACGACATTTCAAGCTGGGGTAGAGGTGGCACGGCACTCATCGATACTATGGATACTGGTGCCGTTAGCGCGCCCAAGGTTTATGCAGCGCTTTGGTGAATGGTTTTATCGTCTGATTGCTCGAAACCGCAGTCGCATTTGGCTCCCATGATTAGCCAAGCGGATTGCCGCCGAAGTATGAGTTGATGATTGCAAGTAGGATAAAACCTAGAATCGCCATGATAACGTATTGCATGTCTTTTAGTATAGCAGAGTCACGTTTGACAGCTGTCACTTTTCTCGTGTTATCAAGGTCGTTTGCTTGACTGCATAAAACAAAGTAGTAGTATGCAGTCGCAAGACCGGTCGGAGTTTCGACCACCTCCTTGGTAGACGTTTTGCAGCCTCGCAAACAGGTGCTCTGTTTGCTTTATATAAGTTTTATCGCTTTTTATTTTATGACTGCGTTTAATGAAGTTATGACTGCTGAGCAGGAAGCTGAGCAAGCAATCCAGACAGCAAAAGAGACCGTAGCGGCTGCGGTAGCAGAAGCTGAAGCTGCACGCAAAACTGCGGTAGCAGAAGCTGAAGCTGCACTTACCGCTAAGGCTGAAGCCGAAATGGCGGCGCATCAAAAGAGTCTTGAAGCGGCGGCAGAAAAGATTGCTGCAGCGGCTACGACCGAAGTGGCTGCAGTAGAAAAGCAGTTTGCATCAAAAAAAGCAGAGGCTGTGAAGATTCTAAAAGAACGTTTTTAATTTCTTAATATTTCGATATGGCAGTTATTCCAATGCAAAAGGTGCGTTTGATGGTCCACGAACATGACGTGGATGCCGCACTTGATGTAGTGCAGCGTGCTGGTGCACTGGAATTTCGTGAAACTAAGCTGGAGAATGCCGCTGCAGCTGATTTATCATTCCCGCATGCAGCACTCTTGCCTCGTGTACAGCACGCTATTCAGTGGCTTGCGCCATATGCGCCTGAAGTCGGTCTTTGGAAGACGCTTCGTGAAGGATCTCTAACCTCGCTTACCGAGGCTGATGTAGCAAAGCAGCTTAAAGATACTGATGTAGTTTCTTCTGTGGTAGATGACCTAGAAAAGCTACAGGTGGAATTTGCTGAAGTGACTGAAAAGTCTGAAGAGTTGCAGGCTAAACATGATTTGTTGGTGGAATGGAGCGCGCTTCCAATCAAGCTTAGTGAGCTCAGTACTAAGCGAACACAGACTTTTTTAATAAAAGGACATCAGGCAACCGACGCGCATACTATTGAAGCTGAGCTCCTTACTGCGCTTAGTGAGTCTGGCTTGTCTGCAGTTGTTACGGTAGTGTCAGTGCAGACCGCTGCGCTTACGGTAGCTAATGACGAAGTAAGTATTAATGAAGCTAAGAAGCTGATTGAATCAGTTGATGGTGAAGTGGTCTCATTGCCAATCGGCACAGAAACAGCTGATATTGAAGTGGTCGCAGTGGCTGAGCAGCTTGCGGCCGTTAAGAGCGAACTAGCACTTTTGCACGACCAAGCAGAACACTTTGCGATTACGCACTACAAGAAGCTGCAGATCGCTTCTGAAATTTTGTCATGGCAGCGAGATCGTTTTGCAGTGACCGCTTCGGCGGTAGCGACTAAATACTCAGTGGTATTTGATGGTTGGCTTAAGGCTGAAAGTCGTCCGACGATTGAAGCTTCCTTCAAAGAGAAGGGGCTTGCCGCAGTTATTGCAGAAGCACCGCTTGAGGAAGGTGAAGAGCCGCCAGTTGATGTGGTTAACTCCAAGTTTGTACAGCCATTTGAAGCAGTGACTCGTCTCTATGGTATGCCTGGGTACAAAGACCTAGATCCAACCGCCTACCTCGCAGGATTCTTCTTCCTGTACTTTGGTTTGTGTCTGACTGACGTAGGGTACGGTCTGGCGTTAGTAATCGCGTCTTCATTTATTTTGCTGTTCTGTAAGGTAAAGGCAGCTACTCGCTCATTTGCTAAGCTGCTTTTGTATATTGGTTTTGCGACAGTGCTTGTGGGCGCACTCTTTGGTGGATACTTTGGAATTGCGGTTGATCAGCTTCCCGCACCTCTGCAAGCGATGCAAAAATTTGACCCGATTGGCAACCCGCTTCCAGTGTTCTACTTAGCGCTTTCTCTTGGTGTGTTCCAGGTGATGGTAGGTATGATTCTTAAGATCTACAGCGACGCACGCAATGGTCAGTTGATGAATGGTGTGCTTGATCAGGGGCCGTGGCTCTTTACTTTTGGTGTCGGTATTCTCTATGTGCTTACGGCAATTGGCTGGGTAGATGTGGTTTCGGTTGATGTAATTGGAAAACTTGGCTACCTCGGTGCCGCACTGATTGTGCTCTCAAGCGGCCGTAACGGAAATGGTATTGTCGGGAAAATTATCTCAGCGGCGGCTGGTCTCTACGCTGGCGTTGGTTATTTCTCAGACGTGCTTTCATACTCACGTCTCCTTGCGCTTGGACTAGCGACTTCAGCGCTCGCGTTTGCGGTAAATCTTATCGCGAGCATGCTCATTGATGTGCCGTATATCGGATTCATCCTTTCAGCCATTATTCTCTTTGTAGGGCATATGTTTACCCTCGCCATCAATACACTTGGTGCCTTCGTACATAGTGCTCGTCTCCAATTTGTGGAATTCTTCGGTAAATTTATTGCCGGCACTGGTAAAGATTTCTCTCCTCTCGCTCGATCAGAAGATTACGTTACGATTAATGATGATTGATCGTAATGAATAAATGATTATTTATTAGCAACAATTAAAGTAATTACAATTTTATGGAAACATTAACAGGTATCGTATTGGTATTTATCGGCGCAGCGATTACTGCGATTCTCGGCTTTCTCGGCTCAGTAGTGGGTATGGGATACGCTGGTCAGGCAGCTGCTGGAGTAGTAGGTGAGAAGCCAACACTCTTTGGTAAGATGCTTCTTATGCAGGCACTTCCTGGTTCACAGGGTATTTACGGTCTCGTAGGAGCCTTCCTTATTCTTAACTTCTCAGGCGTTCTTGGTGGTGGTGCGGATCTCGTTATCAACACAAGCACAGGACTTCAGTACCTCGTCGCAGGTCTTCCAATCGCTATTTCTGGTCTTCTTTCAGGAATTTACCAGGGTATCGTAGCGGCAGCAGGTATTTCACTTATTGCAAAGGACGAAGCAAACACTGGTCGCGCCGTAACTCTCGCCGCGATGGTGGAAACATGGGCTATCTTCGGTGTGCTCATCAGCTTCATCTTGCTCATCTCAATTAACGGGTAATTATTCGTAACAAATCCACTATGTCGGAAAACACGCTGGTTGAAAAAATCAAACAAGAAGCGGCTGCGACAGTAGCTGATATTCAAGCTGCTGGCGAAGCGAAGGTTGAAGCGATCAAGCGTGAGACCGACGCTGCGGTAACAGCGCTTACTACTACTAAAGAAGCGGAACTTGCCAAGCGCAAGGCGCATCTTGAGTTGGTGACACTCGCTAAAGCGAAACAAGCTGGGAAGATTGCTGTGCAGGAAGCAAAGCGTACGCAAGTTGATGCGGTCTTTGCTGAAGTTACAGCAGAAATTCTCGCTCTTGACGCGGCTGCATATACAGCATTCTTTGCTAAGCAAGTTGCAGCGATTGTTGGTAAAGATGTCGAGGTAGTGTCAGTTGAGGCGCCGGCTACTCGCGTAGCAGAAACCGAAGCTATTCTTAAAGAGGCCGGACTTGCTGGCGATATTGTAGAAAATGCAAAACTGCAAGCTGGACTTGTGGTGATGGCTAAGGATGGCGTGTACGACGTAACACTCGGACGTCTTATGAGTGATGTTCGTGCTGAAGTCGAGATGGAAATTACTCGCAAAGTAATGGCGTAATTATAATCATGCAAACCGCTTATATTTACAGTGTCAGTCGAGTTAATGCCTTAGCGCAGTTTCTCCTTTCAAAGACAGACATCGAGCGTTTGCTGGTGGCTGAGCCTGGTGCCGACTTGCAGTCAGCGCTTAAGGAAACGTACCTTGCGCCATACGTACTTCGTGTACCAAACGAAGACCTTGGTCTCGCAATCGAGCAGACTTTGATTGATGCAAAAAAGCTCATTCACAGTATTGCGCCTGACGGCGATATGCTTCGCGTGTTGTGGGTGCAGTATGACATTCATAATCTTCGTGCTTTTGCTAAAGGTTTGGCGACCGGGCTCTCGTATGAGGAGTGTACACCGTTCCTTTCAGGCCGCGGTATCTACGAGCCTGAGCAGCTGCATAAGCATGTGGCCGAACGTTCGCTCTCATCATTGCAGGCAGGATGGCAAGAAGCCTTCGCTGCGGCAGCGGCGCTCGTAGAAGCCGGTGAACTAAGTAAAGTGGACGCTGTTTTTGACGAGCTCTACTTTAAGACGAGTACACGGATTGTAGATGCGGGTGATGCTTTTATGAAGCAGTACCTCGGTGTCTTGATTGATCTCTATAATCTCAAGAGTCGACTCCGTCGCCTCAAGAATGAGTCGGTTGAGCTCGAACCAGCATTTGTATCTGGTGGTACGTTTGGAGCGCACCAAATCGAAACCATGGCCGATGTTGAGGCAATCTTCGCGCGCTTTGGTGGTGAGGCTTTCTGGAAGGATGCGCTTACCTACTTTGCTGAAGAAGGAAACTTCACACGCATTGATGCGGCATCGGCCGACTATCTGCTTCGAGTCGCTAAGGAGGGGAGTACAGACATGTTCTCATCAGCTTCACTCGTCTTCTATTACTTAAAGTGTCGTCAGGCTGCGGCCAATGTTCGTGCAATTGTGGTTGGACGAAACAACGGACTTGCACTTGAAGATATCCGCGCTAATCTCCGCATGGCTTATGTCAACAACTAACGAATACAAAATTGCCATTGTTGGCCCAGCCGACACGGTGTCTGGGTTCAAAGCTTTGGGAGTTGAACCATTTGCAGCCAATACTGCAGATGAAGCGCTTGAGCAGCTCCGGCAGATTAGACAGCAAACACTCGACCCGGTATCAGAAAAGAAGTACGCCATTGTGTGTATTATCGAAGATTTGGTCACTATGGTTGATCAAGCCGAATACGCCAAGGTAGTAGAGGGGGCATTGCCAGCAGTAGTGTTGTTACCAGGTCCAGAGGGAAGCAGCGGCTTCGCCATCGAGCGACTCCGTCGATTGGCCGAACAGGCAGTAGGATCAGCAATCATTTAAATCATTTATTCATTCACTATTAGTATTTATTAAAATCATCATGACGAAATCACAGGAAACAACCACACAAGGTGACATCAAGGCTGGTGTTATTCTCCGTGTGACTGGACCACTCGTGCGCGCCAACGGTATGAAGGAGGCGAAGCTCTACGAGGTGGTAAAGGTGTCTGAGGAAAAGCTCCTCGGCGAAATCATCGAGCTCCATGGCGACGTGGCAGCGATTCAGGTGTATGAAGAAACAGCGGGTGTTGGCCCAGGTGACGTGGTGTACCGTACTGGTCGCACGATGTCAGTAGCGCTTGCTCCAGGACTTCTTGAATCTATTTATGACGGTGTGCAGCGACCGCTCCACAAGATTGAAGCGGCAGCAGGAAACTGTTTCATTAAGCGAGGTATCGAAGCGGAAGCAATCGACACCAGTAAGAAGTGGAAGTTCACTCCAGTAGTTAAGGAGGGTGCGACGGTTGTAGAAGGTGATGTGCTTGGTGAAGTGCAAGAGACTTCACTTATCGTGCATAAAGTCATGGTGCCACCAGGAGAGGGTGGAGTAGTAGCGTCTATCAAGAGCGGTGAATTTACCGTGACTGAAGAAGTAGCTACACTCACTCGCGCTGATGGAACAATAGCAAGCATTGCAATGCTTCAGCACTGGCCAATTCGTCAGGCTCGCCCAAAGGCATCAAAGATCTTCCCAACGCAGCCACTTCGTACCGGTGGACGTTCCATCGACACCTTCTTCCCAATTGCCAAGGGAGGAGCTGGGTGTATTCCTGGCCCATTTGGTGCTGGTAAGACGGTAACGCAGCAGGGTATTGCAAAGTACTGTGACGCGGAAATCATCGTGTACATCGGTTGTGGTGAGCGTGGTAACGAGATGACTGAAGTGCTTTCAGAATTCCCGCACCTCATCGACCCAAATACTGGCGAGCCGCTCATGAAGCGAACCATTCTCATTGCGAACACGTCAAACATGCCAGTAGCCGCGCGTGAAGCGTCGGTCTATACCGGTATCACCATTGCTGAGTACTACCGTGACATGGGCTACAACGTAGCGCTCATGGCAGACTCAACCTCACGTTGGGCAGAAGCGATGCGTGAAATTTCTGGTCGTCTTGAAGAAATGCCAGGTGAAGAAGGATATCCTGCGTATCTTTCATCACGTACTGCTGAGTTCTACGAACGAGCCGGTATCGTAAAGACGCTTGGTAGCGAAGGACGTACTGGGTCACTTACGGTGATTGGTGCGGTGTCGCCTCCAGGTGGAGACCTTTCAGAGCCGGTATCACAGGCAACACTTCGTGTAACCAAGACGTTCTGGTCACTCGACTCAGACTTGGCGTACAAGAAGCACTTCCCATCAATCAACTGGCTCGTATCATACTCACTCTACGCACCAAACTTCGAAAAGTTCTGGAAGGAAGAAGTGGCAGAAGACTTTGTGGATGTGCGAAAGACAGCCATGACCCTTCTTGAAAAGGAATCAAAGTTGCTCGAAATTGTTCGTCTCGTAGGTATGGAATCACTTTCAAACGGAGACCGACTTATCCTCGAAGTGGCTCGCATGATTCGTGAAGACTTCCTCTTCCAGGATGCCTTCTCAAAGGATGATGCCTACACACCACTCGAACGTCAGTACGGTATGCTTAAGTCAATTATTACATTCTTCGACGCTGGTCAGGAAGTGGTGAATCAGCCAGAGTTTGAATTTGCAGCTTTCACAGCCATTCCGTCATACGCACAGGTAGCTACCCTTAAGGATCAGCTTACGTGGAAGAAGGAGGATTATCAGAAGTTCCAGGATACCGTTCGCGCTGAAGTGAGCGCCTTGGCAGCTAACTAAGTTTCGTATCATGAGTCAAAAAGAATATACAGACATTGCTTCAATTGCTGGACCACTAATGGTGGTAGAAGGAGTTGAAGGTGCTAAGTACGAAGAACTTGTTGAGGTAAACGTACCAGGAGAGTCAAAGCCGCGCTTTGGTAAGGTGCTTGATGTGTCTAAGGACAAGGCAGTGGTGCAGATGTTTGATGCGACGAGTGGTATGACTGCCGACGGTACGCGTGCGCGTTTCCGTGGCGAAACGCTCAAGCTTGGTGTGTCAGAAGACATGCTTGGTCGTGTGTTCAATGGTGCTGGTCAGGTAGCTGATGGTGGTCCGGAACTCGTGCCAGAACAACGTCGCGACATTGCCGGCGAGCCAATCAATCCATTCTCACGTGAATTCCCAAACGACTTCATTCAGACTGGTATTGGTTCAATCGACGTAATGAACACACTCGTGCGCGGACAGAAGCTGCCGATTTTCTCGGGTGCTGGTCTTCCACACTCACGCCTCGCAGCACAGATTGCGCGTCAAGCATCGGTAAAGGACGGTAGTGACTTCGCGATTGTTTTTGCGACACTCGGTGTGTCATTTGAAGAAGCAGAATACTTCCGTCGTGAATTCGAAGAGGCAGGTGCGCTTGAGCGTTCTGTACTCTTCATCAACACAGCGGCTGACCCAGTGGTAGAGCGTGTATCAACTCCGCGCATGGCCCTCACTACCGCTGAGTACTTGGCGTTTGAAAAGGGAATGCACGTACTTGTAATTCTCACTGACCTTACCAACTACTGTGAAGCGCTTCGCGAAGTGTCTTCAGCGCGTAAGGAAGTGCCGGGACGTCGTGGGTATCCAGGATATCTCTACACTGACCTCTCAACTATTTATGAACGCGCTGGTCGCGTAAAAGGCAAGAAGGGTACGATTACCCAGATTCCAATTCTCACGATGCCAGACGACGACAAGACTCACCCAGTGCCAGACCTTACGGGGTACATTACTGAAGGTCAGTTCGTGATTTCTCGTGAACTTTACCGCAAGGGTGTATTTCCACCGGTGGACGTACAAGGTTCACTGTCTCGACTCTGGTCAGCTGGTGTAGGTGAAGGGAAGACTCGTGAGGATCACAAGAATCTCAAGGATCAGCTCTTCGCATCATATGCGACAGGTCGTGAAGTGCGTGAGCTCGCGGTGGTGCTTGGTGAAGCATCACTCGACGATACCGACAAGGCACACCTTCGCTTCGCTGATGCGTTCGAACGAGAGTTCGTTGGTCAGGGAGAATTTGAAAACCGTTCGGTAGAAGAATCACTTGATATTGGTTGGAAGTTGCTTGCTATGCTGCCGCGCACATCACTGAAGCGTGTTAAGCCAGCTGAAATCGATAAATGGATGCCAACGGTAGCTGCATAATTTCTTCTGAATTATGGCTATATTAAAAGTTAACCCCACTCGCATTGCGCTCCTTTCACTCAAGAAGGAACTCAAGACTGCGAAGAAGGGACATAAGCTACTCAAAGATAAGCGCGATGGTCTCGTGAAGAAATTCATGGCGATTATCTATGAGGCAAAGGCGAAGCGTGAGTCGGTTGAGGCGCGTCTTGGCTCAGCGTTTGATTCATACGCTCGGGCGAGTGGTATGACTTCTGCAGCTGCGCTCAACACTGCCTTCATGGTGCCAAACGCCAAGATTGATCTTGGCGTGAGGGTAAACAGCGTGATGTCAGTGAAGATTCCTGAGTTTACCATCGAGAAGCACGGCTCTGCATTTGCCTACGGCATGCTCGAAACCACTGGTGATCTCGACAATGCCATGGTGAAATTTGATGCGGTGATTGTCGATATCCTGAAGCTCGCTGAGCTTGAGAAGACAGCGGAAAACCTAGCGCAGGAAATCGAAAAGACGCGCCGTCGCGTGTCAGCGCTCGAGAACGTGCGTATTCCAAATCTCAATGACACGATTAAGTTCATCACGATGCAGCTCGATGAACGCAATCGCGACGCGGTGGTATCAACCATGCGCGTAAAAGCGATGATTATGGCGAAAGAGGAAAGTGGTGAATAGGTAACTATTTTTACAAAAGAAACAGCGGCGCGGACCTTCGGTCCGCGCCGCTTTTGCAATATTGCTAATCTATGACATAGTAGCGATTGGTGCGATTGAATCGCCGAAAAATTGTTCTTTCTACTTTTGTCACAAGGAGATTGTCATGTTGAAAAATGATGATGTTGTCGCACAATTTGTTCGAGGGTTTGAATCAATGCTTCGAACACTGGTGCTAACCCCTGCACAGCTGCGTGGTCTCAGCTACGCCATCGCAGATCCGAGAGCGATGAGCGGACATGCAGAGTCTGTGGTTGGCAGATATGATCACATGACCGGATTCGATGTTGAAGTTACGGGTGTCTATAGTGCTGCAGCGCAGTACTTGGCAGCTTTCAGGAGAGCGGTTGCAGAAGGGTGTGTCACCCCTCTCGACCCTTTAGTATTTAAACTCATTGAACTGGGGGAGGTGAATGGTACCGCATGTTTCTCCCAGTTGTATTTAATGGAAACGGTAGACCTGTGTGGTGGGGTTGCGACGATTCCGCTGGTTCGAAACGGTCTGCAGTCGCATCAGCTTTCAGAGTGTTCTCTCGACATCGTGTTCACGGTTGTGTTGCACTATGGAGATAAGCTTCCGCTGGGTCGAGAAGTAATCTTTTTCATGAAGCCGGTGCTTGTACACGGCCGGCGATTTGTGCTCGGTGTTACGCGTACTGGGCAAAATTTGTCGCTGCAGCTTCACAGTACTGAGGTGATACCCGACGGTGATCATGTTTGGGCAGCCATTCATCTTCCCGATATGAAATAAACATTCAATAAAACTCAGGCGAAAGCCTGAGTTTTTTTTACGTAAAGTTTGTTGTTTGCCAGAGCTGACTTGTTTCTGGATTGAAGCGTGCAATACTGAAGTGTTCCTCGTGGGCAAGCTTTACTAATTCAGTTTCATGCAAGAGAAGAGCTGTGGTGGCAAAGGCGTCGGCATCTCGTGCTGAAGAAGCTTTCACAAACGAGGCAACTTTTGGTGCGGTGTGATTGGTGATGATGTGTGTGAAGGTTTGGTCGGCTGATTTCCAGATACGTTTAAAGGGACTAGATGCTGCGAAGCCTTGGTTGTGTAGTAGGGTGGTGTGGATATACTTTTTTGGAGCAGTCGGGTGTTCGAGATAGATTTCAACTGGCTTATTACAGTTACTACTCACGAACATGTCACCGCCGCCATTGATTAAAAAGTAGGGCAGCAAGAATTCTTCTTGAAGAATTCTTGCCAGTTCATCAATCAAGTATCCTTTGCCGTATCCGCCAATGTCAACCTTCCCATGAGCGAGAGTGATTTTTTCTAATGTAATTTGTAAGTCGGTTATAGGGTTTCCGGCTGTTTCTCGTTCAGGGTTGGATGGTGTGAATGTGTAGTCAGCGTTATAGCCGCGGGCTTCAAGAATGTTTCCGGTCAAAAGATTGAAGTTGGTGTTTGTGCGTAGGTAAAGGCCTTTGCCGAACTCAAGAAGGGTGCGGAATGCCTCATCTGGCGCTTCAAATTTCCGTTGGGTATTAAGTTTGCTGATGAGTGAGTCAGTACGAAATCGTGAGTAGCGCATTTCGTATTCACGTGTAAAACGCTCGAGGCGGCCAAAGGCCGCCTCGAGCGTTTCCTTCGAAGCGTCGCCAAAGATGGTAATCCACCACTTGGTGCCGAGCGCCTCGAATTCATGAGTCATGTGCTAACTTTATGCTTCAGATCGAATCTTGGCAAGCGCTTCGTTGAAGGCTGCGCTAGTGAGTGAGGCTCCGCCAACGCGTGATACTTCAAGGTCAGAAATTGATTGGCCAATAACAACCTCTTTGTATGCCGCTTCAAAGCGTTGTGCATTCGGGTCCTTTTCTGCTCCTTGGCTATATGCCACGTTCGCGTCAGTGATTATCCCGTTTTCGGTGATGAGTGTTACGTCCAGCAAATACTCGTTGCGTGCTGGTGTGAAATAGGTAACTGATGTGCTGTGTGTGCCGTCTGTAATCGTGGCAACAGCATCGCCAGACGTTTCTCTGGTGACCGTTTCGGAGGTAGCAACCTCTGTTTGACTCGGTGGTATATCACCGTTCCTCGTAAGGGTGAATCCAATCGCGACAACAGCTATGACGATAATACCAATAATGTACGACATACGTGGTAATGGTTTAAAAATTAAACTAACAACACTAGTATAGTAATACATTCGTAAGAAAAACCAAATCTGTACCTAGAGGATAGCTTGTGCCCTGATACTGTCGATTGCTACGTTAAAGGCGTTTGTTGTTAGTGAAGCGCCACCAACTCGAGCGAGGTCAACGTTTTCAAGGTCTTTCCCAACAACGCCACCTTCATAACTCTTTAAAAAGCGCTTGGTGTAGCTATCGCGAGCTGCTTTGCCACTAAAGGAAATGTCTACAGCGGTAACTGTATCGTTGCTGACTGTCAGGCTCACATCCATGCTGTAGTTTCCATCTGGTGTGCGATAACTGCGGGTAGCATTGTAGGTACCGTTTGCATATGTATACGTAATAGCTGGTGTACTTGGGGTGGGTGCTGCAGGGGCCGGCGTACTCGGTGTGGTCGCAGTGTTTGGTTCTATGGTGTTGGTTTGGGGTGTCGTTTGTGTAGAAGTTATTTCAGTCTTGGCTACTACGGTGGCAGTATTTTCTGTTTCGATAACAACCTCGGTTTCAATCGGTGTTTCTGGTGCTTCAGTTAACTCATCATCAATTGAGACGAGGTTTGGAATAGTTTCTTCGGTAGCAGCTACCGTCGCTTCCGTGTTTTGAGTGACAGCTATGTCAGTCTGATTGTGTGAAAGAGCAAAACCTACACCAACAACTGCTAGGGCTAATACGGCAATTATGTACGGCATTGTAAATGAAATTAAATCAGTAAAACGGTGTAGTAGTATACTGAAACTATTATCACCGTTAAGTACTACACTGCATGATGCACATTATTACAAAGCCATATCGCTCACTACAGCACTTCGTTGATGGAATTGGTATGTACCGCTTGGTGCTCGGTTCATTGGTTGCGTTGGCGTTTTGTTCCATTGTAGCTGGGTTCAGTGGCTTTTTAGCGTACAGTGGACTCGGTCAACTGTTTGCATTATTGCTGGCATTGCTGGTGGCACTGTCACTTAACTGGATTATTGCTCTTGTCACCAACATTCCCGTCAATCATGAATCTGCGGTGATTACAGCCTTTATACTTTTCTTCCTTACCATCCCTGAGGAAGATGTTCTTTCAAATTGGCCGCTGGTGGCAGCAGTGACGATTGCGATTCTGTCAAAGTTCATTTTTGTATACCGGCGGCAACACTTTATGAATCCAGCGGCCGTTGGCGCTGCAGCACTTAGTGTGACAGGCGTGTACACGTTTAGTTGGTGGGTAGCTAATCCGGCGCTGTTTGTTCCGCTCATAATTACTGGTGTTTTGGTGGTGATGAAGGTGCGTAAGTGGGTGCCGGTAATAGCGTTTGTGTTAGTGAGTGTAGTCATTTATGTGGCTGAGGGGTACAGCTATGGTTTGCTGATTCCAGATGCACTACGTACTTTTTTCTTGTCATGGCCGACGCTTTTCCTGGCCTTTTACATGCTTACTGAGCCGTTTACGATGCCGGCGACAAAGGGGCCACAGACGCTCTACGGAGGTCTTGTTGGTTTTCTTTCAAACAGCTCATTGGTTAGTTTTTCGCCAGAGTTGGCGCTCATTATCGGCAACATTTTTATGCTGCCAGCCAGGTTGCGTCGTAAGCTCTATCTTGAGTTTGAATCAAAAGAACGTATCGCCGCCAACACATATGAATTTGTATTCAAGAAACCAGCTGGTTTTACGTTTAAAGCCGGTCAGTATCTAGAGTGGATGTTTCCCCATGAAAAATCAGACAGTAAGGGTATTCGCCGTTACTTTACAATTGCAGCTGCTCCGACAGAAAGCAAAGTGCGCATGGCTTTCAAAATAACGGAAAACGGCAGTTCGTATAAACGTGAGCTGCTCAAGCTGGACGTTGGTGAAAAAATCATTGCCAGTCAATTAGCAGGAGATTTTTTATTACCGAAAGATTCAACGGAAAAATTAGCGTTTGTCGCTGGTGGTATTGGCGTGACCCCATTTCGTAGTCATTTACAATACTTGGCAGACGCTGATCAACCCCGTGATGTGGCGCTGTACTATTGCGTAAATATGATGAATGAACTGGCGTATTCACAGGTGTTTGGACGTGTGATGCGTACGGTACAGCTCGAGCTTATCCCTGTGGTGGCGAAAGAAGAGGTCTCTCAGCCATACGAATCTGGGTATCTAACGGAGGAAATGGTAAAGCGTCGTACGCCTGATTATCTTGAACGCACGTGGTATCTCTCTGGTCCTCCAGGTATGGTAGATGCTTACACAAAGCTTTTGCGTGGTATGGGTGTGGCAAAAAGCCGAATTGTTCGTGATTTTTTCCCTGGTGTGGCCTAGCGCTGTACCCACTTTCTTCGGCACGATTTACTGTACTTGGTACAATAGGAGAGATGAAGGTTGTTAACTCGCTTCTTGCGTTGGTTGTTGTGTTTGTGGGACTGGTGTCGCCAGTTTTTGCTGATGCTGATGAATCAACTGACAGTCTTTTTTGTACGGCTTTCGGGTGGGTAGTGCGTCCACTTGGTTTTTGCCAGACTACTGTTCGAGTTGAGGTGGTAACTAGTGATGCAGAAGTGCTTGATGTAGTAGTGCGTCCGCCGGTAGTCACTAGCCCAGTTTCAGATGAATTACCCGCAGCAACATCGTCGTATCCCGTGGTGAATGAAACTCTCGAGAGCCAGCAGCTGGTAGTGTCGTACGCTGGTGTTACAGAAGCGCGTCTCAATGAGAGAATCACACAGGTGTTGATGTATATTAACTCTTTGCCGCACCAAGCAGCTGTTCCGTTATCTGTGAAAGGCTCTGCCGGAGGTGCTGATCGAGATTATGTTATTAAATCAGTAGATAAAATCTACGATACTGTTGGTAATCGATTTGATTCGGTTTTGTCTGACGGAGATTTTTCAAGTCCACAGCTCACTGATGCAATTTTAGGGGGAACAACGTATACAACTGGCTGGCTCGGAGTTGGCACCTCTAGCCCGTCTGACGTACTGGCTGTGGCAGGTGCGCTTTATTTAGGAGCGACTGCACCAACAAGCGTGGCTAATCGATTGTACAACGTAAACGGCGATTTATATTGGAATGGGCAAGCCCTCTCTAGCTCTACTGCAAGCACTTGGCAAGGCAATGGCACTGATGTATTTCGGTCAACTGGTAGCGTTGGGATTGGCACAACCACTCCGTCAGCTACTTTGACCGTAGCTGGTACTATTTTGGCAGGTACCACGACTGCACGCATTGTTGATCTTGGTGGTGAGGTGTGTAACGTGGAGGCATATGGCGCTGTCGGAGATAATTCCACTATCAATGACGCGGCGATTGCTGCCGCAATCGCCGCCTGTGGCGACGGTGGCACCGTGTTTTTTCCGATGGGGCAATATCGTATTTCAAGTCCAATCATACTTGATCGGCCAGTGACGCTCCGCGGTGCATATTCGCCGCGTTGGTCATACTCAAGTACCCCGCGCAGCTCAATTCGTGCAGATTTCGGCAGCTTCTCAGGAGTGGCCATGATTCATGTGCGCGATAAAGCAATTTCCGGCGAAGTCAACAATAACAACGGTGGGCGCTTAGAGTATCTGAGTCTCGATGGTGGGTCGGCCAGTACGGACGTGGATGGTGTTTACTTTGAAGGCTTGGTGCGTGATTGGAAACTGACTGATGTCGATATTTCTCAAGTGACCGGTAATGGTTTTGAATCAGCGGTGGGTGCCGGTAGCGGTAATCCACGCGGATTTACGATTCGCGGACTTTCTATCTACAGTGCTGATGGGCATGGTTTTCGTGCTACTGCACTCAATGACTCATACATTGAAGACTTGCTTTCTGTCGGTAATGCGCTACGCGGTATCTATCTTTCATCAATGGGTGAAACAAAGATCAACAACTCTCGTGCAGTGTTTAATGGTCTGACTGGCTTGTACATTGATGGCTCATCTGCCAATGGGGGACTCATGTTTACTGACTTTTCAACCGACCGCAACGACCGTCATGGAGTACGCATCTCGCTTACTGGTACTACTACTGTAACCTTTAATGGTCTTTTGACCCGTCGTGACGGCGCCAATCTCAGTGGCGGCACCGAGACTCCATATGCTGGTGTGGCAATTATTGGTACGACATCAGAGAAGGTGGCGCCCGTCTTTATTAATGGCCTCTCGCAGATTATTGGTGTGGATGATAGTGGCAACCCGCCGCTTGCACCGCTGACAGGTGTGCGCGTGACAAATGCTTCATACGTAAAAGTAGATGGGCAACTATGGGGAGTAAATGAAGCGTATCGCGATGATGGTGGTAACGATCACTTCATTATCGAAGAAGATTCCATTATCAAGGTTGGCAACGACGGTGTTACAGAAAGTATCGCCCCTCTCTTTAATGACAAGTGGATTGCGTCAAGTACGGTTGGCGGCCTACGTTACGATGGGCGGATCAGTATCGGCAGTAGCACTGATAGCCGACTGCTTAACATTGTGGCGCCGTCAGGAGCTGGTGCACGGTTCCGTGATACTACCAACAATGTTATTTTCGATATGCGCGCAGAGGACTACCAAGGATTTTTTGGTACCTTTTCAAATCATCAACTTCGTTTCCAGACCAATAACACTTCGCGACTCACCATCGATACCAATGGTTATGTGGGAATTGGAACGACTTCTCCTGACCAGGCACTCGATGTGATTGGCACAGTGCAATCTTCCGTGTTGCTCGGTGGTGCAACTACGCTGGCTACTGATGCAAACGGTAATATTATTCGCAATCCGTCTGATCGTCGATTAAAGCAAAATATTGAGAGCCTCGATGGAGCTTTAGAGAAACTACTTCAGCTTCGTGGCGTACGCTATGAGTGGAAAGATCACGAACGATTTGGTGATCAAGAAGAAATCGGATTTATTGCACAAGAGGTAGATGAAGTGGTGCCTGAAGTGGTACGTAAAGGAGGTGACTATTGGTCACTCAATACTGCCAACTTACTCGCCGTTGTGGTGGAGGCAGTGAAAGAAATATGGCAGACCGTGACTGGCAATCAGCAGAAGATTGCTGAACTTGAAGTGCGTGTGTCGTCGTTGGAAGCTGCAATTAACGCTTCGAATGATTCAGACAGTGAAGCTGATTCAGCGTCGATAGGTGCTTCTTCTAATACTGATACTCAGCATGCTGAGGAAGAGAGTGTGACTGCTACTACGAGTGTTGAAAGAGTGTTGGATGATGTGTTTGAATCAGCATCAAGTTCGGTATCGGTAGCCGAGGAGACGGCGCAAGAAGTTGGCGCGGGTGCTGTCGAAATGCTTGGGGAGGAAGATTCTTTTGATGCTAAGGCTGATACGTATGAACAAATGGAAGAGACGGTCCCATCTGCCACTGTAGAGCCAGAACCTCCAGTAGAGACCGCCGAAGTCGAAGCTTCAGCAGATAATTGACTAAGTCGATAATTAGTTGTATTGTAATCTAGTAAAAATAGCTTGTAATGAGCTGTTTGTTTGTTCTTTACAACTTATATGACTGTCTTCATGGAGGAATGTCATGAAAAAGCTACTGGTAGCACTCTTTGCTGCGCTGCTTTTGTTTCCGCTTTTTGCGGAGGCGAGTGTGCCGCGGCCGTGTTTGGCAAAAGATAGTGCATGGACTTCCACTGAGCATATCAAGCGCATGGAAGAACTGGGTATCAAGTGTGCCACGGTCTACTACAACTTGCTCTCAGATGTTAATCGGAGAGCACCGCTGTCGTGGGTAAAAGCAAAGTATCTCGATGCAGGATATGATCTCATCTTGGTGCTTATCATCGACGATAAACAGGGCGAGGGATTGCTTCGTCGGATTGCGCAAGGGAGGTTTGATCCTGATCTTAACAATCTGGCGGCGGCTATCAGTCGCGCGGACAAGCAGATTGTACTTCGACCACTGCATGAGGTAGATGCCTCTTGGCATCCGTGGGGAATGTACGCAAAAGGCAACACGCCCGAAGAGGCAATTGCAGCATTGCGTCACATTCACAGTCTCTTTGATCACGCTCACAGCGGTGTGCTCTTTGAGGTGAACTTCAATCGTGCTGATGGTAAAGGGCAGGTATTGGGAGAAGCAGGACGTTACATGTCGGCGCTCGATAAATTTGTCGATCAGTACTCAATCTCCAGCTACAACCGCTGTGGAACGGCGCCAAAGTATCGTCCCGAATCTGGTAGTAATGATTCTGTCTCGGAGTACGAGCAGCCGTTCATTGCAGGATTTGCTCCGGCATACGATCGGGCGGCCGCATTTACAAAACGGCCTATCAACGTTGCTGAGACATCCACCTCAGGATTGTGCGCGCCGAAGTTGCCATGGTTTGAACAAATGTTCCTCGATCTCGAGGCGCCAGAGTTTGACCAGGTAGACACGGTGACCTTTTTCTTCGGAAAACGGAAACCAGGCACTGTTTCAAATGATGTGGCGATTGACTGGGATATTGCTCCAGAAGATCGTGCGTCGTTCGCGGGCACGATGAGGCTGTACTGGCCGCAACGTGATCGTGTCGACAATATTCTCAAGGAAGGTGTCGTTCTCACAAGTTTTGACGCGCCGTGGAGTGTCTTCGTGACATTGAGTAAGTCCTTTGCGGGGGAGGTGCCAAATCAAGCCATCAACCCCGTGTCGGGTCAGCCGTTTGGCGAAGATGATTTTGTGCTTCGTGGGTACGTAAACCAGCGTATTCTTTTTCCGACGGCTGGATCATTCAAGCATGGGCCAGGTGTACAGATTGGTTTCGTGGAATCACCAAATGACGAAAAGTGGTGGAATAACCAAATTTCGCTCACGGCGAGCTACGGTCTGTATGCTGAGCTACAACCAGGAGTGCAGTGGGGTAGAAAGTTTGCTGAAGTGTATCTCGAGCACCGAATCTATACAGTGCCGGTGCCGAGTCGCTTCGACGGACGCAGTGAAACGCGAGCCGGCATTCGTGTTGGCGTCACATTTGGTGGTGACTGGACCAAGGGCTACAGGAGGTGAAAGGTGGGTCAAACATACATCGACCTCTATATTCGTCACGAAGTAACGCTGTTCGTAGTCTTATTTTTCATTGCAACGATGATTATGTTGCCGCGGCAGCTACTTGGTGTGTACTTTCATCACCAGATTCGACGCGGAAAGCTGTTCATGCAGCATCCGCTCACTCGAGCTACTGGCGTGACACTCTTCGAACCAATATACCTGGAGGATCCTGAAGTCTTACACGAGGCGCTCGCAGCCTTGCGGGCGTCGCTTGAAAAATGGGCAGACAAGTACGCCATCATATGTATTGTCGACGCGGCCGACGTGTATCCGAAAGAAGGAGGCGCCTTGGCTGAAATCGCCGAGCAATATGGTGCACACGTCTTCATGACCAATGCGCGCAGTAAGCGAAAAAATCTGCGCAATGCAGTGGAGTGGGCCAAGAAGCATGGAGTGCTGTATGAATTTTCTGCCTTCCATGACTCTGATACGGTGCCGACCACGCCAGACCACAATATCATTGGCGAACTGCTTCGGCCGTTTGTCGATGAAAGAGTGGGTGGGGTGACGACTGCGCAACGTATTCGCAACCCCAATCATTGGCTGCTGCGCATTCTTGACTGGCTTGAGGATGCTCGCATCGGTGGATCAATGGCGGCTGGTAGTCTGTTTGGTCAGGTCGGGTGTTTGCCGGGGCGCCTGTATATGGTCCGCTCCTGTATCATCGCTGACTGGATGGACGAGCTGGTCGAAGAGTACTGGAAGGTGCCGACATATTCATTCAAGTGGCCATTTGTTTCAATCGCTCGCGTGCAAGCGCATGCGGGTGACGATCGGCGAATGACCCTGCGAGTGGAAGAGTTGGGGTATCGGACAGTGATGAATCCGCGGGCGACCGTGGAAACAACGCTTCCGAAAAAACTCCGGCAGATAAACCGCATATTCCGGCGCTGGGCAACCTCCAGTCAGTGGTTGACCTTCAGGTATACCGGCAAAAGCTGGTTTTGGCGGCTCGGGTTTGTGATGTATCAGTACTACACAGACCTATTGCTAACCCTTATCTCGGTATTTTTGGTAGTCAGGATGGGATATCTGGCTATCTGGGGAGAAGCGGGTCTGGCAATGCCGCTGTGGATGCTTCTAGCGTACTCGGTGGCAGGAGTGTTGCTCACGTTCACGGTTCGTCAGTTGTGGCACTTACTGCGATACCCATCGCGACTGCTGCTACTGCCGGTCTTTGTGGTTTTGGTGACCTTCTGGCAATTCATTCGTTTCCAAGCGTTGTTTACGCCCGGGCGCATCAGCGTGTGGGGTTCGCGCAAAGGAGCTGATCTGGAAAAAGGCAAGGTTTGGTTCCGTCCATTTGAAAAGTTCCGCAAGTCTACTTGACAAAATAAGTGGGTCTGGCAAACTGTAATTAGTCAACCACGGAAGGAAGGAGATTATCATGCAAGCAACTGCAAAGCAATTTGTTCTTCCGACGTTCGGCGCTGGACTGGTGAAGGCTATCAAGGCTTTCGCACATCACATCGGTCTGCTCGTGGCGCTGCGCAAGCGGCGTTACGATGAAGGTCTCGAGCTGGTGCTCGAAAAAGGTGTGCGTGTGCCTCTGGCACACGGCGTCCGTATCGACGGTACGACCTTCGTGGTCATGCTGCCGAGTGGCAAAGAACGTCGGGTTCCCGGCTCGAAGATCGTCGAGATCGCGAGCAAGGAATATTACCAGGGCTAATAAGCTCTGGTTCACACACAAAGCGATGTCTTCGGACATCGCTTTTTTCTTTGAATCTGTGCCACTTTGACAACGTTTCAATTTATGAGACACTGGCGCCAGAAATGTTCTTTCAAGGAGAAGTTATGTCAGGCGCACAGAGAAAAACTGGTTGGAGGTCTTGGTGGGCTCGGTTTCGTTGCTGGTCAAGCGGCGAGCAAGTCTGGATTGAGCACTACAAGTACCTGAAAGAACAAGGCCCGAAGAGAGCACCCATGGTTATTCTCTTTGACGAAGAGTCGTGGCCAATACTTGTGCAGTCGGCTCCTGATGAGCCTGGTGGAGAATGGCTCTTGGCCGACGGCCGACGAGTGAAATATGAAGACATCCAGCAGCTTGACGCAGCCGATGTGCTTCTCGGGTATGTCTGAGCAGATGTTTTAAAGCGACGCGGTAGCGTCGCTTTTCTTTTACCAGTTAATCGGAGCTTCTTCGTGTTCGGTGAGATAGTTGTTTGCTTTGCTAAAATGCTTGCAGCCAAAGAAGCCGCTGTGTGCGGAGAAGGGAGATGGGTGGGGTGCTTCAAGTACGAGGTGTTTTTCTGTATCAATGAGCGCTGCTTTGGAGCGGGCAAAGTTTCCCCAAAGCAGAAAGACAATATGTTCTTTTTCGTGAGAGATTTTCTTAATAACCGCATCAGTAAACTGTTCCCACCCCAGGCCTTGGTGTGAGCCAGCCTTTCCAGCTTCGACAGTTAAGGTCGCGTTGAGTAGCAGTACACCTTCCGTGGCCCAGCGCTCTAGGTTTCCGCTTTCAGGTATTTCTATACCAAGGTCTGCTTTAATTTCTTTGTATATATTTTGAAGTGACGGTGGAGTTTTGATACCTTCAGGTACCGAAAAAGAAAGCCCGTGTGCTTGTCCAATGCCATGGTAGGGATCTTGTCCCAGAATAACCACTTTAACCTGATTAAATGGACAAAGCGTAAATGCATTAAAGATGTTCTTGGGAGCAGGGAAGATTGTTTGTGAAAGGTATGAGTGTCGTACTGTCTTTGCCAGATCTTTAAAATATGGTTGCTCAAACTCGTCAGCAAGCATTTGTTTCCAAGATGATTCGATAGCGACTTCCATACGTGAGACATTATAACAACTATTTTTGACAGCTAGGACAGTAGTGGGTGCCACGTCCAGCGCAACGAATCTTTTTTATTATGCTGCCACAACGTGAGCAGGAGGCGCCTTGCTTGCCGAATACTTTAAGGTAGTCGGTGAAGTTGCCGTTATCGCCGCCGGTGTCGACGAAGTGTTGGAAGGTGGTGCCGCCGACTCTTATAGACTCGCGCATCACCTCGCCGGCGGCGGTGGCGAGGAGAGCTGCTTCAGCTTTAGTGACTTTGTCCGCCCGTCTGGTGGGTCGTATTTTGGCGCGCCAGAGTGCTTCGTCTACGTAAATATTACCAAGGCCAGCGACGAATGATTGGTCGAGCAAGGCTGCCTTTACTGGCGTCTTTCTCATGCGCAGTTTTTTGGTAAACCATTCTATATCAAAGTCTGGGTCGATTGGTTCGGGTCCAAAGCCGCTGCGTGCTTTTTCTACTTCGGCTTTGGTGGCGAGTTTAGTGTAACCGAAAAGACGCATGTCGTTGAAAAAGAGCGTGGAATGGTCGGTAAAGTGAAATGCGACTCGCGTGTGGCGACCTAGGTCGCGGTCGGCGGTCATGGAATGACCGCCGCCGACCGCTTCGCCACCTTCCGCGACAAAAAAGAATTGCCCGGTCATCTTCAGGTGTGCAAGGAGAAAGAGATTGTCTTCGTCAACAAACGAAAATATCATCAGCTTACCGATGCGGTCGATGTGAGCGATAGTCTTCCCAATGAGCGCGTCTTCGACGTGCTCATCATGCGCCACTGTCTTCGCATGAAATACCTCCACTGAGGCAATGGTTTTTCCAAGCACTTTTCGCAAGAGCTGCAGGCGGACAGTCTCTACTTCTGGTAGTTCTGGCATAGCTACATAGTAGCCATATTCACTGCTTCGGCAAGTAGGGAAGCGGGCTCCTAGTAGTGTGTCATTTTAAATCCAACCCAAATCCCCAAGAGGGCACCAAGGCCATTAAAAATAATGGTCGATATGCTAAAGCCACCGGCGCCCCAGAGTGTCGGTATATATCCACCAATCCATCCGCCAATTCCGGCCATGAGCCAAATCATTCGTTTTTCCATACGTTCTATAGTGTAGCACTGTATTCATAAAGAGGTTGTATCTTCTTAAAAAATCTGTAAAATACCCATACCTGATTGATTCAGGTAGAGCTACACATATATTCCGCGGTAGCTCAGCGGTAGAGCAGTCGGCTGTTAACCGATTGGTCGCAGGTTCGAATCCTGCCCGCGGAGCAAAGTAGGATGAGAGGTGCCGAAAGGCACCTTTTGTCTTTCATTAGAGCCACTATTTGCAAGTTCGAAACTCTGGTTTACTGCAGGTACCCATTTTTGCAGATATTCGAACGCTGGAGTGTACTCAACTTCGATGTTGCCTCTTTCTAGTGTGACTTTGTTGAAGGCGTAACTTAACAGCAGGCGACGATCATCGTCTGTAACGTGTTGACTCTCGTAGATCTCTCGGGTTTTTGTAGCCAAGACATGGATTGAGAAACCAGCGTCGTAATACTTTGACTTATCGTTGCTAAGACGAGTCAGTTCGTTCAAGATCGCTTTTCTTTCTGCATCCCATTCAGCTTTAATACCGTCATATCGTTCTGTGCCGATACGTCCATCTAAGCGGTCCGTGTAAGCTGTGTCGACTCTTAGGTCGCCACGGCGTAGGTTTTCTTCCAGCTGGCGTTTACTGGTTTCGTAAGCATGTATTTCCTCCTCAGCGTCCTCTTTTAACGCTTGGTTGAGGATGTCGAGCACCTTTTGGTTCTTAGGTGCTACTTTTAGCACTTTCTCGATGATCTTCTTGTCTAACTCTTCTTCTCGTAAGTACTTGGATGATGCTCCTAGAGGGCTCTTACAATGCTTACAAGAGCCATAGACGTGTCCTTTCTGTCTTTCCCAACTCACCAAGAAGCCGCAAGTGGCACAAGTGACCTTCGCTTTGTATAGCAGTGGATGAGTTCGGTAGTATGGGCTAGCAGTACCTCGACCTAGCTTCTCCTGAACCTTGTTGAAGAGCTCCAGAGTGATCAGTGGTTCATGAGCTCCTTTGAATATCTTGTCGTTCCAACGCATGTCTCCGTAATAGAATGGGTCTGAGAGAAAGTCATGAACTCGTGTCTTGCTCAGCTTGTTCCCGTTTCGATTACGGAGACCTATCAGATTAATTCGTTTTGTTAGTTCGACGACAGAGAAGTTCCCGGTGGCATACATCTCAAACATTTTCTTAACCAGCGGGGCTGTGTTGTCGTCAATAACGTGCACCTTCTTACCTTGCTCCCCGACGGTTCGGTATCCAAGCGGTGGTTTGGTGGGGAGGTGGCCGGCAGCAATCTTGGCAGCCTGACCTTTACGAACCTCCTCAGATAGATTGTCGGTGTAGAACTTAGCGATAGCTACTTTCATGTTCCAAACGAGGTTCTCGTGCGCTTTGGTTTGCTTACTGAGAATGAAGCCTTCTTTGGCAAAGTGGACGGTCCGGGTTTCAGTTGAGCGCACCCAGTCGTCAATTACACCTGCATCTTTAGGGGTCCTAGTGAGTCGGTCGATCTTTTCACAAATGATCGTGTGTATTTTCTTCTGGTTGGTGTACGCAAGCATTGCTTGGAAGGTCTTACGACCGCTTTGACTCGTCGCAGACTCAGCAATAGAAAACTCTTTGCAGACCTTAAAACCATTTTTCTCAGCGTATTTACGAAGTAGGTCCAGCTGGGCTGGTAAGGAGTAGCCAGTTTCTTCTTGTTCTTTTGATGATACTCGTGCGTAGATTACTGCTTTTTCCATAGTTACTTATTTAGTTTATCAATTATTTTTAGGTCTTTCTTTGTCTGTTTATTAATTTCCTGTTGAGCACTAAGTTTTTTCTTAGGTTTAAACTTGAAGTCAATATTGTTCCAGCGGAAGTATGATAAAAGCATTTGTTCGACGAGGGCAGCGCAGGTTATCTTCTTTTCAATGGCCATGCCCTTTAGTTTCTGGTGTATATCCTCGTGAACCCTTATTAATCGAGATCGTACCATAGTTTTTGTATAAAACGTTACATTTTTAAATTAGGGTTTTGTTCCCCTCATACTATGTAAAAGGGGAGGTTTATGTTCTATTGACCAACCTTATCTTCTATTTACCCTCTAACTTTGATAGAAGCAGGAAGATTAGTGACGTGCAGATGAGGTCCCCCGTTGACAACCCTAAAGTCAGAGCGGGGGATTGGCATCTGCACACCACCTCCAAGTTACTTTTTTAGAGAGGAGCCACTTACCACCTCTGGTCAATGTGCATTAGCCTTCACTAGCTTGTTTGATCTTCTGGTCAAGCTGATGAAGTAGGCGATAATACTTGACGAGATCGTTTAGTAGAACAGCTGCTTCAGAAGGACTAAGTTCTAGCCCACACTCTTTAGCTGCGATGTCTCTAAACGACTCTTTGGTGCCATGTTTAATAGCCATGTCACAAAAATAACAAAAGCCTGGTCCTGTTATGACCTGGCTTTTTTGTAGTCTTTTCCACTTCTTTTAAGATGACTGACCCTGTTTTGACCCTGTTTTAAAGTAGTTAGTCGGCAATTTCAGTATTGTACTTTTCGTTGATGCGGTACCCTGAACCCCACTCACCGATAATCAATTTATCTTCCAATTTGAGTTCTTCTATGAACCTATTGTTGATGTGTCTCACAGCGTCTTCAACATCATAATCATTATCGCTTCCATCGGGCGTCAAATCATTTGTAAGATCAGATGTTTTTGTTTCTCCGTATTTGAATAAGTGAAGGATCAGATTAAGTCTGCGCATTTTGTATTTCACAATAAGCCCCGGTTCATTCTTGAAGTAAATACCTTTAAGACTTCTACTTGCTACAAGTGTGTTTGTGGGCGTCGATGCTAGTTTGTTTGCGCCGTCCTCTTCAGTGCTGTTAGACAGTGCAGAGATAAAGGGGTGATAATCGAAAAAAGTATTGAGTACGACTTTTGAGCCTTGGATATACGGTCCTTTAAATTTAGGTCCAAATGATGGCCTTTCCATTACACTTTTTCCAGACCAACCAATGTCGGCCAATGTTCTTATTCGTGTTAAACAGTCTTCAATAAACTGCAAAATTTTGTCTAAGTCCTCTTCTGAAAGTTCCGTATGAGTGAGTTCTGTAACAGATACCTCTTTTTTGTGGTGTGAAAGTCTTGGGTTGCTGACCCTGCTTAGTGTCTTTAGAAGAAGATATGTTTTGTCACGTAAAATGGGGTTCAGATGAAGTTCTGCAGCCTCCTTTATTATTTTTACTTTGTCTGTTTCGATGTTTTTTGTCACTTCTGATACAATACTCGAACAACTAAATATTTCAATGACCTAACCCGCAGTCGTGAGATAGCGGCATGGTCGAAAAACGATAGACACAAGAGAACCCGTTATTAAGGGCGTGTCTATCGTTACCAGTGGAAACGCTGGTAGAAGTTTCCGTAAGGAGCTTTCCTTAGTAGCGGGCTTTGTTGTGCCTGCTGCCAGAGTAAACTAGTCACTTTTTAATATGAAAGACCAGCAAGAAAAGCCGGTTAAGACCCAGGAGCAGATAGGCAAAGAGGTAAAACGGCATAGAAACTTCCAGGCATCTGTAGTAGCGTTGATCACTATTTTTATTATCGGTAAGATATTTCCTTTAGGGGTGCTCGGATATGTTATAGGAACCCTCCTATTACAACGCTTCTTTTTTGCGATTGATATTGTCGAAGCTATCAAGCGTAATAATCCAGACATTGGTCCAAAGAGACAATCAAAAAACGGAGGCAATAGTGTTGATGGTAATGGATCTGATGAGCCTAGAACTCAGAGTAAAGTTTTTAAATACCTGTTCATATTTATTGGGGTTTGGGCGTTGATTGGTTTAGTTATTAGTTTCTTTGACGCTGTCTCTGGGACTTAAGAGGTTTGATATGACAAAAGTGATCTGTCCCAAATGTGGTGGAAATGAGGCAACGAGTGTAGAAGACATGTGTGATCTCATGGATATATCCAATGAGGTCCAGAAACAGTGGATGTGTGACTCGTGCCAACATTTCTTTGATGGGAAAGCAGAGCACTGGTACGACAATCAAGATCTTTCAGAACTAACGTTGAGTCAACTGGCGGACATTATTATGGAGGATTGGGGTGATAGTGTGTCTCGAAGTGCCTACCCGTATGTGACGGCGATGATGGAGATAGAGACTATGGCTGACAGCTACGGGTCTGACTCCGCAAGGTCAATTGTTGCGTATTTTTTATCTAATGCTGAAGGGTGGGAGTCAGAGATAGCTGGTCGGGTAAAAGAAGAGTTCAAACTACGTCTAGAAAAGTAAAGATATGGGATACATATCATTCAGCTATTGCAACAATTGTGGGCACTGTCTAAGGTCCGGGACAGGCATCCCGATTGCGCTTAATGAGAAGGGGGAGTTAGCATCTCTTGAGAGGAGAGCTCCTTTTGATGGCGTTTTCTCTACCGAAAAGATCTGTAAGCACTGCAAGACAGATGTAAAGACGTATCGCTTCAGAACAGACTTTGACGAGCTGTGGGAGCAGGTCCAAGCCTTAAAGGCTTATGAGTATGTGTGCGAGCAGGATCTTGAAGATGTCGGCATTTGGTATGACGCTGTACCGTATCTAGAAAAAAGGGGGATACTTGGTCCAGAGGAGCAACATCACTACTTTTTCAAACATCGCAAGGTGTTGCTTACTGATGAGTTCAAGAAGGATGATCTGGTCCCGAAATTTGTATATAAAGCAGATGAGTCGTGCATACATTGCGGCAATAAGGACTTTTGTGAGAGTGGAGACACCTGTCCTTTTTGTGAAAATGGTGTTTTTGAGTACGATGAAGACGGTGATATGCACTATCAATAGTGTTTTAAATTACAACATAAATGTGAGTAAGTTGTGTCTGTACAAGCAGCTTGCATAAAGTCTAGTACCACGACAAGGGGCAAAAATGTAAATGTGCTAATTTAAGCATTCTGGGCTTATTTATCAACCTATTTTAGGTGTTTGACTGGTAGGGGATAAGTTTTGTGCGTGAGGGACCTTTTGGGTGTAAAGTTAAGGTATGTTAAAAAAGCATACCCCCCTTGCTCAGAGTAGGGAAGTGGTTAAGAAGATGGCAGAGACCATTGTGAGCATGTTTAAGGAGTTTAAGGTGCCAGTTGAGGTGGTGGAGGCGGTTGATGGGTTTAGTAGTTACCATTTCTACCTTCAACCAAAGAAGCCGATGCGGATGAAAGCCTTCGCTAGCTTTGTGGAGGACCTCAGGTATGAACTAAGTAATGACGGCGTAGAGATCCAGGCTCCGGTCCCTAACAAGAAGCTGGTTGGTATAACGGTACCTAAGAAGGAAGACTTACCAGCCATACCCTTTAGCGATGCACTCAAGTGGGAAGAGTTCAGAGAAAGTGGCCCTCTAGTGGTGCCACTCGGTATTGATGAGTTTGGTAATCGACACTTAATGAACATTGCCCGGATGCCACACATCCTGGCTGCCGGGACCACTGGTTCGGGTAAGTCTGTCTTGCTTCACTCACTCATTAACGCACTGATTGAGAAGAACACACCCGAGCAGGTCCGTTTTATGTTCATTGATCCTAAGCTGGTTGAGCTTACTTTATATGATGGATTGCCACACTCGCTCACTAAGCCTGTTACACAGGCCAAGAAGGCTGTCCAGGCGCTTTCCTGGGCGGTAAAGGAGATGGAGCGGCGATATGACATTCTGGAAGCAGAAGGAGTAATGAACATTTCTGTCTACCACAAGGATGTGTACCAGCCTGCTAAAGAAAGCTGGGAAAAAGCAGGAGCTAAGGAAGCGGATCGTGCTGAGCTGCCTGAAGCCCTCCCATTTATTCTGATCATTGTAGACGAGCTCAATGACATTATGCAGACATATCCTGCCGAGTTTGAAGCTTGTGTGGTCCGCTTAGCACAAATGAGTAGAGCAGTCGGTATTCACCTTATTTTGACCACCCAGCGACCATCCACCAGTGTTATTACAGGATCTATTAAGGCCAATATCCCAGCTCGTATCGCTATGATGGTGGCTTGTCAGGTGGACTCACGAACCATTCTAGATGTCGGTGGAGCAGAGAAGTTGCGAGGCGAGGGGGATATGCTCTTACAATCTCCCGAAGACTTCAGACCACAACGCATTCAGGGACTCTATATTTCAGAGGATGAGATCATCGACCGGGTCAAAGTTTGGAAGAAGTATGATGAAGGGGAACTGGACACCTTAGACTTCGATCATTACAACGGAAATGATGCGATATTCAACGCCATGGTGGGTGGAGATGGAGAAGAAGATGATCTGTATGAAGATGCTAAAGCGGCAGTGATTAAGGCAGGTAAAGCTTCTACGTCGTATATACAACGTAGTTTACGTATTGGGTACTCCCGAGCGGCTCGATTGCTGGATCTTCTAGAGGATAGTGGGGTGATAGGTCCACAGGATGGATCGAAGCCACGGAATGTATTAGTGGACCCTGAATAACATGAAGGTTTACTTAGATATCGACGGTACTCTTATACATGAGGACTTAACAGAAAATTACGGTAAACCAGCAGCTGGTCTTGAAGACTTTATTTTGGCCTTACAAACACATGAGCTTTATTGGCTTACAACTCACTGTAGAGAAGGTGATCCGACAAGAGCGCAGGAGATAGTAAAGCGAGTTACTTCGCCTGACATACACCGGCTTATTGACGACATTAAAGGCACAGTCTGGGATGTAAACAAAACCGAAGGGATAGATTGGGACTATGACCTCATTTGGTTTGATAATGAAATCTTTCCTGAAGAACGTGCCCGTTTTGATAGCGTGGAGTTAGACCAGCAGTTTATAGAAGTTGATCTCAGGTCCAATCCAAACCAGTTGGTCGAGATAACCCGTGACATTTTAATTTGAAAACACCCCTTAAAATGGTACTCTTTTAGCTATGTCACTCCCAAATATCATTGATAACAATCGTCGCGTAATGCTAGATGCTTTTCTTGAAGCAAGTAAGCAGCACGATCATCTTTCCATTGCGACTGGTTATTGGGATATTGAGGGGATGAAACTAGTGATAGATGCTCTGAAAGACTATAAACAGGTGCGTATTCTCATAGGGAGAGAACCGTTACTCAAGCGCGATAATAAAAAGGATATTGAGGAACCTGAGCTTGATTATCCTGATGAGGACTTTTTCCAGGATCTACAACGCATTGATCCAACTCCAGAGTTACGAGAGGTGGTGTTTCATCTGAAGAGTTTGATTGATGAAGGGAAGGTTCAAGTTCGTGTCTATCGAAAGAGTTTTTTGCATGCTAAATGCTATATCTTTGGTACATATGAGTCGCCAGAAGCGGTGGGGATAATTGGCTCATCAAACTTCACGAGAAATGGCCTCACAGACAACGCAGAACTGAACGCACTTGAGACTGATTACCGTGTAGTCACATATAAGCCTAATAGTCCTGAGCAGGAAACAGGTCATTTATCATGGTTTGATGAGATGTGGTCAGATGAAAAAACAGAAGATTGGACTGGTGCATTTATTGAGCTGGTCCGCACTTCTCCGGTTGGGGATCTCACACCCAGCCCATACGAGATGTACATTAAAACCCTACTGACTTTATATTCGGAAGAAATTGCTGATAATGTTGAACTCTCGGCCGACGTAGAAAAAGTGCTCTATGCGTTTCAACAGCGAAATGCTCAATTACTAATAAATAAGCTAGAAAAGCATGGTTTGGCCATGCTTTCAGACTCAGTAGGTCTTGGTAAAACTATCACCGGTGGGGCAGTGATTAAGCATTATGTCGAGCAAGGTTTTCGGCGTATCAATGTAATCGTTCCCAAGAGACTGGAGTCGCAGTGGAGGGAAGAGTTGGCTGATCATCATGGGTTAGTGAACGGTTACGAGTTGATATCGATGCAAAATCCCGATGCGATCGAGAAAGCTCGTGTGATTGATAAGTATGCGCCTGTAGACCTCTTTGTGATTGATGAAGCGCACAACCTTCGAAATAACGCCAGTAAACGGCATCAGCAGATACTAGAGTGGCTGGCTGCCAATCCAGACAGCAAGGTGCTTCTGTTGACGGCTACGCCAATTAATAACCAGCTTGAAGACTTTGTTAACCAGGTCCAGCTTGCAGCAAAAGGGAAACTGACTTCATTTCCTGTTGTATTTAAAACGACCAAGAAAAATGAAGTGATCGACTTCTACGATGCTGTTAGTCGACTTTCAACTGAGATAAAAAAGTCAGAAAAAGACAGCCAAGAGCCTGATTGGGACCGGATACATCGAGTGATGAGACAGGGGTTGAGGCAGTTTTTGGTGCGTTCAACTAGAGCGGGTATTGAAAAAGAGTTCGGTGGTCTGTTAGGAAACGATGGTGTGCTTCGAACATTCCCTAAGAGTGAGGTTGTACCCTCTCCTTACGAGTATGGTGGTGAGCGAGATCGGGTGGTATATGAGACTCTGCAAAAGTGTGTAGAACATTTCGAGGGAGTGTCGGTGACCAATCTTGACCACGACCGTTTTCTGGAAGTGACCCAAAGAACACAGCATCCATTAGATATTGTGAAAGGAGACCAATCACTAATAGTAGAGGGAGAAGGAGTTCCTGACACATTTGTGTCACTCTTCCGCTCTCTTCTTACTCTTGGCTTCACTCCGTATCGATCAGAGACATACAAGCATCAGTTTTATGCTAAAGACATTGAGGTGGTGAAGTCATACGACCTCAATGAGCGAGAGAGTTTTAAGTTAATGAGTGCACTTAGTATCCACAATATGCTGCGGGTGAGTCTCCTAAAGAGGTTAGAGTCTTCTCCGTATGCATTACGTCGTTCGCTAGAGGCATACATCGGTAAGATTGATCTCTTCGAAGAGTGGCTCACCAAGGGGTACATTCTTACCTTCAAGCAAATTTATGACATTGTGAAGGATCAGGGTGATGATGTTGAGGCCGATGCAGCAGTAGAGCTGGATACTGATCATGTTGAAGCAGACGATAATGTATTCAATATCCCAGCAATCCGCACAGACCTTAATCGCGATCGAAAGATAATCGAAGCCCTCATCTCTGTTTGTAAACTACTTGAGGAACAAGACGATAAACTCCAGGCATTTGTTTCTTTGATAAATGGTTTACGGGAAGAAAAATTAAATGGTGGTAAGGTGCTTGTTTTTAGTTTTTATGCAGACACGATTGCGTATCTTCAGGACAAATTGCCAACTATTCTAGGTGAGGACTTTGCTAAGAAGGCGGCATTTATCTCAGGAGCTAACATAAAAGAAATTGAAGATCTTACTAAGAGGTTTGCGCCTAGAGCAAAGAAAGCGGAAGTCTCCCCGGAGGATGAGTTGCAATACCTATTTGCTACAGATGTACTTTCTGAGGGTCAAAACTTGCAGGACTCTGGTATTATCATAAACTTTGATCTCCACTGGAACCCGGTCCGCATGATCCAGCGTAACGGCCGTATTAATCGTTTGGGTTCTCCGCATGAAAAGGTTTGGATCTACAATCTAAATCCTGCCGCACAGCTAGAAGCTTATTTGAAACTAGTAAAACGTCTTGAAGGAAAAGTCGAACGTATTCGTCGTTCCATAGGAACTGACCAGTCCGTCTTGGGGGAGAAAGAAAACCCAATTGAGTACGTCGAGAACTTATACTCTGAAAAAGCCACTGAGTATGCTGAAACTTTGGAGGATGATGATGACTTTTTGTCTGAAGATGAGTATGTAAATGACTTGAGGGCGTTTAGTAAAAACGCAACAGAAGAAGCCTTCCGACAAATGGAACGTATACCTCGAGGTAAATGGGGTTATTTTCCTAGCCATGCACGAAATGATCATGATTGCCCGACAGTACTTTCTCTTACCGAAGTATACACGCAAAATGGTACTGACGAGCTGCGTGCAAACATTTTTGTGGCATCAGATGGTGACGTGTCAGATCCGGTTGAGACGCTAGAGGCCCTTACATATCTGCGTACAACTAGTGAAGAAAACAGCCGTCAGATAGATACTATTACTGCAGACAGGGGAGCTGTACGTCGGCTGGTAGAAGCACAGGCTTCAAATGAAGCTGTTTCAGTATCAACCCCAGGTAAGCTCAAACCATCCCAAGTTAAGGTGCTTGATGAGCTGGCTCGTGTTTTGCCTGGTTTGCAGTTCCAGTCAGTTGTTCAGAACATTATGACGATCCAATCTAAGACAAAATGGAATAAGTTGTTTACAGCTGCAAATCGAGACATTAAGGAAAGTGGTCAGCTGCTGCCTCAAACAATTAACGCTTTGAAGGAGGCGTATGAAGAACAGTCATCTGCTGCTCATACACCTGAAGACCTAACGGTAGAGTCTTCTGAAGCATTATTATTTTATGCAAAATAATACTTTTGAAAAAATTGATGCTGCGCTAAGTAAATTAAGTAGCGAAAGAACCATAGAGGCTGGATTGGGAGTCGCTCGTGAGGTATTGATGTTGGCTGACGTGAATGGAGTTAAGACAGATGACCCCTCAAGTAGTGATTATGTACTACTTACAGCACTTAAATTGCCCAATGCCGAGCGTTATGATCATTGGTTTCAGGCTCATCCTAAGTTCAAGAGTAATCGTGCATGCTTTGCCCTTAATGACACAAAAGAAGGTCCTCTCGAAGCAAAGTTGTATGCACTTAAGAAGAAGTCAAAGCTCTACGTGTCTGGCGCGGTGCATTTTACGCCAAACTATGAAGACGCCTTATTTACAAGACAGGACCCTGCTTCGAAGATAGGAGTGGACTTTTTCTTAACTCCAGAAAATGATGCGTTGCTGATAGTATTGTCTAACAATAAGTCTCTTCGTATTGTTGAACTGAAAGATCAGCTCTCAAATACGCAAAAAGACATCTTCTCCAAATGGGAAGGAGTAGCCAATTTGGGTCGTGAAGCCCTCCATCTAACTATTTGGGATAGTTTCAAGCTAAAAAGCATTAACGAAGCTTTTTATAAGGGTATTGCCAACAGTTTTAAACATCTGGTCTCTCATCTAGAGGAGGGTGGTAAAAGTTCTGACGAAGCTCGCCATTTTGCTAATCGTCTACACGGTCGTTTGCTCTTTTGTTGGTTTCTAGACAAAAAAGGTTTTATCTCGAGAGACGTCAATTATTTTGATACTACACACACGGATGCCAGTTCGTACTATAAGGAAAAACTCGAGCTGCTCTTCTTTGGTGTTTTAAATACTCCACAGAATGATCGTGAGCGTCCGCATCCTGACCTTAAGACACCGTACTTAAACGGAGGACTCTTTGAAGATCGCCCAGATGATTGGAGGGGAAGTGACATTCCTTTCCCAAAGGGTTTTTTTGTTAATCTCTATGAACATTTCAGCGAGTTTAATTTCACAACAGATGAGTCAACTCCTGACTATGAGCAAATTGCGATTGATCCTGAAATGCTCGGACGTATCTTTGAAAACTTGTTAGCTGAGATTAATGAAGAAACAGGAGAGCAGGCTCGAAAAGCGAAAGGTGCCTTCTATACACCAAGAGAGATTGTGGCTTATATGTGTCGAGAGAGTGTCAGGGCATACTTGTGTACTGCACTAGAGGCTGGAGATAAGGCTAAAAACTCTATAGATAGATTGCTTGATACTCCTGATAGTGATTGGGCAAAGTCAGGAACAAACAGTAAGCGGGACGTGGTAGAGCCTGTGCTGCGAGAGAAGATTGTAAAGGCGCTGGATGGTATGAAAGTGCTTGATCCTGCTTGTGGGTCTGGGGCTTTTCCAATTGGTATGCTGCATCTTCTGGTCCAGATATACGAACGACTCGATGCTCGTTTTGATCCGTATCGGACCAAGCTTGGTATTATGGAGCGTAACATTTACGGAGTAGACATCGAGCCACTTGCTATTGAGATCGCTCGACTTCGAAGTTTTCTTGCTCTTGTGGTTGATCAAGAGTATGTTGAAAAGAAACCAAATGGTGGTGTGGACACCTTGCCAAACCTAGAGTTTAAATTCGTCTGTGCCAATACACTTTTACCTCTGAGTGAAGAAGCGGCTTTGGATGATGGTGGTAAATATGAGACCTTGTTAGAGATCAAGAAAGAGTATTTTAAGGCAACTCCTAAGCAACGTGAAAAGCTTGAGACAAAATACTCAACTCTTCGTAAACAAGGGACTATGTTTGGCTCACAGCTTAACGACCAGCTTCATACTTATGATCCGTTCAGTAATGAGCATCCTGCCAGCTTCTATGACCAGTTGCTTATGCATGATGTGGAAGCTAAGTTTGATGTAGTTATAGGGAACCCACCATACGTTAGTATTTGGAAAATAAAGCCAGAACAGAAAGATAAATATCAAAATATATACACTACAGCGAAAGGTCATTATGACCTATACGTTCTTTTCTATGAGCGAGCTTTTGGCCTTTTGGCAGTAAATGGCATCATATCGTATATAACAAGTAACAAGTGGCTTGCGCAATCGTACGGTAAGCAATTAAGGGCACTTTTGCTTGGAAAGAGAATATTAAGATTACTAGACTTCTCAGCCCATCAAGTGTTTGACTCTGCTACAGTGGACACACAGATAAGTATTATATCTAATGCTGACGATGATGCTGAAGGAGGAGGTGAGTTTGAAGCGTATGTCCACAAGACGAAAAAATTACCCAATCTATACTCGTTACCATTCAGTACTGTTAGCAAGGAGGTTTTTAAAATACATCCAGATTACAATTTCAAACTTGATTTAGATGACGGCAAGGTCCAGATAATCCAAAAGATCATTAAATCAACGATCAAGTTTGAAAATGCATTTTATGTATCAAAGGGGGCAGAGATACATAACACAAAACTCAAAATTGGTAAGGGTGACTTTATACACGATGTTTATGCAGACGGATATAAGCAGTACTTGGAGGGGAAGAACTTCGAGAGGTATGTGGTAAAGAAAAAGCTGTATCTAGACTATCAACCAAGCAAACATAAAGCCCCCTGTTTCCCGGAGTTGTTTGAAAGTCACAAGATCGTTGTGAAAAACGTTGTTGGAAGGACTGGTATCCAAGCGGTGTATGACGATGTTGGTTATTACAATAACGACGCTCTTATTAATGCTGTGCCATATCACTTGTTAGAACACTTAACCTACTCCCAAGTCAAAGGAAAATTAAGTCAGGAACGGATCAAGTTGTCACAAAAGTATGATATGAAAGCGGTAACTGTAATTCTGAACTCAAAATTACTTAGCTGGTTTTTCAGTGAACTGTTGTCAAATGGATTGCATTTTTACCCAAGACACTTGAGAGATATGCCATTACCAAGTTTAGATCATGATCCCGTGAGCATTGATAAGCTAAAAGTGTGTTATGAAGAGATAGTTAAAGCAACTACGCAAAACATTCCGGCAGAAAAGTATTTGAATGAAGCTGACGAGTTAGTTTACAAGCTCTATGACCTGACCCCCGAGGAGATTGCTACTATTGAGAACTCATGACTAGCCCAGAGGAGAACAATCTTTCTGCTGAAGCAATAGAACACGTCAAGAAGCATCAAAAGGAGCTTGTTGATCATTTTGTGGGTAAGGTTACTCCTGTTGGAAGACCAGTATCAATTTTCATGGCTGGATCTCCGGGTGCAGGAAAGACTGAGTTCTCGACTCGGCTGATCAATGAGATTATGGGAGCAGAAGATAAGATTGTTCAGATTGATCCAGATGCAATTCGCCTTTGGCTCCCTCAGTATGAACCGGGGAAAGCTCATTTGTTCCAAGGTGCTGTTGCGCTTGGGGTTAATAAATTACATGACTATGTAAAGAGTAAATCGTATAGTTTTTTGTTAGATGGTACTTTTTCAAAAATTGATCAAGCCAGAAACAATATTGATCTATCGCTCAGTAAAGATAGACCTATATTCATTGAGTATGTACTTCAGCCTCCAGAGATTGCTTGGAAGTTTACTCAAGACAGGGAAAAGGTGGACGGTAGAAATATTCAAAGAGAAGACTTCATTGAGCAATTTATTGCCGCGCGAGACAATGTGGCTACGATTAAGCGGGAGTACGGTAATCGTGTTCGGGTTGATCTTATTGAAAGAAACCTTAAGACCAAACAGTATAAAATTACATTCAACATCGATAATCTTGACACATACCTGCCAAAAAAGTACAGTAAAGATGAGATTGAGAGTTTGATATGACACACCTAGTCGCAACTATAAAAGGGTTATTCTATAAGCGTCCAGAGACGTCAGCTGACCCTGTGTACAAGTTTTTTATTGAAACGAAGTCACGAGAACGCAAACGAGTCTACAACAGCGCTTTAAAAAGAGCGCAGGAAGATCAGGAGACTATATCAAATAAAGCAGAAAAAATTCATGCGTAAAGCATGAGTTTTTGTATCAAATAGTTTTGGCAAAAATATCTAACGAGCACTTAGATCAATTTATTGAGCTCTATCAAAAGCATTACGGTGAAACTTTAGAGCGAGATGTGGCGTATGAAAAAGCGTCTAAATTACTGCGTTTAGTTGAAATTGTTGAGAAGGGAAACGGTCTAGACCAATGCGACTAATCTATTGATCTCTCTAATGTCACTTTCAACAGAAACAAAGCAATTGTGCCAATCATAGCTTCGGAAAGCATCCCGCCAGGCGAGCATCACTTGACACAGTATAAATACTGTTTTATTATACAACCAGTCTAAACAACCTTCAGGAGGTATGTCGTGTTGAACAAAATCCACGTCCAACCTCTTGGATGGTTGGAACGTATTGCTGATGTGCTAATGCTTCCCATTATGTACATCATCTCAGGAACTTTCAGAGAAACTCCTCAGCAAACCCATCGCTGGAACAACACTAAGTTGAAATCTGGTCAGGTTGCACACCTGAAGGATGATATGCAAGTGTTCTGCGAAGGGAACAAATCTGCTGGAGCACGCTTTTGGCTTAAGATGCCATTCTTTCATATCCCTCTTCTTGGAGGATGGAAGGATTACGTCGTTCTGCAACCCACCCATGTTGACCAGGAATGGCACATTGGTTGGCTCGCTCACGATGTGGCAGGTGTATCACGAATCAAGGTTCGTGGACCCGTGCGGCTTCTACTTGGCCCAGGAGATGTTTCATTCTTCGGAGTCAATTCCGAAGGTGATCAACTCAAGCTTCAAGAAATTTCACGAGGACGTATCGGAGATGGTGGTGAATATTCAAAAACGCCACTGCTCTGAACCGCCCACAACGAGAACCGTTGGAGGGCGGTTTTCATTTTGTCAGATCACAATACAGCAAATCCTTTTCTATACTTATCCAGTCCAATGTTCGAAACTCATCCAACAGGCGGAGCATTACTTGACATAGCAAGTTATACGTGCTATCATTCGATTTGAATTCAACGTCTTAGGAGGCGCAAATGTTCGGTCTATTCAAATCGAAGGAAACCTGTCAAAACTGTGGCGAGAATAGAACTCGTCGCAAGGATGAGTCTGGAAATCCAATCTGCTCGGATTGTGAAATCGAGTTGCGAATGCAGGGCGAAGAAGTGAGGAACTGCCCTGTCGATGGTATGGCGATGAAAAAGGAACCCATCCTTGATGGAGTCATCATTATCGATCGCTGTCCAAAGTGCAGTGGCGTCTGGCTGGATCACGAGGAACTCGAATCAATCCAGGAAGCTGCAGAGGATGACGGCTCAAACTTCGCTACAGGTCTTGCAGTCGGTATAGCTATCGGCTAGTCGCCACTTTGGCGGGACGGGGAAGCCAATCTTTCGTCTCGAACGAAGGGGCGGCTTTTTCATTTTGCAAACTCAACGAACCGCAAATCTTTTTCAATACCCAACCAGTCTAATGTTCGAAACTCGTCCAGTACGCGGAGCAAATCAGAAAAAGAAGCATTTACAGGGGTCCGTGCGAGCATTTCGTACGGACTTTTGTATTATTTTAATGATACTCGATTGAGGTAGCCAAGCTTTGTAATGCTTCAAAGTAATTGACATTACTAAATATAATTGTATTATTTTATTTAGTTTGTTATTGAACCTGAAGGAGAACTAAGTGAACGCTATTAATTGGACGGTGGTTTCCGCTCTCGTCTTGGCGGTCTGGGGTATTCGCTACGCAGTGCTGGCTTGGAAACGGGAGGTGTATCCCAATCCGGTGAGTTTCTTTGTGTGGGCGGTGGTAGGGGTGGCCCTTTTCCTGACCGCTGAAGCTTCAGAGGCAAAAGAGGTCTACTACGCAGCATTGGTCAGTGCAGTAGCGCCGGTCATCATTTTTGTGATTGTTTTGCTTCGAGAAACTAATCGCGTCTACACGCTCACGCGCCGAGAAAAAGCTTGCCTGGTGTTTGCGATTGTTGGTTACGTGCTCTGGTTTGCTCTTAAGGATCAGCCCGAGCTGGCTCAGTGGTCTTTGTACTGGATGATTGGGGTGGATGTTCTTGCGCTTTGGCCTACTCTAGAGCAGGCATTTAAGAAGCCAATGTCAGACAAGCCCGGGGCGTGGCTCGTCTTCGGTCTCGGGTATGGAGTAACCGGTTTTGCCATTTCTGATCATACGGTGGTCAATTGGGCTTTGCCAGGGTACATGTTCATCGGCTCTTGGTCGGTCGCTGCGCCTTTGGTGTGGCGAAGGATTAATGAAAAGATTCCGCTCAATGAGTGGTACTAACCGCTTTCTAGAAAACCAATTCTACGGAAGCGGTTTTCTTTTTTTAGAGCATAGCTTTGGTTGGTGTGTCCGGTATGCTTTGTATATGAAAAACACGTATATTAATCTGCCAATTAGAAATGTCGCAGATACGGAGGTTCCCTTTGCGAAAGCCGAGCGGGCGTTTACTGCGAGGATGACGATGTAGAAAATCTATGTGGCAACAATCGATACTGTGCAGAGAGGCGTGGTGACGAGTGTGATAGATAATATTGACTTACCGAAAAATAATTGTATCATAAAAACAGATAGCCCAACATCGGGGTATTACTCATCGTTACAAAAGGAGTTACAGATGAACGACATTTCTGGTGTGCAAGCAAGAAGCCATGAAGATGGTCTTCGGCTGTTCTTTCTTTACACGTTCTGGATCATGGCCGCTGGATTGCTTGTGACCGCTCTGGTCGCAAACTATGTTCAGGGCAACGAAGTGCTATTTGCCTCGCTCACACATCTCACGGAGGTCGTCAATGATGATGGTGAAACCGTGCAGAAGTTCGGCGCTTCAGGGCTGTGGTGGACTGCGGCGATTCTCGAGTTGGTGCTGGTTGTTGTTTTGGCAACATTCGGTGCTTCCAAAAGAATTGGTTTCGGCATGGCGGTGTTCTTGTTTGCGGTATATGCTGCACTCAATGGCTTCACCTTGGCACCGGTCTTGTACATGTACACCGAAGCGAGCGTGGCAAAGGTCTTCTTCATCACTGCTGGCACATTCGGCTGTTCTGCGTATTGGGGGCATGTTACGAAACGCAGTCTTCTGTCGCTGCAAGGATTTTTCATGCAGGCCCTTATCGGGTTATTGATTGTGTTGGTCGTCAACATGTTCTTTTCATCTCCGATGATGGACATGCTGGTGAGCGGAGCAGCGGTCCTGCTCTTCATTGGCTTGACCGCTTTTGACATGCAGAAGCTTCGTGCGATGTATGACGAAGAGGGTTGGTCGCCGGGATTGGCGGTCTACGGTGCGCTGACGCTGTACCTCGACTTCATCAACATGCTCATTCATCTATTGCGCCTGTTTGGACAGAGAAAGTAATGTCCGACTAAGCTAAGACGCCTTTCAGAGAAAGGCGTCTTTATTTTTGGTAGGGAAAAACGAATGAAGCCGCCGCCAGCTATGCTGGCGGCGGCTTAATGCTCTACATTATCCATACCCAGAATCATTATGCATGACGGTGATGCCGCATCATGCGACCTTCTTCTCGCTCATCGGCTGTTTCCTGCGCACCCCAAATACTAAACACCGCCACCGCTGCTCCTAGTGCTGCGAGTGTCCAGGTTGCCTGGTTGCTCATGTCAGTGAAGAGGGATACTGTAAGTATGACGAGGCCGAGAACGAAGTTCATCCATTGTTGCCACATAAGCCACGTTTGGTTAAGGGCTGATAAATGTCGACCAGTGCATCGCTGCAATTTGCTGGTAAGCAGACACGATAGAGAGGGAATGTCATGCGACACACTCTTGTCTATCAGTATATTCCTATTGTTTGTTCTGTAAATAGGCTGCTTTGCAGCAGAGTGGTAGCCGCCGTGTGGTTATGTACGATTGGCGAGGAGCTCATGTTCCACCTCCGCCAAGAACGCGTTTATGTCATTGAGATACGTTAGCTCCTGGAGCGCTTCTGGATCATCTTCGCTGCTACCAGAAAAGCTGTCGATAAGCCCAACAGTTTCGGTGGTGGTGTCGCTGGTGCCGTGGAGTTCGCTACGAATCCATGAATAGGCTAGGTGGGTGTCGAGCTGATGGTGTCTGGCGTGATCAACTAAAATGTCGAGTGAGTGCAATAGCGAGAGTGATTGTTTGTAGGAGCGATGCGCGCTGGTGAGAGCCTCCTCCACATCAGCGGCATGCAAGAGACCGATAGCATTTTCGCCCAAAGTAACCGCACTAATGCGCAAAGCCTCAGTACTTTGTGGGTACCGCAGCTTCTCACGATGTAGGTTGTGATGGTGTCCGGCTAGCTCAGCTTCAATGTGATAGCCCTGAGCGCTCAGGATATGAGCGGAGTATGTTTCATGACTAGCGATAATTTCAGCTAGTGTTTCTTCGCCGGTGTAGCCGCGTTCAATAAGGGCTGCCAACTCAGCTTCAGTTATAGCGATACGCGCCGGTACGACTGAAATTGGTCGGAGCCACTGCTCTTTGAGTGTGGTGGTGACGGTCTCTGTCGTGTGAGCCTCCTCAGGGTTGAGGTTGAGTTTGCGAAGTATCGAGTTTCGGTCAGTTGAATCGAGTGCACGTTCTAAGCAAGTCTCCCACTCTGATTCAGTAAGCTGGTTCATGAGCACTTCGTATGGCACCTCAATTTTGCCAATATCGTGAAAGAGACAAGCATGCAAAAACACAGGCATAGAAACACCCTCAGCAGCAATTAGTTGTTCTATGTTTCGCACTGTACCGTCAGGTCCGATGAGATTTTCACGCACTTTTCGCGCAGCAATCTCGTAGACACCGATTGAGTGCAGGAGTGTAGTGCGGTCAAAAGCACCCAGTACGGCCAGCATTTCCCAGTCTGCTTCTGTGAGCCATGGTTCAGAAATACGTTCACCAAATTCTTCTTTTGCCTTTGTTACGAGTTCAGTGAGATGGTTGTGCTCTTTAAGGCGCGTCAGGATGGTTTCATAATCACCCTGACGCGCAATTACTTCTGCGGTGGGAGTGCTTCGAATTGCTTCAATTTCAGTAGATGAAAATTTCATAGGAAAATTATGTAATGTCCCCAGTATAACAAGTATTAACGAGACAGGTTTTGTTTGACTAATTTTTCGTATTATTACATAGTATAATTTGCATTGTTCTTGCTGGAGAGACAAATGGCTAGTGAGTATCGGTATTTTATTGAGCCGTGTGATGATGGGGCAAATGAGCTGATCGCACAATTTCTGAATGATCTCGGGATGTCGAGCTATACGCTTGAGCAGCGTGCCTTTGTGACCGACACGGGGTGCGAAGTGGTTGGGGCGTATCAGGTGTCTGATCATACGATTGTCACGCGGTTGAAGAAATCTGAGTATCGTACGCGGTTTCGTGTGTATGTGCAGGAAGGGGCGGGGCAGATACGTTTGTACAATCTGTATCACCAGTCACGCCGTCGCTTGGCCCGTACCGCTGCTGTTAAAAAGGTGGCTGGCAGGCTGCGTTAAATTCAAAGAACGGTTCCAACCGTTCTTTTTTTTTGAGTGCAGCGGCTCGGGTAATTGGCTCACCGTTAAATGTTAATTTGAGTTTGTGTAAGTGCATCGCCATCGCGTCTAGCAAAGTGCATTGACATTTTGCGTTAGAGGGGACAAGCTGAAGACAGAAACTTGGAAAGGAGGTTATCAGATGGCGCAAAAAATTTTTTGGTTGCAGCGGTCATTTGGATACTGTGCATATTTTGCCGGTAATCACGCAAGATACGTGCATGGTTCCAGCAAAGCGATTGCAATCGGACGATTGTTAGCCGCGCGCGACGTGTCTGACGTGCAAGCTTTTGGGCAAGCAGTACTTGATTGTCCTGCTGCACATGGGGTCGTCATTGCGTCGGTTAGGTATGGAGATCTGACTGTGACTGTGGATGGTATGCCGCGGTTCCCTCGCAAACAAAATGGCTACACTGATACGGGTTCTGTCCTTGAAAATTCAGGTAATCAGCGCTGTCCAAACTGCCATGGACCTCGGTATTTCCAGACGGTCTCAGTGGAGTGTTGCCCGGATTGTGGAATCTTGCACGACTACTGGGGCAAGGGAAGTAACGCTGCATACGAGCGTATGTATCAAGCGCAATGTGCCGCAAAGCGCACAACCGACGATTCTGACGAGTACTATTGACACATTTGTTAAACAATGCATAATTTAACCGTTCGTTCACAAAGGAGAGGTGTGGAATGTATCATATGACTCATGACAGCGTCGTAGCGCATGCCGTTACGCAAGCTGCGGATTCCTCTGCCATGCCCGATGTACTGCTCAGCCTTCTCGTTCTTATCATCGTGGTGGCTGTTGTGCTACACTGGCTGAATCGGCAAGGTAAAGTGCCGCTTCGCGACGATTGAGAGATGCTCTTTCAATAAAACCGTTCCCTTGGGAACGGTTTTTCATTTGACACGAGCGGTATATGTTTCTGATTTGGCTTTGAAATGGGAGGATGGCTTAGCGCGTAGTATACTGTGTGAGGTTACCAATTAATCAATCAATGAGAACATGTTAACACTGTACATGAAGTCAACTTGTCCATTTTGTCAGCGCGTTATGCAAATGGCTGAGAATCTGGGCGTTACCCTCGAGCTGAAAGATATTACAGAAGACGGAACGGCACTGGCTGAGCTTGAGGAAAAATCTGGAGGGACACAGGTGCCATTTTTGGTGGATAGTGAAAAGAGCGTGTCGATGTTGGAATCAAGTGACATCATTGATTACTTGCGAGAAAATTATGTTGGTTCTGGAGCAAGTGAAGCTGCGGTAACTAAGCCGCGTGTACACGTGGGTGGATCTACCTGCGAATCATGCGAGGGTTAATAGTCTAAGACATATACTGCATATGGCATTCCCAACTATCAACTATAAATTTAATGATCTGCATGAAGCGCAGGAGCTCACGACAATTGTTGAGCAAAAGTGCGCTTCGCTAGAAAAATACATGCATGGCGTTGGGTCAGCTTCGTGTGATGTTGAATTTCAGAAAGTTGCTCCGCAGCAGAATGGTGCGGTGTACCGGGTGGAGGTGAATCTGCAGCTTGAGGGTACGCTTTATCGAGCTGAGGCAACTGAAGAAAGTTTTGAGAAGGCAATCGACGAAGTACGAGATGAGCTAGATAAGGAATTGCGCCGCGCAAAAGATAAGCAGGAAACTTTGGTAAAACAAGGTGGCCGAGAAGCGAAGGAGCAAATGATGTCGGCTGAAGTGTAAGGAGTGTAATAACAAAAAGCGGCGGGCCCGAAGGGCCCGCCGCTTTTTGTTATATTTGTTTCAAATACTCACTAAAATCTATTTCTTTCTTGCCTTCAGGAATGACTCGAAGAATCTGGAGGGAATTGTTCTCGAAGCGGGCTGCTTTGATTTTGATGCGCTTGCCTTCGTGCATGAAGAAAGTGTCGCCGATACCGGTAAAGGCGTTGATTTTTAGCCACATGTTCCAAGCTTTATCTCCAGCAGGCAGTCGCGTCGGGTCTATAGTAAGTTCATTCTGACCTTTTTCAAAGCGTGAGCAGTAGGTGGCGAGTTCGTGGTCTTGTTCTTGTGGAGAGAGTTCGCCAGCTACCCAGGCAGGAATAATTTCGGCCAAGAGTTCGCCGCCAGTGGTGGCCAGAAGTTGGTCGAGGTTAGGTCCTGAGAGGGGCCAATTCTCGTCCTCTATATAGACCTGCTCCTGGTCGAGAATTGGCCCATGATCCATCTCACTGTCGAGCAACATTACTGTCACACCAATATCTTCACGCAAATCTTTTAAAATTGCCGTGCGAATCGGACTGGCGCCACGCAGCTTTGGTAAAAGTGAGGGGTGTACATTGAGAGTTTGGTGCTTTGGGAGGTGCAAAAACCATTCCGGCAAAATGAAATTATAGGCTACCACCACAAAGACATCCCAGTCTTCTGCTTCTAGGCGTGATTTCGCGACGTCATCCTTGTAGTTGGTTGGTTGAAAGACTTCGATCCCATTTTCTTCCGCCCAGACTTTGACTGGGGGCGGTGTGAGCATGTGACCGCGACCGCTCGGCCGATCGGGGTTGCAAACAATGAGTGATGGGAGTAAATCGGCCGCCTTAAGCGCTTCAAGGACTGGCACGCCAAGTGGTTCACCACCAAAATAGGCAAATTTAATTTTGTTCATCTTCGGCTTCGGTTATACCAGCTGGGCGGTCGTCTTTATGCCAGGTCTCTACAGCGCGGTCGATAAAGAGTGTGCCGTCGAGATGATCGCATTCGTGTTGGAAAATTTGTGCCAAGAGGCCGCCGGCCCCGCGAGAAAATGGCTGACCATGCTCGTCGAGCGCTTCTAGTACGACATTTTTGTGGCGCTCAACCACGCCGTATTTATTCGGTACGGAGAGACAACCTTCACCCACTTCATGGACTTTCTTAGAGTATTTTACAATCCGCGGGTTAATTGCGATGACGGTAGGTAAGGCTTCATCACGGTCTTGGTTTTGATCTTCTACCAAAAACATCCGCTTGGCGACACCGACTTGTGGTGCTGCAATTGCAACAGCTGCGTAGCCGTCTACATCGTAGGTTTTGATAGCTTTGCGCATGCCAGCGAGAATCTTGGCGACTGAGCCGTCAGCAAATTCTTCGGGAGTGATTTCCTCAGCAATACTATGGAGAGCTGGGTGGTTTTGGGCGACTAACTTATTCATGGTTTGTACTATACAAATATACGAAGAAAAAGGAAAGCGGCGCCCTTTGGGCGCCGCGCTCATCAGCTGCTTTGACCGTGGATCATCCCGGTATCAGCTATAATCAAGAGACCTGTTTCCGTCATTGAAAAATTGAGAGTCGAGCATCCACTGTAGGTTACACAAGGTCCGTCACCAGTTTGGTGAATGATCTCATAATCGCACCAAACCAGTGCAAGATTGCCAGCTTCATTGATTTGGCATAGGCGTACCTCGTGCGTTTTTATGAAATTGTTTTGCTCCTGTGCCGCCCCCCCCCAGTACTTGCGCTCTGCCGCGGTTCAGCAACCCGTCTTCGATGAGTACGGCATCTTCGGCGTATATCCATGAAGCTTTTTCATACTCTCCTCTGTTAAACAGGTGGACAAAAGTTGCAATCGCATCTTCTATCATGCTGGCATTAATGCTGGTAGACATTAGTGGCTCCTTGAGAATGGTACAAGTGACTTGCTGGGCGGTATTTAAGCACGCTGCGCTGTAAAAGCAAGCTAGACAATACGTTCTGGATTGATTTCTACTTTTACGTATGGTGGCAAAGCGCGTAGTTTCGGGAGTAGCTCGGCGTAGGTTTTGGTATCGGATTTAGGAATGCGAATGAGGCCGTGCCGTTCGATTTTTTGGGCGGTGGTGGTTGGGTTGTTGTAGTACTGCACGTCAAAGGCAGCGAGTTGCTCGACAATCGGCTGGCTCATGCTTTCTAGTGAAGTGTTGTTTACAATCCAGGTGAGCAAAATAAACGTACTGTACGGCGGGTACTGAAGCATCTGCCGGAGTGCAATCTCGTCATCATAAAAACGCTCGACAGCGCCGCGGGTGGCGTACATGAGGAGGTGGTCTGGTTCGGTACGGGTTTGAATCAGTACTTCTTTGCTGGTGCATTCACGCAGCCGAAGGAGTAGGCGAAAGAGTGCTTCGTCAGCGCGCCAGGTCGGAATGGTGCGCGCAGCATCAAGCGAAATAATCGCGCTAACGTCCACGCCGGCGGTAATAAACGGCAGGGCTACTTGTGTGCCAATAAGCACGCCAGACTTCTTTTCAAAAAATTCTTTAGCAATCTTGCTCGCGGCCTTGGCATTGGGAGCGGTGTTGTTGTCCATGATGGTGACGTCGCAGTCAGGCATGAGCTCTTTCCATTCGTCATAGACGTGTTGGATGCCGATGCCGCGTTCGCGCAGGCGCCAGGAGCCGCATTGCTCGCAGACGTCCGCCGCGCGAACGCGGCGACCAGAGGTGCTTGATACAAACCAGCGTTGTTCCTCGCCGTTTTTCTCAGTGCGCATGAGTGAGTAGGGAGTGTTTGAGTCTGGGCAGCGGAAGATGTGGCCACAGTCGATGCAGGCGACTACCGGCGCGAGGCCACGCCGCGCGGCATAGAAAAAGACGTGGCCTCGCGCTTCAAGCGCACGCGTCACGCTAATCTCAAGCTCCTTAGAGAAGAGTTTGAAGGCTTGTTCGGGCTTTGGTTTATCATGTTGTGACACGATGGTTAGTGGGGCAGAAAAGGCAATCCGCTTCGCTTCTTCACCGTAGGTTAGATAGATTTCGTCACGACGACGTGCCTCGTCTTCGGTGCGTGGGACAGTGTCGCCAAGGAGTATCGAACGTCCTGAGACTTTGGCGTAGGCGATGAGCGCATCACGATGATCGAGGTATGGCCGCTGGCGGCTGACATAGTGCCCGCTGGCAGATTGTTCAACAATGATGGTTAGGAGGTCGGCTCGCTCCAGGTATGCATGTGATGGGGTGGTAATAATGAGCTTGGCGCAGGTGGTGTCAGCTAGCTTGTCGTATGACGCATCTCTCTGACGCTTGGTTTGGCTGGGTGAGAAAACGACCAGTCGGTCTTTGATGCCGTTTGAAAGTAGGTCTTTAGCAACTTCCACATCTACAGCGGTAGGCACGACAAACATAATCGAACCTTTGTGTGCGAAGGTGCTACGAATAAAGCCTTGGTAGGCTAAGAAGCGGTCGTCAGTGCGGGCGGTGAGGAGCTGTGGGGTGGTCTCTTCGTTGTGTTTGATGTGGTCAGTTTTGGGATACAAGCGACTGCCATTACGTACATCTGGTGGTAGAAGTGAAAATAACAACGCGCCAGCAGACGCCGGATATCGAGTACTGAGTGCTTCGCAAGTGTTCCGGATGCTGTCAGGAATCACGACTGGGTCTGGTTGGTTGGGAAGTTTGCGAAGAGAAAACGTCGCCGCCTTGAGGGCGGTCTTGGTGCTACTGACGGGCTTTGATTCCGTAACGATGGCGGTTTGATTTTTGCCGCGGATGGGGACTTGGAGAAAGGCACCGGCTGGATAGTCGATTTTTGAGAAATAAGAGAGTGATTCAAGCTGGGTGCCGCGAATTAAGGGAGTAACTTGAACTACAAACATACGTGCTGGCCATTATAGCAAACGGCGGATTTTTGGCAGGCTTGCCAAAAATCCGCCGTTGTGGCTCGTTATAGATTTCTCCTAAAATTCATCGAGATACGAAACATCGGCGCCGAGCGAAGCGAGGCGGTCAACTAATTTTTCGTAGCCACGATTGATGCTGTAGATATTTCTGAGGACAGATTCACCTTCAGCGCCAAGCATGGCAATGAGGAGAATAGTGGCTGGGCGAAGTGCTGGTGGGCACACGAGCTCAGTAGCGCGGAGTTTGGTTGGTCCGGTAATAAAGATGCGGTGTGGATCAGCCAGTACGGTATCGGCGCCGAGTTTGTCGAGTTCAGTGAAGTAAATAGCTCGTTTCTCATACACCCAGTCATGAATCAGTGTCTGGCCAGCCGCCTGCGTAGCAATCACGGCAAAGAAAGGGAGGTTGTCGATATTTAGGCCAGGATACACTGCTGGGTGAATCTTTTCATGCAGAGCCACGAGTTTAGATGGTTTGGTCGTAATGTCGACCAGCTTGGTGCTGCCGTTGTGGCTGAGGTATGGCTTTGACTTGGTGTACTTAAAGCCCATTTTTTCAAGCTTCAAAAGTTCGAGTTCAAGAAATTCAATCGGACAGCGAGTGATAGTGATGGAGGAATTGGTGGTAATAGCTGCCGCCAAGAAAAACATACTATCGGTCGGGTCTTCTGAGAGGGTGTATTCAATATTCTGGTTGATATCTGCAACGCCAGTAACCGTCAGGGTGGTGGTGCCGTGACCTTCAATCTGCACGCCAAGCAAGCGAAGGAAGGTGCACACTTCCTGTACCATGTAGTTGGCGGTGGCGTACTTAATGGTAGTGGTGCCCGTTTTCCCGGCGGCGGCAAAGAGGGCGTTTTCGGTCACGGTGTCGCCCGATTCATAGAGAATAATTTCTTTTGGTTGCTTCGGTTTTACAGTCACGTCAAAGCTGGTGGCAGTAGTGTCGATATTGACACCAAAGTGTTCAAGGGCAAAAAAGTGAGGTTTTACGGTACGACTGCCAAGCTTGCAGCCGCCAGATTGTGGTAGCGAGAATGATTGAAGTTGGTGAATGAGGGGGCCGATGAACATTACAATACTGCGGGTGCGCTCGGCGGCAACACGGTCGATTTTCTTGAGGTCGATTTTCTTCGGTGGGGTAATAGTGACGGTGCTGCCGCTCCAGTCAACTTTAACTCCGATACTCTCAAGCACTTCAATCAGACGGTGTACTTCTTCAATGCGCGGCATGCGGTGTAGGGTGGTGGTGCCTTTGTTGAGCAAAGAAGCACACAAAAGCCCGACGGCGCCGTTTTTTGAAGTGTTGGTTTCGATGGTGCCGGTGAGCTTTTTGCCGCCGTTGATTTTAATATTCATCGTGCCAGGGGAGAGGGTAATGAGGTTTTTCCCTAGGGCTGCGCTGATGCGCTTCAGCATATCGGCACTCACATTTTGCTTGCCGCTTTCAATACGGGCGATGGCGCTTTGGGTGGTTTTGAGCTTTTTGGCTAAGTCTGTCTGGGTAAGTCCTAAAGTTTCGCGCAGGTCTGCGATACGGGTTCCGATATGTTGCATATGAAGCTAATATAGCATATATGCTATATTAATCACACTTAGAGTGTGGATGTGTTTTGTCGTCTACTTCAATCACAATGCGTTCGCGGAACTCTTGGCTACGTAATCCAAAACGGTCTGCTTCCTCAGTACGGTGTGAGCTAGTAACGCGCAGTTGATAGAAGCCAAAAAGTAAGAAAACAACAACGAGCCACTGTTTAAAAACAACCCAGTCGTGTACGCTTCCAAGATGTCGGACGAGTTCATTGGCAATACCAGCTGCGATAAAAATCCCTAAAAAACGTCGTTCGAGAATCTTCCAGCCAGCTTCACTGATGCAAAATACGTGGCCAAAAAAGGTCGCAAATACTTGTCGCTTGTGAAATACGCCGCTGGCGAGTAGCCCGGCAAATAGGAAATAAAAAACAGTGTCCGTAAATATAAGAATATCGGGCGTTTTAAACCAGTAGCTTAAGATTGCACTGCCGGCAGTGATGCCTCCTGAAATGACTACAAACCACGGAATGCGTTGATTTACTAGTTTTGAAATGTAGAGGGTAACTAAGGTGGTGCCGGCCAGACCGAGAGCAGCTTTGCCAAAGCTACAGAGGAAATGGTATAGCGCAAAAAAAACCAGCAGAGGCCCAAACTCAATAATGAGCATGTCCAGAATGAGAAGTTTGAATAATCGGGCGTGACGCAACATGAGCAAGTAGAATACTACTAGTGTACTACGAATGCTAGATTTAGATTAGCAGGTAAAAAGAAAAGGCGCGCCGCTTCGCGGCGCGCCTTTTCTTTTTACATAAGACTGGTACTATTGACCCACTATGTTTGGCAGCCTTACCCCAAAGATTGGCATTGATCTTGGTACCACGAGCATTTTGGTGTTTGTGCCTGGTCAGGGGATTGTGCTCAACGAACCATCGGTGGTAGCAGTGTCGGACGATAATAAAGTATTGGCGGTTGGCACCGAAGCTAAGCTTATGATCGGACGAACGCCGGAGAGTATTAAAGCCTATCGACCGATGAAAGACGGTGTGATTGCTGATTATCGCGTGACTGAGGCAATGCTTCGCTATTTCTTGCGTAAGTCAATGAGTAAGTACAATCTGCTTCGTCCTGACGTGATGGTGTCGGTGCCGGCCGGGGTAACTTCGACCGAGCGCCGAGCAGTGGTGGAAGCGGCGATGAAAGCCGGTGCGCGTAATGCGTTTGTGGTGAAGGAGCCAATTTTGGCTGCGATTGGTGCTGGTGTGCCAATTTATGAGCCGCAAGGACACATGATTGTCGACATTGGTGGCGGGACGATTGATGCGGCAGTGATTTCGCTTGGTGGTATCGTAGCAGCCAACTCAGTGAAATGTGCTGGGAATCGCATTGATGCGGCGATTATTGATTATGTCAAAAAAAGTCGCAATCTCTCTATCGGTGAAAAGACGGCTGAAGAGATTAAAATTACGGTTGGTTCAGCTTTGCCGCTTGAAGAAGAGCTCACGATGGAGATTAAAGGGCGTGACATGGTGTCTGGCTTGCCGCGCACTACTGAAGTGCGTAGTAATGAGATTGTAAAAGCGATTGGCAAGGAACTGCGGGAAATGATTAAGGCAATTAAGGATGTGTTTCAAAATACGCCACCGGAACTCGCTGCTGATATTATCGATGGCGGCATTATCATGACTGGGGGCACTTCGCAGCTGCGTAACTTTCCAGAATTGATTCGCCGGCGTACTGGTGTAAAGGCGCAAGTGGCGGACCAAGCACTCTTTTGTGTTGCTAAGGGAACAGGAGTGGCGCTGGAGCATCTCGATGTCTACAAGCGTGCAGTCTTGGCGAAAAAATAAAGTGAACAAATGCCCACAGGACATATTGTGAACTTTGCTGGAAAATCGTGAGCTAGCGAACATATTTTCTGTATGCATAGCTCCGCCAGTACTTTTCTCATTTTCTAGAGAAAAGTACTGGCGTACTATCATGGAGGCAACGCATTAAATTTTTGAAAAGTGTCTTTATGCCGGACCCTTTCAGGGTCCGGCTATTTTCATTGCGGGGATTAAGTGGACTACTTATCTGCATAAGTGCGTTACTATATAGAGATATGAAGGAAGGGATTCCGCAGCAGTTTTCGTCTCCAGAAGAGGAGATTGCCTTTTTGCGTCAACAGATTGCCGAGCGTGAGCGTGTGCTTTTGGAGCGTACGCCTGAGGTTGACGATGCTGACGTTGAAACAATCGGCCGCGAGCAGTTGCGAGAATATGTGAGCTTTACGCCAAAAGTTATTCTTGATCCAGCCTACGAGCTCAAGGGTGAAGAGCTGGCACAGTCAGTTAGTACGGTTGACACTGCTCATGATCCGGTCACAGAAATCATGCAGTTGGCGGCAGAGCGAGGGGTCCGTAATGCGCTTACGGTGCTCGAAAAAGTTTCCAATGCGTATGTTATTGATGAAGTGCATCGACAGCTGATAGAGCAGATTAAGAGTGGTGTGCAGCTGGCTGATCTTAAGGAAGGTGTACCGCCGTGGCACGTGCTCCACATGACTCTGTACGAAGTGACCATGCCGCCGCAAAAAAGTACCGATGGTCAAGCATCTCATCTCAATGAGCTGGTCGGAAAGATGCAGCAGCTATTTGCCGGGCTCCGTACGATTGGCTCAGCGAAGGAAGGTAATCACTTTGTGATTGAAATTGCAGTGGCTGATAAGAGCGATGACATTATTTTCTACGTGTCAGTTCCAAATGAATTTAAGACCTTGTTCGAAAAACAAACGCTGTCCCTGTTTCCGCAAGCCGTGCTTACTGAACAGCCGCATGATTACAATATCTACGTTGACGGTGGGCATACGCTGATTTCAGATGTGGTGCTGAAGAAGCATCCAATCTATCCACTAAAAACGCACGACGTCTTTGCGACAGATCCACTTGAGGTTGTAATGAATGCGTTTTCAAAAATTGAACGTGAAGGTGGTGGTGCTGCACTGCAGTTTGTCTTGCGGTACCCAAGTAAGGATTATCGTAAACAGTTTGATGGGATAGTGCGAGCAGTCGAAAAAGGGACGAAGCCAAAAGAGGCAATTGCGCGCAGTACGGTAGCAGGGGATTTGCTGGCATCGGTGAGTGACATGTTTTTTGCGTCAAAGAAAAATCCAAATGAACCTGAGCAGCCGAAGGAAATTGACACGGTCGAACTTGAGAAGTTTAAGAAGAAGTTGGAGACGCCAGTTGTTGAGGCAAATATACGAATGGCAGTATCAGCCTCAGAATTTTCGCGAGCCGAGCAAATTATGCGTGAATTACAGGCTTCTTTTAATCAATTCGATCGAGAAGATAGCAATCAATTTTCATTCATTCCACAAAAAGGAGTGCATCTACGGCATGCACAGCGAGCGTTTTCATTCCGTCAGTTGTCCGCCAAAACTATCGTGCCTTTATCGGTAGAGGAGCTTTCAACCATGCTGCATTTTCCGGCCGACGGCGTGGTGGCTGCGTCGCAGTTTAAACAGTCATATGCTAAGACTGCACCAATGCAGACAGAAATGCCGAGCGAGGGTACACTGCTTGGTATCAATAAACATCAGGGAGCTGAAAAGCCAGCATACATGGCCGAGCTCGACCGCATGCGTCACTTCTATGTGATTGGGCAGACGGGTACTGGTAAGTCGGTGTTCCTTAAAAATCTCATCAACCAAGACATCCAGTCTGGTGCTGGTGTGTGTATGATTGATCCGCATGGTACGGACATTGTGGACGTGTTAGGAGCGGTGCCGCCAGAGCGTGAGAAAGATGTTATTTACTTCGATCCGTCATATATGGATCGGGTAATTGGGCTTAATATGCTCGAGTACGATGTGACGAAGCCTGAACAGAAGACGTTTATCGTGAACGAGCTTTTGTCTATTTTCCAGAAGTTGTATGGGGCCAATCCCGAGTCGATGGGGCCAATGTTCGAGCAGTACTTCCGTAATGCAACTATGCTCGTAATGGAAGATCCAGAGAGCGGCAATACGCTCATGGATATTGGTCGGGTGATGGCTGATGCGCAGTTTCGTCGGAAGAAGCTTGAGAAAGCGACTAATCCAGTCGTGATTCAATTCTGGCGTGAGATTGCCGGTAAAGCTGGCGGTGAAGCATCGCTTGAAAATATTGTGCCGTACATTGTCTCAAAGATTGATCCGCTTACCGCCAACGACTACATTCGACCAATTATTGGTCAGCAGACCAGCTCATTTAATTTCCGCCAGCTCATGGATGAGCGCAAGATTCTTTTGGTAAACCTATCAAAAGGTCGCTTGGGCGAAATCAACGCCAACCTTATCGGTATGATTTTTGTTGGTAAGATTTTGATGGCGGCACTCTCTCGTGTAGACGACCCGACCATGTCATTTCCGCCGTTCTATCTACATATCGACGAATTCCAAAATATCTCCACTCCTGCCATTGCCTCAATTCTCTCAGAGGCGCGTAAGTACAAGTTGGGACTTACGGTTGCGCACCAGTTTATTGCGCAGCTCGACCCAGTTATTAAAGATGCGGTGTTTGGAAACGTGGGTTCAATGGCTGCGTTTCGCGTCGGCAACGAAGATGCGCAGGTGCTTGAGCCGCAGTTTGGTTCGGTCTTCTCGGCGAATGATTTGATGAACGTGCCTAATCGCAATGCCTTTATGCGCGTCTTGGCAAATGGTACGCCAGCGAAGCCATTTAGTATCGCGACCATGCCACCACATGAAGCTGACCAAACCAAAGTGGCTCGCATGATTGCAGAAAGCTACGAGCGCTGGGGCCGGCCACGGGCAGAGATTGAGGCGGAAATCCAGGCGCGCTATAAGAAACCGGTGCCACCCGTGCCGCCACCGCCAGGATTTGGACTCTAAGGTAATAACTATGTCCACTGAAGTCACTGTGATAAGCGCCAACAAACAAGACACGATTGATTTGTCTCAACCAGCGGGATTGCAAGCTTTTTTGCTGTCTGTGCGCGAGGTGTATCAAGTTGCGCGACAGTTTGAAACCACCGCGCGAGCAGACAAATATGTGCGACTGGCACTGTCTGGCGTTGCTGGCGAAGAAGTGTTCGCTACGCTCCATCAACTCTGGGGAGATATGCAGCGGGACTCAAGACGCGCTCAAGCAGTCGTTGAAAATGGTGGCGAATTACCCGAGCGTGCGGTTGCGCAAATGCAGCGTTGTTACGATGATTTGATGATTCTGCGTGATTTTATTGAAAGTGTGTATAGCGTTGCAGGAGGGAAGCATGTGCAAAAAATGGAAGCGGAGGCCGGCCAAGAGGTAGATGCGGCGGGGTTGGTGTACCGTGAGATTGAAGAGGCTATCAGTCGGGCGGCGGTGTATCTGGAAGCAGTGAAGGCTCGAGTGTTGAACCAGCTCTCAGTAGAGAAGGTTCCGGTTGGAGCTGTAATTGACCAACTTACAGAATTACAAGGAAAAGTAAAAACTTTGCAAGACCGAATTAGGAACAGTCGATCGAGTGTTCGAGATGTTGATGTTCTGCAACAAGCTAAAGTGCAGTATATTGCAATTTTAAAGCAAGTGTCTGAACAGGCAACTACAATTGAGCAGAATACGCAGCAACGCTTCCAGTCGGTCACGACCGGCACGACGACAGCTGCTGCGCGCCCAGGTGTCGCTGCTCTCTTGGAAGAAGCGGTGGAGATAGAGAGTGCGACACCTTCTTCTTCGGTTAAGGAAACGGCCGATGTGCTTATGCGGACAGTGGTACAACATCCTTTCTATGCACCAATGGAGCGCAGTACGGCAGATGCTTTGTATCTTACTGTGCAGGAAAGTATCACAAGTGGTGCTTCACCCTCTGTGCAGGCTGAGCATTTAGCTGCTTTGACTCAGTATGTGCAGGCATTGCGCGATACACCTGAAGTGTCGGTCTTGTCTAAGCGGATAGCTGAAATTATGCGAAGAATCACCGCCAGTTTGCCGTTTGATTCAGACACGCTTCGGACTGCGCGGATGTTGGAGCGAAAATGTAAAGAGGCTTTTGCCGAATCTTCAAAATCAAAAGCAGAAAAAATTGCAACATATCACTTGCTTGAAGAGTATGTTATAAGTCACGAAGCAGAGTGGCTCGTGGTGTGTGGTGTAGCTATACCTGAAGTGGGCGAGTCTGGCGTGTCCCTTGCTCGTAAAATGCGCGAAGTGTTGCTTATTGAGCGTGATCGTAATCAGGCTTTTATTCAAGACCAGCGTAAGCAAATTATGGTTGATAAACTCATTCGAAAACTGTCGTTTATTCCACCAGCCGGCTTTGATGAAGATGATTTGCTTGAAATTAAAAACCTCATACGAGCGATAGACGTACCTAATCAACAAGTCAAACATCATGAACAATTATTACCAGAAGGAGAAACAGAGCAGCCAGAGTTTGGCGTGCAGGCACCACAGCACTACTCGCTGCCTGTGAGTGGTGACGATGAGTCAGTCGATTTAGCGATTAGGGTCGCACTTCGGGCCGCTAAGCGTAGTAAAACGAGACGGAAGAAGCATTCGGTAGTGTATACAGCTGCTGAGGCTGACGCTCAGATAATAGATACGGAAATGACGTCAGAGCCGTCGGCTCTGGTAGCAAAGCTTGAAAAAAGGGACCCTGTGTCAGCTGTTGTGCCCTCTCTTACTCCAAAAATATTTCCTGCAACACCAGAGCATGATAAGCGCTCTTTAACCAAGCTGTATCTTAGCTCACCGTTTTACCAAGAGTTTATTGTTAGTCACTACACGTCACCTGCCGCGTTTGAGCGCATGCTTGACACCATCGTTACACAAATTGAGTCTAAGACTACTGATGTGTTTGAGCGATGGCTCGGTGAAGAAAAGGCCAGTGCCTTTCTGTTCATGGAGGAGCAGACCGTCGGTGAAATTTTGCAACTTGCAGCTGATCGTGAAGTGCGCTCAATCCTTGCGGAGCAAAATATCAAATACGAAACGTTTCTAGCTTGGATTGATATGATCGAAGAAATGCAGACGGTAGTGGGTGAAGATACAGCTTTGCGTTTTGGTGAGCTCTATGCGCGCTGGGTAATTGAGTCTGAAATGATTTTTGCACGCGAATCAGTTGCCAACAATTCACAGGTTTAGACGCTTCTTATGTTCGCGCACCAAATAAAGAATGATATGATTGCCGTATATGGCGAACGATAGTTCTTTAGCGGGCAGCCCCGCGCAGTTTGCATTTGATCTTGAAACCCAAAAAGGAGTGATGTCTTTACTTGCAGCTATTCGAGCGAGCGAGCTTTCTCCTGTCGAGAAAAATGAGCTACGAGACTTAGTCTTATTGTACACTAACGGCGGACGCGACCATTCGGTGCGTATTACTATTCAACAAAAGGTGCTCACTTATGGAATTACACCATTAGTCTCTACCGCTTCTGCATCTGAAGTGAAAGGTTTTGGTTCGTCTCGACCAGCTCCAAGTTTTTCTGTGTCAGCACCGGCGCAGTTTGTTCCGGTCGCTGCCCCGGGAACTGCCGCTCCGGCAGCTCCAACAGAATCTACCGCGCAAGAATCTGTTGACGTGTCTACCACAGTTCCTGCGGTAGAGTCTTCTCCTCAGCTGGATGCCGTAGTTGCGTCTGCAGAACCAATGCCAATGACACAGCCGTCTCCGGTAGCTGAGTCGGCGCCCGTTGCCGCTTCAGAATCTGTTACACCGGCCACTTCGCCGGCTTCGTCTGCAGCTCCAGCAGCGCCCGCTCAATCGATTGCGCCAGCGGAGACTGCCGTGCCACCTGTTCCGGTTGAGGCTCCGGTAGCAGGATATAGCCCAGACGCAGCGCTCCAAAGAATTCGCGAAATTAAATCACTGGTCAACGACAAGGTTGGCAATCCCGTTAATCTCGTAAATATCGATAATGCCGTCGGCCGTGAGTACATGGCTTCATTGCTTGATGCGATGAAAAAAATAAATAGCGGGTCGTCAGCTATAACTGCCATGCAACGTCTTGAGACAGCGTACCAGGCGGTTGAAAAAACGATCAAAGAGCGAGGAACTGAACCATCGACTAAGCCGGCCGAGAAAACAGAAGTGTCTGCAGTTACTCCTGAACCAGCCGCTGATCCGATTTCGGAGCCAGCTGTAGAATCGACACCTATTGAGGCAGAAGGTTCTCCTTCGTCAGAAGAAGCGCCTATTTCAGCTGTTGTGGAAGAGATACATGAAGCTACGTCTGAAGTTGAAATAGCGGAAAGTCCAAAGGCTGCAGCGAGACTTGAAAAGGTTGAAAATAGTATTTCAGGCTACGACCTTGATGTTTCCGCTGTAAGTAAAGTGTCAGCGACAGCAAAAGTCGAAGCTCCGGCCGGGGCACCTGCTCCGATTCCAGGTAAGCGTTCCGAAGGAGAAATAGAGTCTGCTTGGGGTCCAGCTACTGATACACTTAAACCGCCTGTTAACACTGCATTGAACAAAGCCCAAAAAGCTGCGTCCCTTGCTGATGCCAAGGATAGGCTTCGGTCCCCGGACGACCTTCTCTCGCCGGCCGATATCGCGTCGTCATCTGTAAGTGGTGATCCGTTATTTACCAAAGAAGTTGATGATGGATTGCAGCAGCTGCTCTCAGAGTGGTCGTTATTTAAGAAAAGTGGCTTATTTGGTACTGGTGCAAAAGGACGCGAACATCCACTTTTTAAGAAGATTTCGACACTACAAATTCCGCTCCTTCTTGCCGGACGTTTTGAAGGAGCAACTCAAGAAATAAAGCAAAGTATTACTGATTACATGAACGGCTGGCGCTATGAGCAAGGTATTATTTACGAACAAGGGGAAACGTTCGAACACTATCTTCGTCGCGTGATTCGCCACATTATTGATTTGCAAAAAAAGAAACACCAGCCATAATGTCTGGTATGTCGATGCCTCATCACGCAACTATAGTTAGGTCTGTTTGCCCGTGTGACTATCTAGTAACCAGAAAGCCAGAAATGGAACAGGTTTTTGTGGTGTTAGAAACGTTTGGTATTGACGATGCTCGTCGCTTAATTGAGCGTGCGTATCAACGTCCACAAGAATTGTCGCTCCAGCAATTGATTGTGCAGACAAATTTTATTACGCATGAAGCTCAAAACGCACTCCTTAAAGTGCTTGAAGAACCCCCGCTGTCAACAAGTTTCTTGTTTGTGGTGTCGCCAGACTTGGTACTTTTACCAACTCTTTTATCGCGCTTTGAGCAGTCAACTACGTTGGTTGAGGCAGAAGAAGTCGACCAGGAATTTTCCGTGTTTCTGGCGTTGTCGTATGGAGAGCGTATTGCTGCAATTGAATCCGCGCTTAAGAAGAAAGACGTTGTCTGGCAGCGGGCGATGAAGCGTGGACTTATCCACTATGTCGGACATCAACGAGACATTGCGTTGCGGGATCTCGAATATGTGGCACGTCTATTGCTTACGCGTGGTGCGTCAAACAAGATGTTATTTGAGCACATGGCGCTGACATTGCCACTTTCGTAGGCGGCTGTAATAGTGATACACTGAAGTTTAAAGTTAATGTAAGGAAAGTATGGATACAGATATTAAACAACGTTTAGCAGAAACAAAAGACTGGCTTCAGAAGGAGTACGCAGGTATTCGCACGGGTCAAGCAAATCCAGGTCTACTGGACGGTGTTAAAGTAGAGAGTTACGGATCATTTATGCCACTCAATCAGGTAGGTAGTATTGGGATTGAAGACGCACGAACACTCCGACTTTCACTGTGGGATAGTTCACAGGTGGGGAAGGTTGAACAGGCAATTCGTGATGCTGAGCTCGGTGTCTCTGTAGTTGCCGACTCAGCTGGACTTAGAGTTATTTTTCCAGAGCTCACCTCAGAGCGTCGCGAGCAGCTCCTAAAGCTTGCCAAGGCGAAGCATGAAGATGCACGCATTGCCGTGCGTGCGATTCGTGATGAAGCGATGAAGGCGATTGAAAAGGCTGAAAAAGATGGTGACATCAGTGAAGATGAGCGTTTCACCAAGCGTGACGCGGTGCAGGTGGCAATTGATGCGGTAAACAAGGAGCTAGAAGAGTTGTATAACCATAAAGATCAAGAGCTTAAAAAGTAGTTAATTATGTCTGTTCTGATTTTTCTTCTTGTTCTCTTTGTCTTGGTTCTGGTTCATGAGTGGGGACATTTTATTGTGGCAAAAAAAACCGGCATGCGTGTTGACGAGTTTGGTATTGGTTTCCCACCAAAATTGTATGGCGTAAAGAAAGGGGAAACAGAATACACGTTCAACGCCTTGCCAATCGGTGGCTTTGTTAAAATCTGGGGAGAAAATTATGATGATGTGGTCACCGCTGATGTAGCCGAGGCAGATAAAGGGCGGGGTTTTAGTTCACGACCAAAGTGGGCACAAGCTCTGGTGTTGGTGGCGGGAGTGACCATGAACATTTTGTTTGCTTGGTTTCTCTTTTCGTTGACGTACATGATTGGCGTACCGACCCCGGTTGATGAGGCTGTCGCTACCGACAAGGCAGAGCTGTACGTCGCTGGTACATTGCCTGATAGTCCAGCAGTTGCCTTACCGCCTGGTGCTGTAGTAGAAAGCCTCTCATTTGGCGACAGGGTGATTGATGTGCCTACTCCGACGAACTTTAGCGACCTGGTGCAGCAGGCGGCACCAGAGCCAATTTTTGTAACCTACACATACGGCGAAGAAACAAAGACGGTTTCATTGTCGCCACAGCAAGGACTAATTGTAGACAATCCAGAACAGTATGTAGTTGGTGCTTCTCTTACCCTAGTTGAGTTGCAAAAAGTTGGTTTTTTTGAGGCTGTGAAGGATGGTTTCGTGACCACGTACACCGCTTTTGGTGACATTACAATCGGCCTCTTTACGCTCATTAAAGAAGCGTTTGTCGGCCAGGCCGACTTTTCTCAGGTGGCTGGACCAGTTGGGATTGTGGGGATGGTAGGTGATGCGGCAGCCTTTGGTGTGACAGCGCTCCTTACGTTTACCGCCATCATCTCATTGAATCTTGCGGTCATCAATCTCCTGCCGTTCCCAGCGCTTGATGGTGGACGGCTAGTCTTTGTGGCAATTGAAGCAGTGACAGGAAAGCGTATTCCGGCAGAGTGGGCCGGTCGCATCAATTTAGTTGGCTTTGCTATCTTGATGCTCCTGATGATTGCAGTGACCTACAATGACATCTCCCGTCTCCTCTAGACAACCAAAAGAATATCTATAGAATCCAAACATTATGCGACAAACAAAACTGTTTACGAGAACCAAAAAAGAGGCGCCGGCCGATGAAGTGGCTAAGAATGCGCAGCTCTTGATTCGTGCTGGCTACATTCACAAAAATATGGCCGGCGCCTACACGTTTTTACCACTCGGACTTCGGGTGGTCGAAAAAATCAATCGTATCATTCGAGAAGAGATGAATGCGGTGGGGAGTGTCGAGATGTTCATGCCAAGCTTGCAGGATCCTGAGCTGTGGAAAAAGACCGACCGATGGAGTGATGAAAAGGTGGATGTATGGTTTAAGTCGGAGCTGCAGGCCGGAGGTGAGATTGGTTTTGGCTGGACGCACGAAGAAGTGATTACCGACATTATGCGTCAGTTTGTGTCTTCGTATAAAGATTTGCCGTTTTCAGCGTATCAGATTCAAACAAAGTTCCGCAATGAAATGCGTGCCAAGAGCGGTATTATGCGAACGCGTGAATTTTGGATGAAGGACTTGTATTCATTTGCTGCTACCCAAGAGCAACACGACGAGATGTATGAAGCAATTGCGGCTGCATATGAACGTGTATATAAGCGTTTAGGGATCGGCGACAAGACGTACAAAACATTTGCGTCTGGTGGCGCCTTCAGTAAGTTTAGTCATGAGTACCAGACTCTGGCTGATGCAGGAGAAGATGTTGTGTATGTATCTGAAGGGAAAGGAATCGCAATTAATGAAGAAGTGCTCCAAGAGGCAGATTTATCCGAGCTTGGTGTTACGCGCGATGAGCTCGAAGAACGAAAGAGTATCGAGGTGGGGAATATTTTCTCACTTGGTACCAAGTTTTCTGAGGCCATCGGGCTTACGTATAAAGATGAAACAGGGGAAGTCAAGCCAGTCATCATGGGTTCTTATGGTATTGGCCCTGCACGCTCAATGGGTACGGTGGTCGACCTGCTGTCCGATGAGAAGGGGATTGTCTGGCCTGAAAGTATTGCGCCGTTTACAGTGCATCTGGTAGGGCTCAACCTTGAAGATGAAGAAGTTCGTGATTGGGCTGATGGTATCTACGCTGCGCTTAAGGCGCGTGGCGCGGAGGTGTTATTTGACGATCGTGATGTACGCCCTGGCGAGAAGTTTGCCGACAGTGATCTCATTGGTATTCCATATCGCGTGGTGGTGAGTCGTAAGGGTCGTGAAGCAGGTACGTTTGAGGTGGTGACACGAGCGACTGGAGAAGTGAGGAATTTGACCGAAGAAGAGCTCTATGCTGATTTTGACGATGTGGCAGATAATTAGCCCGCGAAAACAAAAAAGCGGGCGAAGACCGAAGGTCTTCGCCCGCTTTTTTGTTTTCGCGGGCATCTCATAGTACAATAGCCTTCAAATGAACGTTTTTAAGCGACAATTCGACGCGTTACTTTCGACTGTGTCCACTGATGTGGCGATTGACCTAGGTACCGCTAATACGCTCGTGTACGTGAAAGGCAAGGGTATTGTGCTCAATGAGCCCACTATCGTAGCAATTAACAAAAAAACAGGACAGCTGGTAGCGGTTGGTAATGAAGCAAAGGCTATGCAGGGACGCACGCCACAACATATTGAAGTGGTTCGTCCACTCGTAGATGGCGTGATTTCAGACTTTGAGGTGGCAGAGGAAATGCTTGCGTATCTAATAGGTAAGGTGCGTAGTGAAATGCGATCTCTAATCGCACCGCGTATGTTGATTGGGGTACCGTCTGGAATTACTAACGTAGAAATGCGCGCAGCGCGTGACGCAGCGAAAAACGCTGGTGCTCGCGATGTGTTTCTCATTGAAGAGCCGGTGGCCGCGGCAATCGGTGCGAAACTACCAATTCAAAAAGCAGTCGGTAGTATGATTGTTGATATTGGCGGGGGGACGACTGACATTGCGGTGCTGTCACTGAATGGATTGGTGGTCTCTCGCAATCTTAAAGTGGCCGGAGATCATCTTAATGCGTCGATTATGTCGTACATACGTGATCAGTTCAAGGTTCATGTGGGCGAGAAAACGGCTGAGGACGCGAAGATTGCTCTAGCCTCCATCGCGCATGGTGAGTCTGGCAAAGAATTAGTTGCTCGTGGGCGTGATGTGGTGACTGGTTTGCCACGTGAGGTGGTCATTACTGATACGGACGTGCGTGATGCAGTGGCTGGGCAGGTTGATACGATGGTTGAAACGGTTCGATCAGTGCTTGAGACTACTCCTCCAGAAGTTTTGGCCGATATTATGCAGCGGGGAATTCATCTTTCAGGCGGTGGTGCGCTTATTCCTGGTCTGGCCCCGCTTTTGGAGCATGAGCTTCAAGTGCCGGTTATTGTGGTGCCTGATCCGCTTCGCGCGGTCATTCGCGGTGCGGGCATTGTGATTGAAAACATTGATGAATATAAAGAAATCTTAATTGATCATGAAGGTGCGATCGCGACACAGCTCTAAGCGTCAGAAGATAGTCAAGACCGTGATGGTGAGCTTCCTTGCGTTGTTTATCGCAATGCAGGTGCCTCGAGTAGTATCATCGGTTTCAAGCATTCTTATTGCGCCAGTGCATGTTGTACATAGTTGGCTTAATGAGTCATCCAGTCTCGTGCCGGTGTTTTATCGTGATCGCAAAAATTTGGCCGCGGAAATTGAAAATCTTAAATATCAACTGGTTGTAGCGAGCCAAAATACACTTAGTCAAAATCGGTTGCTGGAAGAAAATAATCGATTACGAGCATTGCTCGGTGCAGCCAATGAGAGCCGAGTCGCGGCTGCAGTGATTGCTCGGCCCAATGAGCTGCCGTATGATTTGTTGCAAATTGATCGCGGACGAGACCATGGTGTAGAGGTTGGCTCACCGGTTTTTTTGGGAAAGGATGTTGTGATTGGCTTGGTTGTGCACGCAGCAGATACCTATTCTTTCGTTGAGCTGATTACGACTCCTGGTTTTCGCGCTTCAGCTTTTGTTTCCGGGCCTGATGTGGTGGTGCCGATGGAGGGTGTGGGAGGCGGAGTTGCTCGTGTGCGAGTGCCGCAGGGAGTGCCACTGGTTGTGGGTGATATGGTGTATTTACCAAGCGTTGAGCCTGGTGTATATGGCCGTATTGCGTACGTTGAAAATGAACCAACACAGCCAGAACAATACGGTTACATTTCGCCCGATGTAGCGTTATCTGGCGTATATCAAGTGGCGGTTGGCAAACAGTCACAGGTTGCCAGATCGACTGACGAAATTGACCAGCGAATTCGAAGGCTGATTGAGCAGCGATTGTTGGCGTCCGAGTTGCATTTAGAACCAGTTTCAACCAGTACGCCGACATCTACAAATAATCAGGAAGTACTTCAAGAGTAGTATGAAAAGAGCCATCACTGCAATAACGTTATATTTCTTGCTTGCGCTCGCGATTCTACAGAATTGGTTATTTGCAGCGGTCTTGCTTATAATTATTTTTAGCTATCAATTTGGTGGCGCGTCGTTGATACCACTAGCATTTTTAATTGACGGTTATTTTGGAAACTTTGAAAGTGTGCCGTACCTAAGCATTTTTTCGGTCGTGTGGTATCTGTTGGTGGAATATGTACGACCAAAGGTTGCGCGGCTTGGCGATACTGACTTATGAAAAAATTACGCGATAGATATAGTCGACAAGTAGATGTTGAAGAGGTGTTGTTGGACGCCTCAAACATCCCTGCTTTTAACTATGCGCGTATGGAAGGCAAGCGGGAATTGCCAATCGCAAAGCGCAGCGTGTGGACGATTGGCGCGCTTTTCTTTATCATCGTTGCAGTATTTTTTATGCAAATTTACTCGCTGCAGATTGTCAAAGGTGAGGAGTATCTGAAAATTGCGGAGAATAACAGTGTAGATAAAGCACTCATTATTGCCGAGCGAGGGGTGGTGTATGACCGTCGTGGTGAGATGATGATTTGGAACGAAGTGGACGAGTCCGGCGAGTATGATTTTCCAATTCGTGCGTATACTAATCGAGCAGGGCTCGGTCAAGTGCTCGGGTATGTAAGCTATCCCAAAAAGGACGCACGAGGATTTTTTTTTCGAACTGACTATCTTGGTCGCAGTGGGGTAGAGCTGGCGTATGACGATCTGCTGAAAGGCAATAACGGTAGCAAAATTGTGCAAGTTGATGCGCTCAGTGATGTGATTAGTGAGTTCGCGATTGATGCGCCGGTTTCGGGAGGGGAGTTGGACTTATCGATTGATGCTGAACTTTCAGAGGCGATGTATGACATTATCGCGACTTCAACTATTCAGGCTGGTTTTCGTAGTGGTGCAGGAGCGATTATGGATGTGCATACTGGTGAAATCATCGCGCTTACCAGCTTCCCGTCGTACGACCCAGAAGTAATGGCTGATGGTGATGATATTGAGCTGATTCAGCAGTACAACAATGACCCGCAGATGCCGTTTTTGAATAAAGTGATTGGTGGTGCGTATACTCCTGGGTCGATTGTGAAGCCATTTGTGGCATATGGTGCTCTCGAAAACCATATCATTGATCCCAATAAAGTAGTCTATAGTAATGGTACACTTACCATTCCAAATCCATATAATCCCAGTCAGCCATCATACTTCAATGACTGGCGCGCACACGGCGCTATGACTATGCGGGAAGCGATTGCATTTTCATCAAACATTTATTTTTACATCATCGGTGGTGGCTTGCCTGACATTGCTGCGCCGCAGGCGGGGATTGATTCAGCTATGCAAGGACTTGGTATTACTAAGATGGCTGCCAATTATCGTCGCTTTGGTATGGGTGAAAAGACCGGTATCCCGCTGGCTCAGGAACAGGCTGGAGTAGTGCCGGATCCAGCATGGAAAGAAGAAGTCTTTCATGATGATTGGCGGCTTGGCGACACGTATTTTACTGCGATTGGTCAGTTTGGTTTTTTGGCAACACCAATTCAAATGCTGCGCGCCTACGGCGCACTGGCCAATGGCGGTACGCTCATTAATCCGCATGTAATAAAAGGTGAGGTGGGTGAATCAAAAGACATTGGGCTTAATCCCGACTATCTGCAAATTATTCATGAAGGAATGCGTAAGACGGTGGTATATAACGGTGGTACGGCACGTGGCCTTGAGCGTAAAGATGTAGCGGTGGCCGCAAAGTCTGGTACGGCAGAAATCGGTGCAGGGAATGCGTATGTAAACTCTTGGGCGGCCGGCTTTTGGCCGTATGAAGATCCTCAGTACGCTTTCATCCTCATGATGGACAAGGCGCCGCGTGCCAACCGGCTTGGCGCAACCACTATCATGGGTCAGGTATTTGAATGGATGAGTCAGAATCGTCCTGAGTATCTTGGTTTAGAAGCGGAGGAGGTTGCTGAAGGGGAATAGGAAAGGGCGCACCGAAGGTGCGCCCTTATTTTCAATGAAGCAGGCTCGGATGTACCGGTTTCCCGATATAGTAGCCTTGCTGATAGTCTGCGCCGAGTTTCAAGAGAAGCTCGAATTGCGCAGCTGTTTCAACACCTTCCGCAATGACCAGAAAGCCCGCGGTGTGGATTTCTCTGATGTACCACTTGACCTCACAAGGAGAGTCGAGAAGATGGTCAATCAAGGCTCCTTTGTCGAGTTTGACTCGACAGCCGCGGCGTATTGCGCTGATGCTTGGATGGCGAAGAAGTCGGAAGACATCCTCTGCCTGGCGGCAGCAAGGTACGTCGTCGAGTGCAAAGCAGATACCAGCATTTGCCAGGCGAATCATGTTGTGTACCACTTCGCCATCGAGATTCAAATTGCACTCTTCGAGCACCTCAACGCAGATGCGCTTAGTTCGTACTCCAGAGCGATGAATGTTCCGAATGAGTGTATTCACCAGGAATTCATTCGAGAGGAGTTCTTCGCTTGCGTTGATGCTGATACTAATGCTGCGGTATTTTGCAGCAACGCTGAGTGCTAGGTTGGCGACTGCCAGGTCGAAAGCGGCAACGCTCTCGAGCTCACCAATAAAGGCGGGTGGACTGAGTACGGTGCCGTCCGGGAAGATACCTCTTCCTAATGCTTCAAAATGTGTAGAACTGCCTCGCCGAGAGGCGAGTGGTTGAAGGTTCATTCCTACTTCCATTTGGGTCACCTCTTTTTTGTGAGCGACGTGCTCACAAATCGGTGGAAAAGTGAGCAAGCCAAATCGGATGTAAAGCTGGGTAAACTATATAACTTTAATAAATTATGTCAATAGTATTGGCGGACCTATGAATACAGTGCTTTTTATAACGGAGTTTGTGCACAAGTTGACCCAGCTGTGTTCATGCGTATAATGAGAGAAATTTTTTTGCATATGAATGACACACAAGCCTTTTTGACCCCAGAGAAGTTCGATGAATTAAAGAAAGAACTCGATCACCTTAAAACCGTGCGGCGAAAGGAGGTTGCTGAGTCGCTTGAATACGCCCGCAGCCTCGGAGACCTCTCAGAAAACGCTGAATATCAGGAAGCGCGCGACATGCAAGCAGCCATTGAGGAGCGTATTACGTATCTTGAAAAGACTATCAAGGAGGCAAAGATTGTTTCTCACGATAAGCATGGCGATGTTGTTGGACTTGGTTCGGTGGTGGCAATTCAAAAGTCTGGTGATAAAGATAAAAAGGAATATACAATTGTCGGTTCAGATGAAGCCAATATTCACGAGCGCCGGTTGTCATACCTTTCACCACTTGGCGAAGCTCTGATGGGAAAGAAGAAGGGAGATGAGTTTGAATTTGAAACGCCAGTTGGAAAACAGAAGTACAAAGTGCTGAAGGTTGAGTAATGTGCAGAAAGGCCGGTCGCAAAGCGACCGGCCTTTCTGTTTGACTCTTGATTACTGTGCCAGGTATTATGTAGTTGGTGTTGTTTGTTCATACTACATTTACGTAGAGGAGTCGACGTGGAAAGTAAAAATCTCCAACAAGGCAGCGCAACTGAGCCCCAATTGTACAGCCTGCGGAACCCTCCTCCAGGCATGTTTTGCGGCGGCGTTCGACGGGTTCCCGAGACCAATGAATTTCGAGCGGTTTTTTACCCGATTCAGCAGAAGCAAAAGTAGGTTCTTGCAGAATGGCGCTTCGGCGCCTTTTCTTTTTCCTCAACTCACGCTAGGATAACCACTATGTCAAATATCGAGGATTTACGTGCCGACCGAGAACAAAAGGTCGAGCGAGCCAAGGAGCTTGGGATGAACCCATACCCAGCTGCTGCCGAACGCACACACACTGTTGCAGAAATTGTGGGTGATTTTGATGCGCTGCTACAAGCGGAAACAACACTGGCGATTACTGGTCGTGTGATGGCATTTCGCGAACATGGTGCGATTGCATTTATGGATGTAATGGATGGTACCGGTAAGCTTCAGGCATTCTGTTCAAAGGACGAAATGGGCGAAGAAGCGTTTAGTAACCTTCTCGATGTCATGAGTACCGGCGATTTTGTCGAAGTAGCTGGTCCAGCATATCTCACCAAGCGTGGGACGCAAGCGATTCTCGTAAAAGGCTGGAAAGTGCTTGGCAAAGCGATTCAAAATATCCCAACCGAACACTTCGGTATTAAAGACGAAGATGAGCGCTATCGTAAACGCTACCTCGATTTGCTCCTTAACCCCGACATGCGTGACCTCTTTGTAAAGAAAGCGCTCTTTTGGGATACGATTCGTGACTTTATGAAGCGCCACAACTTCCTTGAGGTAGAGACGCCATTCTTCGAAACAACTACTGGCGGGGCAGAGGCGCGTCCATTTAAGACACATCACAACGACTTCGATATTGATGGCTACTTACGTATTTCGGTCGGTGAGCTCTGGCAGAAGCGCCTGATGGCAGCGGGGTTTGATAAAACCTTTGAAATCGGCAAAGTTTTTCGTAATGAAGGCTCAAGTCCTGAGCACTTGCAGGAATTCACCAATGTTGAATTCTACTGGGCGTACGCCGATTACAAGCAGGGTATGGAGTTGGTGCGGCAGCTTTACATCGAAATCGCTGAGAAGGTGTTTGGAACAACTAAGTTCGAAGCACGTGGACATAAGTTTAATTTGGCAGATGAGTGGGTTGAAATCGACTACGTCGCCGAGATTGAAAAGCAGGCTGGGATTAATGTAATTACGGCCACCGAAGCTGAAATGAAAGCAAAGCTTGAAGCTCTTAATGTCGCGTACGATGGGGATAGTCGTGAGCGACTCACTGACACACTTTGGAAGTATTGCCGCAAAAATATTGCTGGCCCAGCGTTTCTTGTCAATCATCCAAAGCTCGTGGCACCGCTTGCCAAGAGTCGTGCTGATGGAGAAACGGTAGAAATGTTCCAGCCGATTATCGCAGGATCTGAAGTTGGTCGTGGTTATAGTGAGCTCAATGATCCAATCGATCAGCGTGAGCGTTTTGAAGTGCAGCAGCAAATCCTTGAAACTGGCGACGAAGAAGCAATGATGCCAGATTGGGAGTTTGTTGAAATGCTCGAATACGGCATGCCACCAACCTGTGGTTTTGGCTTCGGTGAACGACTCTTCTCGTTTTTGGCAGGGAAGCCAATCCGCGAAACGCAGCTGTTCCCACTGATGCGACCTAAAAAACAAGGAGACGAATAGTCGACTATGATTTTGGAAGTACTCTTGTGGTGCGACCTAAAGAATAAGGAGGGCTTTGCTCGACTATATTCTTGGAAGTTAATGAGTCACAGAGCGAAGCGATAATGACGAATGTATGTTGTGCGTAAGAGAGGGGTGAAACTTTGACAAAATAGTAAAATACTAGTAAAACTTTCACCAGAGTAGTTTTTGAAAATCAAAATATACTGCTGTGTGCAGATATTGCCTGGAGGGTCATCATGAAGGAATTCAGTGTCTTTACTCGCGAAGCGTTGTTGCTGGGGTTGCAAAGGCAGTCATTGCAATCGAGTGCGTCTGCCAGGTCGGGGTCTCGCGAGTACTCTGGCATGAGCGCTGCTTGCCAGCTTATTCTCGAGTACATGAACCAGGAGAGTCGCCTGTACGGCGAGCGTTTCTCGAGTCAGCGACTCATGCATCTCTTCTGTGATGTGCGAAAGTATTACACCGATAACCACCGCATCGTGGTGCCGGGGAATGATTATCAAGTGGTCTTTCTGGCCTGGTACGATACTCATATCACTGAGTTGGCGCCCTTGGTGTGTGTATTTCACCAACTGATGCGACCTCTGTGCAGCACAACTACACTGCGTGGCTTCATACCACGCGCTAACCAAAAGCGCATAGTCCCTAGGGACTATGCGCTTTTACAATGCTAGAATGTGGGCTATGCCATTTCCAGAAGAAAAACTCCGAGTACTACTTACGATAGATAAAGCGTTCGACCTCGGAACTAAAGAAAACTACGTTTTAAATAATATTTTGCTCGTTATTAATGTGTTGTTGGTTGGTGTGTTTGCTGCTGATGTGGCAGAAGGTTTTGGATACATTCACGTGACACACACTTTTCACGAAGTTGTGCGCGATTTAGAAATTATTTTCGGAATGATTTTCCTGATGGAGTTTACGTTGCGATCAGCTTTTGTGTACATTCCTGATAAGAAGTTTTTCTCGCTCTACTCGATTATTAACGCACTGGTGATCGTGTCGCTCTTGGCGCCGCATTTTATCGGTAATCTTGCCATGCTGCGTTTCTTGCAGATTTTTAAGGTGTATAAGGTGTATAAACTCAGGAAGGATAGGGAGAGTTACCATGTAAATGGGTAGTAGGGAAATAAAATAAAATGGCGCGGATTGCGAAGCAATCCGCGCCATTTTATTTACAACTAAACATCATCGGTGGGAAGAAGTGTGCATAAGTGTGATTGCAAGTGGGATGAAGTGTTATAGAATGTAGGAGTGGTGGGAGATAGTGGTATACTTCGAGAGAAGGTACCAGAGCTAGTTTCCGAACCAGTCGCAACTCTCCACACGGAGGGTGATGTGTCTCTCTACTGATTACCAGAGTGCAGAGACATGTTTCAGTGCGACATTGGGCGTTGGAACTAGTGCGTACGAACCTCCGCTGTTGTGGTTGGTTCGGAAGCTGGCTCAAGCTATCGAGTTTATGTTAATTGGCGAATACAAGCATACGTTGGATCCTAAGAAACGGCTGTCCTTGCCGTCTAAATGGCGCAAGGAACTTGGGAAAAAGCTTGTCGTCACACGTGGACTTGATAACTGTCTCTTTGTTTATCCGCTCAAGGAGTGGCAGAAGATCACTGAAAAGATTGGTCAACTGCCACTCGGACAAGCGGACACAAGAAGTTTCAATCGATTCTTCTTATCGGGAGCAGTAGAAGTGGAGGTAGATTCAGTTGGACGTATTCTCGTGCCAGACTTCTTGAAAGATTTTGGCCACTTGGACTCTAAAGTAGTTCTTGCTGGTATCCATGATCGTATCGAGATTTGGGATGAGAATCGATGGGAGACCTATAAGCGCTCAATCGAACAGCAGGCAGATTCACTTGCCGAAAAGCTGGGAGAAATTGGCGTCCTCTAATCACCTTTACGTATGCAACACAAAACAGTACTACTGCACGAAGCAGTTGATGCAATTATTCTGTCACCGTCTGACACTGTGGTGGATGCGACGTTTGGAAGTGGCGGACACGCTCGGGAAATTACAAACAGGCTCACTGAAGCTGGTGTGTATGTCGGTATTGATGCAGATGAAACTGCACTTGATAAGACAAAACTAGAAAATATCTCTCCACAGACTCATCTAGTACACAGCAACTTTAGCGAGATTGGAAACATTCTTAGTTCATTACAAATTGAAGGGGTTGATGGTATTTTGGCCGACCTAGGATGGCGAATGGAACAGTTCGCTGATGGCAGCAAAGGCTTTTCGTTTATGCACGATGGCCCGCTCCATATGACCTTTGGTAAGGCTGAAGACTATTCATTTACCGCTGAAGACATTATCAACGACTGGGAAGAGCATGTTATTGCTGACATTCTCTTTGGGTACGCTGAAGAAAGGTTTGCCAGACGGATTGCGAAAGCAATTGTCGAGCAACGGAAATACTCACGTATCACGTCGACGAAGCAGTTGGTGGAGATTGTTGAAGGCGCGCTGCCGAAGGCAGCGCGCCGAGGCAAAATCCACCCTGCGACGAAGTCATTTCAGGCGCTTCGCATTGCGGTAAATGACGAACTTGGTGTGCTCGAACGCTTTATTAAAGATGCGTTTACAGCACTAAAGCCAGGCGGTCGTTTGGCTATCATTACCTTTCACAGTATTGAAGATCGGGTTGTAAAACACTCATTTCGCGAGCTAAAAGACGCGGGATTAGCCTCACTTACACCCAAAAAACCAATCGTTCCAAGCGAGGAGGAACTCAAAGAAAACCCGCGCGCACGTAGCGCAAAACTACGTGTTATTACCAAAACATAGGGCTACATAATTATCATGGTGGGAAAAAGTCGCGACACAATTACATATTCAAAGGCCACGCTGGCTGTCTTAGGTTGCTTGGTGACGGCAGTGGTGGCATATTTGTATTTTTTAAACATGTCTGTGGTACAAGTGGTAATGAGAAGCGAGCAGGTTCAGAAGCAGCGTGATTTAAACGCAGAAATCGCTACTCTTGAAGCAAAGTATATTGAATCGCAGCACGCGGTAGCTGCTAAGATTGCGTTGTTAGACGGGTATGATCGAACGGACGCTAAAATCTTTGTCTCGCACGATCAGTCTAGTCTGGTGTTAGGCAGGCGCTAACTTTTTATGAGACGTCCACAGTTACAATTTAGAATTCGACTGCTGTCGGGCGTCGTTATTTTGGGAGCACTTTTGCTGGTTGCTCGCTTATATCAGATTCAAATTGCAAATGCTGACTACTACAGCACAAAAGCTGAAAGTCAGTATGTACACACTAAGACTGATTTGTACTCTCGTGGCTCAATTTTATTTACCACTAGGGACGGCACAGCTTTGTCTGCCGCCTCGGTGCAAGCCGGGTATTTGCTTGCTGCGAATCCAGAACACATCACTACATCAGTTGAGGTTTTTTGCTCAAAGCTATTGGCGTACACTGAAATTGAACAAGAGACCTGCGTAAATCGACTTTCCGTGCCTGGTCGTACCTATGCCGAGCTTGCAGATAAGCTCACGCGTGAACAGGCTGACGAGATTGAAGCTCTCGATATAGATGGGGCAATGCTCTATAAAAATCAGTGGCGCTATTATCCCGGTGGCTCTTTAGCTGCACGATCGATTGGTTTTGTTGGTTATGCCGACGATGGTTCTGAACTTCGTGGTAAGTATGGTTTGGAACGCTATTATGACGATGTGTTGTTCCAGAAGCGACAGGTGATGTCGGTGAATTTCTTTGCCGAACTCTTCAGTAATTTAGGTGACTTAGTATACAAAAAAGACGGCGAGCGTACGGGTAACATCGTAACTAGTTTAGAGCCGTCAGTGTCTCGCATGTTGGACACGATATTGCAAGAAACCAATGATAAGTATGAAAGTAAATTAACCGGTGCTATTGTGATGGACCCGCGTACCGGTGAGATCGTGGCAATGAATGCGGTTCCAAGTTTTGATTTAAATGACCGCAGTGGCGCGACAATCGAACAGTTTCAGAATCCGTTGGTAGAAAATGTGTATGAAATGGGCTCAATCATCAAGCCGCTTACCATGGCGGCAGGTATTGATGCGGGTGCAGTGACTGCCCAAACGACTTACTACGACGCCGGCTCCATTGAGTTGAATGATTACACCATTCGCAACTACGACGGTCGTGGACGTGGTACGGTGCCAATGCAGGAAGTGCTTAATCAATCGCTCAACACAGGAGTGTCGTTTGTGGTACAGAGAATGGGAAAGGATGCGTTTCGAAAATACTTTTTAAACTATAAGCTTGGTAGTGAAACAGGTGTCGATTTACCAAATGAAGTGCATGGCTTGGTGCATAACCTTAATTCACCACGAGACGTTGAGTATGCCACAGCGTCGTTTGGTCAGGGTATAGCTACCACACCAATGGAGACCGTGCGTGCACTCGCGACACTTGCAAATGATGGCAAACTAGTGACACCGCATTTGGTGAAGCGAATCGAGTATGATGACGGCGAAGTGAAAGAGATTAGGTATCCGGAAGGTGAGCAAGTGCTTAAAGAGTCTACGAGTGAAGAGATTTCTCGTATGCTCACCATTGTGGTGGACGACGCACTTCGCGGTGGTGCGGTAGCTCTCCCGCATCACACCATTGGAGCCAAAACCGGTACTGCACAAATTCCTGATCCGGTGCATGGCGGGTATTACGAGGATAAGTATCTGCACTCATTTTTCGGATACTTTCCAGCCTTTGACCCGAAATTCATCGTTTTCATGTATACTGTAGAACCACAAGGGGTAAGATACGCGTCTGAAACGCTGACTGAGCCATTCATGGAGATAACCAAGTTCTTGATCAACTATTATTCGATTCCGCCAGACCGATAATAATCCTATGAAACAACTCTTTAAAAATTTTATCGTACGTATTCTAATCATCGAAGCGTCTATATTGCTTCGTCGGCATAAGCCACGCATTGTCGCGATTACCGGTAGCGTGGGGAAAACATCTACCAAAGACGCTGTGTACGCTGCAATTAAAAACAATGTGTTTGCGCGTAAAAGCGAGAAAAGTTTTAATTCGGACATTGGTGTGCCGCTTACGGTGCTGGGACTACCAAATGCGTGGAGCAATCCTTTTTTTTGGCTTCGAAATATTGTCGAAGGGTTTTTTATCGCGCTGTTTTCTCGAAGTTACCCTGAGGTGCTCGTGCTCGAAGCTGGTATAGACCGTCCGGGCGATATGAAGCATCTGACGGCGTGGCTAAAACCAGATATCGTTGTTTTGACAAAATTTTCGAGCGTGCCGGTTCATGTTGAGTATTTTTCTTCACCTGAAGCTGTTATTGACGAAAAACTGCTTTTAGCCTCAGCAATGAAGCCTGATGGTTTGGTGGTGTATAACAACGACGACACGCTCATCACCGATAGACTCCCTGATTTGCTGCAACGCAAAGTGGGGTTTGGTCGTTATTTAGAAACAGATTTTACGGCTCGTACTGATCGAGTAGTGTATCACGATGATCGGCCAGTGGGTGTCGCTTTTTCGCTCGAGCACTTTGGTAATAGCTATAAGGTTCAGCTTGAGGGTACGATTGGTACGCAGCATGTGTACGCTTGTACGGCTGCAATTGCAGTGGCGGACGAACTTTCAGTACCGATTGAAGCGGCTACTATTTCTCTTGGCGCTTTACGCACACCAAATGGTCGCATGCGCTTAATTCCAGGTTTGAAGGCTACGATGCTTATTGATGACACGTATAATTCTTCGCCCATTGCGGCGGAGCAGGCGCTGCAGACACTGAGCGAGTTATCTTACGCCGGTCGTAAAATTGCTGTGTTGGGAGATATGTTGGAACTGGGTAAATTTTCGAGTGAAGCACATCGTAGTCTTGGAGCAAAAGTTGCCGAATCAGCTGATATTTTGTTCACGGTGGGTGTACGGGCGCACGGTATTGCAGATGGTGCATTGGCCGCTGGTATGACCGAAAAGCATATTTTTCAGTATGATGACATTAATCGAGCGGGTCGGGAATTACAATCTCTATTGGCACCAGGAGATGTGGTGCTGGTGAAAGCGTCTCAAGGCGTGCGAGCTGAACGAATTGTAGAAGAGGTGATGGCTGATCCGGCGCGGGCTGAGGAGTTGCTCGTACGACAAGACAGAAGTTGGAAAAAGATTGCATAAATCATAAAAATGTGTTATAATAAAAAAATGAATAAATCAGCAATTTTTCTTAGTGGGGCACTACTCGCAGCTTTGCTAGTGGTCGTTGCGCCACAAACAGTGTCTGCGCAAACAGTGTCATATCAGCCGCGTACGCAGGACGAATTGATGGCCTATTTGTATGGTCGCATTACTATGTTGCTTGAAATCAAGGCCGTCCTAGAAAGAAATGGTTCTCTGTCAGAGGATGATATTGATCGCTTGGGTAGCTATGTTGAGTTTGAAACCAAGGGTGCAGCTGATATTACTCGAGACGGCGCAACCCTACGAGGTGAGGTTGTTCTGTATGGCGACATGACTGCGACAGTGTGGTTTGAGTTTGGCCAAGATGAAGACTTTCTCGATTTACGTAGTAATAGGGTAGGCGTGAAGTCTGCGTATGATCGTGCCGTACGTGTCGGCGTCGGTCGTCTCGAAGAAGACGAGCGCTATTATTATCGTATGGTACTTGAAGACAAAGATGGTCATATCCGGTACGGAAACATAAGAGTATTTCGCACTGATGAAGGAGAGTAGCTGTCTTCGAATAGATGCACAGGCGGCAAAAAACTGGGCCTAAGCCCGGTTTTTTGCCGCCTGTGCAAGTGTGCTACGATGTGAGTATATGCTAAAGGTCAATACGAAAGCTCCGGCTTTCTCGCTGCCGGATGAGACGGGAAGCCCTCGAACCCTTGAAGAGTTTGCGGGGCAGTGGCTGGTGGTCTATTTTTACCCCAAAGATGACACGCCCGGCTGCACTAAAGAAGCGTGTGTAATTGCAGAGACATATGAAGAGTTTACCAAGCAGGGCGTTGCGGTGCTTGGAGTAAGTAAGGATTCGTCAGCTTCGCATATGAAGTTTAAGAATAAGTACAATCTCCCGTTTACACTCTTGTCTGATGAAAGTACCGAAATGATTAAGGCGTATGGTGCATGGCAAGAACGATCAATGTACGGCAGAAAATATATGGGTACTGCCAGGGTTTCATATTTAATTGATCAGAAGGGGATGATTGTAAAGGTCTACCCAAGGGTGACTCCGGCTGATCATGCGCTAGAGCTTTTACAAGACATTGCCAACCTAAAAGTTCAGTAAGCACCTGTGTAATACCGGGCGTCACTTACGCGCGTTGTGGTGTAAAATTTAGCTATGGATTCAGATACAAGGAAGATTGTCGTGCTCGCTGTACTCGCAGTAGGTATTTTGGGAGTTCTGCTGTTTTATATTTTTAGTGGCATGAATACTTCTGAGTCGGAGGTTGGCGATCAGGTGGGAACATTTCCAATTGGTCCAGGAACGACGGGCACATTGCCTGAAGATCCGATTCCTGACATAGCTACTAGCACATACTCTGACGATCAAGAGCAAGCTGTCGAGCCAGAAGTTCCCGTAAAGGAGACTGGCTGGAAAGATGATGTGATTGAATACACAGAAGTCGCGTCAGTTGGTGCAGGAACCTACAATACAGGTTCGAATGCGGGTGAGGCAGTTGAATCCCCGTATAGTCGGAGTGATCTTAATCTAGTTGAATACAATATGGACGTTATGGACTACGCTCCGCAGTTTATTTCACTGGGTGACCGAGGTGTAATTTCTCCAGCTGATCTCCAAGACAAAGATCGTTATCGAGAAGTTATGACGGAAGGCCTTTTTGAGTCTTCTGAAGAAGAATTTGCTCAAGCCAAATCTTGCGGTGCGCTTACCGCAACGCTGAGCCAGGACGCAACACAGTCTGATATCACAAAGCTTGTAGCTAAGCTCTCAAAAGAGGATGAGGCTGAGTGTTTTGCAGAAACGGCTTTGACCACGTGCACTCCGGCCAAGTTATCAATTTCAGTGGCAGGCGTCGATCGAAGCGCCTTTATAGCGAAAAACGATGCAGGAACATGTCTTTTGGGAACAATTAGCACGCCTGAGTATGTGCGCATGTGTCCAGTAACGATGATTCTAAATGCTCAATCAACTTCGATGCGCACGTACCAACAGTGGCAAACATATTACAACGATGAACCTAGTGACGCGTTCGAGGCACTTTTGACAGGCTTATCTTCAATTGATCCGAAAGTAGCAGCGAGCGAATGTGCATTGCACAAAATTTAAAAAACCGGGCATATGCCCGGTTTTTTAGCTATGGTTTGGCAGGTTTTGCCACCACAGTAGTGCAGAGTCTGGGGTGTGGTTGTGTGGCCAGTAGTTGCCGTCCTCGGTTGGGATTGCGGGAACGTAATAGCCAATCATGCTTGTGCGCATGCCAGCAAATCTACCTTCAGTGAGCGTGTGTTCGCCCGATTGGTCAAAATCCTCCAGTGTTCGTCCTTCAAAGAGCGCAGCGTGCGTTGCGCAAGCAAACACAAGGGGTATTTTGTTTATTCTTCGCCAAAGCTTTTTAGGCGGATGGCCCGCTTCGCAGTGTGCACAGCGGTAATCGTTTGGAGCTCCGTTTTCTAAGTAGCTATGCCCAATGGGGAAGTATGCAAATGCCAGCGCAAGCCGCATTGCTTCGGCTCCACTTCTGTCTTTAAAGGTAATGATTGCACCTTTTTCACCTCGGGCAACGCGCTCGAGATAGTCTAGGTATGTATGTTCGGCACTACCGCGTTTAAAAGTGTTGCTGCGGTGACCTCTGGTAAACACTTCCATTTTTTCTTCTCCAGTAATCTGTAAGGTGCTCAAAGAACTTTTAATCAAAATAGCGCCTCAGCAAAAGTACGTCAATTGTAGAGGTGTGAGTGTGTTATGGTCGGTAGACTTCTTGTATACGTGTGATAATTCCGTAAGGATTAATTGTGATTGTGTACGGTGTTTTGTTGGCAGGCTTGTTGACTAGTTGTGAAAGGGGATATTCAGTGCCGGTCCAAGTCTCTACCTGTACACTGGGCGATAGGGCGTAACTACGAATGCTTGGGTCAGTATTACGGTAGTAGACACCGCTTTCGAGACGGCACTTCTGTGGCTCAGCAGCAGGGCAGAGACCGTCAGCAATCATTTGAGTAACAGCAGCGTCATCTTTGTAGATAGCGATGTTGTCGACGCTAATGTATTCGAGTGTTGCTTCAGTGATGTATACAGTGAGTGTCGTTGGGCCAGCTAGTGTTGTGGTGACAGGAGTTGCGACGGTCTTGCTCGGACTTTGTGCCGGTGCTGGGGTGCTCGGTTGATTTTCAGTAATGACAGTATCAACGGTAGATGTTGAAACCGCGGTATCAGCTTCGCTCTCAATTAATTCATCGGTAGGGCAGCTAGAGGCTGGTGTGTATTGCAGTCCAAGCCAAAAACCAAAAAATGGCAATAAAACAAATAGTGCTAAGGCAAGATATTTTGAGAAAGGAGTAACTGTAGTAGTCTTCACTTTCCAGTCGTTGCTCGCCTTTGTGGCTGAGCGAAAATGTTGATTGTTCATAAGTGCATACTAGCACGGAATGAGATTATACATCGCTGTCTTGGGAAGCTACAATTTTAGAGAGATTTGCTTGATATAACGCGCATTCAATTCATGCTCATTGCCTTGAATTATGATTAAATTACCGTCATTTTTTTCTGCCAATGTTTTTGTTCGCCCGATCAGTTTTCTTCCTTCGTGGTCACCGGTAAAAAAGAAGGTTTTGTCTGCCAATGAAGTTCCATATTTTTGTTTCTTAAGGTCTAAAACGGTATCTTTACCAAAGTATTTTACATAAGGTGTGATGGTTTTTGGCATATCTTTATCAAGTAATGGAGACAGTGAACAGAAGAAAGCTTTGTCAAAAGCTACTTTTGTTGAAATTTCGTAGGCAATCAATGCACCTGTAGAAAATCCAAGGATAGCTTTGAATTTACTTTTGTCTTGGCTGATTATTTCAGCACCTTCAGCAATTACTGCAGTGAATCTTTTGTTTTGAATCTGCAAGTTCAGTACTTCAGTAGTGTAACCAGCATTTTCTGCTGCTTTTATAATACGGCCATAACCTTGATTACGAATGGTTTCTTTATAGGCTGGAATTAAATAAAGTTTCATAAGATTAATTATATAAAATGGTGTAGCTCTGCTGCGCCTCAAGACAATTGTTACATTAATCAAAATTATTTTTAACCTGTAGTCTTGGAAGTAAGTCTTAAAATAAATAATTTTTTGCAAAAATTCAAAAGAATTGTATAGTTTTGAATCAAAGTTCTTCGGAGGAAAATATTGTGATTACCAATATCACCCAAGTGGTTGACTGGCTGGTCGCTACTGCCGGACTTTTTACCTGGCTCTTGTTCTTGCCGCAAATCCGACTGCTCATCAAAGTAAAGGATTCAAAATCCATCTCGCTCGGAATGACGTGGGGGTCGTGGATTTTGCAGGTCTTGATTCTGACGCAGTCAATCCTGCATCAGACCTGGACACTGGCGTTTACAATGGGTATGAGCGTGTTCTTTCTGAGCATCACCATCGTATGTATCCATTATTACCGGATACACCCAGGAGGGAAGCCGGCGTGAAGCAAACAACCCGCACATGGATGTGTACGGGTTGTTTTCAATTGGTGACCCAATAGCGTGGCTTTCAGAACTCTACCGAGATAGAGAATATATCGGACTATCTATTGAAAAACTGAAAGAAGCTACGACAGCTCTATAAATCAGGTGTTCTCTTGAATATACCTTTCGGTAAGCTCAACCGTTTGACAA